>CAXXYJ010000021.1:0-11872 GCA_963664795.2 Chloroflexota bacterium | reverse complement strand
TTGAGCCCCCTGATCGACTCGGACGGCTACGAGCTGGTCGTCGACGGGATTCGTCTCGCATCCGAAGAAGGCACCTGGCTCCTGTACCGGTACATCAACCCGGCTAACGGCCTGCCCGAACCCAAGCGCGCTTACTCCCGGTTGTTTGACGGCCTGCTGTTCACGGTTGGCTACTACCTGAGCGATGAGCGCTACATCAAGCACGTGGTCAACGACGCCCTGGGCGTCTGGCAGAACGAAGCGGACCGCCTCGACATCCTGCAGTCCGACCCGCGCTTTACGCGGGGCGAGTCGTACGTTTTCGTGGCCAGGGCCGATGACCTGACGTACCTGACCCATCCGTCAAAGCCCCGGCTGCGCGGCGCCAGCGCCGAAGGCTTGACGGACCTTGACGGGAAGAAGTTTGCCCGGGAGATGCGCGAGCGGGCCGACGCCGACGGGGAATGGGTGCGCTACACGCAGCAGGATCCGGAGACCGGCGCGGAAGAAAACCGGCAGGTCTGGGTGGTCCGGATAGACGATGTGATCATCGGCGCCGGCACCTACGGCCCGTCCCTGCCGTAATCGCCGGATGGGGAGCCAGGACTTGAATTTAGAGAACATTCCCGGGGCGGTCCGGACCGCCGCCGGGGCGGTGCTTGTCCTGTACTCGGTCGCGTACACGGCCCAGTACGTTTTCTCGGCCCTGTACGAGGGCTCCGGGCAGGTCTGGAACGTGTTCAATTACTTCACTGCTTTCCTGATCGTGGCCGGCCCTGGTCGCAAACGCCGCGTTCGCGCGGCAGCAAAACGCCGGCGAGCTGGTCCCTTGGGTCGGCAACTATTGCCGGCTAGACAGCCAATTTCGTGCTCGTGATCTGGTTCTTCCATAACTGGATCCGGCTGCTGATCCTTGAAGCCGGGCAGTACCCGACCGTCCAGGCGGAAGTCCTCTGGAATCTGATCGCGGCATTGGTCCCGGTGGTCCTGATCGCCACCGGCAGCAAGCTCATCAGAGGCTGAGGAAATCTCTTTTTTCGCAGGGCTCGATTCGAAGCATTGGACCGGTGGCTTCCGGATATTTGCGGTTCGACCGAAGTGCTCGCCGCGCGCCAGTTTCCGGCGGGTGGCGACAGGCCGATGCGGTCCAGCATTTGCCGGAAATTGGCCGCGACGGACCCAACATCAGTGCGAAATCAGCGGGAAATCAAATCGCGTTTCGGGCCAAGTCCTATGAAAGGCGACTGGATATGAATGCGAAACACGCGCGGGATTGATTTGCAGTCCGGCTCCAGAATCGACCGCTACCGGCCGCCGCGGGCCTGGATCGATTACCGCGCCCCGGAAATCGCCGGGCCGCTCGTTCGCGCGCGGACGGCGGCGGGCATCGCCATTCAACCGCCAACCCTGCCTTCTCGGATCGAGCGGGGTGCGCGAAGCGCAGTTGCGGCTGGAAGCCGCCGGCACGGCGCGAATCGAGCGGGCCGTCTTTAGCGAGCGGGAGCAGGAAGAAGCCCTGGCCGCCGACACCGCTGCGGTCGCCGGGCTGACCCATTCGCAGCGCCAGCTCCCCGGGCCGCATTCTCCACCTATCGCTGGATCGATTCACTTCCCGTGGATCGCCCGGTGAATGAGGGGCTGATCCTGGCGAAACACCGCGGCATCGTCGGCGGGTGGCGACGACGACCACTGCGAACCCGGGGCGTTGCGCAGAACCGGGGTGGAGGCAAATTTCGGCGACCCGTTGTGCCGGGGAGCAGAAAGCGGCGCCGAACTCGAAAACGCGTTCGCCTCTTTGGTCTCGGCCGCAGAGCGCCAATACCGAGGCCACGACCGCATCGTGCAGGCGATAGCCGCGCATTACCACCTGGGCGCGATGCATCCCTTTGGCGACGGCAACGGACGGACGGCTCGGGCCGTGGAGGCGTTCATGCTGCGCGCCGCCGGCGTGAGCCGGTTGGCGATGGCCGGCCTGTCCGACTAACACCACGAGCACCAGGAGGAGTACATGGCGGCGCTTTACGAGTCGCGCCGCCGGGGCGGCGACCTGACTCCGGTCCTCAAATTCGCGCTCGGCGCGGTGGAGGCGGGCTGCCCTGGCGCTCGCCGACAGGATCCATGCCCGCAGTAGGGAGGACGCCGCAGGCATCCGTGATCGGTTCGATGCCTGAGGTTTCCGGCAGGCCGGGCCGAATTGGGATGAGCCATCCCGCAATTGCCAAATAAAATCGGCTGGGCCGCCTGCAAGGTTCAGGTTTCGAAGAGAAAACGGACAGGTTCATTGGGCCAACCAATCGCGATCACCGGCATCGGCCTGGTGACCCCCTTGGGCAACGACCCGGACACCCTGATGGGCAATCTGATGTCGGGCAATTGCGCCATTGGCCGCATCGACTACTTCGACCCGTCGCCATATTCCTGCCAGCTGGCGGCGCAGGTTCGCGACTTCGATGCCAAAGAGGTGATGGGGCGCGATTACCGGCGGACCGACACCTTCGTCCACTTTGCCGTCGGCGCGGCCAGGTCCGCGATCGAAGATTCCGGCCTGGATATTGAAGGAAACGACGAGCTCCGCGAGTCGACCGGCGTTTTCGTTGGGTCCGGCATCGGCGGCATCGCCACCCTGTTCGCCCAGACCAAGGTCCACGAGGACCGCGGCACCAGGCGAGTGACGCCCTTCCTGGTCCCGATGATGATCGCCAACATGGCCGCCGGCCAGATCGCGATCGATCTGGGGCTCAAGGGGCCCAACATGGCCCACGTCACCGCCTGCGCCACTTCGGCAAATTCGATCGGCGAAGCCGTGCGCCACCTGAACGCCGGATCCTGCGACGTGATCCTGGCCGGCGGCAGCGAAGCGGCGATCACCCCGATCGGGCTTTCCGGGTTCACGCAGGGGCGCGCGATGTCGACGCACTTTAACGATTCCCCGCACCGCGCCTCGCGCCCGTTCGACGGCCTGCGCGACGGGTTCGTGGCGGCCGAGGGCGCCGGCGTCCTGGTGCTCGAGACGATGGAGCACGCCCAGGCCCGCGGCGCGCAGATCTACGCCACGGTCAACGGCTACGGGGCGTCCGCCGACGCGTTCCACATCACGGCTCCGCCCGAGGACGGCGACGGGGCCGCGCTTTCGATGAAGCGGGCCTTAAAGGACGCTTCGCTTAACCCCGAGGACATCGGCTACATCAATGCGCACGGAACCTCGACCCCGATCGGGGACGTGGCGGAAACCCGCGCGATCCACCAGGTGTTCGGCGAGCACGCCCGCTCCCTGGTGGTCAATTCGACCAAGTCGATGATCGGCCACATGATCGGCGCGGCCGGGGTCGTGGAGGCGGCCGTGGGCGTCCTGTCGATGCGCGCCGGCGCGGTTCACGCCACGATCAACCAGGAGGAACCCGACCCGGAGTGCGACCTCGACTACGTCCCCAACGAACCGCGGGACCTTGCGTTTTCGCACTTTATTTCCAACTCCTTCGGGTTCGGCGGTCACAACGTCTCGCTGGTAATCAGCCGGGCTTAAGCCGGCCCCGCCCGAGTCCGATCCAATGGCGCAAATGAAGCTGTTGCTGGCCGACCTGCTGGAGAAGATCCAGGGGACCAAGATCTCGGAGATCGAGGTGACCCTCGGCGACCTGACGCTGGGGGTGAAGCGCCGCACCTCGGCGGCGGTCAATCCGCCGGCCGCTCCCGCGGCCCCCGCGGCTGCGGCGCCGCCGAGCAACACGGTGAGCGTTGATTCGCCGATCGCCGGCGTTTTTTTACGCCTCACCTTCGCCGACGGAACCGGCTTACGTGAACGTTGGCGACCACATCGACGCCGGGCAGGTCGTCGGCCTGGTGGAAGCGATGAAGGTGTTCAACGAGGTTCATGCCTCTCAAGCGGGAACGGTCGTTAGCGTTGTAGATACCGGCACCGAGGTTCAAAAGGGCATGGCGCTGGTTGAAATCGACCCGGATTGATCCCGCCCCGCGGTCCCGGACCGACGCGGACGCCGCAGCGGCCCTGACCGCCGGAAGGAAGCACCGATGATCTCCAAGCCAAGACTGTTCGTCGGCGCCCGCCCGCTGGTGGTTCGCGTGCTGCCGGCCGGGGGGCTGCTGCGCGACGCGATCGCCATCGTCGCCGCGACCTTCCTGCTGGCCGCCTGCGCGCAGATTGCGATTCCGTTGCCGTTCACGCCGGTGCCGATTACCGGACAGACGTTCGCGGTACTGCTGATCGGGGCCACGCTCGGGTCGACCCGCGGCGCGGCGGCGATCATTCTCTACCTGCTTGAAGGGGCGGCCGGGTTGCCGTTCTTCGCCCCCACCGGCGGGATGTTCACGTACGGGTACCTTGCCGGATTCGTCCCGGCCGCGTTCGTGGCCGGGTGGTTGTGCGAGCGCGGCTGGGACCGCGACTTCCGCCTGTCGCTGGCGGCATTGCTGATCGCGAACGCGGTGATTTACGCGGTCGGTTTGCCCTGGCTGGCCTCCGCCTACGCGCTGCTGTGGTCCGGGGCTGACGTCTCCGCGTCGACGCCGCAGTTCTGGCAGGACGTCTTCGCCAGCGGGCAGCTGGGATTCCTGCGCGGGGATGCCGCCGCGACCGCCGTGACAACCGGCCTGCTGCCGTTCATACCCGGGGATCTCGTCAAGGCGATCCTGGCGGCCGCCATTCTGCCGGGCGTCTCGACGCTGGTGTCGAACTGGCGCAGCGAAGAGCAACTGACCCAGTTCCTGGGCGACAGGGGTCTCTGAGCACATCCGGCCGCCGACCGGTGGTTAGCTTCGGTCGCACGGGGGAAACATCACTTCTGCGGTGAGATTCGGTTGGCGATGCGCGGACCGGAGTTGCTCGTAACTTAACCGGCACGGGGCCCGGGGCGGCGCGAACACGGGTCCGGTACTTCGGGCGGCGTTGACCCAGATTGCCGAATTCGCGCGGTACGGAGGCAATGCCCGGCGTCGAGCGGGACTCTTCGAGCGGCAAAACTTTATTCGGGCCGAAAGGCCGGCGGTTCAGCGTCACCAGATAGTTCGACTGCCCCCGGCGCCTGGCCGGTCATTGATTCCGTACTGGTGCTTGAGCGCGAGGATCCGCTCGAGCGACTCGTAAATGCGGCCTTCAGAGATTTCGCCGTCGGCAACCGCATCCAGGATGGGCCTGTTTGATCCTGATCGGGTCGGTGGGGTCGTTTGAAAGCTGGCCTGCGACCAGGACCATGTCGACCCCGGCCCTTGACCGCTTCCACCGCGGCGCGTTCGAGGCTGTACTGCTCGACGATGGCCCCCATCTGCATGTCGTCGGATAGGACAAGCCCGTCAAAGCCCAGTTCGTCGCGCAGGATAGCCGGTCACGATGGTCGGCGAGAGGGTGGCCGGGCGAGCCTGGGCGTCGAGCCTGCGGTTGACGATGTGGGCGGTCATCACGGCGCCCTCGTAGCCGTCGTCGAACAGGACCCGGTAAGGCGTCAGCTCCCTCTCGCGCTCGAAGCTGTCGGTTACGTCGGTTACTCCCAGGTGCCGTATCGCCCACGGCGCTGCCGTGCCCGGGGAAGTGCTTGAGAGTGGCGATGACCCCCCTCGGCGATGAAGGCTTCGGCGAACGCCGCCGCGTGCGCGGAAACCGAATCCGGATCCTCCCCGAACGACCGGCCCAGGGCTCCGATCGCCCGGGCTGTCGGGATACACGTTCACGTCAACGACCGGGGCCAGGTTCCAGTTGATGCCGAGCTGACGCAGCTGCGCGGCCATGCCGGCCGCCCGCCGCCAGGGTCGCCTGCGGGGTCGCCGGCTCCGAGCGCCTCGTGGCTTGGCAGTTCGACAGAAAAACCGTATTTGGGCTTTAGCCGGTTCACGCGCCCGCCTTCGGCGTCGATGGCGATGAAATAGGGAATCGGGGCCTGCGCCTGCAGTTCGGCGATCAACGCGCGCAGCTGGTCCGGAGAAGATATGTTGCGCGGCTCGGCGCCCCCGGACGGCAGGTCGTAGTCGAACAGGATCAGACCCCCGGGCGCGATCCCGTCCAGCCAGCCGGCGGTTTCCTCGGTCAAGCTTTCCCCGGGCAGGCCGATCAGGAGCATCTGGCCCACCGCGTCCTCCAGTGAAATCCGCTCGTCCCGGCCGAGAGGATCGCAGCCTGCGAATAAAGCCAGGGCGGCCGCGACCAAGATTGCGGCGATCAGGCGATTTGGACCGCCCAGGTCCGCCAGGGCATCTGCGTGGCCGTCCCCATCACCGGGGATTCCTTCCCGGTCGATCGGCAATCGCCCCTGCCGGCCGAGTCGAATCACGCCACAGATCCTTAGCTGGTCTTAAGGCTCTTCGGTCGATTCCATGGTCGTCGCCAACCGGCGCCGACTCCGGATCGTGCGGCGTTGCGCCGCAAACGTCCACGCTCCCAGTATTGCGGATGCGCGCCGGACGCGACGTGCGCCGGGCGGGTTCCCCGCTGAATTTTCAATTGCATCGACCGCTGAGATTTAGGTCGGCGGCCGCTCCGGCATCGATGCTCGCGGGCCGCCGCCGCCGGGACGCCGCGGGTCGCCGTTCTGGGCGCACCCAATATCCTTAAGTTGTAGGCGTTTTGGTACGGACCTCCCCCTCCCCTGCGCCGTTGATCAGGCGGAGCTTTTCCATGCACCCAGCCCATGCGACGAACCGGTTGCGCGCACCGCTGGCCGCGGTGTCCGCGCTGGCGCTGGCGCTGGCCGCGGCCTGGGGCTTTGCGTTCTCGGAAGGCGCCAGCGGGCAGACCGATCTGGGCGCCTGCGAACTCTCGCCCTGGCTGCGCGACGCGTTGCTGGATGATGCAAATTACGACGTGCCCTCGTACCGCTGCGACGAGCTGGAGCTGGACGATCTGGGCGATCTGGGATTTTTCGACCCTGCCTTCCTCGATCGCGCGCCGACTGCCGGGGAGATTTGCGATCTCGGACGCCGATTACGAGCTTCTGCTTCGGCTGAGCAATTTCAACGCCGACTCGCTGCCCCGGGACCTTATCGGGCTGGGCGAGCGCGGCCAGGTCCGCCTGATCGATCTGACCGGGACCGGTTATCGGATCGCGGACGTTGATTTCCGCAACATCCCGATTGGCACCGGCGTCGCGCTCTCGGCGGGCAGCTCGGTCCGGACCGGATTCCAGGCGCATTCGTTCTCTACCAGAGAAAACGGCGTCGGGCATGTCGCGGTCGCGTTTCCGGGAGTTCTGGATTCGGACCAGGAATCGCTGGTGGTCAGCACCACTATCGGCGCCGATGCGGACGAGAAAATCCTGATCGACATCGGCCAGAACATGCTCCTGAACGGGGATTCGCGCAGCGTCGTCTACTACTGGCCGATTTACGTTGAATCCGACAACGACAACGATCCGGACTGGAGCTTCGACCTCGAAATCGACGCCGACGCCGACGCCTGGAGCCGGAGCGATGGAACCGGCACGCGCGAGAACCTGGACCTGGACGACCTGGACATTTCGGATGCCGAAATCATCGTCCGGGACGCCGACGCCCCCAGGGTCCTGGTCTCCGACCGCAGCGAGGTGGTGGAGGACGCGATCGAGGACGCGCTGGCCGCCATCGGGTCGATCAGCCATCGGGGCGACGACATCACGCTGAAAGACCTGTCGGCGATCGAGACCCTGAACGTAGTCGATACCGACGACGGCCGGACGTTCGCGCTCGGCAGCGGCGACCTCGAGGGCCTGAGCGGGCTGACCAAGCTACACCTTAAGGGCGCAAGCACCCTTCCGCGCGGGATCTTTGGCGGCGTCGGCGACCGCGACCGCGGCGTGCTGATCGACTTTTCCGTCAACACCCCCGACGACAGCCGCGATTCCAGGGGCGGCGACTACAACCTGGACAGCATCCCGGCCCACATCCTCTCCGGGATCGAGCCGCACCAGACCCTGCTCCTGACCGGGCAGCTAGATTCTGGCGGCAAACCGCTGGTTACCGGTCTGGACCGGGGCGTTTACCGGGCCCGGCCGGGCGAGTCGTTCGCGGTCACCCTGCCGGTCTTCTACACCGGCGACTCAGATGATTCGACGACCTATTTCGTCGTGGCCCAGCTCCCCTACGACTTCAGGGAGAACATCTCCCCCTTCGTCGACAAGGACGATCTAGGCGGGATCATCGAGCTGCGCGATAAAGACGTCGTCCGGACCATGGTCACGGTTCCCGCCACCCAGGACAGCGCCAAGGGACAGTGGGCGCTGGTCCTGTTCAAGGACAGCGGCGAGGAATTCGACAAACTGGTCGACTGGGCCCTGATCAGCCCCTGACCGCCCCCCGCGCCCGGGGACCCTAGTCCCGCTGGGGACCGGTCCTGAGCAGCGTGCCGGCCCAGGAAAGGCCGGCCCCGAACGAGACCAGCATCACAAGATCCGATTGTTCCAGGCGCCCGTCGGCGGCCGATTCGGCCAGGGCGATCGGGATCGAGGCCGCCGAGGTGTTTCCGTAGCGCTCGACGTTGACCACGAACCGCTCCATCGGAACGCCAAGTTGCTCGGCGGCCGACTTGATGATCCTGACATTGGCCTGATGCGGAATGATCAGGTCCAGGTCCTCCACCGCCACGCCGGCTTTTTCGGCGGTCGCCACGACCGTATCGGTCAGGGCCCGGGTCGCGAACTTGTAGACCTTGCGGCCGTCCATCTGCAGGTCCATCGATCCGTTGGCGCCGGCGAACTCATCGAGCAATCCGTAGCTGTTGGCCCGGTAGAGCGACCCGGCGCCGCCCCCGTCCGAACCGAGCGAGAACGCCAGGAACGAGCGGTCCCGGCCCTTACCGTCGATCACCGCCGCCCCGGCCCCGTCGCCGAACAGGACGCAGGTGGAACGGTCCTTCCAGTCCAGGATGCGCGACATCGTCTCGGCCCCGATCACCAGGGCGTTGCCGACCTGGCCGGTATCGACCATCGCCGTGGCCAGCGAGAGGCCGTAGATGAATCCGGTGCAGGCGGTATTGATGTCTATCGCGCCGGCCTCGCGCGCTCCGAGCGAGTCCTGGACCAGGTTCGCCACCGCCGGCGACCCCAGGTCCGGGGTCATGGTGGCAACGATCACCAGCTCGACCTGCTCGGGCTGCAGGCCGGCCTTCTCAAGCGCGGCATGGCCGGCGTCGAGCGCCAGGCTGAACGTTGATTCATCGTCGGCGGCGATGCGGCGCTCGCGGATGCCGGTGCGGCTCCAGATCCACTCGTCGGACGTGTCCACGATCTGGGCCAGCGCGTGGTTGGTGCGCGCGTGCCTGGGCAGGGCCATGCCCAGGCCGGCTATTCGGGCGGGCATCTAGGTGCGCGCGTACTTTCCGTCGAAAAAGACCAGCGAGGCCCTCACGTCGGCCTCGCGGGCGTATTCGACCCGGCCCACGAACACGGTGTGGTCGGCGACTTCGAATTCCTCCTGGACCCGGCAGTCGAGGTGCGCCACCGCGCCCTCAAGCAGCGGCGCTCCGGTCGGACCCAGTTCGTGGCCGTGGTGCCGGAACTCGTGAATCGGCTGGGCCGCCGGGTCGGTGTTGGCGAAGCCGGACGAGATGTCGGCCTGGTCGTGCCCCAGGATGCTCACCGCGAAGAAGCCCGCGTTCTTGATCATCTGATTGCAGTGCGCGGAATGGGCGATGCAGACGAGCACCAGCGGCGGGTCAAGCGAGACCGACGTGAACGAGTTGACCGTCATCCCGTGCAGATCGCCCCGGTCCGAGGTGCTCACGATGGTCACCCCGGTCGGGTAGTGCCGCATGACCGCGCGCAGCCGGGCGCCGATTTCGGTCGATTCGCTCAACTGCCCGCCCTTCGGCGACTGGAATTTTCTGGTGTCGGCGCATCGAGCGGCATTGCCGGATTGGCGGGGTCAGCGCCGCGCGCCGGAGGCGGCTGGCGCCCCGACCTGCGGCCAATTCACTATTGGTGTTCGTCGATGTAGCGGACGGCGTCGCCGATCGAGGCGATTTCCTGGGCGTCCTCGTCCGGGATCGACAGATCGTAGTGTTCTTCAAGCTCCATGATCAACTCGACCAGGTCGAGCGAATCGGCGTTCAGGTCGCCCTGGAAAGTGGTGTCCATTGAAAGCGTTTCTTTATCGACGCTGGGCAGCGTGTTGCTGATTACTTCCACCACGTCGTCAAACGTCGAGGCCATTGGCAGTGGGGCTCCTTAAAACCGGCTGCGACCATGCCCAATTGTGCAGTCAGGGCCCGCTCGAGCATCTGGCGAAAATTCTAGTTTGAAGGGTCCAGGATCGCTCCCGGAGCGCGGCAAAAGGCCAAGCGGATTCATCTTCGGCTCAATCGGTCAGCGCCGGGCCGGCCGGGAAGGCGATGGCGACCCGGCCGGAGCGCAGCCCGGGCAGGCGGTAGCGGGCGATCCCCAAGGGTTCCGGCCGCTGCGACCCGGTCCACTCGGCCTCCTGGTCGCAGGTGAGATAAAGCACGACCACGCCCTGCTCGTGCACCAGGCCGCGACAAAGCGTCAGGGCCTCCGACGGGGGCGCCAGGGCCCTTGCCACGGCTGCGTCGAACCCTCCGGCGTGCCGGATCGCATCGCCCTTTACGGGTTGGGCGTTTTCGACCGCGAGCTCTCCGACGAACCCCTCCAGCAGCCGCGCTCTGGAACGACGCTCCTCCAGCAGGGTGACTTGCCAGCGCTGGCGCGCGATCGCCAGCGGTATCCCGGGCACGCCGGCGCCCGACCCCACGTCGACGATTCGAGGCGCCGATACCTCGCCGAGCAGGGCGTCGAGCAGCGGGACCGCGGCGAGCGAATCGATGATGTGCGATTGCCAGCTCCGCCGGGGCGGGGAGCGGGGGATGAAACCGCGCGGCGCGGCATCGGCAACAAGCATCCGGTTGAGGCGCTCGAGCCACCGCCGCGATCCTGGGGGCAGGGCGCCAATGACCTCTTCCGGGCCCGCGGCGATTTCGATCATCGAGCTTGCCGGACCCGGTCCGGAAGGTCCCGGAGCCGAATTCATAATCGGGAACAGCGGTGATTGCGGGGAGTGAACTTGGAGCGGCTCTGGAGCCCGTGGCGGATGCAGTTCATTAAGGGTTCAGCTCCCAGGGGATGCCCTTTCTGCATCGATCCCAACCCGCGGGCCGAACCCGAGGGCCTGGTGGTGGCCAGGGGGAACGAAGTGTTCGCGGTGCTGAACCGGTACCCCTACAACACCGGCCACGTGCTGATCCTGCCGTACCGCCACGTCGGCGACCTGGAGGACCTGAGCGATTCGGAGCTCGGGGAACTCGGCCGGTTCACGCGCGCGGCCGTGACCGCGCTGCGCTCGGCCTACGACCCGGCCGGGTTCAACATCGGCGCCAACCTCGGCGGAACGGCCGGCGGGAGCATCCCCGATCACCTTCACTACCACGTCGTGCCGCGTTTTCCCGGTGACACCAATTTCATGGCCGTCCTGGGCGAGACCAAGGTCCTGCCGGAGGAATTGCCGGACACCGTGGCCAAATTGCGCCGCAGTTGGCCGCTGCGACCCGGCGAAGGCTAGACGGCAAGTCCCAGGACCGGGTCCGGCACGGTCCGGGCCTGATCGACCGGCCAGTAAACAAGCACGACCTTGCCGACGATCGCCTCGCGCGGGACCGGCCCGAAGCTGCGCGAATCCTGGCTGACCGAGCGGTTGTCGCCCAGTACGAAGTAGGCGCCCGCGGGCACCGTGGTCGAGGACAGGTTGGTGGTCTCGAGGTCGCCCAGGTAGGGGGATTCGTCCAGCTCGCGGCCGTTGATCAGGACCCGGCCGCCGTGGACCGCGACCCTCCTCGCCGGGCAGGCCGATCACGCGCTTTAGCAGCTCTTCGGTGGGATTGCCGGGCCGGTACAGGACGACAACGTCGCCGCGCTGCGGCGATCCCAGGCCGTAGGAGGCCTTGCTGACCAGGGCGTACTCGCCGGGC
>CAXXYJ010000020.1:0-36454 GCA_963664795.2 Chloroflexota bacterium | reverse complement strand
AGCGAGAGCTCGTAGTCTGAAGGTCGGTCGGAACCCGGATCCCGCGCACCAGCACGCCGGCGCCGATCTGCTGGGCGAACCCCACCGTGGTGCCGCCGTAGAGGCGGGCGGAGACGTTGGCGTGGCCTTTCAGCGCCTCGTTCATCAGTTCCAGGCGCTCGGCGGCGCTAAAGAGCGTTTCTGGTCGGCGCCTTCATAGACCCCGACGGTCAGGCGTTCGAACATGCGCGCCGCGCGGCCAATCAATCCCAGGTGACCGTTGGTGACCGGGTCGAACGTGCCGGGTACGAGGGCGTGCAATTCGAAATCCTTTCAGGGGCCGGTGGCCGGCGCCGGGATCCGCCGGGCCGGGCGGTTTCGGCTGCCGGCTCAATTCTCTTTGCCGGGGACCGGTCCCGAACCAACCATCAGCGTAAGCGCGCTGTCGCCGTAACGGTAGTTGCCGCTGATTTGGAATTCCTCCCCGACGATTCGATCTTGACCGGGCCGAATGCTCGCATACGGCCAGTCCGCCCGGTCCGAGCAGGCCGCGTTCGAATATCGCGGCCAGGGCGGCCGCGGCCTCGTCCAAAAGCGCGTACGGGGGGTCCATCAGCACCAGGTCGAACGAGGGACCGCCGGAAGCGTCCCTGATCCAACGCTCGACGCCCGAGCGGAACGAAGCGCACCGGCCGGCAACTTCGTCATCCAACTGGGCCAGGTTGCCCAGGACCAGCTGCTTGGCCAGGCGCGAACGGTCCGACCGCGACCACCTCGGCAGCGCCGCGGCTGAGCGCCTCAATGCCCAGCGCCCCGCTCCCGCAGTAGAGATCGGCGACACGCTGGGCCGTCGACCGGCCCGATCACGTTAAACAGCGCCGAGCGCACCTTGGCCGAGGTCGGCCGGATCCTGGCGTCGCGGGAAGATCGCAGAACCCGGCCGCGCAATTCGCCACCGGTTATCCGCAGGCTGGGTCCGGCCAACTAGGGCGCGCCTGTGCCGGCGCTCAATTGCCCGCACCCTGCCGCTGGCTCGCAATCTGCTTTAGCAGTCGGTGCTCACGCCGCGCCAGCTCGGGATCTTCGGAAGCGACCTTATTTGCCCAATTCAGCGCCAGATCGTTTGCCTCCGGATTCTGCAAAGCTGTGATCACGGCCGGGTCGAATCCGCTCTGCCGTGTCCCCAGAAGTTCGCCGGGCCCGCGCAGGCGCCGGTCGACCTCGGCCAAATCGAACCCACTGTTCGTCTTGGTCATCGCCCGAAGCCGTTCGTTCTCGCCAGCATCTTGACTGTCCGACATCAGGATGCAAAGACTTTCGCGTCTCCCGCGCCCGACTCGCCCGCGCAACTGGTGCAATTGAGCAAGGCCGAACCGCTCCGCTCCCTCGATCATCATCACCGTGGCATTTGGAACGTCTACGCCTACCTCAACCACTGACGTGGTCACCAGGACCTTCGTGCGACCCTCGCTAAATGCGTCCATCTGGTCTTTCTTGCGCTGTGCCGAAAGCTGGCCGTGCAATAGTCCCAGGCCACCACCTAGGCTGGCTAGTGGGCCGCTGCGTAGGCGCCTGTACTCATCCTCGACAGCGCGTGCCGGAACCGATTGGGAGGCCTCGACCAAGGGGCAGACGATGTAAGCCTGAGCACCGCTAGCAACTTCCGAAAGCAGCGTATCGTACGCCCGCTGGCGCTGTCGGGGAGAGGCCAGAACGGTCTTGATCTTTCGGCGGCCGGCCGGGAGCTCGCGGATCTGGGACACGTCAATTTCGCTACTAATCGCCGCCTGCAGCGTCCTAGGTATCGGAGTGGCGCTCATGATCAGGGTGTGGGGGTTGCCATCACTCTTGGCCCGAAGGGTCGCCCGCTGGCGGACTCCGAAGCGGTGCTGCTCGTCAACGATCACCAGATTCAGATTCGCAAACCGGGCCGCTTCCGAAACCAGCGCCTGGGTTCCGACGACCACATCGGTTTTTCCCTCAGCGATCCGGCTCCAGCTGAGCGCCTGCTGGGAAGGTTTGAGGGCGGCGGTGACCAGATCGACCCTGACCCCAGCCGGGCCCAGCAGTTCCAGGAGCGTTCGGTGGTGCTGGTTGGCCAGGATCTGAGTGGGAGCCATCAGTGCGCCCTGAAACCCGGAGCTGGAGGCCGCCAGCAGTGCGCAAGCCGCTACCGCGGTCTTGCCGGAGCCGACATCGCCCTGCAACAGGCGGTGCATCGCATAAGGCTGCCGAAGGTCGGCCAGGATTTTGTCCTTGGCATTCTTTTGACCTTTTGTCAATTCGAAGGGAAGCCCCTTGACGAACTCGTCCACTTTGGGGTCAAAGCCCTTTATCGCCTGGCTTGAAGATTGTTCTCGCCAACGCCGACGGCGCGCCGCGGCCGCCAGGTAGTGGTAGAAAAGCAAGTCGAAATCGAGGCGCAATTTCGCTCGCTTGCGCGACCGATCATCAGGCGGGAAGTGAATATCGGCCAGGGCCCGGCGCCGATTGGGAAGATTCGTCTTGGCAAGGATCTCTGGTGGGAGCGGTTCGGGCAATTCTGGGAGAGCGTCGCCGATGATCCGCGCGCTCCAGGCCCGACGCTGCTTCTGGGTGATCCCAGGGATCTGCGAATAGATCGGCGTGATCCGCCCGGCGTTGGGCGAGCCCTGAGGGTTTAGTTCGTATTCGGGGCTGTTGAGCTTGCCCTGCCGGATCGCGCCGAAGAACGCCACCCCTTTGCGTCCGCGCAGGGAATCAGCCAAATAGGGCTGGTTGAACCAAGTTGCCTGAATACGGCCCGAGCCATCGCTCAGGGTGGCGGTTGTTATGCTGAGTCCTCGCCGCGGACGGCCGGTCGATATTCGCACGACATCGGCCAGCAATGCGACCGCGCCCTCTTGTGGAAGCGTCGCGATCTTGCCGAATACTCGCCGGTCTTCGTAGCCGCGAGGAAGAGCCTGCAAGAGTTCGGAGCAGGTTGTGATACCTCTAGCCGCGAGTTCGATAACTTGATTAGGTTTGGCTCGCGGCAACCAAGAAATCGGATCCCGAAACCTTAACTGAGTGGGCCGATTTGGAGGTTTGGCAAATGCGTGCTTAGACTGCGTGCTCGCTACGTCCAATTGCTGCAAAGCAGTTCGTAAGGCTCTGCGGCGGCGTAATGGCGACAGCTTGTGGTAATCGGCCATGGGACGGCTCAGAAGTCCCCCCAATTGCGCACCTAAGCCGGTTGTAACGAATCGGCCGCGGCATCCGTCCTCCAATTCGGCGCGCAGGATTCGCGCCAGCGAGACCGGGTCTTGTTGCCTATTCGATGCCAATTACGAAGTCGTAGTGGTCCTGACCGCCGGCCAGCGCCTGAAATTCCGCCTCCGGCCAGCGACCCAGGAAGCCATCCTCCAGCGCGGCGGCGTCGGACTCGCTCACGTCCGCGCCCCAGTAGACGCTGACGAACTCCGGATCCAGGTCGCCCAGTCCGGACAGGCCCAGCGCGAGCGCCCGGTCGCGGTCGTCGTTCGCGGCGACCACGTCGCCGTCGACCAGGACCATGTACTGGCCCTCGCCGACCTCGACCTCGTTGACCCGGGCGTCGCGCACCGCGCGCGTGACTTCGACCGACGTGGTCCCCTGGATCGCTCCCTCCATAGCCGCGAGATTGCGCTCGGCCGGAAGCGTGGGCACGTAGGCCAGGGCGGCGGCCAGCCCCTGCGGTACCGACTTGGTGGCCAGCACGTGGACGCGCTTGTCCGAGACCTCGGCGGCGCCCTCGGCGGCCAGGATGATGTTCTTGTTGTTGGGCAGCACCATCACCTCGTCGGTGGGGGCGTCCGCGATCGCCGCTGCGATCTCGGCAACCGAGGGGTTCATCGTCTGTCCGCCCTTGACCACGGTGGCCCCGAAATCTGCGAACAGGCGCGCGAACCCATCGCCCGCGGCGACGGCGACCAGGCCGGCCGGGGGCGGCGGGACTAGGTCCTTCTCGGGGGCGTTGACGGCGGCGAACTGGTCGGCCTGCTGCAGGTCCATGTTCTCGATCGAGATCCGCGAGACGGTCCCCAGCGGGACCGCGTAATTGAGGATCTGGCCGGGCATGTCGGTATGGACGTGCACCCGGATCCGCGAGGGGTCGCCGACCACTACCGCCGAATCGGCGTTGGCGGTCAGCCAACCGCGCATCTCCTCGAGATCCAGGTCCTGCCCGTCAACCAGGAACTGGGTGCAGAACCCGTGTTCATCGCCGGCATGCTCGGCCGCGAACTGGGCGAACGCCTCGTCGTCGCGTTCATCGGTGGCGCCCTCGGGCAGCTCCTCGCCAGCGAAGAACATGCGCAGGCCGTCGTAGATGACGGCCACGCCCTCGCCGCCGGCGTCGACCACGTTGGCTTCGGCCAGCACCGCCAGCTGCTGGGGAGTCTCGATCACCGCCTGGCGGGCGGCCCGGGTGACCTCGCCCAGCAATCCGGCCAGGTCGGACTCGGGCAGATTGCTCTCCAGCGCGGCCTCGCCGGCCCGGCGGGCGACGGTCAGCATGGTTCCCTCGACCGGCTCGGCAACCGCGTCGTAGCCGGCCAGGGCGGCTTCATTGAACGCCTGCGCCAGGGCGCGGTTGCCGATCACGTCCGAGGAGGCAAGGCCGACCGATATGCCGCGGATGATCTGGGAGAGGATCACCCCGGAGTTGCCGCGCGCGCCAACCAGGGCCCCCTCATAGGCGGCGCGGGAAACTTCCGCGGCCGACCCCGAACCCGACTCGCGGGCCGATTCCACCCCGGCCTGCATCGTCAGGAACATGTTGGTGCCGGTGTCGCCATCGGGGACCGGGAACACGTTCAGGCGGTTGATCGGGGATATGTTGGCCTGGAGCCATGACAGTGCCAGTTCCAGGGCCGCCAACAGGTCCCGTCCATCGTTCTTGCCCGAAGGGCCGGGGGAGGAATTATTCGAATCCATGCGCATCGCTACTTCCAAACATCGCCTATTATTTCCTGTGGTGCCAGCGCCCCGAGGGCGACGGTTCGAATATTCCGCCCGCAACTGATGCGCTTCCCCGAACCAGCGGCGACCGCATCGAGAACGCAAGGGACTTTAATTGGCAAAGTGTGACATCTGCGGCAAGGGCCGCCTTTTCGGCCGCTACATCCGGCACAAGGCGTCCGGGCAGTGGAAGTACCGCGCCCCCAAGAAGCCGCGCAGCTGGAAAGCCAACGTGCAGCGACGCCGCATGGTGATCGACGGAACCCGCAAGCGGGTCAACATCTGCACCCGTTGTATCCGCAACTCCGCCAAGACCACCGAGCGGCTGGGCGTCAGCGGCCTATAGCTAAGCCCCGCCGGTCGGGCCCCGGCCTTTGTTCGGGCGCGACAGCCTCATTGCGAACCAGCCAATCGAAAGACTCCCATGCCTCAGATAAACACTGCCTTCGTTCAGCTGCCGGTCGGCGACGTGGGGCGCTCGCGGAGCTTCTACGACGGACTCGGTTTCGACTTCGACGAGATGTTCAGCGGCGACAACGCCGCCTGCGTGGTGGTCGGCGAGGAAACCCGCATCATGCTCATGTCGAGCGGATTCTTCGCCAACGTCATCCCGGGGAAGGAAATCGCCGACGCCACCGCCACGACCGAGGCGATCGTGTCATTCAATCTCTCCGACCGCGCCGGGGTCGATTCATTCATCGACGCCGCAGTCGCGGCGGGCGGAACCGCCTACCGCGAAACGATGGACATGGGCGGGATGTACGTGCGGGCGGTGCAGGATCCCGACGGCCACGTGCTCGAAGCTTTTGCAATGGGAGCCGACTGAGGCGATCGGACGCCATTTCCGAGCGCCACCGGGCCCAGCGTTCGCGCCCGTGGGCGGCAACACCCGAGTCAGTTGGTTACATCGACTCGAAACCCGAACGGCCGAGTCTGTAACGCTCCCAGCAATTGGGTGCGAACGAGGCAGTTGCGACGCCAACCTGCGCCGATTGGCGAACTAAGCTCGCGCGGATGATGCAGCGGGTGACTGCCCTGCTCCACGAGCTTGATTAACGATTGGTTGAAAGCTCGCCAACGTCCTTACGGCCTTTTCGGCATCGCCGGATAGCGGTAGGTCACTTGGCAAGCCGTTCCCGGATACTTGCTCCATGGCTGATGCAATGTCCGCTGGAATACCTGCAAGATCGAAATCGCTTGCCAGCGAACTAAGGTAATCGGTCGCCCTCTTGGCCACTTCAATGTCACGCGCACCTGCCTGTAGCGTGAACTTCCGCAGTTCGTAAAGTGTCCTGTCCCGGTAGAGCTTGACGAAATACGCGTCGTTGTCTGTGCCGCGTGGCCGACCGGTGCTCGCTCTCTTGAAAAAGTGCATTCGGAAGTTCTTTGAGTCGTTCTCAGGTAGTAGCGCGCAAAGGGATTCGATCAAACTCAACTCATCTGAATCCTGTGCGTCGGGCCGGCTTCCGTCAAGTGCGAGATAAATCGACCCCGGGGCATCGTTGACGATATTCGACGCGCTTTCCCAAAGTTGATCCCAAAGTGAGCGATACCGTGCAGTTTCAAAGTCAGGTTCAGATTGATGCTTGACCATTTGCAAAGACACGATCTGAAACAACGCTTCCCTTATTCCTTCGGCGATGCGCCGGTCAACCGTCCGAAATCGGCTGCCACCGTGCTGTTCTCGCTCCAATATCCCAGCAGTGGCGAATGCGATTTCGATCATCGCTCCAATTTCCGTGGTCGGTATTCCATCGCCCCCTTGGAGCAGGAAGTAGCGCCACCGCGTATAACCGTTTCCGCCTATACGGCTGGTTAATTCCTCCGCTGATCCGACTGGGATGTAGTCGTGAAGTCTTTGGTACGCGCTGAACGCGTTTTCAATCTCGTTGCGATCTTTGGAATCCAAAGTCGAGTAGATGAAACCGAGGTCATGCGACAGGGAAGGGGGTCGCCTTGATTGGACCAAGTAATCCTTGAATCCGGCTGCTGGGGCACCGTTTCGCACCGCCCACAGCAATTTGAATGCTTGCTCCATCAATGAATAGCAATTTGGTACCCAAAACCAACTCTGCAAGGCCTCAAAATCAGTGACGAAATCCCGCTGAATATTCGGTGCCGTATTCCACCGCAATCTCATTTGGTCGACTGCTTCTGTGGTCAATGTAGTCGGCCACAAGTACTCTTCATCCATATCTCTCAACCCGGATACCCGATCCGCCCGACTTTCAGCCACTTGCTTTGCTCCAACCGCGCGGGATGGCTGGCATTCTCATCAATACCTAACTCGGTCGCGCGTCAAAAACTCTCAATTTGCTCAGCGAATTATATTTGTTAGTCGCTTGATATGTTTCTGATAATTACAGGGTGCCACAATTGTGAACCCAATCAATAATCCCTTCGCGCCAGGTGCGGGAACCCAACCACCCGAACTAGCCGGTCGCAACGAAATACTGAAGAAAGCGAGCATAACCCTTCAGCGGGTCAATGCGGGCAAGTCTCACAGAGGGATCGTGATGGCCGGTTTGCGTGGGGTAGGCAAGACTGTACTCCTCAATAGGATTCGTGTCCAAGCGGAATCGCTTGGAATCGTGGCGCCGTGGTTCGAAGCAGACGAAACACGCTCGTTGCCCTCCATGCTGGTCCCGCAACTCCGGTCGGTTTTGCTGCGTCTGTCTAGGCGCGAATCGGCGCGCGCACTAGCCAGGCGTTCTCTCCGCGCCCTAGCAGGATTTGCCGGAGCCCTCCACGTACGGTACGAAGGCTTCGAAATCGGTTTGGACATATCGCCTGAGCTTGGATTTGCCGATTCGGGTGACTTGTCCGTCGACATGCAATCACTGCTGGTGTCCGTTGGAGAGGCGGCCCGGGCGGCCGACGTTTGCGTAGCTTTTTTTGTGGACGAAATCCAATATGTTGAAAGCCAAGAGCTGGCGGCCTTGATCGCCGCCCTTCACCGCGTTTCGCAACTTCGGCTACCCATTACGATGATCGCCGCCGGTCTGCCGCAAACCCATGGCTTATTTGGGCTTTCGAAGTCTTACGCCGAGCGGTTGTTCGAGTTTGTCGAAATCGGCCAATTGGAGCGAGTGCACGCCCAATCTGCAATATCCGTTCCTTTGGAGAATGCTGGAGTCCAGATCGAAGAAGGCGCGCTCGTTAACATCCTGATTCAGACTGATCGCTACCCTTATTTCCTGCAAGAGTGGGGCAAACACGCTTGGGACGCTGCGCTCGGATCTCCGATTACGGTTGCGGACGTCGAACACGCATCCGGCTTGGCGTTCGAAGGTCTCGAGGCGGGATTCTTTCGGATCAGGTTAGAACGGGTCTCCGCGTCCGAGCGAACCTATCTGCGTGCGATGGCCGAGCTTGGGCGCGGTCCTTACCGCTCCGGGGATGTTGCAGACATCATGAAGCGCGAAGTTTCTTCGATCGCTCCGATTCGTCGAAGTTTGATCACCAAGGGGATGATCTGGAGCCCCAGTAGGGGCTTAGCGGCTTTCACGGTCCCGATGTTTGACAGATTCCTTCGCCGCAATGTTTCACTGCCAGAGTAACCAGCTCCAGTTATCGAAGGTGTCCCTCCAGCTTCACACAAGTTTCGGGTTGGCTGGATCATTGATTCGAAGTCGTCGCGATCGACCGAAGCCGATCAATCGCAAACGCCGGACCTGAGCGGTGGCCAAACACCGCCGAACCGGCCACGAACACGTCTGCCCCGCTGCGGGCACAGTCCCCGATAGTTGCGGGCCCCACCCCGCCATCGACTTCGATCAGGTAGGCGGACCCGGAATCCCTCCGCAGTTCGGCGGCGGCGGCGACCTTGGGCAGACACTCGGGCATAAAGTCCTGCCCACCGGCGCCCGGTTCGACCGTCATGACCAGGACCAGATCGAAGTGGGGCGCCAAGTCGCGCATCGCCGCAAACGGGGTGCTCGGCTTGATCGCCAGGCCCGGCCGCGACCCGCCGGCCCGGATCACCGCGGCCATCGCAAAAGGGTCGTCGACCGCTTCCTGATGAAACGTCACGTAGGCCGGCCGCAGCGGCAGGACCTGCTCGACCTGGCCGGCGACGTCCTCGACCATTAGGTGAACGTCGAGCGGGACCCGCGTGGCGTTGCCCGCAGCCGCGCAGATCATCGCCCCGTAACTGATCGCCGGAACGAATCGCCCGTCCATCACGTCGCAGTGGATCAGGTCGGCGCCAGCCCGTTCGCAGTCGCGCAGGGCCTCCCTCAGCTCCAGGAAATCGGCCCCCAGGATCGATGGTGCGATCAGCGGCCGTACACCCACCGTCACCGTCCAAACCGGCCCAGCAGGAAAGGCACGCGCGACATCGACATGACCGCCGAGGCGGCATACGAGAGGGCCGCCGCGGTCAGGACCCGACGGACCGCCGGCAGCTCGTCGACCGAGAGCACGTTGGCGGCCACCAGGAGCCGCAGCGCCCGCCGCGAGGCGTCGAATTCGAGCGGGAGGGTCACGACCGCAAACGAGGCCGAGAGCAGGAGCGAGAGAAAACCGGCGACCAGCATAAACGGGCCGACCCCGATCCGCAGCAACGCCGCCGCGATCCCGATCACCATCAGCACGGTGCCGAGCGAGCTGGCGATCTGGGTCGCCCGCAGCAGGAGATTGCGGGCCACGATCAGCCAGGACCCGATCTTGTGCTGGGCGACGTGCCCGACCTCGTGCCCGACGATCGCGAGCGCGGCGACCGAGGACTCGGCGTTGGTCTCCGGGCTGATCCGGATCACCCCGGCGGCGGCATCGAAATGGTCACCCAGGCTCCCCGCGGCGATCTCGACCCCGATCTCCCGGCTGCCTGTCGCATAGAGCAGCAGCCGCGCGGCCTCGCCGCCGGTCACGCGCGAGGCCACCGGCATCGACCGCGCGGCCGAATACACCGCGTTCACGTACTGCCTCACGATCAGCGCCAGTACGACCGGCGCGACCGCGGCGATCGCCAGAACGACCCGCGCCACCTACATCCCGTTCCCTGGGCGCGCTCCGGCGCCGCGCAAAAGATGCGGGTCCGGAATCAGTCGCGCCGGCCCAGCAGGATGAACACCCAATACAGGATCTGCATGAGCGATGCGGCCATCGCGGCCACGTAGGTCAGCGCGGCAGCGTTCAGGACGCGCCTGGAGGCGTCCAGCTCCTGCTGGTTGGTTATGCCGTTGTTCTGCAGCAGCACCAGCGCGCGCTTGGAGGCGTCGAATTCGACCGGAAGGGTCACCAGCGAGAAGACCAGCGTCAGCGAGAAGAGGACCACGCCGAGCCAGGCGATGCTCTCGCCGACCGCCGCGCCCATCATCATCATCACGAACCCGCCGATGATGACCAGGTAGCCGAACGTGGACCCGATCCGGACCGCCGGGACCAAGGTGGACCGCAGCACCAGGGCCGGGTAGCGCACCTGGTCCTGGATGGCGTGCCCGGTCTCGTGGGCCACTATCGCCATCGCCGCGACCGAATTGGAATCGTAAACGCCCTCGGAGAGGCGCAGCGTCTTCTTGGCCGGATCGTAATGGTCGGAGAGCTGGCCGCCGACGCGCTCGATACTCACCACGCCGGAGTCGGCCAGGGCCTGGCGGCGTTCGGCGTCCACTTTCTGGCCGGGCGCGGCGTGCACGGATTCGAGTCCGACCGATCGGAGCAGGCGCTGGGCGACCATGTAGCCCGGCAGGCCGGACGATGCGGTCACCTGCGAGTACTTGGCGTAGGTTCCCTTCACGCGCGACTGCGCCCAGAACATCAGGATCATCGCCGGGGCCATGAACAGGAGGTAGAAGGGGTCGAAAAAGAACATCGGCGCTTGCCCTGGGTCCTTAAGCTAACTGGCTGATTTGCGCGCCGACCCCGACCAAGGCTCGGAAAGCAGGTTCTCGTAGCCCAGCACGAAGTCCTGGGCCGACATCGGCTTGCGGCCGGCCGGCTGGAGGGTGATTATTTCCAGCAGGCCCTCACCGGTACCTACGAAGATTCTTCCGTCGCGGACTTTGGCCTTGCCGGGCGATACGCGGAGCTTGATCTCCTCGGCCAACCGGCACTCGAGGATCTTTATGCTCTTGCCGGCGACCCGGGTGCGCAGACCGGGCCAGCCCAGGTAGGCCCGCCACTGGTCGAATATCCGCCGCGCCGGCAGCTGCCAGTCCACGTCGGCGAAATTTCGCTTGAGGATCGGGGCGAAAGTCGCGCGCTCCTCGTCCTGCGGGCGGGCGTCCTCGTAGCCTTCCTGCAGCTTCTCCAGCGTCTGGGCCAGCAGTTCGGCGCCCTCGACCGCGAGCCGGCGCGAGAGCCGCGGAGCGGTCTCCTCCTCTTCGATGGCGACTTCGCGCTGGGCCAGCATCGGGCCGGAATCGATCCCGGTGTCCATGCGGATGACGGTGACGCCGGTGACGACCTCGCCGGCCGCGATCGCGCTCTGGATCGGCGAGGCGCCGCGATAGAGCGGGAGCAGCGAGGGGTGCAGGTTGAGTACGCCGGCCGGGGCCAGCGAGAGGATCGGCTTGTTGAATTTCTTCCCGTAGGCGACCGCCACCAGGACGTCGGGCCGCAGCGAGCGCAGGTGCTCCAGGGCCGGCTCGGCATTTATGTCGTCGGGCTGGATCACCGGCAGCCGCAGCGAGCGGGCCACCGCCACGACCGGCGGGGGTTTGACCAGCCGCGCGCGGCCGACCGGGCGCGACGGCCGCGTCACCACCAGCGGGATGTCGTGGCGGTTCACCAGCAGCCGCAGCGAGGGCGTGGCGAATTCGGCCGTGCCGAAGAAGATTACCCTCATGCCGGGGCGGCCGCTTCCTCGACCGGGGCGGCTTCGGCGAACGTGAGTTCGCCGCCCTCGACGATCTTCTCGGTGAACATGATCCCGTCGAGGTGGTCGATTTCGTGCTGGATGATCCGCGCCAGAAAGCCTTCGGCCGCCAGCGAGATGGCGCGCCCGCGCTCGTCGAGCGCCCTGACCCGGATCTTTAGGTAGCGCTCGACCGGGCCGGACCAGCCCGGCAGCGAGAGGCAGGCCTCGTCGGCCACCTCGGATCCGCTGGACCTGGTGATGCGCGGGTTAACCAGCGTCAGAATCTCGGATTCCTCGGTTTCCTGGCAGACGATCAGGCGCAGCGGGCGCCCGACCTGCGGTGCGGCCAGTCCCACACCGGAAGCCGATCGCATCGTCTCTTGCATATCGTTCGCCAGGCGCCGGACAGAATCGTCCACTTTGGGGACACGCGCGGCCACGCGTCCCAGCATCGGGTGTTGTGCCGGCAGTATCGGCAATACCGCCATAACGCAATCGTTAATAGAAATCGACCGGATCGACATCCACCACCCAACCACCGTGGGGGATGCCGAAAACCGGGCCCAATTGGCCCGGTCCAGATAGCACAATCATATGCCAGCGGAAGATTCCCCTCTGTCGCCACACCTGGCACTGGGCCGGCCCCCAAATCTGGGGCGGGTCCTCGCCGTCCTCCGAATCGATCAGTTTCGACTCGAACTGGTCGTACAGCGCCAGTGCTTCGGATTCGGCCCGCCGGGATTGGCGGTTGCCGATCACGAACCGGGTCAGCTCGCGGAACGGCGGCATCCGGTAGCGCCGCCGCAGCTCGATCTCGGAGCGGAAGAACTTGAGGTAGCTGCCGGTGCGGACCGCCTCCAGGACGTAGCTTTCGCTGTCGCGGGCCTGCAGCAGCATGGTGCCCTCGATGTTGTCGGCCAGGGTCACGTCGCGCAGCCGCGAGAGCGTCTGGTACACCCTTTCGGGGGCCTGGTAGTCGGGGAAATTCAGGCCGAAGTCGGCCTGCACGACCCCCAGCAGGTTGGCCCGCAGGTGCTCGGCGAAGGCCAGCAGGCGCGTGGTTCCGACCAGGATGTTGATCACCCCGCGCGAGAACCGCTGCGCGTTGCGCTGGCAGGCCTGCGGGCTAAGGTCCGAATCGATCCGGTCGATCCGCGCCCGCGGCATAAGCGCGCGCAGGGCCCGCACCACCGACTGGGTGCCGTACCCGTACGTCCGCAGCGCCGGCGAGCCGCATTCCGGGCAGGCCTCCGGCGGCGGACTGGAATCGCCGCAGATGTGGCAGACCAGGGCGTCGCGGTCCTCGTGCCAGAAGAGCGAGGCCGAACAGTAGCGGCAGCTGCAGCGGTAACCGCACTCGCGGCAGGCGGTCGCGGTGGCCGATCCGCGGGTGGCAACGTGCACGACCGCGCGCTCGCCGGCCGAATACGCCGTCTCCAGTGCCGCGCAGAGTTCCTCGGAGATCATCCCGCCCGGCCCCATCAGGGTCGCCGAACGCATGTCGATGATCTGGGCCACCCCGGACCCGGCGGCGGCGCCCCAGCCGCGCCCGACCTTCATCCGCAGCTGGCGCAGGAGCCGGGCCGAGCGCAGCAGGACGAACCGGATGGTCTCGTGCTCGACCTCGTTGAAAGTCGAAACCAGCGGGGTGGCGGTCCCCAGGACCATCGGGATGTCGGCGATCCGGGCCAGCTCGCGGGCGGCCTGGGCGGCGCTGACGGTCCGCAGCGGGGCCGCCTTGTAGAGGCGATCCTCCTCGCGGTCCACGATCACCAGCCCCAGGTTGGTCAGCGGGGCCCAGACCGCCGGCGGGTGCCCGATCAGAACGTCCACCTCCCCGGCCCGCAGCGCCCGCCACAGCCCCACCCGCTGGCCGGGCGTGGCGGCGTCGGAAAGGACCACCGCGCGGCCGGAGAGCTCCGGGATCAGGGCCCGGCCCAGCGCCGCCGCCTCGGCCTGGCTGGGGGCCAGCAGCAGCACCTGCCGATCGGCGTCGAGCATCCGGTTGATCACCCGCAGGTAGGCGGGCAGCCGTTCGGCCAGCCGGCCCTGCAGCAAAAGCGAGCCGAAGCCGGGCCGGTCCAGGAATCCCTCCAGCGCGTTCTGGGCGGCCAGGTCCTCCATGTCCTCGCCGGCGTACTGGCCCAGTTCGGGCAGGGCAAAGCGCTTCCTAAGGTCCACCCAGCCGGTGCGGGCCAGGCTCTTGAGCGACGTCTGCGATCCGCCCGCCGAGAGCAGTTCGCGCACCGCCACCGGCTCGCCGGCGGCGATCAGGCGCAGCAGCAGCTGGCGCTGCGCCGGGGCCCGCGCCAGGTCCTGGATGCGGGCCAGGGCCTCGGCCGGCGGGATCGCCAGCTCGGCTGTCGGGGTGCCGGTCTCCGGCAGCTCCAGCTGGCTCCAGCGCATCAACCGGCCCAGGGCGACCAGGTCTTTCAGCGCCTTGTCCGAAACCGCCCGGCCCACCTGGGCCGCGATCTGGGCGCGGGTGCCCACCCGCAGTTCCGCCAGCGCGGCCAGGATCGAGCGCCGGTGCCGGCTCAGGCCCTCCGAATCGGCCGCCGGCCCCAGCGCGTAGCGGTCGCTCACGTATTTTTCGATCCGCGGCGGCAGCATGGCTTCCAGGACCGAGCCGATCGGCGTCAGGAACCGCTCGGCGGTCCAGGCCGCCAGGTGGCGCTGCAGCTGCGGGACCAGCGGCGCCAGCTCCAATATGAACAGGATCGGCTTGGTGCGCAGCGGCGGGGCCTCCTCGCCGACCCCGAACACCACCCCCAGCCGCTCGCGCCGTCCGAATTCGACCAGCACCAGCTGGCCCGGGGCGATCTGGCGGGCGAGCTTGGCGCGCGCCTGGTAGCTGAACAGCTGCGAACCGCGGATCGGCGAGCCCAGCACCGCCACCTCGGCGTAGCGGACTGCCTCCTCCTCCGAAGAGTCCCGGCTCCGGCTCAAGCCGCGCCCCCGATGATCGCGGCGATTTCGGAAACCGCCGCCTCCAGCCGGTCGCGCCGGTTGATGACCTGGTGCTGGCACGTGCGCCCGAACTCCTCGTCGGCCGACAGCTCGGCCTGGCGCGATCGGAGCGATTGTTCGTCCTCGCCGCGGTCGCGCAGCCGGCGCTCGAGCTCGGCTGGGTTTTCGGCCCGCAGGAATATCACCGGGACCCCGGGAACCTGGTCGCGCACCGCCGCCGCGCCCTGCGGATCGATCCGCAGGATCACGTCGTGACCGGCCCCCAGCAGCCGATCGACCTCGGTCCGCGGAGTCCCGTAGCGGCGTCCGAAGACGCGGGCCCACTCCAGGAACCGGTCCTGGGCCAGCCAGCGGTCGAACTCGTCATCTTCGATGAAATAGTGATTGATCCCCTCGCGCTCGCCGGGGCGCGGCGGACGCGTGACCGCGGTCACCGCCCGGCGCAGGTTGGGCAGTTCCTCCAGCAGCCGCTCGATCACCGCGTCCTTGCCCGAGCCCGAAGACCCGGTCAGAACGAAGAGCCGGCCCGGCGTGAGGGAGTGCAACTGATATCCCGTCCTGGAATTGGGAGCAATTTCATCCCCAATTTTCCGGTTAGGGACCATCGGCGCGGCATGGATTCAACCGCAAAGCGGGCCGCCGGTCCCGCCGGCCCGCCAATTCCGGGCCCGAGAATTGTTGGCACGCAGTTTGCCGATCACGCCGAACCATCGGGCAAATTCGAATTGGCCTTAAGCCATGATTCACCGATTGCAGATAACCCTTACCGACGATCAATACGACCGGCTGCTGGACGAGTCGTCCAGATCCGGACGCTCGCCCGCCGCACTCGTGCAACTGGCGATTGACAACCTGCTCGCCCTTTCGGCACCGTTCGACCATCCGACAATGGAAGGTGCCCAGATTGCGCTGGACGAGAGCTTTGGGGCCTGGCGGGATCGCGACTTCGACGGCAAGGAGTATGTCGACAGCATGCGACGCGGCCTGGGTAATCGCCGGACCTGGGGATGATCTGAGTCGCCGCCCAAGGTGTAGTCCTGGCGTATGTCACGCACCAACATCGATATCGACGACGAGGCATGCGCCGAGGTCATGCGCCGCTACCGCTTTACGACAAAGCGCGCCGCCATCAATTTCGCGCTGCGAACGCTTGCGGCCGAACCTGTCTCGGTCGACGAAGCCCGCTCCCCGCGCGGAAGCGGATGGGAGGGCGATCTTGACTCGATGCGATCCGGCCGGCGGCCGAGATCCTGATCGAAACGTCGGCCTGGATAGAGTTTCTGCGCGACACCAGGTCACCGGTCTGCCTGCTCGTGGACGAATTGTCAGGCGAGGAAATAGCGGTATGCGACCCGGTTCGAATGGAGGTTCTCGCCGGCGCCCGCGACGAATTGCACCTGCCGCTGCGCCGGTTGCTGGCGCGGCCAGCCTTGATCCAGGCCCAGCCGACCGACTTCGAAACCGCAGCCGCCCTGCACCGTCGATTCAGGGTCCGTGGCGGGACGGTGCGAAACCTGGTCGATCGCCTGGCAGCCGCAATGGCGATTCGGGCCGGCGCGCCGGTACTTCACAGCGACGCAGACTTCGAGGTGACAGGCCGACACACCGAACCGCGAATCTACGGGAGCAAAATTTCGCCGTGCACCAGGGAAGTTCGATTGATCCGGGCGGTGCGCCGGGGCGAGCGGGCGCGACCGGGCCGGCGGCACGCGGCGGCTTGAGGCCACCCCAGAGCGTCCCGGCGATGGTTGTCCCGCAATTTGGCGCGCGAGGACACCGGAAAGACTTCCCCGGCTGATGGCGGCCGTTCCGATCGACGTGAATCCGCTTTCCGGAGCCGGGGCCGGCGAACACGTGGAAAAGACGTTCGAGATCAACCTTGCAAGCGAGGTTCCCGAACTGGCCGGTCCGGTAAGCGGACGGGTCCGGGCCTACCGGTCCGAGGCCGAAATCCTGGTCGCGGGCCGCCTGCAGGCCGAGGTTGCCGAGGAATGCCGCCTCTGCCTCGAACCTCTCCCGCGCGACCTGGAGCTGGAAGTCTCAGGGAGGTTTCTGCGCGCGGGCCGGGCCGAGCTGGACCCCAACGCCGCGGCGTTCGATCCCGACGCGGGCGCGATCGCCGAAGACGGGCACATTGACCTGGCCGAACTTTTGGCGCAGACGGTCCTAGCGTCGCTTAACCCGTTTCCCGACTGCGCCGGCACCTGTGAGCGCTACAGCCAAGTAAAATCTGCCTTCACGGCCCCATCGGACCCAGCCGCCACCGACCCGCGCCTGGCCCCGTTCAAGAACCTGCTGGCCGAGATGATCTCCGAGAAGCCGCCATCCGAGGACGCATAGATGGGCGCACTGCCAAAGCAAAAGATCACCAGCCGGCGCAGAGGCAATCGCCGCGCCCACCACGCCCTCAAGGTACCCCAGCTCCAGCAGTGCCTGGACTGCGACTACTTGGTGCCCTCGCACGTGGTATGTCAGGCCTGCGGCTACTACCGCGGAACCAACGTGGTGGCCCTCGACCGCCCCAACGTCAAGTACCGCTAGTTAAAGCAACCCGGGGCCGCCCGCCCCGCTAACCGGCCCCTCGCGCCGATGCCAGAGTACGCACTCCTCTTTCCCGGGCAGGCCTCGCAGAAGGTCGGGATGGGCAAGGCCCTGGCCGAGGAATCAGAGAGCGCGGCGGCCGTTTTCGCCCTCGCCGAAGAGGTGACCTCGCTTCCGATCCGAAGGCTCTGCTTTGAAGGGCCGGACCGGGAGCTGGTTCGGACCGAGTTCCTCCAACCCTGCCTGGCCGCCACGAGCCTGGCGACGCTGGCGGCGGCGCTGGAGGCGGGCGGCATGCAGGACCCGGACGCCCCGGTGGCGCTCGGGGAGGTGCCCAACCCGCCGCGCGCCCTGGCCGGGCATTCGGTGGGCGAGATCGCGGCCCTGGCGGCCGCCGGTGCACTCGCGCTCGAAGACGCCCTGACGGTCGTTGCCGAGCGCGCCCGCTCGATGGCAAGGGCCGGGGAGGCGAACCCGGGCGGGATGCTGGCGCTCATCGGCGGCGATTTGGACGGCGCCTACGCCCTGTGCGAGCAGGTCGACGGCGGCGGTCCAGGGTTCCGCCTGGGAGTCGCCAACCTCAACGCTCCCGGCCAGACCATCGTCGCCGGGGCCCCCGAGGCGATCAAGAAAGCGGCCGGGCTGGCGCGCCAACTGGGATTTCGCCGGGCCATAGAACTTCCGGTCAGCGACGCGTTCCACACCCCCTACATGGAATCGGCGCAGCGGCGGCTCGCCGAGGTGGTCAGGGACCTGCCGGTCCGGGACCCCCAGATTCCGGTCGTATCGAACGTTTCCGGCAAGCCGCTGGGAGATGCGGCCTCGGTCCGCGCGGAGATCTGCGCCCAGGTCACCGCCCCGGTGCTCTGGGCCGGGTCCATGCAGCTGCTCTCCTCGGAAGGGATAACATCGTTCTTTGAAGTCGGTCCGGGCAACGTGCTTTCCGGCCTTTTGCGCCGCACCGTCCCCTCCGCCAGTGCAATCCCGGTCGGCGACCCGCAGCAGCTGCGAGCGCTGACCGATTCACTAAACGGCGCCAGCAATGGATGAACCAGAACTTAACGGCAAGACCGCACTCGTAACCGGCGCCTCCGGGGCGATCGGATCCGAGATCGCGCGCGCCCTGGGCGGGGCCGGCGCCGAGGTGCTGGTCCACTACAACTCCAACGCGGCGGCGGCGTCCGAGCTGTGCGCTGAAATCCAATCCTCCGGCGGGGCGGCGCGGGCCTTCTCGGCCGACCTTGCGACCGAGACCGGCGCCGGCGAACTATTTGAGGAAATAGCCGCCGCCGGCCGCAGCGTGCAGATCCTGGTCAACAACGCCGGAATCACCCGCGACGGCCTGCTGGCCCGGATGAAAGAGGACGACTGGCAGGCGGTGCTGGAGACGAACCTGTCTTCGGCCTACCGGACCTCGCGCGCGGCCCTGCGGCCGATGGTGCGCGGCCGCTGGGGGCGGATCATCAACATCTCCTCGGTCGCCGGCATCAGCGGCAACCCGGGCCAGGCCAACTACTCGGCCGCCAAGGCCGGACTGATCGGGTTCACGCGCGCCCTGGCGCGCGAGGTGGCGGCGCGTTCGATCACCGTCAACGCGGTCGCGCCCGGGTTCATCGAGTCGCCGATGGCGGCCGCGGCCGGCGAGCAGCTGCTTGGGCGCGTCCGCGAAATGATCCCGCTGGGGCGGCTGGGGGAGCCGGACGAGGTCGCCGCCGCGGTGCGGTTCCTGGCTTCGGGGAAGGCCTCCTACATCACCGGCCAGGTCCTGGTGGTCGACGGCGGGCTGGCAATGTGAGGACGGCAAGCGATGTTTGAGAAGGTACTGATCGCCAACCGCGGCGAGATCGCGGTCCGCATCATCCGCGCCTGCCGCGAGATGGGAATCAGAACCGCGGCCGTCTACTCCGAGGCAGACGCCGCCAGCATGCACGTGCGGCTGGCCGACGAGTCGGTCTGCATCGGCCCGGCCGCGGCCGCCGAGAGCTACCTGCACGTGCCCAACATCATCGCCGCGGCGCGCAACGTCGGCGCCGAGGCCATCCACCCGGGGGCCGGCTTCCTGGCCGAGAGCGCGATGTTCGCCGAGGTCTGCCGCGAGTACGAGATCGCCAACATCGGGCCCACCCCCGAACAGCTGGCCGCCGCCGGCAACAAGTCGGCCGCCATCGAGGCCGCCCGCGACGCCGGCCTGCCGATCCTGGAATCCTCCACCGAGCCGCTGCGCGACCTGCGCACCGCGCGCGACGCCCTGGCCGAGCTCGGCACCCCGGCGATGCTCAAGGCCGCCGCCGGGGGCGGCGGGCGCGGGATGCGCCAGATCCGCAACTTCTCGCAGCTGATGACCGCTTTCCCGCAGGCCCAGTCCGAGGCCGCCGCCGCGTTCGACAGCGGCGACCTGTATCTCGAGCGCCTGGTTGAAGGCGCCCGCCACGTCGAGATCCAGATCCTGGGCGACGGGCGCAACGTGCGGCACCTGGGCGAACGCGACTGCTCGGTCCAGCGCCGCCACCAGAAGGTAATCGAGGAGGCGCCGTCGCCGTCGCTTAACGACAAGCTGCGCCGCCGCATCGCCTCGGCCGCGACCAAGCTGGCGCGTTCGCTCAAGTACGAGAGCGCCGGAACGGTCGAATTCCTGGTCGACAAGGACGACAAGCACTACTTCATCGAACTGAACGCGCGCATCCAGGTAGAGCACCCGGTCTCGGAGGCCCTCACCGGCATCGACCTGGTGCAGTGGCAGATCCGGATCGCCGCTGGCGAGCGGATCAACTTCAAGCAGGGCGACGTAAAGCCCAGCGGACACGCCATCGAGTGCCGGCTGATCGCCGAGGACTCCGAGAACGACTGGGTGCCATCGGCCGGACTGGTCTCCAGGCTGAGCCTGCCCGGCGGACCCGGAGTCCGGGTCGACTCGCACGTCTACGCCGGCTACCAGGTCCCGACCCAGTACGATTCGCTCCTGGCCAAGATCATCTGCCACGGACGCGACCGCGCCGCCGCGATCGCGGCCACGCGCACCGCCCTGGCCGAGGTCGAGGTCGGCGGGATCGCCACCAACCTGCCGTATCTGAAGCGGGTCATGGAAGACCCGGACTTCGTCGCCGGCCGGCACACCCTCGAGAAGATGCCCGGCCAGGCGGCGCCCGAACCGGCCGGAGCGTAAATGGCGGGACCGGTGCGGTACCGCCACGAACGCTACGACGCGCGCCGCTGCGCATTCCAGGCCCTGTACGCCGCCAGCGTCTCCGACGAGGACCCGCTGGCGATCCTGGCCGGGGTCGACGGCGGCGACCTGCTAAATGCCGCCGGCCTCGAATTCGCGCGTATCCTGCTCTCCACCCACGCCGATCACGCCGATTCGATCTACCGGCAGATCAGCGAGGCGACCGAGTGGGAACTGGTGCACGAGTCGCCGGTCGAACTCTCGATCTTGGGCCTGGCCGCGGCCGAACTGATCTCGGGCCAGACCCCGCCGGCGGTGGTGATCAACGAGGCGGTGGAGCTGGCCAAGCTCTACGCCTCCCCGGCCGCCTCCGGCTACATCAACGGGATGTTGCGGACAATTGCCGAGCGTAACGCCCCCGCCGCCAGGCCCCCGCAACAAGACCACTGATGGCAACCTCGCAACCGATCGACCCGTCCGCCCAGAACCGGGGCGACGAAGGGATGATGACCCTTCGCGAACACCTGGTCGAGTTCCGCTGGCGGCTGACCATATCGGTGGTGGCGATCCTGGTCTGCTCGATGATCTTCTGGCCGTTCAAGGATTTCATCTTCGAGTTGCTGCAGTCGCCGCTGGGCCAGGACGTGAGCCTGCAGCAGATCGAGCCGACCGAGGCCTTCTTCTCGTTCTTCAAGGTCGCGGTCCTGGGCGGAATCGGCATCGCCTCGCCGGTCGTTTTGTACCAGATCATGGCCTACGTCTCGCCGGGCCTGTACCCGAACGAGAAGCGGATCTTCTACGCCTCGATCCCGGCGATGCTGGCGATGTTCTTCATCGGGGTGATGTTCTGCTGGTTCGTGATCCTGCGGTTCACCTTGAACTTCCTGACCGGGTTCGCGCCCGAGGACATCAACACCGAGCTGAGCATCGACTCTTACGTGAGTTTCGTGGCCCGCATGCTGCTGGTGGTCGGGCTGGTGTTCGAGACTCCGTTCGCGATATTCCTGCTGGCCAAGTTCCGGATCGTCTCGGCAAAGCGCCTGAAGGGTTTTCGGCGCTACGCGATCGTGGTGATAGTGATCCTGGCGGCGGTGATCACCCCGACCCCGGACCCGTTCACGCAGATGGCGGTGGCGATCCCGATGTACGCCCTCTACGAACTGGGCGTGCTGCTGGCCGGCCTGGCGCGGACCGAGTCCCCGCCGGAGAGCACCGAGTCAACTAGCGCCAGCTAAGGGGCCGGCCCGCTGACCGGATTGCCGGGTTCCTAGGCTATCGCCTCTTGGCCGTAGAAGGAGGCCCGGATGTCGTCTGCGGTCAGACCCGGCTCCTCGGCGGCGGCGAAGTGCCCACCGCGCGGCATGTCGCTGAAGCGCTGCAGGTTGTAGAAGCGGGCGATCCACTCGCGCGGCGGGTCGAGCACCTCGCCGGGAAAGCGCGCGTACGCGGTCGGCGCTGCGACCGGGGAATTGACCGGTAGCAGCTGCGGGGCCTGGTTGCGTTCGAAGTAGAGCCGGAGCGAGGAGGAGATCGTCTGCGTGGCCCAGTAGATGGTCAGGTGGGTGAGCAGCTCGTCCTTGGAGAACCGCGCCTCGACGTTGCCGCCGCAGTCGCTCCAGGCCCGCCATTTCTCCACGATCCAGCCCGCCAGTCCGGCCGGCGAGTCGTTGAGCCCGTAGCCCAGCGACTGCGGCTTGGTGCCCTGCTGGTGCCCGTACGACCCTTCCGCCCACTGCCACCGGGCGCGCGCCGACAGGTAGGCGCGTTCGGCTTCGGTGAGCGTCGATTCGTCCACTTCCGGCGCATCTCCGCCGGCGGCCACGAAGTGCAGGTGGATGCCCTCGACGACGTCGGCGTGGTCGCGCCCCAAGGCGGTGGATACCCCCGCGCCCCAGTCGCCGCCGTGGGCCAGGAAACGCTCATAGCCCAGGACGTCGGTCATGAGCCTGCGCCAGATCGCCGCGATCGCGGCCGTGTCCATCCCGCGCCGGCGCGGCCGATCGGAGAAGCCGTAGCCGGGCATCGACGGGATGACCAGGTCGAACGAAGCGTTCGGGTCGGCCCCGACTGCGGCCGGGTCCGAGAGCGGGGCGATGAGTTTTTCGAGCTCGACGAACGTGCTGGGCCAGCCGTGCGTGAGAACCATCGGTCTCGGGTTGGGGCCCTTGCCGCGTACGTGGATGAAATGGATGTTGAGCCCGTCGATTTCGGCCTTAAAGTGCGGGTAGCCGTTCAGGCGCCGTTCCTGCGCGCGCCAGTCGAAATCGCCGGCCCAGTAGTTACAGAGTTCGCGCAGGTATCCCTGCGGGGTCCCCAGCTCCCAGCCCGCCGCCTCCAGCTCGCCCGGCCAGCGCGTTCGCCGCAGCCGCTGGCGCAGGTCCGACAGCACGTCCTCGGCGATGTCGATCCGGAAGGGTTCGATGGTCACTCTTGGTTTTCCTTATGGATTGGGGCGCAGTCGGGGGCGTCCGGCTTAAAGTGCTTGGCGGCCGGGCGATTTGGCCCGAACCATTCTGGGCCCGCGCCCTGGCGGTGAGTTTGTGGCGGCGGCGCGGCCGCTCAGTCGCCGTAGAAGGAGGCCCGGATGTCGGCGGCGAGCAGCTCGGGCTCCTCGGTGGCGGCGAAGTGACCGCCGCGCGGCATCTCGGTGAAACGGAACAGGTTGAAGAACCGCTCCACCCATTCGCGCGGCGGGTGCGAGATCTCCACCGGAAAGCGCGCGAAGGCGGTCGGGACGGCGATCGGGCGGGCGGGATCGAGCAGCGCATGCGACTGCGCCCGCTCGTAGTAGAGCCGGATCGAGGAGGCGATCGTGTTGGTGGCCCAGTAGATCGTCAGGTGGGTGAGCAGTTCGTCCTTGGAAAAGCGCGATTCGATGTCTCCGCCGCAGTCGCTCCAGGCGCGCCATTTCTCCACGATCCAGCCCGCCAGCCCGGCCGGAGAGTCGGTCAGCCCGTAGCTGAGCGACTGCGGGCGGGTGCCGTGCTGGTGCGAGTAGGCGCCCTCATCGGCCTGCCAGCGGGTCCGCCCGTCAAGGAACCGGCGCTCGTCGCCCGAAAGCGTGCTTTCGTCCAGTCCCGGGAACTCCCCGGCGGCGGCCAGGAAGTGCAGGTGCAGCCCTTCCACGACGTCGGCGTGGTCGCGGCCCAGCGCGGTCGATATCATCGCGCCCCAGTCGCCGCCGTGGGCCAGGAACTTCTCGTAACCCAGGACCTCTGTCATCAGTTTGCGCCAGATCTCGGCGATCCGGCCAGGGTCCATGCCGCTCTGGCGCGGCTGGTCGGAGAAGCCGTAGCCGGGCAGCGAGGGCACGACAACGTCGAACGAGGCGTTCGGGTCGGCGCCGACCGCGGCTGGGTCGGTCAGCGGGGCGATGACGTTCTCGAGTTCGACGAACGTGCTGGGCCAGCCGTGCGTTAGCACGATCGGTTTCGGGTTGGGGCCCTTGCCGCGGACGTGGACGAAATGGATGTTCAGACCGTCGATTTCGGCCATGAATTGCGGGTAGCGGTTGAGGCGCCGCTCCTGTGCGCGCCAGTCGAAGTCGTTGGCCCAGTAGTTGCAGAGCTCGCGCACGTAATCGAGAGGCGAACCGCGGTCCCAGCCGACGCCTTCGATCTCACCCGGCCAGCGAGTGCGATGCAAGCGCTCGCGCAAATCTTCAAGCACTTCATCCGTGATGGTGATCCTGAATTGCTCGGTCATGGACTTGAATCCCTACTTAGCTTCGATTGACGCTGGGCCGCCAAGGATCCCTATGCGGGCCCGCGGTAAATTGGCCAGTGGCTGGGCTGGTCTCGCCATACTGACCAAGCCGGTTTGAATGAGGGTTTCGCCGGCTCAGCGCCCAGGATGTCGCGAGATGGGTCGGTCTTCCTGCTGTCGAAGGAATTTTGGGAAATGAAGCCGGCGTACTGATGGCAGTTGCAAATAACCGCCGCTCATACGACTTCGAATGGCACTGTCGCCAGCATCCGTTCGGACGTGGAAATCTGAACTGCGTGCGGACCTTTACTGGTAAACCGCAATCCACGAAATTAGCCTACGAATGTGACGTGCCCGAATGGCAGCGGTGCACCTTCAGGCGGGGGCCTCAAATCTCGATGCATGTGCTCACGATCAACATATCCACCATCTGGGTCAACGATGGCAATCTCTATCTCGCGTCGGCCAGAATCCGAGCGCCGGAATGCAAATTGCGCCACTATACACAATCGTGACGCTCCTTGGTTTACGAGGTTCTGCCCGATTCCGATTGCGCTGGGCCCCCTCTGTCCGAAGTCGGCGGCGTCACAGATGAATGCAAACTCGACATCCATTGAATCTCGCCAAATGTAAAGGTGTTTTCAGTGCCCGAATCTTGCTCTTCGGTTTGATCCGAGTGCCGTTCCTCGGCCGGTTGCTGATCGCCCGCGGTCCTGGCCATACACTTCTCCTTTATTTGGCCGCACGGGGTAGGGCTTCTCCCCGCTGCCGGTTTGAGGCGATTGTATTTGCCCCGCCCAACGCGTTGACAAATCCGCTTTTCCCCAGGCCATCTCGATGCCCAACCGGGAAGTAAATTCGCCGAATCGGCTTCGGCGGGATACGGTGATGTGCTGCCGTGGAGGGTTTTGTGAGACTCGCCGCCTCAGAACCCGAATGCCGAATTGGGTCAATTCAGTCAATCACATCGATATTGATCGGATTGAGTCGAATCGCGCTCGCGATTATTGCCTCCAGCAATTGAGTCCCGGAAAAATCTCATTGACTTCTTCCTCAATCGGCAAGCACTCGCAGTCGGAACGTTGAGCTTGCTTCCGCATTGGGACGCACTGATGATCGCCGGTGCGTGCAAAGTTCCTGCAACACTCTGCTATCAGAAGACCTGAACGACAAGAATTCGGAATCGTGAAAGTAGTTATTCCTTTCACGCACAATCGTCCAGGAAACTGAGGCCGGAGCGCGGCATACAGCAGGATCAGGCCCGATCCAATTCACGCCCCAAACTTTTCTCGCCGTTTCCTAATGCTTCGCGGCCGATCCCAATTCGCTCAAGCGTGGCCAAAAAGTCGGCTGGCGGGGCTGATCGCCACCGCCGATTGGCGCCATCCGGCAATGACGCCTCGACTGCATGCGAATGCAGCATGTGCCGTGCCGCGCCGGTGCCGTCGCCGTAGAGCGAATCGCCCAGCAGCGGATGCCCAAGCGCGGCCAGGTGGACCCGCGCCTGGTGGGTCCGGCCGGTAATCAGGTCGATCTCCAGCAGCGCCGCACCTTCGGCCGCAGCCAGCACCCTGTAGGCGGTAGTGGCCGGTCGTCCTTTCGTAGACCGGACCGATTGCGCCCGGCGGTTGCTCTCCGATCGCCCGATCGGGGCTTCGATCAGCGCCTGCGGATGCTCAGGGATCCCGCGGCAGATCGCCAGATAGGTCTTGGCGACCCGCCGGGCGGCGAATTCGGACTGCACGTGCAGGAACGCCTTTTCGGTGAGCGCGGCCAGCATCACGCCGGAGGTCTGAAGGTCCAGCCGGTGGACGATTCCAGGCCGCGCCGATCCGCCTACGGCGGCTATCTGCGGGAAGCGGTGGAGCAGGCCGTTGACCAGGGTCCGGTCGGGGTGGCCGGGCCCGGGATGGACCGAGAGTCCGGCCGGCTTTACGAGGGCCAGCACGCCCTGACATTGCTCCAGCACCTCGAATTCGACATCCTGGGCGACGATGTCGATCACGTCCGCCGGGGCGCTCATGAACTCGACCTCGTCGCCGGCCGAGATTCGCCGCGCCGGCCGCGCGATCTGCCCGTTTATCGTTCCGGCGCCGGCGTGGAGCTGGCGCTGGATCGCCGAACGGCTCTGAGCGGGCAGGCGCGCGGCCAGGGCCCGGTCGAGTCTCTGCCCGTTGTCGGCCTCCGATGCCGTAAAGCGCAGCGCCTGCTCCCGCGCCGGGTTCATGCGCCGGGCGGCGGGGCCTGGGGATCGCGCTCCAGCTTGCCGAACATGACCAGCACGACCAGGACCACCATCGAGACGTTGATAGCCGAGTCGGCCAGGTTGAAGACCGGCCACCAGCCCAGATCGACGAAGTCGACGACGTGCCCCAGCCGGAAGCGGTCGATCAGGTTGCCGGCCGCGCCGCCGATAATGCATCCAAGAACGATCCGCGCCAGCAGGGTGGGCTGGCGCAGGTATCTGAGAAAAATGGCAATGACCGCAGTAAGCGCGGCGAGCACGAACAAGATCGTCACCCAGGACGAAAGCGCGCCCGAAAAGATGCCGAAAACGATACCGTCGTTGTGCACCAGACGGAGCCGCAGCAGCGGCTCCAGCACCCAGAGCGCCTGACCCGGGCGCCCGTCCAGCAGGTCGACGATAAAGACCTTGGTCAGTTGGTCCAGGGCCGCGATCAGCGGCGCCACCGCAAGGGTGGGCAGGTACGCCCGCCACCCGATTCGCGGGGCCTCCGCCAGCGTTGGATCTATCGGATTGGCCAGGGTCCCGACCTTTGCTTGGGTTGCCGCAACCGGAAGGGATCAATTATCCCGCCGGGGGCGGTCGTGATCTCTCCGTTGGCCGACCGTCGGCCGGTCTTGTTCGAGGTCGCCGAGACCATCCTGCTGGCCCTGGTGATCTTTTTCGGGGCGCGTCTTTTCGTCCAGACCTTCTCGATCGACGGGCGTTCCATGCAGGCCAGTTTCGAGCCCGGCGAGTACGCCCTGGTCAGCAAGGCCTCCTACGGCCTGGGGTCGCCGCAGCGCGGCGACGTGGTGGTCCTTTATCGGCCCGGCAATCCCACCGAGGAGCTGCTAAAGCGCGTGATCGGCCTGCCCGGCGAGGAGGTCGCGGTCCACGGCGGCCGGGTCCTGATCAACGGCCGCGAGCTGGACGAATCCCCCTACCTGGGCGACCTCGAGACCACCAACCTGTCCTCGACCACGGTGCCCGCGGGCGCCTACTTCGTACTGGGCGACAACCGCTCGGTCAGCCAGGATTCGCGCAGCTTCGGGCCGGTCCCGCGCGAGGCGATCGTCGGCAAGGTCGTGCTTGTTTACTGGCCGGTCGATCAGGCCCGGACCGTTCCGGATCCGGTCCTGGGGCTTGCCGTCTAGACTTCGCCGGGTCGCAGCGGCCAACTGCGGCGCAATTTGGCCACGGTGTCCGGCAATTCCTCCGGCAGGACCTTGGTCTCGCCCAGGACGGCCATGAAATTGGTGTCTCCGGGAAAACGCGGCACGACGTGGTAGTGAAGGTGATCGGGGATGCTCCCGCCGGCCGTTCCGCCGAGGTTGGCGCCGATGTTGAACCCGGCCGGGTCGTAGGCCGAGCGCAGCGCGGTCACGGCGGCGCGCGTGAACCGGCCGAGTTCCCCGAGCTCCGAATCGCTCAGGTCCGCCAGGTCGCCGACGTGGCGGTACGGCAGGATCAGCACGTGGCCGGTGTTGTAGGGGTACCGGTTCAGCACCGCGAACACTTCGTTCCCCCTGGCCACCACCAGGCCCTCGGGTTCGGCCCGCGGGTTGGGATCGATGCAGAAAGGGCATCCCCTGGGAGCCGAGCCCTTAATGAACTGCATCCGCCACGGGCTCCAGAGCCGCTCCAAGTTCACTCCCCGCAATCACCGCTGTTCCCGATTATGAATAAGGCTCCGGGGTCTTCCGGACCGGGTCCGGCAAGCTAGATGTTCGATATCGCCGCGGGCCCGGAAGAGGTCCTTGGCGCCCTGCCGGCCGGATCGCGGCGGCGGCTCGAGCGCTTTAGCCGGATGCTTGCTTCGGATGCGGCGCCGCGCGGTTTCATCCCCCGCTCCCCGCCCCGGCAGAGCTGGCAATCGCACATCATCGATTCACTTGCCGCGGTCCCGCTCCTCGACGCCCTGCTGGGCAAGGTCCCGGCGCCTCGTATCGTCGACGTGGGATCGGGCGCCGGCGTGCCCGGGATCCCTCTGGCGATCGCGCGTCAGCGCTGGCGAGTCACCCTGTTGGAGGAACGTCGCTCCAGGGCACGGCTGCTGAACCGGTTCGTCGAAGAGCTTGCAGTTGAGAACGCCCAACCCATAAAGGGCGACGCGATCCGGCAGGCGGGAGGGTTCGACGCAGCCGTTGCAAGGGCGCTGGCGCCCCCTGCAAAGGCCTTGGCGCTGTGTCGCGGCCTGGTGCATGAGCAGGGCGTGGTCGTGCTTTATCTCACCTGCGACCAGGAGGCCGAGTGGGCCGCGTCGCGGCGGCCGGAACCCCTGGGGGTCGCCCGCTACGGCCTGCCCGGGCTGCGCTCTGGCCGGGTCGCCATTGCCTTCCCGGCCGGCCCGGCGCCAACCCATATGGCCGAAGATGAATCCGCCTAACCTTTTGCCGGGCGCCGGGAGCGATCCTGGACTCTTCAAACTAGAATTTTCGCCAGATGCTCGAGCGGGCCCTGACTGCACAATTGGGCATGGTCGCAGCCGGTTTTAAGGAGCCCCACCGCAAATGGCCTCGACGTTCGACGACGTGGTGGAAGTAATCAGCAACACGCTGCCCAACGTCGATAAAGAAACGCTTTCAATGGAAACCTCGTTCCAGGGCGACCTCAACGCCGATTCGCTCGACCTGGTCGAGCTGATCATGGAACTTGAAGAACACTACGATCTGTCGATCCCGGACGAGGACGCCCAGGAAATCGCCTCGATCGGCGACGCCGTCCGCTACATCGACGAACACCAGTAGTGAATCGGCCGCAGGTCGGGGCGCCAGCCGCCTCCGGCGCGCGGCGCTGACCCCGCCAGTCCGGCAATGCCCCCCAATGCGCCGACACCGGAGAATTTCAGTCGCCGAAGGGCGGGCAGTTGAGCGAATCGACCGATACCGGCGCTCGCCTGCGCGCGGTCATGCGGCACTACCCGACCGGGGTGACCATCGTGAGCACCTCGGACCGGGGCGATCTGCACGGGATGACGGTCAACTCGTTCACGTCGGTCTCGCTTGACCCGCCGCTGGTGCTCGTCTGCATCGCCCATTCCGCGCACTGCAACCAGATGATCAAGAACGCGGGCTTCTTCGCGGTGAGCATCCTGGGGCACGACCAGGCCGACATCTCGTCCGGATTCGCCAACACCGACCCGGCGGCCCAGCCGATTCACGAGTTCCGGCACCACGGCCACGAACTGGGTTCGACCGGAGCGCCGCTGCTCGAGGGCGCGGTAGCGCACCTCGACTGCCGGGTCCAGGAGGAATTCGAAGTCGCGGACCACACCGTGTTCGTCGGCCGGGTCGAATACGCCCGCGAGGCCGACGTCAGGGCCTCGCTGGTCTTCTTCGACGGAAAGTACGCGCGCACCTAGATGCCCGCCCGAATAGCCGGTCTGGGCATGGCCCTGCCCAGGCACGCGCGCACCAACCACGCGCTGGCCGAGATCGTGGACACGTCCGACGAGTGGATCTGGAGCCGCACCGGCATCCGCGAGCGCCGCATCGCCGACGACGATGAATCAACGTTCAGCCTGGCGCTCGACGCCGGTCATGCCGCGCTTGAGAAGGCCGGCCTGGGGCCCGAGCAGGTCGAACTGGTAATCGTCGCCACCATGACCCCGGACCTGGGGTCGCCGGCGGTGGCAAACCTGGTCCAGGACTCGCTCGGGGCGCGGGGGGCCGGCGCGATAGACATCAATACCGCCTGCACCGGATTTATCTACGGCCTCTCGCTGGCCACGGCGATGGTCGATACCGGCCAGGTCGGCAACGCCCTGGTGATCGGGGCCGAGACGATGTCGCGCATCCTGGACTGGAAGGACCGTTCCACCTGCGTCCTGTTCGGCGACGGGGCCGGCGCGGCGGTGATCGACGGAGAGGGCCGAGACCGCTCGTTCCTGGCGTTCTCGCTCGGTTCGGACGGTGGCGGCGCCGGGTCGCTCTACCGGGCCAACAGCTACGGATTGCTCGATGAGTTCGCCGGCGCCAACGGATCGATGGATCTGCAGATGGACGGCCGCAAGGTCTACAAGTTCGCGACCCGGGCCCTGACCGATACGGTCGTGGCGACCGCCGAAAAAGCCGGCGTGGCGGTGGAGGACCTGGACCTGATCATTCCGCATCAGGCCAATGTCAGGATCATCAAGTCGGCCGCCGAGCAGCTTGGCGTGCCGATGGAGCGGTTCGTGGTCAACGTCGAGCGCTACGGAAACACCTCGGCGGCCTCGATCCCGATCGCCCTGGCCGAATCGGCTGCCGACGGGCGCCTGGAACAATCGGACCTGGTGATGCTGGTCTCGTTCGGGGCCGGCCTTTCCTGGGCCGGCACGCTGCTCAGGACCGGTCCCCAGCGGGACTAGGGTCCCCGGGCGCGGGGCGCGGTCAGGGGCTGATCAGGGCCCAGTCGACCAGTTTGTCGAATTCCTCGCCGCTGTCCTTGAACAGGACCAGCGCCCACTGTCCCTTGGCGCTGTCCTGGGTGTCGGGAACCGTGACCATGGTCCGGACGACGTCTTTATCGCGCAACTCGATGATCCCGCCTAGATCGTCCTTGTCGACGAAGGGGGAGATGTTCTCCCTGAAGTCGTAGGGGAGCTGGGCCACGACGAAATAGGTCGTCGAATCATCCGAGTCGCCGGTGTAGAAGACCGGCAGGGTGACCGCGAACGACTCGCCCGGCCGGGCCCGGTAAACGCCCCGGTCCAGACCGGTAACCAGCGGTTTGCCGCCGGAATCTAGCTGCCCGGTCAGGAGCAGGGTCTGGTGCGGCTCGATCCCGGAGAGGATGTGGGCCGGGATGCTGTCCAGGTTGTAGTCCCCGCCCCTGGAATCGCGGCTGTCGTCGGGGGTGTTGACGGAAAAGTCGATCAGCACGCCGCGGTCGCGGTCGCCGACGCCGCCAAAGATCCCGCGCGGAAGGGTGCTTGCGCCCTTAAGGTGCAGCTTGGTCAGCCCGCTCAGGCCCTCGAGGTCGCCGCCGCCGAGCGCGAACGTCCGGCCGTCGTCGGTATCGACTACGTTCAGGGTTTCGATCGCCGACAGGTCTTTCAGCGTTATGTCGTCGCCCCGATGGCTGATCGACCCGATGGCGGCCAGCGCGTCCTCGATCGCGTCCTCCACCACCTCGCTGCGGTCGGAGACCAGGACCCTGGGGGCGTCGGCGTCCCGGACGATGATTTCGGCATCCGAAATGTCCAGGTCGTCCAGGTCCAGGTTCTCGCGCGTGCCGGTTCCATCGCTCCTGCTCCAGGCGTCGGCGTCGGCGTCGATTTCGAGGTCGAAGCTCCAGTCCGGATCGTTGTCGTTGTCGGATTCAACGTAAATCGGCCAGTAGTAGACGACGCTGCGCGAATCCCCGTTCAGGAGCATGTTCTGGCCGATGTCGATCAGGATTTTCTCGTCCGCATCGGCGTCGATCGTGGTGCTGACCACCAGCGATTCCTGGTCCGAATCCAATACTCCCGGAAACGCGACCGCCACATGCCCCACGCCGTTTTCTCTGGTCGAGAACGAGTGCGCCTGGAATCCGGTCCGGACCGAGCTGCTTGCCGAGAGCGCGACGCCGGTGCCAATCGGGATGTTGCGGAAATCAACGTCCGCGAGCCGGTAGCCGGTCCCGGTCAGATCGATCAGGCGGACCTGGCCGCGTTCGCCCAGCCCGATAAGGTCCCGGGGCAGCGAGTCGGCGTTGAAATTGCTCAGTCGCAGCAGCAGCTTGTAATCGGCGTCGGAGATTGCGAACCTGCCCGGCAGTCGGCGCGCGATCGAGGAGGGCAGCGTCGAAAAATCCCAGATCGCCAGATCGTCGAGCTCCAGCTCGTCGCACCGGTACGAGGGCACATCGTAATTTGCATCATCCAGCAACGCGTCGCGCAGCCAGGGCGAGAGTTCGCAGGCGCCCAAATCGGTCTGCCCGCTGGCGTCTTCCGAGAACGCAAAGCCCCAGGCCGCGACCAGCGCCAGCGCCAGCGCAAACGCTGCGGCCAGCGGCGCGCGCAACCGGTTCATCGCATGGGCTGGGTGCATGGAAAAGCTCCGCCTGATCAACGGCGCAGGGAGCGGGAGGTCCGCATCAAAGCGCCTACAACTTAAGGATATTGGGTGCGCCCAGAACGGCCGCCGCGGAGCCCCGGCGGCGGCGGCCGCGAGCAGCGACGCCGGAGCGGCCGCCGACCTAAATTTCAGCGGTCGGCGCCCCTGTAATTCAGCGGGGAACCCGCCCGGCGCATGTCGCGTCCGGCGCGCCTCCGCAATACTGGGAACGTGGACGTTTGCGGCGCAACGCCGCACGATCCGGAGTCGGCGCCGGTCCGAGGCGACCGTGGAACCGACCGAAGAGCTTTAAGACCAGATAAGGATCTGTGGCGTGATACGACTCGGCCGGCAGGGGCGATCGCCGCTCTACCGGACAGGAATCCCCTCCGATGGGGATGGCCACGCAGATGCCCCGGCGGACCGGGGCGGTCCAAATCGCCTGATCGCCGCAATCTTGGTCGCGGCCGCCCTGGCTTTGCTCGCGGGATGCGATCCGCTCGGCCGGGACGAGCCGATTCCACTGGAGGACGCGGTGGGCCAGATGCTCCTGATCGGCCTGCCCGGGGAAAGCTTGACCGAAGAAACCGCCGCCTGGCTGGACGGGATCGCGCCCGGGGGCCTGATCCTGTTCGACTACGACCTGCCGTCCGGGGGCGCCGAGCCGCGCAACATATCTTCTCCGGACCAGCTGCGCGCGTTGATCGCCGAACTGCAGTCGCAGGCCCCGATTCCCTATTTCATCGCCATCGACGCCGAAGGCGGGCGCGTGAACCGGCTAAAGCCCAAATACGGTTTTTCCGTCGAGCTGCCGAGCCACCAGGCGCTCGGAGCCGGCAGTCCGCAGGCGACCCTGGCGGCGGCGGCCGGCATGGCCGCGCAGCTGCGCCAGCTCGGCATCAACTGGAACCTGGCCCCGGTCGTTGACGTGAACGTATATCCCGACAGCCCGGCGATCGGCGCGCTGGGCCGGTCGTTCGGGGAGGATCCGGATTCGGTTTCCGCGCACGCGGCGGCGTTCGCCGAAGCCTTCACCGCCGAGGGGGTCATCGCCACTCTCAAGCACTTCCCCGGGCACGGCAGCGCCGTCGGCGATACGCACCTGGGCGTAACCGACGTAACCGACAGCTACGAGCACGAGAGGGAGCTGACGCCTTACCGGGTCCTGATCGAGGACGGCTACGAGGGCGCCGTCATGACCGCCCACATCGTCAACCGCAGGCTTGACGCCCAGGCTCGCCCGGCCACCCTCTCGCCGACCATCGTGACCGGCATCCTGCGCGACGAACTGGGTTTTGACGGGCTCGTCCTCTCCGACGACATGCAGATGGGGGCCATCGTCGAGCAGTACAGCATCGGGCGCGCCGCGGTCGAGGCGGTCAAGGCCGGGGTCGACGTGGTCCTGGTCGCAGGCCAGCTTTCAAACGACCCCACCGACCCGATCAGGGTCAAGCAGGCCATTCTGGATGCGGTGACCGACGGCGAAATCTCTGAAGAACGCATTTACGAGTCGCTCGAGCGGATCCTCGCGCTCAAGCACCAGTACGGAATCCATGACCGGCCGGGCGCCGGGGGCAGCCGCACCATCTGGTGACGCTGAACGCCGGTCTTTCGGCCCGAATAAGGTTTGCCGCTCGAAGAGTCCCGCTCGACGCCGGACACTGCCTCCGGACTCCGCGAATCGGGCGATCCCGGTCAACGCCGCCCGAAGTACCAGGCGCGTGTTCGCGCTGCCCCGGACCCCGTGCCGGTTAAGTTACGAGCAACTCCGGTCCGCGCATCGCCAACCGAATCTCACCGCAGAAGTGATGTTTCCCCCGCGCGACCGAAGCTAACCACCGGTCAGCAGCCGGACGCGCTCAGAGGCCCCTATCGCCCAGGAACTGGGTCAGTTGCTCCTCGCTGCGCCAGTTCGACACCAGCGTCGAGGTGCCCGGCAGAATGGCGGCCGCCAGGATCGCCTTGACGAGATCCCCGGGTATGAACGGCAGTAGGCCGGTTGTCACGGCGGCCGCGGCGGCATCACCGCGCAGGAATCCCAGCTGACCGCTGGCGAAGACATCCTGCCAGAACTGCGGCGTCGACGCGGAGACGTCAGCCCCTGACCACAGCAGCGCGTAGGCGGAGGCCAGCCAGGGCAATCCGACCGCGTAAATCACCGCGTTCGCGATCAGCAATGCCGCCAGTGAAAGGCGGAAGTCACGGTCCCAGCCGCGCTCGCACAGCCACCCGGCCACGAACGCGGCCGGGACGAATCCGGCAAGGTAGCCGTACGTGAACATCCCGCCGGTGGGGGCGAAGAACGGCAACCCGGCCGCACCTTCAAGCAGGTAGAGAATGATCGCCGCCGCGCCGCGGGTCGATCCGAGCGTGGCCCCGATCAGCAGCACCGCGAACGTCTGCCCGGTAATAGGCACCGGCGTGAACGGCAACGGAATCGCGATCTGCGCGCAGGCGGCCAGCAGGAAGGTCGCGGCAACGACGGCGATCGCGTCGCGCAGCAGTCCCCCGGCTGGCAGCACGCGCACGACCAGCGGGCGGGCACCGACGAACATTCTTGGCTTGGAGATCATCGGTAATTCCTTCTGGCGGTCAGGGCCGCCGCGGCGTCCGCTTCGGTCCGGGACAGCGGGGCGGGGTCAATCCGGGTCGATTTCAACCAGCGCCACGCCTTTTTGAACCTCGGTGCCGGTATCTACAACGCTAACGACCGTTCCCGCTTGAGCGGCATGAACCTCGTTGAACACCTTCATCGCCTCCACCAGGCCGACGACCTGTCCGGCGTCTATGTGGTCCCCAACTTCCACGTACGCCGGTTCCGTCGGCGACGGTGAGGCGTAAAAAACGCCGGCGATCGGCGAATCAACGCTGACCGTGTTGCTCGGCGCCGCAACGGCCGCCGGGGCCGCGGGAGCGGCCGGCGGGTTGACCGCCGCCGAGGTGCGGCGCTTGACGCCCAGCGTCAGGTCGCCGAGGGTCACCTCGATCTCCGAGATCTTGGTCCCCTGGATCTTCTCCAGCAGGTCGGCCAGCAACAGCTTCATTTGCGCCATCGGATCGGACTCGGGCGGGGGCTGGCTTTAAGCCCGGCTGATTACCAGCGAGACGTTGTGGCCGCCGAACCCGAAGGAGTTTGAAATAAAGTGCGAAAACTCAAGGTCCCGCGGTTCGTTGGGAGCATAGTCGAGGTCGCACTCCGGGTCGGGCTCCTCCTGGTTGATCGTGGCGTGAACCGCGCCGGCGCGCATCGACAGGATGCCCACGGCCGCCTCCACGACGCCGGCCGCGCCGATCATGTGGCCGATCATCGATTTGGTCGAATTGACCACCAGCGAGCGGGCGTGCTCGCCGAACACCTGGTGGATCGCGCGGGTTTCGGCCACGTCCCCGATCGGGGTCGAGGTCCCGTGCGCGTTGATGTAGCCGATGTCCTCGGGGTTCAGCGAAGCGTCCTTCAGCGCCCGCTTCATCGAAAGCGCGGCCCCGTCGCCGTCCTCGGGCGGAGCCGTGATGTGGAACGCGTCGGCGGACGCCCCGTAGCCGTTGACCGTGGCGTAGATTCGCGCGCCGCGGGCCTGGGCGTGCTCCATCGTCTCGAGCACCAGGACGCCGGCGCCCTCGGCCGCCACGAACCCGTCGCGCAGGCGGTCGAACGGGCGCGAGGCGCGGTGCGGGGAGTCGTTAAAGTGCGTCGACATCGCGCGCCCCTGCGTGAACCCGGATAGCCCGATCGGGGTGATCGCCGCTTCGCTGCCACCGGCCAGGATCACGTCGCAGGATCCGGCGTTCAGGTGGCGCACGGCTTCGCCGATCGAATTTGCCGAAGTGGCGCAGGCGGTAACGTGGGCCATGTTGGGCCCTTTAAGCCCCAGATCGATCGCGATCTGGCCGGCCGCCATGTTGGCGATCATCATCGGGACCAGGAAGGGCGTGACCCGCCTGGTGCCGCGGTCCTCGTGGACCTTGGTCTGGGCGAACAGGGTGGCGATTCCGCCGATGCCGGATCCGACGAAAACGCCGGTCGACTCGCGGAGCTCGTCGTTTCCTTCAATATCCAGGCCGGAATCTTCGATCGCGGACCTGGCCGC
>CAXXYJ010000019.1:0-1254 GCA_963664795.2 Chloroflexota bacterium | reverse complement strand
AGGCGGCGGTCATGCTTGGCCCGGACCAGGATATCGACCCGCGGCCGGTTGCGATGGGCATGAAACAACTCGAAGCAATCCGCCTCGCGATCGGCGACCATGACCACCTGTTGCTTGCGGGTCAGTGACCGGGTGGCGGCGAGCGTATCGTCGAAACCGTCGAGCCAGCGCCTGGTCTTGAACGCCACCTCCGCGGGGTCCGGTTTTTCACTTTTCTTGCCCGTCTTCAGGAACCCCTTGTCGAAGGCCATGCGCAGGACCCCGAGCGGCAGGCCCTGGGCGGTGACCGCCAGCGTCGCGTGAAGATGCAAACCCAGGGTTTTTGCCCCGGTCTGGTTCTTGCCGATGAGGCCCAGACCGCCGGTCTGCGGCCGGGTCGCAAAGTTCAGGTCGGTGCCGTCCTGGATCACCAGGCAGACCTGCTGGCTGCGCATCCGCTGCAGGCTGCGCGCGCGGTGCGGCGCCAGGATGTTCGCGACCGTCACTTCCGAGTCGGCCGGTTTCTCGATCAGCCGGTAATAGCCGTCAATGGCGGCAGCATCGCTGTGCATATTGGCGCTGATCGCCCGGCCCGGATACGCGGCCAGGAGATCGGCACTCTTGACCAGCCGCGCGGTCAGCCTCGTATCGCCCAATTTTGCGTCTCCAAACTCATTGGCAGCCCAGACGTCGCTGGCCAGGCCCTCGCCCGGCATCAGCACCGGCACCGGCGCAGCCGGAGCGACGCCGAGATGCCGGCGCCAGTGCCGGCACAGCGCATACATCCACACCGCCTTGACCGGCTTGGCGCGCTGGTGCAGGCGGTCCTGACGGCCCCGGCCCACGGTTTCGCCGACATGGCAGAAGTTCGCCGCCCGCAGGCTGCCGCCGTCCCACGGGGCCGAGACATAGGTTTCCACCAGCCAGGGCGCATAGCCATAGCGGGTTTCGAAATCCTGCGGCAAACGCCGCAGGATCCGGCCCAGAACATGGCTCGCCAGGTTGGTGCAGCGCTTCGGACGGATCAGGAACCGGCTCAGGCAGATCACCCGGTCCAGATAAGCGCGGCGTTGCGCATCATCCCAGCCGATCCAGCGGTCCCGGGCCGCCAGGCGCAGGGCCGAGGCCGAAAATCCGGCCGCACCCAGAATACCGTTCTGCGCCCGGATCAGGTAGCGCATCTGGCAGCCGGCGAAGGTGGTGATGCCCTGCGGGTGCTCATGGGCGATCAGGGTGTTCCAGACCTGGCGCTGGTCGCGTGTGGTGACCGGTTCG
>CAXXYJ010000018.1:0-5679 GCA_963664795.2 Chloroflexota bacterium | reverse complement strand
GCCCTGGTTGCGCTCGCGCCCGGACGTTGACGAAGACGGCCGTCCGTACGATGCGCTGGGCCCCTGGACCGGCTGGTCGACGTCCGAATTCGAAATGTCGCACCTGGCCCGGGCGCTGGCCGGACGCGCCAACACCGAGGTCGGCCAGCTGCGCTCGATCGATTTTTCGGACCGTTCCGAATCCGGTGCGTTGCGGCGCGTGAAGATCGTCGGGTCGCAGCGTACGATCACGGTTTCGGGCGAGTTTTTCGTGCAGGTGTTCAACGTTCGCACGCCGCGCGAGCTGGGTCTGCTCTACAGCCACAATTTCGCGGTCGTTACCCCGGGCCGGACGACCCCGGCGACGCCCATTCCGGGTCCGGAACCCGACATTCCGGACGGGGCCTACTATTACCCCCAGACCGGCCAGTCGGTGGCGCCCCCGTTCCTTGAATTCTTCCGCGGCCGCGGCGGCGCGGCCGCGTTCGGACTGCCGCTGACGGCCCCGGCCAGCGAGGGCGGCCGGCTGGTCCAGTATTTCGGGAAAGCCCGGATCGAATCGAACCCGGCCCAGGCCGGAACCCCGTACGCGATCACGCTCGGGCTCCTCGGCAGCGAGCTCACTTCGGGAATTTCGTTCAGTCCCGATCCGGCCGACACCAGCCGCGGCGAAGTTTATTTCCCCGAGACCGGTCACAGCCTGCGCGGCGCCATGCTCGCGTTCTTTAACGCCAACGGCGGAATCGACCGCTTTGGATATCCGATCTCGGGCCAGATCGCCCGCGACGGCCTTCTCGTGCAGCACTTCCAGCGGGCGCGGCTGGAGCATCCGGCAGGCAATCCCGGCCAGGTGGCGATAGCCAACGTCGGATCGGAGCTGTTGCAGAAGCTCGGCCGGCTGTAGCGTCCGGCAGATCGGCCCGCGGCCCGCCGCGGCGGGGTGTTGGCGGGCGGTGCCCGCCCCCTGTTGCCGCTCCGGCGTTCGATCGCGCCGCGCCAGCCGTCAGAGGTAGTCGGCCAGCGGAGTCGCGGTCAGGGCGTGGTCGGGGATTTCGCTGGCGTGACTGCCCTGGGCCGGGTACTTGTAGACGTTGCCTTCGTAGTTGGCCAGGGTCGCGTACTCCTCGTCCAGGCTCAGCAGGCGGTTGGGGGCGACGGTCATCTTGCCGCCGCCGCCCGGGGCGTCGATCACGTACTTGGGCACGCCAAACCCGGTGATGTTGCCCTGCAGGTAGTTGATGATGTCGAGGCCGGCCTGAATGTTGGTGCGGAAGTGATGGGTCCCCTTCACCAGGTCGGCCTGGTAGAGGTAGTAGGGCTTGACCCGGATCTTGAGCAGGCCCAGCATCAGTTCCTTCATCACCTCCGGATCGTCGTTGACTCCCTTGAGCAGGACCGTCTGGCAGCCGAGCGGTATCCCGGCGTCGGCCAGCCGGTTGCAGGCGGTCGCGGCCTGCTCGGTCAGTTCGCGCGGGTGATTAAAGTGCGTGTTGATGTAGAGCGGATGGTGTTTTTTGAGCATCTCGCAGAGCTCGGGCGTGATCCGCGAAGGCAGGACGCAGGGCAGCTTGGACCCGATCCGCACCACCTCGATGCTCGGGATCGCGCGCAGCTCGGTCAGTATCCGGTCCAGGTGCTGGTCCGAGAGCAGCAGCGGGTCGCCGCCGGAGAGCAGGACGTCGCGGATTTCGGGGTGCGCCCGCAGGTAATCGAAGACCGCCTCCATCTCCGACCAGCGCGGCACCGGGTACTTGCCGACCTTGCGCTTGCGGGTGCAGAAGCGGCAGTAGATGGCGCAGGTGTAGGTGACGGTGAACAGGACCCGGTCGGGGTAGCGGTGGGTCAGGTGCGGGACCGGCGAATCCTCGCCGTCCTCGCCGAGGGCGTCCTCCATGTAATAGGTGGGGTCGCTGAGTTCTTCGGCCGAGGGAATGACCTGTTTCCAGATCGGATCGTCGCGTTCCTCGATCAGGCTGGTGTAGTAGGCGTTCGAGAAGAACGGGTAGAGTTTGCGGACCGAATCGATCTCGTCGGCTTCCAGCGCGTCGACGGAAGGCGCATCCTGCCCGTGACGCAGGCTGTTGCGCATCTCCTGCTTCCACTGCGCTACGACTCGGGTCACGCTGGGTCCTTCCGTGGTCGGCGGGCTATTTGGTCAGGGCCGGGGCTTCCCGCCCGCAAAGTTGCAGGCCGCCGCCATCAATTCTCTTAAATGAGAACGCGCGGTCAGAGCGGCGAATCGGCGTCGGCGGCCACCGGGGCCATGACGGCGTCGGCCATCCCGTGCAGGATCTTGGACGAATCCGGGCAGGCGGTGGCCAGAATCCCGACCAGCCGGACGTCCTCGCCCGAGTCGATGTAGTAGGGGGAAAACCGCCCCCGCACCCGGCTTTCGCGCAGCCGGTCCTGGCCGAGGTCGTACCACCGGACGCCGAACCGGCGGCTTGCAAAGTAGGGCTGCAGCACGTGCGGGCTCTCGTCGAACGCCGCCAGCGCCGCCTCGAGCGCGCCGCTCCATTCGGGGGCCGGCACGTCGTGCCCGATCGTGACCCCGCGCGAACCCCAGGCCTGCGGCGAGAAACCGGACGGCTTGACCACCATGCGGCGCCCGCGCTGCGTGGCCCCGAAAAGGTCGCGCCAGCGCCGCACCGGTCGCCCGGCGCTGGAGAGCGGCGGATCGATCGCCGAAAACGGGGGCAGCGGGGTTGGATCGATTACCCAGGTCGGCGGCAGATGTTCCCGCAGGGCGGCGAATTTGTCGCCGCCGAGCTGCCGCTCCCAGAAGGGGAAGAGCTCTGGATGATGGAAAAGGGCCAGCAGCAGCTTTTCCTCCAGGGGCGCGCGCGGCGGCGGGGTTATGACCACCTGCCGCGCCTGCATCGCCTTGAACATCGACTCGGCCCCGGGCACGTTGTCCAGGTCGAACAGTTCAAAGAACCGATAGATCAGATCGACCTTGGGGCCGCCGCCGGGCGAGCCGAGCCAGACCCCGGAGTCGTCAAATTCCAGCTCCTGCGGCCAGACCGCCCGGCAGCGCAGCCCCAGCCGGCGCAGCTCCTCGGCCAGCGCGGTCAGTTCGGGGCGGTAGGCGTCGGCTTCCTCGGAAACGACGATGGCCACGAACGGATCGGGCATCGCGGCCTGGGTGATCAGGCCGGACTTGAACGTCTCGGCCAGCGGCGCGCCGACGCTCTCCAGGCCGGCCCGGGCGTACCCCTCGCGCAGCGCCTGCAGGACCCCCAGCCCGCCGGGCACCGAGTCCAGCTCGGTGGCCAGGATCGAGCCCTGCTCGGTGAGCATCAGGTCGGGCCGGATCACCAGCGGGAAGCGATTGCGCAGCCGGTTGCGGCGCGCCAGTGATACCACGAAATCGGATTTGCCGGCGTCCAGGAGCTCTGCCGGCCAGGCGGGAACGTTGCCGCGCACGCTGTCCTGGTAGAGGCGGCCCGCGGCGCGGTAAAAAGCCGCCAGCAGCGGGCCCAGGCGTTCGATCCGCTCCAGCGTCGCCGGCGTGACGCCGATCGGTCGCGGGCTCAGCCGGAATGGCGCGCGCGATCCTTCGGTTCCGGTTTCCAGGTCGCCGTAAAGGCCGCTGGCCGGCAGCGACTGATCGAGGCGGGCGACCACTTCGCCCGGCGGCAGAGGGGAGTCCGCGGCGTCGGTCTGCCGCAATGCAAAGTGCTTTCTTGGTAAGGGGTTCCGGTGAGGCATCGGATTGTACGGGCCGCGTTCCAGCGACCCCTGGAAAACGCCGACGCCGACGGCGCCCTGCAGGAACGAATTAAACGTTGTCGCCGGACGGCCGAACCGCGCCCGCCTAACCTTAGGGACGGAGCGTCGGCGGCCGGCGCGACCGCGGATCGGCCGAACCCTGCGGGAGGGATGGAATGCTGCTCGCCGCCCAAATTCTGCTGACGATCGCGACCCTGGGCTACAGCGCAATCCCGACTCTGGTCGATCTGGGCCCCACCCATGCGACGAACCCTTCATGGACCGGTCACGCCCGCTATCACGTGGTCTGGCAGGTCGTGAGCCTGGTGCTGATGGCGCTGGTGGCGCTCTTCCTGATCTGGACGGCGACCGGGCCGGGCATCAGGTTGTGGATTCCGGCCGCCCTCTGCGTTGCCGCCTACGGCGGTTTCTGGGCCGCCCTGCTGACCCGTTCGCGGTACCGCGGAGTCCTGCAGGACGAGGTGAACGGCGTTCCCGAAGTCGGGTTGAACCTTTTCGGCCGCAAGGCCTCGATCGACGCCAACGTCTCCCAGTTTGCGCCGCTGACGCTGATCGCCCTGGTCGCGATCGCGATCATCGCCGCCATGCCGTCCGGAGCCTAGGCGTTGCTGTCTGAAGCCGACCGCCAGGCCGCGGCCGAGGCCATATACCGCGCCGAGCGGACCCGCGTACCCTGCCCGCCGCCTTCGCACACCTGGCCGGGCATGGATCTGGCCGACGGCTACGACATCCAGCGCCGCTGGTCCCGGATCCGAATCGAGAACGGCGCCCGGATCGTCGGCCGCAAGATCGGTCTGACCAGCCGCGCCATGCAGGCCGCGTCGAAGATGAGCGAACCCGATTACGGCGTGATCCTGGACGATTCGCTTTACCGGGACGGAGCCCGCATCACGGCCCGGGCTTTCATCCAGCCGCGGCTGGAGACCGAGCTCGCGTTCGTGATGAAGGAAGACCTCGGCGGATCCGGTTGCCAGGTTCACGACGTGCTGCGGGCGACCGAGTACGTCACCCCGGCGCTGGAGGTGATCGACCGCCGGACGACGGTCCCGCGGGACATCTCCGACGCGATCGCCGACAACGCTGGCTACGGGGCGATCATTTTGGGCGGAAGAATCTTCCGGCCGTTCGACGTCGATCTGCGCTGGATCGGCGCGACCCTCTCGCGGAACGGAGTGATCGAGGAGAGCGGCGTCTCGGCCGCGATCATGGGCCACCCCGCGGCCGGGGTCGCCTGGCTCGTGAACAAGCTGGCGCCGCAGGGCGACGAACTAAAGAAAGGCGACATCGTGCTGGGCGGGTCTTTCACCCGGCCGGTCGACGTGGCCGAGGGCGATGTGATATTTGCCGATTACGGCCCGGTCGGCGCGATAGGCGTCAGCTTCGATTGAGCGCCGGCGGCCGCGCTTCCCGCGTCGCCGCGCCCCTCCGGCCGCCTCAAGCGGTAAAGCCTTTGCAGCGCGGCGTCTAACCGGGGCCGCGATTGGCGCCGGTGGTTCGGGACCGGCAAATATTGGCGATAATTGGCCGCGCGTCAGATCCCCGATCGAGATTCCCGGGGTCTTTCCAACCGAAGCGTGACCAGATTGCCACCGCGCGAGGCGCTCGCGAAACTGTCCCGGACAGGCGTGGCAGCAAACAACACCCACCGCAAGGAACCGTTGGATATTGCCTGAAGCAGCGTCCAGATTTATTGAATTAGCACGGACGAAGGGACCAGGGGGATTGACCGGCGGGCGACTGGCGCGGTTGCTGCTGATCGTGCCGGCGATCGTCCTTTTGGCGGGATGCGAATTCTTCGTCGCCGCGGTCGCCCCGACTCCCACTCTGGTCGGGTCGGCGTCGTCGTCCAACCGCCCGCTCGTGACCGTGGACCGCGGGACCATCGAGCAGGCGATCCGGGCCACCGGCAGGGTCGTGGCGCGCGAGCGCGAAGACCTCTATTTCGTTTCCGGCGGCCGGATCAAGTCG
>CAXXYJ010000017.1:0-7683 GCA_963664795.2 Chloroflexota bacterium | reverse complement strand
GCTGGACGGCCTGGACGGCCGGGCGATCCTGGAGATCCAAATCGCGGTCACCGGGCCGAACCAGCGCCGTCTTGGACTGCTTGCCCGCAGCGACTCAGCCCGCGCGCTGTTGGAGCGTTTCGGGGAGGGCCCTCGTTGACGTCGCAGGGTGAATTGGTGCTGGGGATCGACACCGGTTTCGACCGTTTGGGGCTGTGCCTGCTGGGCCATGGCCCAGTTCGAACCTGCTTTGCCGAAGCTGAACTCAACTCCGCAAACCTGAGTGCCCTGTTGCGGCACGTCATGCCGGACTCGACCGCACAGATCGCGGCCGTGGCGGTCGGAATTGGTCCGGGCAAGTTCTCCGCCATTCGCACCGGGATGGCGTTCGCAATGGGGCTGGCCCGGGCCGGCGAAGCCCGGCTGTACGGGGTCAGCCTGTTCCAGATGCTGGCCGGGGCGTTCGGCCAGCCGGAAGATCGGCTGCTGCTGTGTTCCAGCGGCGGGGCGCGGATCCGATATGGTCAATTCGGATCGCTCGCCGGATCGGGCTGGTGCCCGGCCGAGGATGCGCGCCGAGTCGCCTCGACCGAGCCACCGCCCGGCGGCAGGGTCTGGATTGACCCGCGCGACCTGGGTCGGCCGTTGCCGCGCCCGGCGGCGCGGTTGACCGCCGAGGTCGGCCGCCGCTTCCTGCTTGGGAAATCCCCCGATGAATCCAGCTCCCTGCGCCCGCTCTATGTCACCAGGCCGTCGCTGGGTCGGGCGGCGGATTGAACCGGGCGGACAAGGAGGGGCGTTGAATTCGGAATTGACCGAACTGCTCTCCGGCGGCGTGCAGGTCGACCTGATGCGCCACGAGGACATTCCGTCGGTGCGCTACATTGAGCGGCGCTGCTTCGATTCGCCTTGGCCGCGCAACGCTTTCAATGCCGAACTGCGGCGCTCCGACAGCGCCTGCTACCTCGTGCTGCGGCTGGGGCAGCCGGTCAAGAGCCCCGGCGGACCGTTGCCCCCGGCGCGCATCGGGGGAATTTTCCGCCGACTGGCCGGACGCGAAGACTGGAACGAGCAAAACCTGGTCGGATTCGTGGGCGCCTGGTTCCTGGTCGACGAGGTCCATATTACGACGATTGCGGTCGACCCTGACTACCAGAGCCTGGGTCTGGCCAGGTTGATGCTGCTGCTGGTTACCGAACTGGGCCGGTCGCGCGGCATGAAGCGCCTGACTCTCGAGGTCCGCGAATCCAACCAGCGGGCGCGCAGCATTTATCGGCGCATGGGATTTTTTGAAAAAGCGGTTCGCAAGCGCTATTACTCCGACAATCGCGAGGATGCGGTCGTGATGTGGTCCGAAGACATCAACTCACCCCTGTTCGACGAGATCCTTGAACAGACTCGCTCCCGCCTGAGCGAGAACTTCCGCTGGCACTCGAATGTCTGATCCGAAGTCCCCGGTCGTGCTGGGAATCGAGACTTCCTGCGACGACACCTCCATCGCGATCGTTCGGGAACGGCGCTGCCTGGCGCAGGCCACCCAGTCGAGCGTGGACGAGCACGCGGCCTGGGGCGGGATAGTGCCCGAGCTCGCCGCCCGCCAGCACATCCTGGCGATCGGACCGGTGCTCGAGCAGGTCCTTGACGACGCCGGCCTGGAGCTGGCGGCGGTGGACGCGGTCGCCGCTACCTACGGCCCCGGCCTGGCCGGATCGCTGCTGGTCGGCTACAACTTCGGGCAGGGCCTGGCGGCGCGACTGGGGATACCGCTGTGGCCGGTGAACCACCTTGCCGCCCACGCCCACGCCTGCTGGCTAGACGTTCCTGCGGACGACGAACCCCGTTTCCCGGCGATCTGCCTGCTGGTCTCCGGCGGGCACAGCGAACTGACCCTCATGCAGGGACCCGGCGACCACCGCCTGCTGGGTCGTACCCGCGACGACGCCGTCGGCGAGGCGTTCGACAAGGCCGCCCGCATCATGGGACTCGGGTTCCCCGGCGGGCCGGCGGTCCAGGCCGCGGCCGAGGAGGCCCGCGCGGCCGGGCTTGAACCCTACCGGCTGCCGCGCCCGCGCCTGCCGGACAGCCTTGATTTCTCGCTGGCCGGAATCAAGAGCGCGATCGGCCGGGCCCGAACCGGCAAGCTCGGTCCGCACGAGCGCGGCCAGATCTTCGGAACGAGCGATCCGGCGGAATTTGAGCGCGCCGAACCGGCCGCGATCGGACGCATGTCGGCGGGGCTGGAGGATGCGATCGCCGACATGCTGATCAAGAACACCCTGGCGGCGGCCAGGCGCCATGGGGCGCGATCGGTGCTGCTCTGCGGCGGCGTGGCCGCCAATCTGCGCCTGCGCTCGCGGCTGATGGACGAATGCCCGCTCAAAGTGCACGTGCCGGACTTTTCCTATTGCGTCGACAACGGCGCGATGGTGGCGATCTCCGGGCAGATGGGCGGCTGGGGCGCCGACCCATATCCGGATATCGATCCCGGGCTCAAACTGCCCGCGCCGGCCGGTCAAGCGGGCTGAAGAGTTGCCAGGTTCAGCCGGATCGTAGCGTCGGACTCGAATCTCGCCGGCCTTTGCCCGCACTCGCGCGGCTTCGCGCCGGGCGCCTATTCACTCGTAGATGCTCCTCATCTGCCAGCGATCGAGCGAAAGCAGTTCCGACTGCTGGCCCTGGGACCGCACCGAGACCCCGGTGCTGTCCGCGCGGCCCGGGTAGACCCGAACCGCGGCACACTGCCTCTCGTTCACGAATACCTCGACGACGCTTCGGTCGACGAATATCCGCAACCGGACCGGTTCGTCGGGTTCTATGAGGACCGGCGCCGACTCGGGCGGCTGCGACAGCGCATCGGGCAGGGTCGAGGCGCGGGAGCTGTCGATTGACAGGACGCTTTCGTGGCGGGTCGGATTAGAGAGGATCGTCGAGAGGACCAGGTTGGAGCGAACGTCGTCGGGGAACGGTTCCCGGTACTTTTTCCCTGGGACTTATATGCGAGAGTGCCACGATACCGCGCCACCCTGAATACAGTTACGCCGCCCCTGGGACGGCCGCGGGAATAGCCCCACCCGCGGTGGCCTTCTTAAGGATGTTTAAGGCCGCGTTGTGATCGCGGTCAAGGTCCAGACCGCACTCACAGACGTGCCTTCTATCCGATAAGCCCTTCTTCACCATCGCACCGCAGCCCGAGCAGCGCTGCGAGGTGTTCCAGGGATTGACGAATCGAAGCTCCCTACCGGCGCTTTCGGCCTTGTAGGCCAACTGATTTACGAGTCGCCCCCATGATTGTTCCAAAACGGCCCGGTTGAGCGCCCGACGGCGGGCGCCGCCCGACCGGATCATCTTCCGCTTGTCAATTTTCTCCAGCGCCATCAATCCGTAGCGCCGGACAAGGTCCGTGGTTATCCGATGACACTGGTTCCGATCACGGATCCGGGCCCTATCATGCGCGTTGGCCAGGATGCGGCGGCGCCAGCGGAAACGGCGACTTCCCTTCTTGCACGCCGACAATCGCTGCTGCTTGCGCTCAATCTCTTTGCGGTCGACATCGCGACGCTCGATCTTCTCGCCCTCGCTGGTGGTGATGCGGGCCATGACCCCCATGTCCAGTCCGACCCTGTCGGCGCTGTACGGCAACGGATCCACCTCGACCGCGAAGACGAGGCTGACGCTGACGCGCCTCCCCTTGAACGTGATGCGGATGGACTTTAGCAATTCCGACGGCGGCAACTCGCGCCTTGTCCGAATCCTGATCACCGGCAGGCCTTTGATCCGAATCACGTAACCACCCCTGTCTGGCTTGACCATCGAACGTTCGGCCCGCTCCAGCTGGATCGTGCGGTAGCGGCGCCGGGACTTGAAGCGCGGATAGCCGGGTTTGTCGCCTTCCTTCAACCGCCGGAAGAACGCCTTCTTGGCCCGGTCGGCGCGTGAAAGCACGCCGCGTCCGACGTTTACCGACACGCTCTGCCAGAACGGATCGGCATTGCGGGTTACGGTGAAAGCCTTCATCCGGTCGAATAGCGATTCGCTTTCTCCGGTCTCTTTGTAGGAAGTTCGCCAGTGCTCAAGTTCGGCGTTGTAGAGCTCGGCGCAGGAAGAGAGCACCAGGTTGAGGCGCTCGCATCCGCGGCGGCTGACGTGGCCGCGGTGCTGGTAGGTGCGGAAGGTGCTTGGCATTGCCCTTGTATGAGAGATGCATGGGAACTGTTACAAAGGCGTAAAGTATACGGGATTCTGCGCGCACCGGGGCGGAGGGTGCCGACCAATCGGCTGTCCGGCTGCGCGTTCGACGACAGCACCGATCCAGCGGCCGCGACCGGCATGCGATCGTGTTCCGGGGCAGCCTCGGCGAAGCACGGTTGCAGGCGTTGCGGAAATTGCCGGGACATGATCCCACGAGAGATGCGATTGCTGCACGCAGTGGGAACGCAAGATTTCGGACCTCCAGTGTCTATCTGAATGCAGGCGACTCCGTCGGATACTTTTGCAGTTGGGCACTTAGGTATGTAAGCGCCTTTTCGATTCGTAGGGCCATTTCCGGCGACAGCGACGCATTGCCATTCAGCAGGTCAGAAAACGTGGCCCTACGCACGCCCAGGATTTCTGCCGCACGCTTCACGCTCAGGCCCAGTTCGTCAACGATTTCGATGCGGATGAAGCTGCCGGGATGGGAAGGAGTCATTCGCACCGCGATGCCTTCCTTGGCCATCAGTGGTAGTCCTCCAAATTCAAACGGAACAATACGCCTTCGCCTACTTCGAAAGTTGTCCGCCAGCTGGCCGGTACGGCGACGCTCAATTTTTTTCGATCGCCGGCGAATCAGTGAATTTGCCACCAGGGCGGGGAATCGGCGATGAATCCGCCCATTCCTTCCGCCAGGATCGTGCAAGTCGGGATGTTCCGGGACCGACCAACCAGGGGATGGCGGCATTGACCGGGCATCCTCGGAGACCAGCAACCTACGCTTCCCGCGATGGCGCACGGATCGGAGCACCATTACGCGAATGTACGGCTTGACAGTACGATGCCGCGGACTTGGGCGCCGGCGCACTTCGAGGAGGGCGCCTCACAGAGGAACAGACCGACCTACCAAAGTCGCAATCTCCAATGCGAGCCCGGTACGCCATCAAGTGGCCACTTTGCCCACTAGAAGCGGGTGCTGGGCGCCGTGGCCGGCAGCCTCCTCAAATGCCGCGGCAATCGCAAAGATCTGCGCTTCGTCCCCTGGTGGAGCCGACAGCTGGATACCAATTGGAAGCCCGGCCGGCGAAAACCCGGCCGGGAGCGAGAGGGCCGGCCAGCCTACAACCGACCAGGGCATCGTAAATCGTCCGCGGATGGCCAGGGCGCTTACATCCTGGCCGTCGATCTGGCCGACGTCGCTTGCAAATGAAGGCGCCGTCGTCGGTTGGGTGGGGGTTATGACCGCCTCGACGCCGGCCAGGGCGAGGGCGGTCCGGCCCTGCCAGGCCCTCCGCCGTTCGAGCGCGTCCGAATAACCCGCAGCGCTCACCTGGCGTCCGGCCTCGATATTTGCGCGCAGGTAAGGGGCGTAGTCGGCGGCGCGGGCCGGGAACCAGGGCCGATGCGCGTTCGCGGCCTCGTACAAAACGATCGACTGGTAGGTCCGGGTTACTTCCTCTTCGACGAATCCCGGATCGACCGGCAGGAGTTCTGCTCCGAGACCTGCCAGGACGTCGAGCGCTTTTTCGAAGGCGTCCGCGACCGGGTCGGTAACCGATCCCGCCACCCAGGATACGGGCACCCCGATCCGAATTCCCTTCAGCGATCCCGGCTGCGCCGCCGCGGCCTCCGCGGCCGGCTCGTCGGCGATCGCATCCAGCAGCAATGCGGCGTCGTGGACGCTGCGCGCCAGGGGTCCGACGGTGTCGCAAGTGGGCGAGAGCGGGAAGATTCCGGCCAGGTCGATGCTGCCGTTGGTCGGTTTCAGGCCCACGACGCCGCACCACGCCGCCGGCTGCCGGATCGAACCCGAAGTGTCGGTGCCGAGCGCCCCCAGCGCCATCCCGGCGGCGACCGCGGCGCCCGAACCGGTGCTGGAGCCGCCGCTGAAGTGATCGCGATGCCACGGATTGCGGCAGGGGCCGAAATAGGCGTTGCCGGTCACGCTGCCCATCGCAAATTCGAGCAGGTGGAGCTTGCCGAGCAGCACCGCACCGGCCCCGCGCAGCCTGCCCGCCACCGCCGCGTCGGCCGACGGGATGCGCCCGCAGAGGACGCGCGACCCGTAGGTCGTCTCGATCCCGGCGGTGTCGATGAGGTCCTTGAGCGCCACCGGCACACCGTCGAGGGGGCCGAGCAGGGTTCCGGCGCGGTGGCGCCGGCGCGAGGCCTCGGCGTCGGCGCGCGCCCGGGGAACGGTTGCGAGCCGGTAGGAATTGAGGCCCGGGTCTATCTCCGCGATTCGGGCCAGGTACAGTTCGGTCACCTCGACCGGGTCGGTTTCGCCGGACTTGTAGGCTTCCGCGAGCCGCCCGGCGCCCCAGTACCACGGCGCCGGTCCGGCTCGGGCGTCCATGCTAGTGACGGAAGTGGCGCCGCCCTGTGAGCACCATGGCCGCGCCGGCCCGGTCGCAGGCGGCAATCACTTCGTCGTCGCGCTTGGAGCCGCCGGGCTGGATGATGGCCCGAACCCCGGCATCCAGCGCGATCTGGGCCCCGTCGGCGAACGGAAAAAACGCATCCGAGGCCAGGACCGCTCCGCGGGCCCGTTCGCCGGCCTGCGCCACCGCCAGCTCCACCGCCCGGACCCGGCTCATCTGCCCGGCCCCGACCCCGATCAGGGACCGGTCGCGGGCGATCACGATCGCGTTCGATTTCACGTGCTTGACGGCGCGGGCGGCGAAGCGCAGGTCCTCAAGTTCGGCGCGGTCGGGCGCTCGCTCGGTCGCGGTCGAATAGGCGTCTTCGGGATCGGGGGCCAGGTCGCGCTCCTGGATAAGGACGCTGCCTCCCGGGCCGGTCAGGGCGATTTCGCCGAACGCGGTCCCCGAGTAGCGCCGAGCGGCCCTGTGTCCGGGCAAACACCCGCACGTTGCGCCGGCGCCCAAGTCTTTCCAGCGCGTCGGGTTCGACCTCCGGGGCGGCCACCACTTCCAGGAACACCCGGCGCATGGCCACCACGGTATCGAGCCGAAGCGGGCGGTTGAAGGCCACCACGCCCCCGTAAATCGCCTGCGGGTCGCCGGCGCGGGCGGCGGCGAAAGCCTCCACCTGATCGGCGTGGAGGGCGAGGCCGCACGGATTGCCGTGCTTGATGGCAGCGCAGGCCGGATCGGAAAAATCGCTGGCCGCGGCCCAGGCCGCTTCCAGGTCGAGGATGTTGTTGTAGGAGGGCGCCGGTCCCAGCAGCTGGCCGAAGCCGGCGCCTTCCGGACCCGGACCGATGCGGTACTGGGCGGCAAATCGCTGGTGCGGGTTCTCGCCGTAGCGCAGGTCGCGAACTTTCATCCAGCGGAAGCGACATCCGCGGCGGCGGCTCTCCGTCGGCCGAGGCCCACCAGAGCGCGATCAGGGCGTCGTAGGCGGCGGTCTCCGCGAAGGCCTTGGCGGCCAGTGAGCGGCGCAGCCCGGGCGCGCCGTCGCTGTCGTCGAGGGCCGCAAGGATTGCCGGGTAGTCGGCCGGATCGGTCGCCACGAACACCGAGTCCGAGTTCTTGGCCCCGGCCCGGATCAGGG
>CAXXYJ010000016.1:0-39255 GCA_963664795.2 Chloroflexota bacterium | reverse complement strand
CTTTCAGATTTGAGGGTGGTCACGCTCACGATGTCAATTACGTCGATTACCACTAGGAATTTCAATTGCCGATGATCAATCCACCACACCCAGGTGAAATCGTACGGTGCGAGTGCCTTGAGCCGTTGGGGCTCACCGTGACCAGGGCGGCGAAGGGTCTGGGCGTATCCCGCCAGACGCTCTCGGAGTTGGTGAACGAACGGGCTGGTGTTTCAGTTGAAATGGCCATCCGCTTGTCGCAAAGTTTTGGATCCACGCCCGAGACTTGGCTGGGCCTGCAAACTGCATACGATCTTTCGAAGGCTAGTTCCAAACAAATCAAGGTGGAGCATTTCGCCACGCCGGGAACCAGATAAGCCGAATCTATAGCTTGGCGGTTCGGGATGGCCACGGCCGATTTCGAACACTTAAAAGCTCGTCCGAATCTAGTCCGGGAGCAGCTTCGCCAAAACAGGTGAAACTATGCTGGACGGCCCGAAGCGCGTTTCGCGCGGACGGCTAAATTTGCCGTCCTTCTTGTAGCGAACCGGTGTGCTTTGGACGATTTGAAGATCACGTTGGGCGTCGAGGAAGAGTTCTTCCTCGTCGACCCGGAATCCCGCGACCTGCTGGCCGATCCCGACATCCGAATCTTTGAGGCCTGCGAAGCAACTCGCGGATCGCACAAGATCGTGCGCGAATTGCTGCGGGCCCAGGTCGAAACCAATTCACACGTGTGCGAGTCGGTGGCCGAGGCTCGCACCGCGCTGCTGGAGACCCGCCGGATCGTTATTGAAGCGGCCGAGGCCTACGGCGCCGCCGTGATGGCCGCCTCGACCCATCCGTTCGCCGACTGGCGCGAGCAGGCACCGACGCCGCGCGAGCGCTACGAGCGGGCCACGATCACTTACCAGGAGAGCGTGCGGCGTTTCCTGATCGGGGGCATGCACATCCATGCCGGATTCGGCGACCCCGACTCGCGCATCCGGGTCATGACGGCCATGCGGAGCTACCTGCCGATCCTGCACGCGCTGTCGACCACGTCGCCCTTCATCGAGGGCCACGAGACCGGTTTCAAGTCCTACCGCCTGAGTCTGCTGGGCAACCTGCCGCGCACCAGCATGCCGGGACCGCTGCGCTCCCGCGCCGAATACGATCGGCTCCTGGCCGACTACAAACGCATGGATTTCATCACCGACGGGAGCGAACTTTGGTGGGACATTCGCCCCTCGCACGCGTTCCCGACCATCGAGATGCGAATCTGCGACATCTGCACCCGCGTCGATGACGCCATGTGCATGGTGGCGCTGTATGCGTCCCTGATCCGCTGGTTGCTGCGACAGGACCGGGCCGGCGAACTGCCGCCCGAGCCGCCGACCGAGATCATCGCCGAGAACCGCTGGCTCGCCCAGCGGTACGGGGTGCTGGCGTTTTTCGGCGACGCGCGCGGCGGCGGGCGCAGGGACATCATGGAATTCACGCAGGACCTGGTCGACATGCTCGCCGACGACGCCCGCGAACTGGACTGCGAAGCGGAGGTCCGCCATGCGCTCGAGATCATCCGCGACGGGACCGGCGCCGACCGGCAGGTCGATCTCTACCGGCTGCGACGGCTGGAGGGCGATTCACACGAGGAAGCGCTGAATCAGGTGGTGGATCTGGTCCTTGCCGAGACTCGCGGCAGCATCCAGGTCTGAGGCTGCGCGCCCGCCGGCGGCGGGCGCAATCAGGCGAGGGCCGAACCCGCACGCCGCAGGCGACGGACCCGGTCGCTTTCCCTCCGGAGAGGGAAGCTATTCGGCGGCCACGCGCTCCAATTCGATAGCGTAGGCGCTTTCGCCTACCCGGAGTTGGCCGCTGGCTTCGGCGTCCCCAAGGCTGCCAACGCGCAACTCTTCGGCCAGCACCTCGCCGGCGATCTCATCGGCGTGCGCGGCCAGCAGTTCAGGGAGACCCGGACCGGTAATCGCCAGCGAAATCCGGTCGGCGATCTCGAATCCGGCGTCGCGGCGCAGCCCCTGGATTGCGTGCACCAGCTCGCGGGCCAGGCCCTCGAGTTCGAGCGCCGAGTCCAGCTCGGTCGAGATGCCCACCGCCAGCTGCGCGTCGACCGCGACCGCCAGGCCGGCGATGCCCTCGTAGCGGACGATCAGGTCCTGATCGGTCAGCTCTTCGGCGCGTCCGTCCAGTTCGATTTCGACGCTCTGCCCGGATTCCAGGCGGGCCGCCACTTCGGCCGCGTCCAGCTTCTCAATCGCCTTGGCCGCGGCATTGACCGAACGCCCGAACCGCGGCCCGAGGCTGCGGAAATTAGGTTTGAGCGAAAAACTCAGCATCGTCGAGCTGGCTTCGGTCAGCCGCAGGGACTTCACGTTCACCTCGGCCAGGATCAGTTCGCGGTGCCGCTGCGCCGCCTGGCGGCTGGCCGGGTCGGCGGTGCCCACAACCAGCTCGGCCAGGGGCTGGCGGTTCTTGAGACCGGATTGGGCGCGCGCGGCCCGGCCGAGCGAAATCACATCCCTGACGATCTCGAACTCGGATTCCAGCTCGGCGTCGATGACCGCTTCGTCGGCGGTCGGCCAGGAGCACAGGAAAAGGCTCTCTGGGGCGTCCGGAGCGTTCGCCTCCAGGTTCTGGTACAGCTCCTCGGCCAGGAAGGGCGCCAGTGGCCCCATCAGGCGCGCGATCCCGCCGAGCACCTCGTAGAGGGTGGCGTAGGCGGCCGCCTTGTCGGCGTCGGCCTGTGACTTCCAGTAGCGGCGCCGGCACAGGCGCACGTACCAGTTGGAGACGTCGTCCCAGAAGCGTTCGAGCTGGTCGACCAGGGGGTACACCCAGTAGCCCGAGTAAGCCTGCTCGGCCTGCTGCTGCAGCGAGCCCAGGCGCGAGAGTATCCAGCGGTCCAGGACCGGGCGCTCGTCAACCTGCGGCGCCGGCGCGGCCGGATCGAACCCGTCCAGTTCGGCGTAGGTGAGGAAGAACGCGTACACGTTCCAGAGGGTGAGGAACCGACGCACCACCTCGCGCCCGGGTCCGTACCCGAAGCGGACGTTGGAATTTGGATTCGTGCCCACGTACATCCATCGCATCACGTCGGCGCCCATCCGGTCGACCGCCTCGTCGAAGTCGATCGCGTTGCCGAACGAGCGGTGCATCGCCTGGCCCTTGTCGTCCATGACCTTCTCGTAGACGAAGCAGGTCTCGTACGGGGCGCGGTCGCGGATCGCCACGCTCATAAAGAGCATCGAGTAGAACCACAACCGGATCTGCTCGCGCATCTCGGTGATGAAGTTGGCCGGGTACCAGCGGTTCCAGTTCGAATCCTCGTCGCCCTGGTCGTGGTCCAGGTAATCGAGCGTCGAGAAGGGGACGATCCCGGCGTCCAGCCAGCAGTCGCCCACCTCCGGAACGCGTTTTGCGGTCTTCCCGCACGGGCATTTGATCTCGATCTCGTCGATCCAGGGCCGGTGCAGCTCCGGCAGGCGGTCGACCATTTCTGGGTCGACCGCGCGCTCGCGCAGCTCGGCGAGCGAGCCGATCACGATCGGCTGCGGGCACCCCGGGCACTGGTAGAAGGGCAGCGGCAGGCCCCAGTAGCGCTTGCGCGAGATCGCCCAGTCGCCCATGTTCTCGAGCCAGTCGCGCATCCGCAGACCGGCCGAATCGGGGATCCACTCGACCTGCTCGGCGGCCCTGATCATGCGCGGCCGGATCTCGTCGCAGGCGATGAACCACTCGTCGACCAGGTTGAATACGATCTCCTGCTTGCAGCGCCAGCAGACCGGATACCGGTGGGTGTGCTCGGCCGATTCCAGCAGCAGCCCCTTCTTTTCAAGGCTGGCCAGGATGAAGTCGTTGGCCCCGGATACCGGGCGGCCGGCCAGTTCGCCGAATTCGGGGAGGTAGATTCCCTCGCCGTCGATGATCTGCAGCGCCGGCAGGCCCTCGGCCTGGCCCAGTTCGTAGTCCTCGGCGCCGGAGCCGGGCGCGATGTGCACGATCCCGGTCCCCTCGGCCTCGGCGACCTCTTCCCAGGCCACGATCCGGCGCGGCACCTCGCGCTGGGGTTCTAGTTCGTCCCAAGGGCCCCGGTAGGTCAGCCCCAGGAGCTCGCTGCCAGGGAAGGAACCCAGAACCTCGGCGTCCGGGCCCAGGACCCTTTCCAGGGTCCCGCGCGAAAGGATGTAGACGTTCCCGCCGGAGCCGCGCACGCGGACGTATTCGAGGTCTGGAGATACCGCGCAGGCCACGTTCCCGGCCAGCGTCCAGGGGGTCGTGGTCCATACCAGCAGGTGCTCGCCGGGTCTTTCCACCAGCGGCAGGCGCAGGGTAATGGCGGTGTGGGTCAGCTCCTGGTAGGTGTCGGTGCCGAGCAGCTCGTGCTGGGACAGCGAGGTCCCGCAGCGCGTGCACCAGGGCATGACCCGATGGCCGCGCCGCAGCCAGCCGTTCTCGTTGCAGGTCTTTAAGAAATGCCAGATGTGCTCGATGTTGCTGTCCGAGTGCGTGTAGTACGAATCGGACCAGTCCATCCACATGCCCAGCCGCTTGGACTGGTCGGTGATGCGCTGCCCGAACCGCTGCACCCGGTCGGCGCAGGCGCGCGAGAAGTTGTCTAGACCGAACTCCTCGATTTCGCGCTTGGAATTGAGGCCCAGGTCGCGTTCGACCTCGACCTCGACCCACAGGCCCTGGCAGTCGAACCCGTTCTGGTAGCGCTGGTCGAACCCACGCATCGCCCGATAGCGGGTGTAGACGTCCTTGTAGGTCCGCCCCCAGGCGTGGTGGACTCCCATCGGGTTGTTGGCGGTGATCGGACCGTCGATGAAGGAGTGACGCGGCCCGCCGCGGTTCTTTTCGCGCAGCTTTTCAAAGATCTGGTTCTCTTCCCAGAAGCCCAGGATCTTCTCCTCGATGGCCGGAAGATCGGGCTGGGCCGGCGGGCGCTTGAAAGGCGTCGGCATCTCAGTCGCTCACCGCGATTTCGACGCGCCGGTTGATGCGGCCCTTGTTGGAGCCGCCGATCATCTTCACCGTCCCGACCTGGTCGGTCGAGGAGACGTGGGTGCCGCCATCGGCCTGCAGGTCGATGCCGACGATCTCGACGATCCGCACTTGGGTGATCGATTCGGGCAGCAGATTGATGTGGCTGCGGATCAGGTCCGGGATCTGGAACGCTTCGGCGCGTGGGAGCTCGTAGGTCTTTACCTCCGCGCCCCGCCCGAGCAGTTCGTTGGTGGCCGTTTCCAGGTCGTCGAGGATGTCGGCGATTCGCATGCCCTCCAGTGCAAAGTCCATCCGCGCCTTGGCGCCGTCGTCGGCGATGTTGGCGCCGGTAACCTGGGCGCCGTAGTTGGCAAACACAACCTGCGATAGCACGTGCAGGGCGGTGTGCAGGCGCATGAGGCGGAACCGGCGCTCCCAGTCGATCCGGCCGCGCACCCGGGCGCCTGCCGCCGGGATCTCGCCCTCGACTACGTGGGCGATCTGGCCCTTGACCCGGCGAGCCGGGGCGACCGGCCGCCAGGTGCCGTCGATCTCAATTTCGCCGCTGTCGCCGGGCTGGCCGCCGCCGCGCGGATAGAAGCAGGTCCGGCCCAGAAAGAGCGCCTGCCCTTCGGAGCCAACGACCGCGGCCTCAAATTCGCGCACGTAGGCATCGTCGTAAAAGAGCGGGCGGGAAGACATGAAGGCGGGAGTGGGGTCGGCGGAATTGGAGTCCGGGATCGGGCGGGCTATGGGATGGATTCACCCCGCATCAACCGGCGCAAAAAGTCTAATTGCTTGAGAAGCCGATCCGTGGCTCAATGGGTAATCGCGCCGGTTCCTGAGCCCCGCCACCTGCCGCGCGGGATCATAAACCGAGCGCCAATTCGAAGTGGAAATTGGCATCGCAATTTCGCTCGCGGAGGCTTTGCCCATTCCGCATTTGGACTCCGTGATGAATCAGCCGCAAGGTCTTCAAATTGCCCAAGATAACCGTGTCCGTGGACGAAAAAACCCATCATCGGGCCCAAGTCCGCGCCGCCGTGCTCGGAAAGTCGGTTTCCGAGTTGCTGCGCGAGCATCTGGTTCAGCTCGCCGGCGAGGCCGGGGAATGGCACGGGATCATTCCGACTCCCGAAATGGTGCTCGAGCGACGGCGTCGGCGGTTGGGCGAAATCTTCGCCAAAGTCAACGCCCGAGCCGCCGATGCCAAAGAACGCGGCATTGAACCGGAAAAGTTTGAAAAGGTTCCGCGCTAGGCGCTCTACGACAGGTTTGATGCCAAGCCCGAAGTGTGCCCCGACAGCGGCAACGAGTCCAACGGATAAGTGGCCGGGCCGGAATCTACCGGCGACACCTTCGCCGCGAATTTACCCCGCGTCTTCCTCCGGGACCTGCTCCTCCGGGAACTGGAGGTAGGTTCCCAGCACCCAGCCGCCGCCGTCTTCGGCCAACTCGTACCAGGTACCGTCGCTGTCATCGGCGGTGAGGCCGGTTAGTTCGACGATGGCCCTATTCGACAGGACCCGCAGCACCTGGCCGTCGAATCCGGCAATCGAACGCACGTTCAGTCCGACGTCGGCATTGACCGCCGCGTGCCCGGGCGGGATCTGTAGCGGTTCCGGGGCCGGAGCGGGATCGGCCGGGGTCGGCGCCGGGCTCGGGGTCGCGGTAACGGTCGGCTCCGGAGTCGGCTCCGGCGTGGGCGCAGGAGTCGGAACCGGGGTCGGAGTCCGGGTCGGTGCGGGAGTGGGTTCCGGGGTCGGAGCCAGGGTCTGAACTGTTTCCGGGGCGGCGCCCGCTAACGGTCCTTCGGACGGCTGGCGAAGCAGAAATATCAGCAGCAACACTCCGAAACCGGCCGCGATCGCAAACGCCAGGGTCTGGCGCCGGCTGGTGCGCTGCCGCGCCTTTTGTAGGGCGCTCGATCGGGGCGGGGGCTGGTCGCGCACGTTCAGGCCCTCCGGGAGAGGGTGGCTAGCGTGGGCGCTGGCCGCGCCGGCGGCTTCGGCGTGAGCGCCGCCGCCGGCCGGGACGACGACGCCGTCGCTGGGGCGCGGGCTCCTCGGCCGGCTCCGGCTCCGGCTCCTCCGGTACGGGTATTTCGGAGAGCGGCGTTCCGCCCAGGAAGAGATCCGGGATCCCGACCCGGTCGGGCGGCTCGCGCTGCGGGACCGTGCCGGACACGTACATTTCGTGCTCGTAGCGCAGGCAGCAGAGCAAACGCCCGCAAACGCCCGAGATCTTGGCCGGATTCAGCGGCAGGTTCTGGTTCTTGGCCATGCGCACGGTGACGTTGCCCGGCTCGGTCAGCCACGACGAGCAGCACAGCGAAAGCCCGCAGCGGCCGAGGCCGTCGACCAGCGCGGCGCGCTCGCGCGAGCCGACCTGGCGCAGCTCTATCCGGGCGTGGAAGCGCCCGGCCAGCTCGGCGGCCAGATCCGAGTAGGCGACCGGGCCGCTGGTGGCGATGTTGAAGGTCAGGGTGCTCGTGTCCATGCTCCAGCCGGCCTTGATCGGCTTGATCGGGAGTTCGCGCTCCTTGATCAGGTCCGCGAACTCGGCCATGGCCCGTTCGGCCCGTTCGCTCAGTTCCTCGGCTTTTGCGCGGTCCTCGTCGGTGGCGCGGCGGATCACCTTCTTTAAGGACCCGCGCAGCTCGCTGGAGTCGATTTCGGTCGGGGCGAGGATCACCCGGCCCAGTTCGCGGCGGTTCCCGGCGTCGACCAGGACCCGGTCGTCGGCCTGGAACTCGATCCCGTCCGGATCGTAGTAGTAGAGCCGGCCGGCGGTCCTAAAGCGCACGCCGATCACGGTCGGCATGGCGGCCGCCGTCTAACTGGTATTTGCACTGAAGCTGGGAGTCGGAATCTTCTCCCGGGCGCTCGGCGCCTTCTGGCGCGGCTCGCCGGGGGTTGGGGTCTTGGCTTTGAGTTTAGGTGCTTGCGCCGACCCGCCCGGTGCTGGCCCGGCCCCGGCCCAGGGCCAGGAACACCGCCTCGACGGCGGGCCGGACCATCGTGTTCCCGTGAAGCCGAGCAAGTCCGCTGCGGACGGTCGCGGCGTCGGCCGCCCAGCGTTCGAGCCGATCGGGCGGGCGCCGCGCGGCCAGCGCCAGTTCCAGCCACTCCAGCATGTCGATCGCGTTGCGGCGCCGCTCGGCGGCGCTGCGTCCCGAGGTGGCAACGTCGGCGGCGGTCTGGAGGCGGTCGGCGTCGGAGCAGTCGGGCCCGGCGGCTGACAGCATCGTCTCGACCTGGCGCGCGAATTCGGTGATCCGGCCGGGCTCGGACAGGATCTGGATCGCCCAGCCGGGCCGCCCGAAGGAGTGCCGGAGGGCCAGCTCCAGGTCCTTGCCGGAAGCGCCGGTCCGCTCCACGACCAGGGCCCGCAGCTCGTCCGGCGCGAGCGGGTAAAGCCGCAGGTGCGAGCAGCGCGAGGCGACCGTTGGAAGGATCGCATCGCGCGTGGGCGCGGCCAGCATGATCAGGGTGTGCGGCGGCGGCTGCTCGAGCGTCTTGAGCAGGGCGTTGGCGGCGTTCTCGGTCAGGAGATGCGCGCTGGGAAACATTGCGACCTTCAGCCGCCCGCCGACCGCGGTCAGGGCGACGCGCTGCTCGAATTCGCGCACCTGCTCGATCTGGATCCGGCCGTGACCCTCCTCGACGTCGATGCTGCGCACGTCGAAATCGACCCCGTCGGCAATCCGGCGGCAGCTGGGACAGCTCCAGCACGGACCTGTGGGGCCGGCGGCGGCGCAGTTAAGGTACGCGGCCAGGCCCCGCATCATCGTCGATTTGCCCGAATGCGGCGGTCCGGTGAACAGCACCGCGTGCGGGAGCCGGCGGCTCCTGAGCATCACCTCCAGCAGGCGCAGCGCGGCCGGCTGGCCGCGCACGCCCAGGTCCAGGCTCACACCGGCCAGACCCACTGGACCATCAGGACCGTGACCCCCATCACCAGCAGAGTGAGCGGCAGGCCGACGCGGGTGAATTCGAGGTACTTGTAGCCGCCGGCGTTGTAGACCAGCAGGTTGGCCTGGTGCCCGAAGGGAGTGATGAAGGCGGTCGAGGCCGCGATCGCGACCGTGATCATCAGGGCGGTGGCCGATACCCCCAGGTCCGGCGAGGAGGAGAGCTCGAGCGCGATCGGGGCCATGATCACCACCGCCGAGGCGTTGGCGACCGCCTGGGTGAGCAGCGCCGTGGCCAGGAAGATGATCGCCACCAGGGCGTAGGGACCGGCCCCGGCGGCAACGCCGGCGATCTGATCGGCCAGGGCGCCGGCCACGCCGGTCGACTGCATCGCCGAGCCGATCGGGATCATCGCCCCGATCAGGACCGGCAGGCGCCAGTCGATCGCCTCGTAGAGGCGCTGCGACGAGATCACCCGCAGGGCCAGCAGGGCCAGGATCCCGCCCAGCACCGCGACCGCGATGTGGGTCAGGCCCAGCGCTGCGACGGTGACCACGCCGGCCAGCACCAGCAGTGCCCTTACCGCGCTCGGGTTGACTTTTTCGAGGTGATCGGTGCGCTGCCGCATCAGCAGGAAGTGGTCGTTTCCGGCCAGCGCGCTCAGGCCATCGCGGGGGAGTTGCACCAGCAGCACGTCGCCGGTGCGGATGCGGGTTCGGGCAAGGTTCGTGGTCAGGCGCCGGCCGTGCCGCCAGATCCCCAGGACCAGCCCGCCGTAGCGGCGCCCGAAGCCGTAGTCGGTGAGGGAATTGACGTTCGATTCGAACCACGGCGTAGCGACCAGCTCCGAGACCACGGTCGACTCGTCCTGGCCCAGCGCGCCGCCGGCCGGCCGGGCGTGCTCTATCCCGTCCTCGCGGGCCAGGCGCATCACGTCGTCGTACTCGCCCGAGATGATCAGGGTGTCGCCGATGAAGACCTGGTCGCGCGGCGAGACCGTGCGCAGGCGCTGCTTGCGGCGGCGGATCTCCAGCACCGATATGTTGTAGCGGCCGCGCCAGCCCAGCTCCATGATCGTGGCGCCGGGATCCTCGAAGCTGCCGGTGATCTGCAGCGCGAACAGAAAGTCGCGTTCCTGCTCGACTAGCGCGGCCTCGCCCTGGGCCGGCCGGTCGGGCAGGAGGCGCCGCCCGATGAAGACGAAGTAGATCATGCCGGTCGCCATGACCGCCAGCCCGGTCGGGGCGTAATCGAACATCCGCAGGGTGCCGGCGCCGGATTCGGCCAGCAGGTCGGCCGCGATGATGTTGGGCGGGGTTCCGATCAGGGTGGCCAGCCCGCCCAGGAGCGAGCCGAACGAGAGCGGCATCATCAGCTTTAAGGCCGAGATGTTGGCGGTCCGGGCCAGCCGGTTGACCGCCGGCAGCAGGATCAGGCTGGCGGCGATGTTGTTGATGAACGCCGACATCGCCCCGACGGTGGACATGATCAGCAGCGTCAGGGCCGACTGCGACGAGCCGGTGATCTTGTAAAGGGCCCGCGCGATGGCCTGCGGCACGCCGGCGTCGGAGATCGCCGACGAGAGGACGAAGAACGCCACCACCGTCACCACCGCCGGATGGGCGAATCCGGTCAGGGCCGAGGTGACGTCGACGACCCCGGCGGCGGCCAGCACCACCAGGCCCAGCACCGCCACCACGTCGGGCCGCAGCTTTTCGGTCGCGAACAGGACCACCAGGCCCGCCAGCACGGCGGTGGTTATCCAGGCCGGCGTCCCGAGTTCAGCCATGGGCCCCCGGCCGGCGCGGCGTCCTAAACGTCGCCGTCAACCCCGACCCCGGCCCAGGCGGTTATGAATTCGCGCACCCGCTCGGCGTCGACCTGGTTGAGCCGCAGCATGGCTCCCCAGGCGGTCACCGAAATGTGGGCGGTGGCGGCGGCCCGGTAGGGAGCCAGGATCACGGGGTAGCTGGAGGTCTGGTCGACGATCTCTTCCAGCTGCCCGACCATCTGCGCGCACAGCGTGGCGGTCGGGGCGCAGCTGTACTGGATAAGGACCGTGCCCTCGGCGAGCGCGGCGACCTGGTCCAGGTTGGCGATCTCGGTCGTGTAGACGCCGGGCAGTGGGGCGGTCTCGGCCCGGGCCCCCGACGTGGGCGGGATGGTCAGGTACGGGTCGTGGAAGCTGCCGGACGGGACCACCACCTCCGGGGCCGTGTCGGGACGCTCGCCCGGCGGGCCTTCCAGCAGGGAGTTGATGGCCATGAATTCAAACGGGATCAGGACCACCATGAGCACCGCCAGGACCACGATCCGCTTCTGCTTGAACGGGTTGAACCCGCCGCCGGCCGCGGGCTTGGGGGCCCGGCGCGGCTGGGCCTGCGTGGGAGCCGGCGGGGGCGCGTCCGAGGAGGTGCGACGGCGACGGCGACGCGAGCTCATCTGGGGGTCTGGCTGCCTCTGGCAAGAACGGGTCGGGCCCGCCACTGGGGGCCGGGGCAATTCTGGCAGCACACGCCCGGCCAGACCCGCAATCCGGCGCGTCCGTCCGCCTTTCTATAATCTGTGCGGAACGGTCGCAGGACCGTCGCCGCCCGAAGCGACATAGGAAAACGTAAGAAAATTCCGGGCGGAGCCCAACAGCGGCCAGTCATCAAAGCACGCGTTCAGAGGAATTGGCTTGCCTTACACCGGCAGCAAGCAGGAAGCAATCGAAACCCTGCAGAACCACGAATTCGACACCGGTTCGACCGAAGTCCAGATCGGCGTCCTGACCACCCGGATCGTTCATCTGACCGAACACCTGCGCGAACACAAGCACGATCACCACTCGCGGCGCGGGCTGCTAAAGCTGGTCGGCAAGCGCGGATCCCTGCTCAGGTACCTGCGCGAGAAAAACCCGGATCGCTACAGCCAAGTCGTGACGACGCTGGAGTTGCGCAGATAGAAGCGTCCCGCCGGGACGAGTGTTTTAAGCAGATATAGAAGTTGGAATCGCCAAGCCCGAAACCGCGTCGGCGCAAATTCATGCCGACCGAACCCGAAGGTCACAACCGCCTGGACGAAGCCCATTGCCTCGATTCAGGCCGCGTACCCACCTCCATCCCGACCGCCGACCCAGGCGGCCCATACCGAAAGCCAGAGGCAAACCCGGAAAGTAAATAGCAATCGAAGCCTTCCGCACCAACCCGGATCCCAAAGCGACCGAATCGGCCCGACCATTTTGAAAGCAGGCAAGCGTGCGGACCTGGCGGCTGCTCCCCTGAGGGGACGGTCTGGATCCGAACAAAAGCAATGTATCAATCCAATTGAGATGAGTGCCTTGAAACACGAATTAACAACCAAGCTGGGCGGGGAAGAGCTCCGCTTGGAGAACGGCCAGTTGGCTCTACAGGCCGACGGCGCGATCCTGCTCAGCTACGGCGACCTGCGCCTGCTGTGCACGGTCTGCATGAAAGACAGCCCGCGCGAGGGCCTCGACTTCTTCCCGCTCTCGTGCGACTTCGAAGAAAAGTCCTACTCGGTAGGACACATCCCTGGTTCGGTCCTGCGCCGCGAGGGGCGTCCGCCCGACAGCGCGACCCTGACCGCCCGCCTCACCGACCGTCCGCTGCGCCCGCTCTTCCCCAAGGGCATGCGCAACGACGTCCAGGTCATCAACACCCTGCTGGCCTCGGACAAGGACAACGAGGCAGACGTGCTGGGAATCGTCGGTGCAAGCACCGCCCTGCATATCTCCCGGATCCCGTTCAACGGTCCTATCGGGGCGGTCCGGGTCGGCTACGACGGCGAGAACTTCGTCGTTAACCCGACGCGATCGTTCCTGGCCGAGAACCCGGCCCTGGACATGGTGGTGGCCTCCACCGCCAAGGGCGTGGTGATGATCGAGGCCGGCGCTTCGCAGCTGCCGGAAGACCAGGTCGAAGCCGCGATCGAGTTCGGTCACGAGCAGAACCAGCAGCTGATCGAGATGCAGGAAGAGATGCGCGATCGCTGCGGGGTTGAAAAAGCCGAACCCATCATCGCCGGCGTTTACGAAGGCGCCGAGGAAGCGGTCGCCGAAGCGGTTGGGTCCGACCTGGCGGCGGCGGTGCGGATAACCACCGAGCCCGAGCGGGGCGAGGCGGTTGCGGCCGCGCGCGAAGCCGCCGAGGCCGCGCTCGCGGACTCGGACTTTGAACCCGAGGCGGTCGCCTCCGGATTCGAGTCCGCGCTCAAGGCCGCCACCCGGGCCGCGATCCTCGACGATCAGCTGCGCCCCGACGGGCGCGCCCCCGGCCAGCTGCGGGAACTTTCCGCCGACGTCGGAATCCTGCCGCGGGTGCACGGGACCGGGCTGTTCCAGCGCGGTCTGACCCAGTGCCTGAACATCGTCACCCTGGGCAACGCCCGCTCGGTGCAGCGCATCGGACTGGACAACCTCGACTGGGAGGAGTCCAAGCGCTACATGCACCACTACTACATGCCCCCTTTCGCATCCGGCGAGGCCTACCCGCTGCGCGGTCCGCGGCGGCGCGAGATCGGGCACGGCTACCTGGCCGAACGCGCGATCACGCCGGTGCTGCCGGACGAGTCCGAATTCCCCTACGTGATCCGCACCGTCTCCGAGATCCTTTCCTCGAACGGTTCGACCTCGATGGCGGCCACGTCGGCCTCGGCGCTGGCGCTGATGGACGCCGGGGTGCCGCTCAAGGCCCCGGTCACCGGGATTTCGATCGGACTCATCTCCGACGGAGAAGGCCGGCACGAGATCCTCACCGACATCCAGGGCGCCGAGGATCACTTCGGCGACATGGACTTCAAGGTCGCCGGATCGGCCGAGGGCGTTACCGCGATCCAGCTGGACATCAAGCTCGATCACATTCCGCTCTCGATCATCGGGCCGGTGCTGGCGCAAGGGCGCGAGGCCAGGATGGAAATCCTCGAGGTGATGCAGGCTGCGATCGACCAGCCGCGCGACTCGGTCAACACCTGGGCGCCCAAGATCGAGATCCACAAGATCGACCCGACCAAGATCGGCGAGGTGATCGGGCCCGGCGGCAAGGTCATCCGCAAGCTCGAGGAACTCACCGGCGCTTCGATCGACATCGCCGAGGACGGCACCCTGACGGTTGCCGCTCCCGACCGCGAGCAGGCCGAGAAGACGATCGCGATGATTCGCGACATCATCGGCGACATCGAACTCGGGCGGGTCGTCTCCGGCCCGGTCGAGCGCATCCTGCCGTTCGGCGCGTTCATTGAATTCGCCCCCGGCAAGCAGGGCATGATCCACATCTCCGAGCTGGCCGACTACCGGGTCGAGGAAGTCGAGGACGAGGTTTCGGTCGGTGACGTGATCGAGGCCAAGGTAATCGAGATCGACGACCTGGGACGGATCAACCTCTCCCGCAAGGCGGTCCTGATGGGTGATGACTACACCGGTTATCGCCCGCGCCGCAGCGGCGGAGGCGGCCGCGACCGGCGCAACGGCGGCCGCGACCGCGGCGGGTTCCGTGGTGACCGTGGCGGCGACCGTGGTGGCTTCCGACGCGGAGGCGGCGGCGGACGTGGCGGAGGGTTCCGTGGTGACCGTGGCGGCGACCGCGGCGGATTCCGTGACGACTACGGCGACCGTGGCGACCGGGGCGATCGAGGACGCGGACGCGGACGCGGGGGTCGGAACTTCGACCGCAACCGCCCGCAGCGGCGCCGCAACTGGGACGATGACCGGGGCGGACGCGGACGCGGCCGGGACCGCGATCGTGACCGCGACCGAAGCCGCGGACGCGAGCCCGACTGGGAATTCATGGACTAACCCATGACCAGGGTCGCGGTATCCGGGGCCGCCGGAAAAGTCGGCCAGGAGGTGGTCGCCGCAGTGGCGGCCGCCCCCGACCTGGAGCTGGCCGGACTCTGTGATCTGGGACCGATCCCGGCGGACACCGCCCCCGAAATCGGGGGCGACTGCCGGGGCCCGGAACTGGACCGGGTGCTGGCTGAGTCCGGCGCTGAGGTGGTGGTCGATTTCACCAACGCCGCCGCCGGTGCCGGCCACCTGCTCTCCGCCGCCGCCGCCGGGGTCTGCCCGGTGGTGGGCACGACCGGGTTCTCCGACGAAGCGGTGAGCGCCCTCGGCGCGGCCCTGACCCAAGCCGGCATCGGGGGTTTTCTGGCTCCGAACTTTGCGATCGGCGCGGTCCTGCAGATGCAGATGTGCGCGCTGGCGGCGCGGTACTTCGAGACCGTCGAGGTGATCGAACTGCACCACGACCAGAAGATCGACGCCCCTTCGGGCACCGCGCTGGCGACCGCGCGCCGGATCGCCGAGGCGGCCGGCGGCTCAACGCGCGACGTGGGCACCGAGAAGTTCGCCGTCGAGGGCGTGCGCGGCGGCAACGTGAACGGGGTCAAGGTGCACTCGGTGCGGTTGCCGGGACTGGTCGCCCACCAGGAAGTGATCTTCGGGGGCACCGGTCAGACGCTGACCCTGCGGCATGACTCGATCAGTCGCGAATCCTTCATGCCCGGGGTGCTGCTCGCCGTGCGCCGGGTCCAATCACTGAGCGGGCTGGTAATCGGCCTGGAAAACCTGCTGGACTAGGTCCGGCCGCCATGACCGATTGCGCGCCCAATAACCTGCCGCCCGGGCGGCGCCAACACCTGCGAGGGCCGAGAAGGCTATGAGTGCACCAAACGTGGCCGTGGTCGGTGCGACCGGCGCGGTCGGGGGCGTACTGCTGGGGATCCTGGCCGAGCGCCGCTTCCCGATCGCGGATTTAAAGCTCCTGGCCAGCAAGCGATCGGCTGGCCGGAAGATCTCGTTTGCGGGACGCGACCACCTGGTCGAGGAACTGCGCGAGGACTCTTTCGGCAGCATCGACCTGGTGTTTTCGGCCGCCGGGGGCAGCATCGCGCGCTGGTTCGCCCCGCACGCGGTGGCCGCCGGGGCGGTCGTCATCGACAAGAGTTCGGCCTGGCGCTACGAGGCCGAGGTGCCGCTGGTGGTCCCGGAGGTAAACGGCGACGAGCTCTCGCGCCACCGCGGGATCATCGCCTGCCCGAACTGCTCCACGATCCAGATGGTGATGGCCCTGGCCCCGATCGATCGGGCCTTCCCGATCAGCCGGGTGGTGGCCTCGACCTACCAGGCCGTCTCCGGCGCCGGCGCGGCCGCGGTGGCCGAACTTGATCGGCAGATCTCCGACATCAGCGGCGGGCGCGCCCCGCAGGCGTCGGTGCTGCCGCGCCAGATAGCCCAGAACGTGGTCCCGGAGGTGGAGACCTTCCGGCCCGAGGACGGCTACACCAGCGAGGAATGGAAGATGGCGGCCGAAACGCGCAAGATCATGGCGCGGCCCCAGCTTCGGATCTCGGCAACCTGCGTGCGGGTGCCGGTGGCGCGCGGCCACTCCGAATCGATCAACCTCGAATTCGACCAGCCGGTCGACGTCGACGAGGTGCGCGAACTGCTGGCCAACACGGCCGGCATCCAGGTGGTCGACGCACCGCTCGATCAGCCGCCCCGCTACCCGACCGCGCTCGACGCCGACGGCAACGACAGCGTCTGGGTGGGCCGGATCCGGCGCGATGTTTCGACCGAAAACGGGCTCTGCCTGTGGGTGGTTTCGGACAATCTGCGCAAGGGCGCGGCGACCAATTCGGTCCAGATCGCCGAGCAGCTGCTGGAACGCGGTCTGCTGGCCCCCGCGGCCCCCGACGCCGCGCTGGCCAGAACATAGAATCTGCCCAATTCGGCCGGTAGAAACGCAAGTGTTGGGAGGCAGGCAGTGAAGTTGGAATTCGGGCGGTTGATCACCGCCATGATCACCCCGTTCGGGGACGACGGCGCGATCGACATCGACACCTTCGCCGCCCTGGCCGACGGCCTCATCGAGGCCGGCAACGACACCCTGCTGGTGACCGGCACGACCGGCGAATCGCCGGTGCTGACCGAGTCGGAGCGGGCCGACCTCTACCGCGAAGCGGTCCGGGTCGCCGACGGGCGGGCCAAGGTCATGGCCGGCACCGGCGGTTACAGCACCGCCGAGAGCATTCACCTCTCGCAGATGGCGGCCGAATGCGGCGTGGACGCGCTGCTGCAGGTGGCGCCCTACTACAACAAGCCCCCGCAGGAGGGCCTCTACCGGCACTTTGCGGCGATCGCGGCCTGCACCGACCTGCCGAACATGCTCTACAACGTGCCCTCGCGCACGGTGACCAACATCGACGCCGCCACGGTCGCGCGCTGCTCTCGGATCGAGAACGTATTCGCGGTCAAGGAAGCCAGCGCCGATTTTGATCAGATCGCCGAAATCATCCGCACCGCCGAGCCCAGCTTCCTGGTGTACTCGGGCAACGACGGCGACACCCTGCCGATGATGGCGCTGGGCGGGGTCGGAGTGGTCTCGGTCGCATCGCACCTGGTCTCGGGTCAGATCAAGGCCATGATGGACGCGACCGTCGAGGGGGATCTTTCGACCGCCGCGTCCCTGCACATGGAAATCCTTCCGCTGGTGCGGGCGCTTTTCCCGGCCGGCTGGAGCAGCCCGATAGCGCTCAAGTCGGCGCTCAATTCGGTCGGCTTCAACGTAGGCCAGCCGCGTTTGCCGCTGGTCGAGCACGAACCGTCGCTGGCGGCCGAACTGGCCGAGATCACGCGCAGCCAACGTCTCGACCAGTACCTGTTCGCCCGGGTGAGCTGACCTGGCCGAACCTGGCCCCGCGGCCACCCTGGAAGGCCTCGCCGCGGCGATTGCCGAATGCACATCCTGCGAGCTGGCCGGTACTCGCCGCAACGCGGTTCCCGGGGAGGGCAGCCGCGCCGCCGACATCATGTTCATCGGCGAGGGGCCGGGCCAGCGCGAGGATGAGTCGGGACGCCCGTTCGTCGGGCCGGCCGGCAAGTTCCTGACCGAGATGCTGGGCGAGATCGGCCTGCAGCGCGGGGACGTGTTCATCACCAACGTGGTCAAGTGCCGGCCGCCGGGAAACCGCGACCCGCAGCCGCAGGAGGTGGACGCCTGCTCCGGCTGGCTCAAAGCCCAGATCGCCGCGATCGGGCCGCGCGTCCTGGTCCTGCTCGGCCGGCACGCCCTGCAGCGCTTCTTTCCGGGTGCGCGGATCTCGTCCGAACACGGCCAGATCCGGCGCCTGGGCTCCATCTGCGTTATGCCGATGTATCACCCGGCGGCGGCGCTGCACAACCCGCGTCTGCGCGGCGCCTGCCTGGACGACTTTCTGCGGCTAAGGCAGTTCCTGGAGCAACCGCCCGAACCGGCCGAGACAGCGCCCGAACCGACCGTCGCGCCCACGCCAGTCCAGCGGTCGCTGTTCTGAATAGATCGGTCGGCCCCGCACATCGGGGCCCCGGCGTGGCGCGCCCAAACCAAGAACCAAATTCCTTGAAGGAATCATCCATTTGAATTCAAATTCGCACAGCGTTCGCGCCACCTTTCTGGGCGGTCTGGGCGACGTGGGCCGAAACTGCCTGCTGCTCGAGTGCCAGAACGATGCGATCCTGATCGACTGCGGCGTGCTCTTCCCCGACGAACGCGCGCCCGGCGTGGACCTGATCCTGCCCGACCTGGACCTGCTCGATGAGGCAACCGGGAACCTGCGGGCGGCGTTCTTCACCCACGGCCACGAGGACCACATCGGGGCCGCCCCCTATCTGCTGCGCCGGCACGAGCTGCCGCTCTACGGGTCTCCCCTGACGCTGGCCCTGCTCAACGCGCGCCTCGAGGAGCACGGCCTGGCCAAGGAAGCCGACCTGCGGCGGCTGCGGGTCCACGCGACCGTCCGCCAGGGCTGCTTCGAGGTCACCCCGTTCCATGTCTGCCATTCGATTCCGGACGCGCTCGGATTTGCCATCCGGACGCCGGCCGGGACGCTGATACACACCGGCGACTACATGCTGGACAACCGGCCCCTGGACGGGAATCTGACCGACCTGCAGATGCTCGGCCAGCTTGGCAGCGAAGGCGTGCTGGCCCTGTTCGCCGATTCGACCAACGCCGACGTGCCCGGGCACACGCCCTCGCAGAAGTCCATCTACGACGGACTGGCCAACGTCTTCGAGCAGGCCGAATACGGCCGCGTGATCGTGGCCAGCTTCGCGTCCAACCTGGCCCGCGTCCAGCAGATCGCCGACCTGGCCCATCAGTACGGGCGGCGGGTGTGCCTGCTGGGCCGTTCGCTGGAACGCAACTTCCCGCTGGCGGCCGACCTTGCCCTGCTCGACATCGATCCCTCCGACCTGCTGCCGACCAAGCTGATCGACCAGGTTCCGCACGAGGAGCTGGCGATCGTATGCACCGGCAGCCAGGCCGAGCCCGGCTCGGCGCTGTCGCGGCTGGCCCAGGGCCGGCATCCGCTGCTGGAAGTGGAGCCGGGCGACACGGTGATCATTTCGGCCTCGACCGTGCCCGGCAACGAGCGGCCGGTGCAGCGCATGGTCGGCGAGCTGTTCCGCCGCGGCGCGAACGTGATCTTCGGCCAGCTCGGCGACGTGCACGTGAGCGGGCACGCCGCGCGCGAGGACACCCGCACCGTCCTCTCGGTGGTCCGTCCGCGGTTCTTCGTCCCGGTGCACGGCGCCCACCATCACTTGGCGCTGCAGGGCCGGATCGCGATCGAGGCCGGCCTGCCGGAGGACTCGGTCATGGTGGTGGGCGACGGCGCGGTGCTGGAGATCTCCACCGACCGAATCGCCCAGGTCGGCCAGCGCCAGGCCCGCTACCTGCACGTGGACCGCGGCGCCCCGCAGGCGCTGATCAGCGAGCGGATCCTGAACCAGCGCCGCCAGCTCGCGCGCGCCGGCATGGTCGTGGTCTCGGCCCGGGTGGACCTGCGCCGGGGTCGCCTGGCGGGCGACCCGCAGGTGCGCGGCGTGGGCCTGTTCGACGGAGCCGGCGACGTGCTCTCCGGCATCGCCGAGGGCCTGGGCAAGCGGCTCGCCGGCGATCCCGAGCCCCTCGCCGACCTGGAAGATGCCGAAAGAAAAGTTAAAATGCTCGTCGGGAGGCAGCTAAAAGCCGAAACTGGCTTGCGGCCACGGATCATTGCGATCGTGACCGCGGGCTGACGGCGTATGACCCGCCCAACCGGAGAACGAAGCCTTGGCCAGAGCCAAGCAGGCTGCCCGCCGACGCCCCGACCCCGCCGGCGCCTGGTTCGCGATTGCATCCGCCGCCTCGACGGTGCTGATAATCGCCGCCCTGGCGCTCCCGATACTGCCCGACCACCCGCTGGCCCGATTTCCGGCTGACGTATTCGGACTGACCCTGGGGCGGGCCTCGGTCCCGGCCATGCTCCTGCTCCTGCTCCTCAGCGCGGCCGGCACCGCCGCCCTGATCCTGCAGCGCCACCTCGTCGGGGCGCTGCAGGTCTCGCTGACGCTGGGCCTGATCGTGGCCCTAGCCACCTTCGAATCGGTCGCCGACCTCGCGTCCGGGGGCGCCGGCGCCGGAGGGCTGGTCGGGAACTGGTTCGGGAGCCGGGTGATTTCCCTGCTGCCGGACGTGATCGCCGGGCCGCTGATCGGCCTGGCCGCGCTGGGCCTGGCCGGCGGGGCGCTGATGGCCTCCCCATGGGCCCGCGCCCAGCTGGGTCGCCTGGGCGCGACTACCATCGGCGCCGGGCGCGCCGCCGGGCGGCAGAGCACATCGCTGGCCGACTGGCTTAACGCCAGGTTCGGAGTAAATCTCGAAGAAGAGGACTTCGATCCGGGCGAGGCCGAACCGATCGAGGCCGCTCCGCTCCCGGTCCCGGCCGAGGCCGAGGCCGAGGAGCCGCCCGAGCTGGTGATCAAGCAGCCGGCGTTCGAGGCCCAGACGGTTGAGGCGGGCGAGGCCGAACCGATCGAGGAGCAGGCCGGCTGGGTCTGCCCGGGCCCGGAGCTGCTCGAGGCCCCCGTGCGCCGCGAGCGCGTCTCGCACAGCGAGATCACCGAGAACGCCTCGATCATCGAAAAGACCCTGGCCAACTTCAAGGTCGAGGTGCGGGTCGTCGAGGCGATCCCGGGCCCGGTGGTTACCCAGTACTGCATCGCGCCGTCGGCGGGCGTGCGCGTGACCCACATAACCCGGCACGCCGACGACCTGGCGCTGGCGCTGTCGGCGCGCAGCGTGCGGATCGAGTCCCCGATCCCGGGTCGGCCATTCGTGGGGCTTGAGATACCCAACCGCGACCCGAGCGTGGTCACGATCCGCGAACTGCTCGAATCGCCCGAATTCGCCGACAGCCCCGAACCGCTCAAGATCGCGCTGGGCAAGGACGTGGCCGACCACGCCCAGGTGCGCTCGCTGGCCCGGATGCCGCACCTCCTGATCGCCGGCTCGACCGGCTCGGGGAAATCGGTGTTCCTCAATTCGCTGCTGGTCTCGCTCCTCTGCCAGTACACCCCGGACGACATGCGCATGGTCCTGATCGACCCCAAGATGGTCGAGCTGGTCCCGTACAACCACGTCCCGCACCTGCTGATGCCGGTCGTTTCGACCCCGGCCGAAGCGGTCCCGGTGCTGGCCTGGGTGCAGCAGGAAATGACCCGCCGCTACCGGCTGCTGCGCGACTCCGGGCGGCGCAACCTGGCCGCCTACAACTCCGAACCCGAACGCACCGACGAAGACCGCGTCCCCTACCTGGTCGTGGTCGTCGACGAGATGGCCGACCTGATGATGACCGCCCCGGCCGAGATCGAGCATTCGATCTGCCGCCTGGCCCAGCTCGCGCGCGCGGTCGGGATTCACCTGGTGATCGCCACCCAGCGCCCCTCGGTGGACGTGATCACCGGCCTGATCAAGGCCAACTTCCCGTCGCGGGTGGCGTTCGCGGTCTCGAGCCAGGTCGATTCGCGGACCATCCTGGACCAGTCCGGCGCCGAGAAGCTGATGGGCCGCGGCGACATGCTGTTCAACTCGGTCGAGCACGGCAAGAGCGTGCGCGTGCAGGGGGCGTTCGCATCCGACGACGACATCGCCCAGATCATCAACTTCTGGGCCAACCAGGGCAGCAGCGAACACGTTCCGCCGGAGGAAATCACGGAGGCGCCGCTGGTCGGCAACCCGGTCGACGACGCCAGCCTCTACCACGAGGCGGTGAGCGTGGTCACGCAGTTCAACTACGCCTCGCCGGCCCTTCTGCAGCGCGAACTCAAGCTGGGCGCCGGCAAGGCCGCCGACCTGATCGACAAGCTCGCCGCGAACGGGATAATCGGGCCACGCGAAGGCGACAGTGCCTCGCGACCGGTGCTGGCTGACCACGACGTGACCGTGGTCGCCGCCGAACCCGCAGATCAGCCCGCCAATGCTTGACCCCCAGGACCTGCGCCGGGATTTCCCGGCGCTGTCCGAGATGACTTTCCTAAATAACGGCGCGGTCGGGATAACCCCGGCCCCGGTGGTGGAGAAGATGCTCTGCGGCGCTGCGGTTCTCGGAGCAGTCCGGCCAGGCCGCCTACGCCCACTTTGCCGACGAGCGCGACCGCGCCCGGGCGGCCGTCGCCGAACTCATCGGCGCCGAGCCTTCCGAGGTGGCATTCGGCAACAACGCCACCGAAGCGATCAACTGGGTCCTGGCCTCGTTCCAGTTCCGGCCCGACGAGGAGATCCTGATCTCCGACTACGAGCACCCGGCCCTTATCTATCCGTCCAGCTGGCAGCGCCAGCAGGGGAAGGTACGCGTGACCCGCTTCTCGGTCGACGCCGACCCGGCCGCCACCCTGGCGGCGGTGGAGGCCGCGATCGGACCCCGGACCCGGATGGTGGCGATCTCGCACGTCGAGCGCCACAACGGAGTCCGCCTGCCGGTGGCCGAGATCTGCGAGCTGGCCGCCCGGCGCGGAGTCCTCACGCTGGTGGACGGGGCCCAGTCGCTGGGGATGTTCCCGGTGAACGTGAAGGAACTGGGATCCGATTTCTACATCGGCAACCTGCACAAATGGCTCTGCGGACCCAACGGCACCGGCGTGCTGCAGGTCCGCTCCGACCGGCTTGGGCTGCTGCGCCAGCGGCACGTCGGACCGTCGGGCCGCTGGGGCGAGACGACCTGGGACCTGGCCGGCGGCGTCAATCTGCCCGACGCCGCCTACCGCTTCGAATACGGAACCTCGACCCCGGCCCGCTACACCGGCACGGCCGAATCTCTCGCCTACCTCGGGGAGCTCGGCTGGGAGGCGATCGAGGAACGCCTGCGCGGGCACAAGATGGCCGCCCAGCAGTCGATCGCGGACCGCGGCTGGCGCCTGCTCTCGCCGCCGGACTGGGAGGACTCCTCGGCGCTGGTGGCGTTTAAGCCCTCCGGCGATCGGGGCGGACGGCAGATCTGCGAGGAATTGGCCGAAAAAGAGATTTACCTCTCCGCCACCCAGGACGACGGGATCCGGCTCTCGCCGCACATCTACAACACCACCGAAGAGATCGAGCACGCCCTGGATGCGGTGGCCGGCGCGAAAGGCTAGCGGCGGCCGCTGATGCCCACCGGCAAATCGGTTTCGGCCACGATCACCGAGCTGGCGCTGGCGCTGATCATCATCGCCGTCCTGCTGGTGGCCCTCTGGTTCCTGCTGCTGCGCGATCGCGATCCCGGTCCGCCCAACCAGACCCTGCAGGAGAGCGTGGGTCTTGTGGCGGCCAGCGAGGACACGGCCGAGAAGGCGGTCCGTGACCTGCAGCTGAGCGAGACCATTACTCCGGTGCCGACCCAGACGCCGCTGCCGGTCCCCAGCCCGCCCCCGCTGGAGCGGTTCCATACGGTGGCCGCCGGAGAAACCCTGATCAGCATCGCCGACGCCTATGAGGTGCCCTGGGAAGAGTTGGCCGAACTGAACGGGATCGACGATCCGCGGTCATTGCAAATCGGCCAAGAACTTCAGATACCCGGTTAACTCCCGCACCCGCGGGTGTCCGGGCCAGTGATTCTGGGCCGCCGCCGATGAACGCCACGCGGCTGCAGCTGGGCGCGTTCCTGGTTTCGGCCATCGGAATGTGGGGCAGCCTCTACCTCTACGCGCCCGCGTTCGCAGTCTTTGCCGAGGAGCAGGGCGCCTCGCTGGCGATGGTGGGCCTGATCTGGTCGGCCTACGGCGTCGTGCAGGGGATCCTGCGGGTTCCGACCGGCTACTACTCGGACCGCTTCGGCCGGCGCCTGCCGTTCATCGTCATCGGCGTCGGGATGACGGCGCTGGGCTCGCTGCTGATGGCCCTGGCGCCGCATCCGGCGGTGCTGATGCTGGGGCGCGGGCTGCACGGGTTCGGGGCGGCCGCGTTCGTGGTCCAGTCGGTCTATTTCGCCAGCTTCTTCCCGCCCGAGAAAGTCACCCGCGCGCTGCTGGGAATCAGTTCACTGATCGCCCTGACCCAGCTGGCGGTCTCGCTGCTGGGCGGACAGATGGCCCTGCACTGGGGCCAGGAATCCACGTTCTGGGGATCGGCCGCGCTCGGGGCGATTTCGGTGGCGGCGATCCTGGTGGCCGGCGAGCAGCACGTCGCCCGCCGGGTCGATTTCGACTGGAGCCGCTTCCGCACCGTTCTGTCCGATCCCATCCTGCTCCTGGTCTCGGCGGTGGCCGCGCTGCTGGTTTTCGGGGAATTCGGGATCACCCAGACGACGATGCTTTTGCTGGCCGACCGGCTCGGCGCCGACTCGGCCTACCTGGGGCTGCTCTCGGCGGTCAACTACCTGGCGATCGGCTCGGCCGGTCTGCTGCTGGCGTCCCTGGGGTCGTACTCGGAACGATGGGTCGTGATTGGCGGACTGGTTATAACCGGGGCCTCGCTTTTGCTCATGCCCCTGGCGGGAGGCCTGGCCGGGCTGACGGTGCTGGCCTTCGTCAAGGGCGGCATGCGGGGGTCGATGATGCCTTCGCTGATGGGCCTGGGGTTGAAGGTGGTCGCGCCCGACGCGCGGGCCAGCGCGATGGGCCTGTTCCAGGCCATATACGCGATCGGAATGTTCGCGGGGCCGCTGTCGACCGGGATCATCGGCCAGGTGGCCGGACTCGAGGCTCCCTTCTACGTGATCGGGGTCTTCACGGTGCTTGCGGCGGGCCTCGTTTTTGCCCTTTTTGAGCGCTGGCAGGACGGTTGATTGGCAAGCTCGGCGAGGCGTGAAATTAGACTGGTTTTTTCAAACCAACTGGGGTCGCGCTGAGGCGGCCGAGCACCGGGTGGCAGACCACCCTGATAGGCGCGACACAGCTTGAGAAAACGCAAATACGCCGAGATTGATCGCGGGCCATTGGGAACGGCGGTTTTCCAGACTCGCAAGCAACGGCGGCTGACCCAGGGCGAGTTGGCCAACCGCCTGGGGCGCAACCGACCCTGGATCTCCAACGTGGAGACCGGCAAGGTCACGAACCTGCAGGAAGAAGACCTGGTCGGACTGGCCGCGATCCTGAATATTTCGATTTCATCGCTGCGCTCGGCGCACGAAATGTCGGCCGCTCCGTCGGTCATGGGCCTGCCCGGGTACACCGTCCTGCAGTCGAACCGGCACTGCTCCTCCTGCCACCATCTGGTCGAGCCGGACGCCAATTACTGCACCCACTGCGGGGCGGCCCAGCCGATGCTGGTGAACTGCCCGGCCTGCGCCAAGCCCAACAACCCCGGCGCGCGCTTCTGCGGGCGCTGCGGCGCGCAATTACAAGGCTAGGGCAGGCGCCGAAAGGGCATTTAGGCCGGGCATAAATCCCGGCGGTCCGGGGCGGTTAGGCGACCTTGTCCAGGCTGGACTTTATCCGCGACTCGGGAACGTAACCGACGATGCGGTCAACTTCCGAACCGCCCTTGACGAACAGCAGGGTCGGGATCCCGCGCACGCCGAACTGGGTCGCGTATTCCTTGTTGGCGTCGGTGTCGACCTTGACGAACTTGACCTTGCCGGAATACTCGTCGGCGAGCTTTTCAAATACCGGCGCCATCATCTTGCAGGGGCCGCACCACTCGGCCCAGAAGTCCACGATCACCGGCTGCTCGGAATCGAGCACCTCGGCCTGAAACTCGGTGTCGGCTACGTGTGAGTAGGCTGCCATTGCGGAGTGCGCCTTTGCGGTTTCTGCGTTTTGATCCGGTGTCAACGGATGTTAGCCCACTACTAGATTCAGCAGTCGTTCGGGCACGTAGATGACCTTGCGGACCGCCTTGCCGTCCAGGTGGACCTTCACGTTGGGAAGTTCCAGCGCCGCGGCCAGGGCGTCGTCCTCGGCCAGTCCGGCCTGGGCCTGCATGCGGTCGCGCACGCGGCCGTTGACCTGGACCACCACGGTCACGGTCTCCGAACGCAGCAGCGCCGGGTCGGCTTCCGGCCAGCTGGCGCCGACCACGCTATCGGGGTGCCCGAGCATCTCCCAGATTTCCTCGGCCAGGTGCGGGGCGACCGGCGCCAGCAGCCGGACCAGGATGTCCTTGACCTCCGCCCCGGCCGGTGAATCCGCGAGCTCCTGCGACCAGATCGCCAGCAGCTCGTTGACCGGCTCCATCAGGCCGTTGGCGAGCATGGTGTTAAAGCGCAGCTGCTCGATGTCTTCGCTGCACTTGGCGATCGCGCGGTGGGCGATGCGGCGCGCCTCCGCCCCGGCCCGATCCAGCGGCTGCGAGCCGCGTTCCGGGAACGCCGGTTCGCCGGAGTAGAGCCGCAGCAGGCGCCGGTAGAAGCGGGTGATGCCGTTCAGGCCGCTCTCGCTCCACGGCAGCGTGCCCTCAAGCGGGGCCATGAAGAGCTCGTAGCCGCGCAGGCTGTCGGCGCCGTAGCGCTCCACCACGCTGTCGGGGGTCACGACGTTCCCCATCGACTTGGACATCTTTCCGGAGCGGATCGGGGCCCAGTCGCCGACCGGGTCGCCGCGCAATTCGAATTCGGCCTTGGACGGGGCGTGATAGAGAAAGTCGCGCTCCTCGCCGCTCGGGTTGGAGTAGACGTCGAATCCGTCGCTGGCGCGGGCCGAGATTCGCCCGCCCGCCAGCCTGGCCTGCTCGAGATTGACCCAGCCGTCCTCGGCCAGCATCATCCCCTGGTGGCGCAGCGCCTTGAACGGCTCCGGGGATGAAACGTGCCCGGCGTCGTAGAGGACCTTGTTCCAGAAGCGCGCGTAGAGCAGGTGCATGACCGAGTGCTCGGCGCCGCCGACGTAGAGGTCGACCGGCATCCAGCGCTTCTCGGCGGCCGGCTCGACCGGGCCGTCCTCGAAATCGGGAGTTATGAAGCGCAGGAAGTACCAGGACGAGCAGGCGAACCCGCCCAGGGTGTCGGTCTCGCGGCGGGCCGGTATGCCGCACTGCGGGCAGTCGGTCACCACCCAGTCGCGGGCGCGCTCGAGCGGCGATCCGAGTTCGGGGTCGGGCCGAAAGTCCTTAAGCGGGGGCAGGAGCACCGGCAGCTCCTCCTCCGGCACCGGCACCTGGCCGCATTCGCGGCAGTGGACGATCGGAATCGGGCAGCCCCAGTAGCGCTGCCGCGAGATCAGCCAGTCGCGCAGGCGGTAATTGACCGCGGTGCTGCCGCGTCCGCGGGCTTCCAGGTCGGCGGTGACGGCCGCGATCGCCGAATCCGAATCGAGCCCGGAGTGGGCCCCGGAATTGATCAGCGGCCCCTCGCCCACGTAGGCCTCGGCCAGGGGCTCGCCGTCCCAGTCGGGCGGTTCGATCACCACCGGAATCTCAAGGCCGAAGCGCGCGGCGAAATCAAAGTCGCGCTGGTCGTGCGCGGGCACCGCCATGATCGCCCCCGACCCGTAGCTGGCCAGGACGTAGTCGGCCACCCAGATCGGGATCCTTTCATCGTTGACCGGGTTGATCGCATAGCTCCCGGTGAACACCCCGGTCTTTTCGCGCTCGGCGGTGGCGCGTTCGATTTCGGAACTGCGCAGGGCGCGGTCGACGTACTCGGACACCGCTCCGGCCTGTTCGGGCACGGTCAGTTCTTCCAGCAGCGGGTGCTCGGGCGCCAGGACCATGAAGGTGGCCCCGTAGAGGGTGTCGGGCCGGGTCGTATAGACGCTCAGCTTGTGGCCAGCCTCGGTCTGAAATACCACGTCGGCGCCGGTCGAGCGCCCGATCCAGTTGACCTGCATCCGCTTGGTCGATTCGGGCCAGTCGACCTCTTCCAGGTCCTCCAGCAGGCGGTCGGCGTAGGCGCGGATCCGGAAGAACCACTGCCGCAGCGGCTTGCGGTAGACGTTGGAGTGGCCGCGCCAGCATTTCCCGTCGGCCAGGACCTCCTCGTCGGCCAGCGCGCCGCAGGTGTCGCACCACCACTGGCGCTTCTCGGCCCGGTAGGCCAGGCCGCGGCGGTAGAGCTGCAGGAATATCCACTGCGTCCAGCGGTAGTAGTCGGGGTGCGAGGAGTTGATCTCGCGGTCCCAGTCGTAGCCGCAGCCGACCAGCTTGAGCTGGCGCCGGTAGTTGGCGGCGTACTCGACTATCGACTCGGCCGGGTGCCGGCCCTTGTCGATGGCGTCCTGCTCGGCCGGCAGCCCGAACGCGTCCCAGCCCATCGGATGCAGGACCTCGAACCCGCGCATCCGCTTGTAGCGGGCGAAGGCGTCAACCGGAATGTAGTTGCGGAAATGGCCCACCGAGAGTCCGTCGCCGGAGGGGTAGGGGAAGAACTCGAGCGCGTAGTAGGGGGGCTTTTCCGAATGGGTGTCGGTGCGGTAGGGCTGGTCCTCGTCCCAGCGTCGCTGCCACTTGGTCTCGATCCGGGCAAAGTCGTACCCGCCCTGGTCGGGCCGGCCGGAGGTTTGATCAGACATCGGCTAAGTTGGGGTCGGGACTGGAACGGGCACCGCGAACCGGATTCGGGCCGGGTGGACGCACCGATTTTGGCAGCAACCCGCAAAGCCCGGCGCCCGCGACGCCCCGGTTTGGGGGCTATCCGCTCCCCGAACCGGCCGGATCGCTCACCGCCGCCCCGGCCGCGGTCAGGGCAGCAGGGTGACCGCCAGGGTCTTCCAGTCACCGTCGCGCCGGGCCAGCAGCGCCGCCTGCCGGCCGGCCCCGGAATCGGTTCCTGGTTGCCGGGACAGGATCGCACCGGTCGATCCGGCGGCGATCACCCGGATGGCGCCCTTGTCGAAACCTGCTTCGCCGGTCCAGATCCGCTCCTGGGCGCGCAGTTGGTCCGGGCCCTCGGCAACGACCACGCTGCCCGGCGCCAGCACCGCCGTGAGCGGGTAGTGGAATAGGTTCAGCCAGTTCTCGACGTCGCCGTCGCGGCGAGCCGACGCGCGAGTGGCTGCGGACCGGACCGCCGCCCGCGCCACGGCTTCCTGGTCGCTGCCGGGATCGTAGCTGTCGACCCCGAAGCGGGCCTGGATTCCCCAGCTGCCGTCGGGCCGGGTGAGAGTGTAGAGGACCCGATTGGAAACGATCGGCGAATCGTCGGCCCGCAATCTGGTCCAGCCGCCGGCCAGCAGAACCATGTGCTCGGACTCGTGGACGCGGACGGGTTCCAGCCCCCGGGTGCGGACCCAGCCGGTGGCGATAAAGCGCTCCCAGCCCATCGATTCGGCGGTGCCGGCGTAGTCGTCGTGATCGGAGTAGACCCGGGCGGCGGTCCGGGGATTGAAAAAGCGGTCGGACGAGCCCGCCGCCGGGCCGGCCGAAACCCGCACGTGCGGGTACGACATCACCCCCGCCCAGCCGTCGGCGTCCTGGGCGTTGAAGCGCTCGAAAAAAGCCCAGTAGGCAGATTCCGGGGTCTGGTAGGTCGCGATCGGATTCCTCCTGCCGCAGCTGGTTGGGCGAGGCATTAGTCGTCTGATTTTGGCGAGTGGCGGCCGGATGGCGGCGATTATCGCGGCGCCGGCGCCGCCGGATCCCGATTGGCCGCCCGGCCCGCTGGGTCGCGGATATGACAATTAGGGCTTTATATATAAAAGTGCCACGATAACGCGCCACCCGGTATACAGTTACGCCGCCTCCGGGGCGGCCGCGGGAAAAGTCCCACCCGCGATGGCCTTCTTAAGGATGTTGAGGGCCGCGTTGTGATCGCGGTCAAGGTCCAGACCGCATTCACAGACGTGCCTTCTTTCCTTCAGGCTCTTTTTAACCATCGCACCACAATCCGAGCAGCGCTGCGAGGTGTTTCTGGGGTCAACGAATACAAGCTCTCTACCGGCGCTCGCGGCCTTATAGATCAGCTGATTGACGATTCGTCCCCAGGATTGCTCAAGCATTGACCGGTTCAGGCCCCGCTTGCGCGCACCGCCCGATCTGGTCATCTTCTGTTTGTCCAGCTTCTCCAACGCGATCAGCCCGTACCGCTGGACAAGATCGGTGGTGATCCGGTGGCACTGGTTACGGTCACGAACCCTGGCCCGGTCGTAGGCATTGGCCAGGATGCGGCGGCGCTGCCGGAAGCGGCGGCTGCCTTTCTTGCACGCCGACAGCCGCCGCTGCTTGCGCTTAATCTCGTCGCGGTCGACCCGACGGCGCTCTATCTTTTCACCCTCGCTTGTAGTGACGCGCGACAGGACGCCCATGTCCAGTCCGACTTTGGTGGCGCTGAACGGCAAGGGATCCACTTCGACCGCGTAGACCAGGCTTACGCTGACGCGTCGGCCCTTGAACGTGATGCGGATTGACTTCAGGTCTTCCGATGGCGGTAGCTCACGCCTGGTCCTGATCCTGATAACCGGCAAGCCTTTGATCCTGACCGCGTAACCGCACCGGTCGGGCTTGACCATTCCAGGGTTGGTCTGCTCCAGCTGGATCGTGCGGTAGCGATGGTTGGGCTTGAACCTCGGATAGCCGGGCTTGTCGCCATCCTTTACCCGGCGGTAGAACGCCCGCTTTGCCCGGTCGGCGCGGGCCAGTACGCCGCGGCCCACGTAAACGGACAGACTCTGCCAGAAAAAATCTTCATTGCGGGTCTCGGTGAACGCCTTCATCCGATCGAACAGCGAATCGCTGTTCCCAGTTTTCTTGTATGAATCGCGCCAGTGCTCCAGTTCGGCGTTGTAAAGCCCGGCGCAGCCCGAAAGCACCAGGTTGAGACGATCGCAGCCGCGGCGCGAAACGTGGCCGCGGTGTTGGTAGGTGCGGAAGGTGCTTGGCATTGCCCCTGTATGAAATACGCACGGAAACTGTTACAAAGGCGTAAAGTATACGTAATCTACGGACAGGTCGGCGATTGACGCCGGCAACGTCGCTACCGGTTAGGCTGCGAACCGGTATCAGGAACGGCGGCCGGCAGGCGATCGCGATTCGGAGCAGGCGCGGCGAAGGGCGGTTGCAGGGACTGCGGATATGCCGGGGCATGATCGCGCTTGAGCCGCGCTCGCCCCACGCTTTAGGGCCCCGAGTTATTGGGCTGCCTGTGCTTGCCCAGATGAAGGCGCCGCCACCGTTTGGAACTTGTCCAGTTTGGGCACTTAGGTACGTAAGCGCCGACAATTACGCAGGCAAGGGCGCCTGTCGGTCCGACGCTGCTGATGTTGGCCGGCGCCGAGGAAGGGAATGTGCGCCAATGACAATCGCAATCCGGATCGTGGCGGCCTATCTGATCGTTGTGGCAGTCGCGGTGGCAGTAAATTTCATCGCCACGCCGCTTTATCATCCCGGCGGCGACGAGCCCTTCACCGTGTGGGAAGTGCTCAACTGGTTCATGGCGGTCGCGATCGTGATCACGACCCTCGTAACTTTTAGGGCCAAGCGCTCGGTCGATGCGGAAGATTCGGGCGATTTGAGACCGTATCTTCGCACCAGCGTTCTTTTCTACGCGAGCGCGGTGATCTTTCTGGCGTTTTTCTGGAACTGGTTCTCTAATCTCTCGCCCGACAACTCTCCGGACGGCCAGGTATGGGTCTTCATCGACATCGTGATGCCGCTCGTGACCGGCGCCACCGGCTGCCGCCTCTGGCAGTTGGCCGGCGATCGAACCTGAATAACCCGAACGCCTGACGAGTCAACGCGGGGACTGGTACACCTGCGGCTAAGCCGGACTGGGACCCGGCAGCTGCCAGCTGCGCAGTTCCGCCGGCACCGCGCCGCAATCCTCGAGCGTCAGTTCGCGTCGCAGGTGGCTGGGGCCGCCGGTGGGTTCGCCGACACCGGGCGCGATAGTCAGGCAGTAGGCCGTCCCGGCGAGCTGCAGGGAGCCGCCGGCGCCCAGCGAGAACCGCTGCAGCGGCGAATCCGAGCAGTCCTTGAGGAATAGAGCGGCCGCGGGCTCGGCCGCCGCCGCTTCCAGGCACAGCTGGTAGGCCGGCATCAGCAGGTTGCCCGGCAGCGGGGCGCCGGTGCGAAACAACTCGTCGTCGGCGCCGGGCTTGCAGGTATGGGCGGTCATGGCGGCGGCGAGATTGAGGCCGGCGCCGAACCCCGGGACGTCGACGCAGTAGAACTCGGGCTCATCGAGCGGGTCGACCAGCTGCACCAGCGTCGCCTCGCCGCCTGAATTCCCGAGCAGCGCGTCGGGGAAATCGGCTGCCGGCGGTTCCGACTCGGCCGCGGCCGGCAAAGTGGGCTCGGAAACGGCGGCGGGTTCGGGCGGCGTGGTGGGCTGAGGCGCCGGAGCGGGCGTCGGCGCCGCGGTCGGTGCCGCCGCGTCCGCGGTCGGAACGGTACCGGGGCCGGTTTCCTCCTGTCCGCATCCGGACAGGGAGAAGGCCAGCGCCAGCGCCAGCAACCCGCACGTCAGGCCGGTGGCAGCCCCGGGTGCCTTGATGAACCTCGGCGGGGTTATTTGGCCTATCCGGCGGTTATTCCCACCAGCCGGAGCCGAAATAGAGCCCGTCGTGGCGGACTATCCAGGTGTGCTTGAGCGTGTCCCGCCCGGTCTGGGGGTTCATGAAGTGGTAATTGACCCATTTGCCGGATTCGGTGGCGGTGGCCATTTCCGATCCGTAGTCGTGGCCGGTCGAATCGACCCGGGCCTCGCGGCCGGTGCCGATGCGGTCCTTGCGCAGCGGGTGGGAGATCATGATCTCGTCCCCGTCGAGGATGAACACGTACCAGTGCCCGTTGACGCTCTCGGTGGTGTTGAAGTACTCAACCGATTCCGCGCGGCCGTGCGAATCGTAGTACTTGATCGCCTTGTTGACGAAATCCTGGGTGAAGGCATTGGGGTCGGAAACGTTGGTGGGGTGGGCGGCCGCCGCCGTCGACGGGGCCTGGCCACCGATGAATGCCAGCAGCGAAAAGACCAGCGCGAGGATGGCGATCGCCAGCGCGACCACGCTGAGCAGCGCCACGGGGACGGCGAGGCTGTCGCCGCCGTTGCCTGATGTCATCAACATCTCCTTGAGATAAGTCGCGCGCACCCGCGCCGGAGCATCTTCGGTCGGGTCGGGGCTTTCGGCCGCCAGAGGCCATTTTCTGGCCAGGAATCGGCGGGGAATACCTTCCGGGCACCGGTTGATTTTCGCCCAAACCGCTCGGATGCAACGGGATGTGGAGCCGGTCGAAGCTTGCAGCAAAAACCAGCTTTCGACATGGTTTTGGATGCCGTGGGTCTCGGACCGGCGGCGTTCCGGAGGGCGGCGGGCCGCAATGCGATCGGGACTGCGGGAGGCTGTCGGGCTGGCGGCGCCCGGCGCGCGCGTCCTGAGGGCGGCCCGAATCCGCCGGAGCGGACGGTATTGAGCAGGGATGCAACACCCCTCGACGAGACGATCCGCCAGCCGGGCCGGCCGTCAACAACGCCCCATGCTCGTCTTCCGGGAAGGCGGCGGCCGGCCCCTCTGCGGGATCATCCAGCTGGCCCTGAAACCGACCGGCGGGGACCTGAAGACCTGCCTGCGCCGGCCCGGGGAAGCGGGCTACCTCGAAACTTCCAGGCGTTCGCAGATACCAGGCCGCGCGCCCGGATCAGCGCCACCGAATCGGGCCGCCGCGCCCCCGCCTGCCGCCTGACCGATCTCGGGCAAGCGCTCGACCGGCCGCCGCCGGCCTGGTCGACTCCGCTCATTCGGGGCCGAGCGGCGCCCAAAATCCGTTACGATAAACCGATTACGCGCGCTAGCGGCCGCGCCCGGCAGGGGCGGCCGACTGCTGGAGGGATGCCGACGGCCACCCCTGAATCCCGGCACCCCCGCTACGAGGCCGACGAGAACCCGCCCCTGCTGGCCAGCATCGGCCTGGGCCTGCAGTTCAGCCTGATAGCTTCCGCCACGCTCCTGGTGACACCGGTCATCGTCGCCCAGGCCTCGGGCCGCGGCAACGCCTACCTGGACTGGATGGTCTTCGCGTCGCTGGTCGTCGTCGGGCTTTCCACGATGCTGCAGGTGCGCCGGCTCGGGATCGTGGGCGCCGGCGCGGTCCTGCCCATGTTCACGGCGGCGTTTTCTATCCCGTTCTGCATCACCGCCGTCGTCGACGGCGGGCCGGGCACGCTGACGGCGCTGATGCTGGTCTCGGCCGCGCTGCAGGTCGTGATCTCGCGCTGGCTGTTCATCCTGCGCCGGATCGTGACTCCGACCGTGGGCGGGACGATCATGATGATCCTCTCGATCACCCTGGCCTACGTCGTCTTCGGGCTGCTCGACGAAGCCTCGCGGGTGGAACCCGTTGCGGCCCCGGTCACGGCGCTCGTGACCCTGATCGTGGTCGGAGCCCTCACCATGCGCGGCAACGCCGTGCTGCGGCTCTGGGCCCCGGTGATCGGCATCGTCATCGGCTGCCTGGTGGCGGCCGCCTTCGGGATCTACGACCCCGACCGGGTGCTCGAAGCGCCCTGGATAGGCATCCCGGAGTCCTGGCCGGGCCTGACCCTTTCCTTCGGGATCCCGTTCTGGACCCTGCTGCCGGCGTTCCTGTTCCTGGGCGCCATCATCGCAATCCAGGTCAACGGGGCGGCGATCGCCCAGCAGCGGGTCGCCTGGCGCAAGTCGCAGGCGGTCGACTTCCGCGGCGTCCAGGGCGCCTTGGCCGGCGCCGGCGCCAGCAACCTGGCCGCCGGCCTGGCCGGAACGGTCCCCAACATCGTCAACCCCGGCGTCATCGGATTCACCCAGATAACCGGGGTCGCCGCCCGGCGGGTGGGGTACGTGATGGGACTGATCCTGATCGCGGTCGCGTTCCTGCCCAAGCTCTCCGGGTTCCTGAGCTCGATCCCGGGACCGGTGATGACCGGCTACCTGGTGATGATCACCGGCCTGCTGTTCGTCGACGGGGCCCGCACCGTGATCCTGACCGAGCGGGACCGCCAAAAACTCCTGGTGGCCGGGGTTTCGTTCTGGATCGGCTCCGCCTTCCAGTTCGGGCTGTTCAGCCTGCCCAACCTCGGCTCGGTCCTGGGAACGGTGTTAAAGAGCGGGGTAACGACGGGCGGGCTGACCGCGATGGCGGCGGTCGTGTTCCTGGAACTTACCAGCCAGCGCCGGATGCGGTTCGAGTCGCGGCTGCACATTGACTCGCTGCCCGAACTAAACGAGTTCATCGAGGAGTTCGCGCGCCGGCGTAAATGGGGCGATCCGATGCGGGAGCGTTTGCTGGCGGTGGCCGAGGAGACCCTGCTCACCCTGGCGCCGCTGGACCTGGAAGCCGAGCTTTCGCTCGACCCCGAACCGGCGGAAGAGGAGGTCAGGCGCCTTGTCGTGCTGGCCAAGAGCGAGGGCAGCATCGCCGACCTGGAGTTCATCGGGGGAGGCAACGAGGAGAACCTGGAAGACCAGATCAGCCAGCTGCAGCTGCACGACGAGGAGACCCCGCTGGACAATGAGATCTCGCTGCGCCTGCTGCGGCGCTACGCCACCTCGGTGCAGCACCAGCAGTACCACGACAAGGATGTAATCACAGTACAGGTGGATGACCCGGGTCCGTAGCCGCGTCCCGGCCAGTTGACGCGATGCGGTCCGGACCCCGATCCTCATGAAGGGCCCGCGGCCCGCCTCCAGGAGAAGAGCATGGAATTTACGAACCCCCAATACTTGATCTCGACCGAATGGCTGGCCGAGCACCTCAACGACGAAGACGTCCGCGTTTTCGAGTCGACGGTCTTTCTTGGATTCCGTGACGGCGGCGGGTACCTGATCGAGTCCGGCCGGGCGGCGTATGACGCCGGCCACATTCCCGGGGCCGGGTTCCTCGACCTGCAGGAGGACTTCTCGGACAATTCGCAGGAACTCCGCTTCATGATGCCCGCCGCCGCCGAATTCGCCGCCGCCGCCGGACGGGCCGGGATCTCGGAGCAATCGAAGCTCGTGCTCTACGACCGGGTCGGCACGCAGTGGGCGGCCCGGCTCTGGTGGATGTTCCGTTCCATGGGTTGCTCCGGCGCGGCGGTCCTGGACGGTGGCTGGGTGCGCTGGGAGGCCGAGGGCCGACCGGTTTCGACCGACCCGCCGAACTACCCTCCGACAACTTTCAGCCCCGCTCCGGACCCCGACCGTTTCGCCGACCTGGACGAAATAAAGGCCTACCTGGCCGCCGACGGCGGCTGCCTGATCAATGCGCTGGCGCCCGAGCAGCACAGCGGCGCCGACGAAGGCCGCCGCTACGGCCGCGCCGGGCACATCCCGGGGTCCACCAACGTGCCGTCGGCCGCGCTGGTCGATCCCGGAACCGCCCTCTTCCGCCCGCCGGCCGAGCTGGAGGAGATGTTCGCCGCCGCGGGCGCTGAGAAGAACCGGCGGGTGCTGCTCTACTGCGGCGGCGGGATCGCGGCCTCCAACGACGCCCTGGCCCTAACCCTCCTGGGATATGAGGACGTAGCCGTATACGACGGCTCGATGTCCGAATACGTCAGGGACCCGGCCCTGCCGCTGGAACTTGGCTGAGCCGTTGAACCGCGCCGGCTTGCGACGCCTTATTCCCCGCGGTCGGCTGCGCCTGGCGGCGCCGCTGGCCGCGGCCGCCCTGGCGGTGCTGGCGATGCTCTCGGCCTGCGGCGGCGAGGCCGCCGAGCCGGTTCCGGCGGCCGGTGCGGGGGCGGGGAACGTTGCGGTCGCAACCGAGCTTGAACTCTCGGCGGGGGCGGAAGCCGGCCGGGCCGTTTTTTCCGCCAACTGCGCACTCTGCCACGGGGAAGACGCGGCCGGCACCGGTCTGGGGCCGCCCCTGATTCACCGGATTTACGAGCCCGGCCATCATCCCGACCCCAGCATCCGCCTCGCGGCGCTATCCGGGGTGCAGCAGCATCACTGGACGTTCGGCGACATGCCGGCCGTGGTCGGAGTTTCCAGCGACGAGATAGATCAGGTCATCTGTTACATCCGCGAGGTCCAGTACGCCAACGGGATATTTACCGACCCCGCACACCTGCCGGATTGCTAGGTGCGGCCATTCCCCTGCCGACGGGCCGGCGGCTGCCGCCGGTCCCCGGCGAAAGCCTAGCTTCGCCGCACCGTAAGCGCGGCAAGGAACAGCAGCAGCAGGGCAAACGCCCCCAGCACCGCCAGCTCCCAGCCGATCCCGGCGAGGCTCTTGCCTTCCGACATCAATCCCTTGAGGCCCTCCACCGCGTAGGTGAGCGGCAGGAACCTGCCAACCGCCTGGAAGTACCCGGGGAGCTGTTCGAAGGGCAGTACCGCGCCGGACAGGAAGATCTGCGGCATCAGGATCACGGGGATGAACTGGACGACCTGGAACTCGTTGCGGGCGAACGTGGAGATGAAGATGCCGAGGTTCACCGCCACCAGGGTGACCAGGGCCAGCAGCACGAATATCTGCCAGAGCGAACCCTGGTACTGAATCTGCAGGGCAAAGACCGTAAAGAGCAGGATCACGACCGCCTGGATGGCGGCGAACAGCAGAAATCCGAGCAGGTAACCGACCAGGATGTCGGCCCGACCGACCGGGGTGGTCAGCAGCCGCTCGATCGTCCCCTGGGCGCGTTCGCGCAGAAAGCTGACCCCGGTCAGCAGAAACACGAAAAACAATACGAAGGTGCCGATAAGGCCCGGGGCGACCTGGTCGAGGATTTCGCGCCGGTCGGCGAACGAAAACCCGACCAGCGACATCACCACGACCGGGGCGACGATGATCAGGGCCAGCGAGCGGTGATCGCGGGTTATCTGGTGGATGATCCGGGTGGATATGGCCATGGTGCGGTCGATGGTCACGGCCGACCGCCCTGCCGGACAAAGTGCAGGAAGGCGTCTTCCAAGCTGGAATCCTCCCCGCCGGCCGCGGCCCGCAGCTCTTGCGGGGTTCCCAGGGCCACGGTCCTGCCTTCCTGGATGAATGCGAGCCGGTGGCAGTGGGCCGCATCGTCCATGGTGTGGCTGGAGATGATCAGCGTGGTTCCCGCCGATGCCATTTCGGAGAAATTCCCCCAGAAAGTGGACCGCAGCTCCGGGTCCAGCCCGACGGTGGGTTCGTCCAGGATCAGCAGCTCGGGCTCGTGCACGAGGGCGACCGCCAGACTCACGCGCTGGCGCATGCCGCCGCTCAGGCGGGTCAGCGGGTCGCCCTGGCGCCGGCTCAGCTCCACCCATTCGAGCGCCCGGTCGGCGGCCGCGCGCCGCTCGGCGGAGCGGGCCAGGCCGTACATCCGGGCGAAGAAGTCCACGTTCTGCCGGGCGGTCAGCTCCTGGTAAAGGGCGCTCTGCTGCGGCATGTAGCCGATCCGGGCGTTGTTGCGCGCGGACGGGCTCTCGCCGAAAACTCTGACCGAACCGGAAGCGGGTTTCAGCAGCCCGACCGGCATCCGCAGCAGGGTCGTCTTGCCGGCCCCGTTGGCGCCCAGGATTCCGAATATTTCCGACCCGCGCACCTCCAGCGAGAGGCCGCGGAGGACGTTCAGGGCCCCGTAGTTGAATTCGACCCGGTCGGCCTCGAAAACCCCGCTCAACGCTTCTGTGCCCCGTCCGCGCCGCCATCCGACTCAGCACTTGTGTGCGGGCGGGGGGCGCCGCGCCGGTCGACCAGGCGAACCAGTTCGGCCAGCGAACCCGCCACGAACACCACGCCGGACACCGTGACCACCACCCGCAGGCCCAGCCGCAGCGCGTCCTCCCACGCAACGATCATGTACGCGCCGACGGCCAGCCAGCCGGCCACCCAGAGCAGCCGCAGGGCCGGATTGGCCGGCGGGGCCAGGAGCTTCAGGAGCTGCCGCAGCCGCTCCCCCAGGTCGGAGGTGCCGGACACCCACCACGCTGCCACCAGCATGATCGCTCCGATAGCTGCCACCACCGCGGCCCAATCGTTCACGTCGGCGGTGAACACGCTCCAGACTGCGTCGGCGGCCTCCCGCTCTGGCCCCTCGTCGACCGCTTCCAGCAGCATCCGGGTGATTGCGGCGTAAGCCCCCGCGGCGATGGCGCCGACGCCGATCACGCCCGCGCCCGACCATGCCGCGCCGCGCCGGCGGTCGGGCGCCGCCAGGATCGAGCCCGCAAAACAAGCCAGCGAAAGCAGCGGCAGCGCGAAAGTGAGGAACCAGGCGCCCGCCGCAAGCTGCACCGGCAGGAGCAGGTCGGAGCGCAGGTCCACCAGCGCGTCGTCAAGGTCTTCGGGAA
>CAXXYJ010000015.1:0-21275 GCA_963664795.2 Chloroflexota bacterium | reverse complement strand
CGCGCCGCCGCGAACCGCATGAATTCGACCTGGACGCCGACGACGAGCGCGAGGACGAAGCAGACGAGCCGCGACCGCGGCCGTCGGCGTCGGCGTCCGCGCCGCGGTCCCCGCCGGCGCCGCCAGCCGGACGCCGCGGAAGCGACCTCCCGGGCGGGCGCCGCGACCGCGGTGGAGACCCAGCCGCGCGAGCGCCCCAGGCCCGAGCCCATGAGCGACGAGGCGGTCGAGGAGGCGCGCGTGTTCGTATCCGAGCTGCTCGATCGGATGGGCTTTGCGGCCGAAGTCGAGAGCACGGTCGGCGACCCGCCGGTCCTGAACATCTCGGCCAGCGACGGCCAGGACATGGCCGCGCTCATCGGTTCGCGCGGCGACACGCTCCGCCAGTTCGGTTTCCTGGTCTCGTCGATGCTGGGCCGGCGGATGGACCAGAGCGTGCGGATCGTAATCGACGTGGACAACTACCGGCGCCGGCGCGAGGAATCGATCCGCGACCTGGCAATGGAGGCCGCCGACGCCGTGCGCGAGACCGGCCGCACGGTCACGCTCCGGGTCATGCCCGGGCACGAACGCCGGATAGTCCACCTGGCCCTGGCCGAGGACGAAGAAGTGCACACCTACTCGATCGGCCAGAATCGCAGCCGCAGGGTCGTAATCGCGCTCCGCGAATAGCCACCGCGCCTTCTAGGACCCCAGGGAGCACCAATGTCGCGGCCAACTTATGCGATCGCCGGCCATGTGGTCCTGGACCGCGTGCCGGAGGGTACCAGGGTCGGAGGGACCGTTTCCTTCGGCGGCGTCACCGCGGTCAAGCTGGGCGCCAAGGTCCGCGTCGTCACCGCCGTTTCCAAGGACCAGCGCGAGCGGATCGCCAGCCGCTACGGCGACGCCGACTTCACCTGGGTCCCCACCCCGGTGACCACTATTTACGAGAACATCTACACGCCCGACGGCAGGGTCCAGTACTGTCACGAGCTGGCCTCGCCGCTGACGGTCGATAACGTTCCGCCGGACTGGCTGGCCTCGGACGTCTTCCATCTGGCGCCGCTGACCGGCGAGGTCCCGCCCGAGATGGCCGGCGCGATCCCCGAGGGCACGCTGGTGGGAGTCACCCCGCAGGGCTGGCTGCGGGCGCGCGCCGCCGACGGCCTGATTTCGCCCAAGCTCTGGGACCGCTGCGAGGAAATCCTCGAACGCGCCGACATCCTGGTGCTGTCCGAGCACGACCCCAATTCGCCCGAGGAGCTTCAGCGCTACCTGCGGCCCATCCGGCACGGCATCGTCACCCGCGGGGTCGACGGGGCCGAGATCTTCGAGCACGGACGGCACCGCCACCACATCGCCGCCTTCCCGGCCAACGAGGTCGATCCCACCGGCGCGGGCGACTGCTTCGCGGCAGCGGTCTTTCTCGAATACATGCGCACCGGCGACATCGTCAAGGCCTGCCGTTTCGCTTCAGGGGCGGCGGCCTACCAGGTGGAAAAACCCGGCCTCGACGGCATCGTCGGGGACGAACTGGCGCGCCAGCGCATGCAGGGCCCAACGCGCCCGGACGGCGATCCCTATCAGCCGCCCTGGCAGCGGGGGCAGTAGTGGGTGGCGCGGCCGCCGACGACTAGTCGCTCGATCGCGTCCGGGCAGCGCGGACAGCGTTCGCCGGTCCGTCGAAACACGGCAAGCATCGCCTGAAAGGCGCCCTCGTCGCCGTGCGCGTTGGCGTAGATGCCGAACGTCGTCCCGCCGAGATCAAGCGATGCCCGCAGGACCCGGCGCAGGGCGCGGTGCAGGCGGCGCAGCTCGGCGTCGTCCAGGCTGCCGGCCTCGCGCAGCGGGCCGATCCCGGAGGCATACAGCGCCTCGTCGGCGTAGATGTTGCCCACGCCGGCCAGGACGCGCTGGTCGAGCAGGGCGGTCTTGAGCGCCGTGCGGCGGCCGGCCAGGCGCTCGCCCAGCACCTTCGCGCTGAAACTCCGCGCGAGCGGCTCCGGCCCCAGCCGGGCGTCGAATTCACGGTACTGGTCGGGCGAGAGGACCGCCGCGCGGCCGAAGCGGCGCGCGTCGCAGAACCGGAGCTGGCGTCCGTCTGAAAGGTCGAATAACGCGCGCGCGAAGCGGTCCGGCGGGTCGCCGCGGTCGCGCAGCAGCAGGCGCCCGCTCATCATCAGGTGCAGCTGCAGCACGCGCCGGTCGGAAAGGTGGCAATTGATGTACTTCCCGCGCCGCTCGGCCCGCAGCAGGCGCCGGCCGGGCAGTTCGGCCCGGTCCAGGTGCGAGAGCTTGGGATCCAGAACCGTGACCGCCTTGATCGCCCGGCCCAGCACCGCCGACCGCAGGGCGCGGGTGACGGTTTCGACCTCGGGCAATTCGGGCATCAAATCTCCGGCATTCTGGAACGCCTGGCGGCGCATTCGGCGGCGGCAAGCCAAGTTTGCTTTGCCGCGTGACGGAGCCGATCGACTGCCGCGGGCGGGCGGGAGCCGCTCCCGGCCCAATATCATTGGGCGGGATTTTCAAGTTCGGCCTGCGACCCGCTGGAAAACATGCTTTACGAGTTGATTCGCGAACGCACCGGCCTGGGCGAGAGCGTCGCGATGGCCACGATCGTGGGCAGCCGCGGGTCGACTCCGCAGAAGGTCGGCGCCCGCATGCTGGTATTCGAGTCGGGCGACGGCGCCGGCACGGTCGGCGGCGGCTGCGTCGAGGCGGGCATCTGGCAGGAAGCGGCGGCGGCGCTGGCGGACTCGCAGCCGCGCTTACTGCGCGTGGACCTGGTCGACGATCTGCGCGGCGAGGGCGATGTCTGCGGCGGCTCGGTGGACGTCTTCATCGATGTATGGAACCCGGGGGCGGACTGACCCAAGACCTACTTGGGCGCCTGATAACCGCACGGCAGGAACGCCGGCGCGGGGTGCTCGCCAGCATCGTGCGCTCGAGCCTTTCCTCCCACCCGGCCGGACGCAAATGGCTGGCCCTGGACGGCGAGCCCGTGCCCGAGCCGGGCTCAGACCCGCTCGAGCGGGTCATGCGCCGCGACCTGGTCGCGGCCCTGGACGCCACCGAAGGAGTCTGCCGCGCGTACGCGCCCGACGGGAAACGGCCGCGCCGCCGCCGCGACGCGGTGGTCGAGGTCTTCTACGAGCCGCTCCGTCCGTCCGACCGCCTGGTGATCGTGGGCGCCGGCCACGTCGCGGTCCCAATCTGCCAGATCGGCCGGGCGAGCGGCTTTGAGATCACGGTGATCGACGACCGTTCCGACTACGCCAACCGCGAACGGTTCCCGCAGGCCGAGCAGGTCCTGGTCGGCGACATGGCCGAGTGCCTTGCCTCGCTGAGCGTGGACGCATCGACCTACATCGTGCTGGTCACCCGCGCGCACGCGTTCGACGAGCACGCCCTGCGCCAACTGGCCGGCTGCCAGGCGCCCTACATCGGGATGATCGGTTCGCGCCGCCGGGTCCTGATCGTGTACCGCAATCTGATCGAGGAGGGGGTTCCGGCCGAAAGCCTGGGCAACATTTACGCCCCCATCGGGCTGGATATCGGTTCGCGCACTCCGGAGGAGATCGGCCTGGCGGTGGTGGCCGAGATAGTCAACGTGAAACGCGGCGGGCCGGCGCCGTCCCTGCGCCTTGAGCGCTGGCGCAGGTACGTCGACGACGCGGTCGAGGCGTAGGCCGATCCCTGCGCGGACCAGGGCCCGGGCGGCGATCGGTTTCGGCGCGGGCCGTCAACCGATGGGCCCGCTGTTGCGTATACAGATAAGGCCGTCACCGGCGGTCAGCATTCGCCCGAACTCTCCAATCAGGGACTTACGAGGATGATCGGCCTATTTGATCCACTGAGCAGCCTGATCGCCGGACCGAAGCGGGCGATCGCGGTTGTGGCGATTTGGGCCGTGGCCGCCGCGCTCGTTTACGTGGTCTCGCCGAGCCTGGGCGATGTGGTCAACGACGACACGGCCGAGTTTCTGCCGACCGATTCGCCGGCGCGCCAGGCGCTGCTGCTCGCCGACGAGAAATTCCCCGCGTCCGGGATTCCCGGCATTGTGCTCCTGCACCGTCCGTCCGGGGTGACCGACGCCGACCGGGAGCTGGCGCAGGAATTTCAGGAACGCTTCGGCCAATCCGATGCGCCCGACCTCATCCGCCAGGTATTGCCGCCCGGCGACGTGGTCGACAAGGATGGAATCGTCCGCTCGATCACGACGACGATCGTTTTCGAATTGGCGCCCGGGGTCGAACCGATCACCGAGGCCGCCGACTGGGTGCGCGCCTACCTGGCGACCAAGCAAACCGACGACGAACTGGTGCTCTCATTCACCGGCGGCGCGGCGATATTTGCCGATATCGCCGAGACCTTTTCGCAGTTCGACTTCCGGGTGACGCTCTTTACGGTCATCCTGGTGCTGGCGATCCTGCTGGCGGTCTACCGGTCGCCGGTCATGCCGCTACTGGCGCTGGTGGGGGTCGGCTGGAGCCTGTTCATGGCCCAGTTCCTGGCCGCGCTGGTCGCCGACTCCACCGGATTGCTGCTGAACAGCCAGATAACCGCCTTGATGTCGGTCCTTGTGTTCGGCGCCGGCACCGACTACACCGTGTTCGTGGTCGCCCGCTACCGCGAGGAGTTGCGCCGGAGCGAATCGCGCTGGGCGGCGATGCGGGTCGCGGTCGCCCGCGTCGGGCCGGCCATAGCCTCCAGCGGCGGGACCACCGTTGTCGTGCTGGGGGTGCTGCTGCTGGCGTCATTCGGCACCTTCCGCGGGATGGGCCCGATGCTCGGCCTGGCGATCGCCCTGACCGTCGTGGCCGGGTTGACCCTGATTCCGGCCCTGGTGGTCCTTGCCGGCAATTCGATCTTCTGGCCGGTTTCGTTCGAACGGGCCACCCGGCGTTCGCGCCTCTGGGAGCGAATCGCCGGGCTGGTCACCGTCCGCCCGGTATTCACGCTGCTGGCGGCCCTGGCGATCCTGATCGCGTTCGCGCTCGGGAACCTGCAGCTCGAGCAGGACTTTGACAACATCGCCGGGCTGCCCGACGGGACCGATTCGAAGACCGGGCTGGAGATCCTGGCCGGTTCCGGGCAAGAAGGGGCCGCTTACCCCACTACCGTTTACTTCGTTCTTCAGGACGGAACGGCGTTCGATCACCTCCCGGCGCTGGCCCAGATCGCAATCGAACTCGAAGACCGCGAGGAAGTTGCGTCGGTTATCGGTCCGACCCGCCCCTTCGAAAGCATGCCCCATCTCGCGCCCGAGGAGTTGGAAGCGCTCACGGAGTCGCTGCCGCCGGGACTGCTCGAACAGCTGTTCGAAAGCGCGGCGTCCGGGGGCGCGGCCCCGCCGCCGGGCGACCTGCTCCAAGCGCTGGCCGGCTCCGGAATCGATCCGGCCGCCGCCGCCAATCTCCGCATCCTGGCCGCCTCGCAGCGATTCGTTTCGTCCGATTTGACCACCGCGCGGCTGGCGTTGACGCTGGACATGAATCCGTTGTCGATCGCGGCGATCGATCTCGTGCCCGAACTACGCGCGGCGGTGGCGGAATCCGCCGCCAACACGACGCTGCGGGACGCGGAGGCGCTGGTCGCCGGCCAGACCGCGATCAGCTACGACTCGCGCGAAGCCGTCAACCGCGACACCCTGCTGGTGGTGCCGCTGGGCTACCTGCTCATATTCGCCATCCTGCTGCTGGTGCTGCGCAGCCTCGTCGCCGCGGTCTACCTGACGGCGAGCGTATTCGTTTCGCTGCTTTCGGCGATCGGCCTGTCGATCCTGGTTTTCGAATACGTCCTGGGGCACAACGGTCTGGGGTACCAGAACCTGCTCTGGGCGTTCATCTTCCTGACCGCCCTGGGGGCCGACTACAACATCCTGCTGATATCCCGCGTTCGCGAGGAGTGCGCCGACAAGGACTCGGCCAGCGCCTGCCGGGTCGCCGTGTCCAGGACGGGCGGGGTGATCACCTCGGCCGGGCTCATTCTGGCCGGCACGTTTGCGATCCTGGCCACGTTCCCGCTGGTGACCATCGTCCAGCTCGGATTCATCGTTTCGGTTGGCATACTAATTGACACGTTCCTGGTCCGCACCGTCCTGGTACCGGGAATAATCACCCTGCTCGGCGATTGGAACTGGTGGCCAACGGACCCGACCAAAGACTCCGTCGTCGGGCCGGCGGCCGAAACCTCCCCTGGCCCATAACAGCGGCGCGCCGGGCGCGGCCCGCCCCGGCCGGAGGGCATAGATGAGCGCCCGGCGCCTGCCTAAGCTCCTGCTGGTGGACGCGATGTCGCTGATATTTCGCGCCTACTACTCGATCCCCACCCGGTTCGCCGTCGTCGGCGCCGACGGTAAGCGCGAACCCACCAACGCCGTCTACGGTTTCCTGACGCAGCTGCTGCGCGTGATCGAAGACTACGAACCCACCCACGTGGCGATAGCGTTCGACTCCCCGGGTCCGACCTTTCGCGAGGAGATCGACCCGGAGTACAAGGCCAACCGCGAGGAGCCGCCCGACGAACTGCGGCCGCAGTTCGGGCGCGCCCGCGAGCTGGTCGAGGCGCTGGGAATGCCCGATTACGCGGTCTCGGAATTCGAGGCTGACGACATCCTGGGAACGATCGCCCAGGAAGCGGCCCGAAACGATTTCCACGTGAGGATCTTCTCCGGCGACCGCGACCTGTTCCAGCTGATCACGTCGAAGATAAACGTCTTCTACCCACGCCCGCGTGATTTGCCCAACCTGGTCTACGACCGGGCGGCGTTCATCAAGCGCTGGGGAGTCGAGCCGCGCTACCTGGTCGACATCAAGGCCCTGCAGGGCGATTCGTCCGACAACATCAGCGGGGTTCCCGGGATCGGCGAAAAAACCGCCATATCGCTGATCAAGGAGTACCGGGACCTGGACGGAGTCCTCGCGGCGATCGACGAGCTGCCGACCAGGGCCCGCAACGCCCTGAGCAAGCCCGAAAACCAGGATCTGGCCCACCTTGGGAAAAAACTTGCAACCATAAGGACCGACGCGCCGGTCGAATTCGACCCCGAATCGGCGCGGATCTGGGCCAACGCCGACCCTACCCGGGTGCGGGACCTGTTTGATGAACTGGGGTTCCAGACCATCCGCGATCGCCTGCCGTTCGATCTCGAACTGCACACCGACGGGCAGATGTCGCTGTTCGGGCCTGGGCCGGCCGAACCCGACTGGCAGACCGTGGACGGCCCGGCCCAGGCCCGTTCGATGGTCGCCGAACTCTCCTCCAGGGAAGCCCCTTCGCTGTACGGGCTGATCCGCGGCGGACCGGCCAGGCTGGAGCTCTGCGGCCTGGCGATCGACCATGGAAGCAAGTCCTGGTGGGTTCCCGACCCGATCAAGCTCCTGGGCGAATTGGGCGGCTGGCTGTCTGACCCGAAATTGCCCAAGAACGCCTACGCCGCCAAGGAACTCGGGCGAGCGCTGGGCGCGGCCGGGGTAGAGCTGGACGGGGTCGAACTTGAAGTCGACATCGCCGGCCACCTGGCCTCCGGCGGCGAGCACTTCAGAAACCTGCGGCGGCTGGTGGCGCAGAACCTAGACCAGATCACATCCCAGTCGGTGCCGGAAAACGACGGTATCGCCGATGCGGCCGACTCCGGCGCCGGCGAACCGGTCCGCGCCGCCCAGGCGGTCGAGAAGATGAGCGAACGGCTCTGGCCGAAATTGCGCGAAGACGAGCTGGAGGACGCCTACCGGCGCATCGAGCTGCCGCTGATACCGGTCCTGGCGCGGATGGAGGACCACGGCGTGGCCATGGATCCCGAGGTGCTTGCCGGCCTGGCGGAGGATATCGAAAAAGAAAGCCATAAGCTGGTGGCCGCCGTTCACGAGCAAGCCGGCGAGAAATTCAACATCAACTCCACCCGGGCGCTCGCCGGCGTTCTCTACGACAAGCTGGGGCTGCCGGTTCTGGAGAAGACCAGGGGCGGCGCACGATCCACCGCCCGCCGGGCGCTTGAGCGCCTGGGCGATCTGGAGTCGCCGCACCCGATCATCGGCCTGATCACGGAGTACCGGGAGCTTGCAACGCTCCTGCGCAGTTACCTTCGCCCACTTCCCAAATTGGTCACCCCCGCCGGTCGGATCCACCCGCGCTATTCCCAGACCGGCTCGGTCACCGGGCGCGTGGCCACCCGCAATCCAAACCTGCAGGCGACCCCGGTCCGCTCCGAGCGCGGGCGCAAAATCCGCCGCGCCTTCGGCGCCGCCCCGGGACGCGAGCTGCTGTCGGCCGACTACTCGCAGATCGACCTTCGCGTTCTGGCCCACATCTCCAAAGACGAAAACCTCATCGCGGCATTCCGGAACGACCTGGACATCCACACCGCGACCGCCGCGCAGCTCTTCGAGATCGGGCTCGAGGACGTGGACGAGCGGCAACGCGAACAGGCCAAGACGGTCAATTTCGGGATCGTCTACGGGATAACCGCGCACGGCCTGGCCTGGCGCAGCGAACTTGATCTTGAGGGTTCAGCGGCCCTGATCAAGTCCTACTTCGAGCGTTACCCCGGGGTCCAGTCCTACATGCAGGGCACCAGCGAGCGGGCGCGCCGGGACGGGTACACCCGGACCCTGGGCGGACGACGGCGCACGTATGATCAGCAGGCGGTCGGCAACCGGCGCCTGGCGGCCGAGCGCGAGGCGATCAACATGCCGATCCAGGGGACCTCGGCCGAGATCATGAAACTGGCCATGATTGACCTGGACCGCTACATCCGCGAACATGAGCTTGCGGCCGCGATCACGCTGCAGATTCACGACGAACTGCTGATCGAGATCGACCCGGGCATCCGCGACGAGTTCGTACCGGCGTTAGTCGAAATCATGAACTCGGCGATGGAGCTGCGCGTGCCCTTAAAGACCGACGTGGCGATCGGCCCGAACTGGGCCGAAACCAAGCCGGTGCCGATCGGCTAAACGCGGTCCTGGACCGGCGTAGCCGGTGTCAGCGGTCGACCGCCTCGGCGCGACCGGACTCGGCTGATCGCCAGACCGCTTCGGTCAGCGCCAGTACGTTCATGGCCGCCTCGGCCCCGGCCCGAATCCGGTCGCGGCCGCAGAGCGCGTCGACGAAATTGCGGTCGGGCAGGCTGCCCTCCCGCAAATTAACCGGGAGTTTCTCGTTCTCCACGGTTTCAAAATCGATTTCCAAACCCTGCGAGAGCGGGACCCGGGAGGTCGATCGCATCAGCAGGCGGGCCTTCGACCCGTAGAAGGCGATCTCCTCCCACATGTTGCGCGGGGCGTGACCGATGACGGCGATCGTACCCAGCGCCCCGCCCTCGAACTGCACCGTCATGGCCGAATTCACGTTCACGCGCAGGTCCAGGTTCGAAAGCGCGGCGTTCACCTTCGCCGGCTTCACCCGCGCCGCCCGCAGGATGAAGTCCAGCAGGTGGCTGCCCGAGTCCATTAGCTGCCCACCGGCTGAGAAGTCGGGGTCCTCGCGCCAGCTGCCGCGTATGAATTCGGCCCAGCCCTGGCTCTGCCAGGCGGTGATCATCTGCAGGTCGCCCAGGCGGCCGCTGGCGATCTGGTCGACCGCGAACATGTATGCGGGCAGGAAATTGCGCTGGTAGGGAATCATCAGCATCAGCCCGGACCGGTCGCGGGCCGATATCACGCGCCGCGCCGCCGCCAGGTCGTGCACGAACGGCTTCTCGCACATAACGTGCGCGCCGGCCTCGAAAGCGTCCAGGATGTGGCCCTCGTGCAGTGCGTGCGGCGTGGAGATCACCACCGCGTCCGGATCCAGGTCGGCGAGCATCCGGCGGTAGTCGGCGAATCCCGGTACCCCGGCCAGGCTTGGGTCAACTTCCCGCGCCAGGTCGATCGCGGCATCCTGGGGGTCGGCGAATCCGACGACCTCGACCTCATCGAATCCGGCCATGCGCTCGATGTGCGACATCCGCGCCCATCCCCCGCAGCCAATAAAGCCGATTCGCGGCATTGCGGCAAACCCTTCAAGTGGTAATGCGCGGCGGTCCGTGGCCGCGCGCGTTAGGCAGTTTCTAGGCTAATCCGCGCATCCGGATTCGCGTGGCCCTAAAGCGCCCCGACCTTCACCGAAATGGTCCGGGCCCGCAGCCTCAGGTCCGAGAGCAGCTCGCCGCTGACCTCGATCAGCGCCCCGACGCCCAGTTCGGCCCCGGACACCGCGGCCTCCGGATCCGAATCCCCGCCCAGGAATATCACCCGGCCGTCGATCGTGAGAGTCTCGCCGTCGTAGGCCTCGACGTAGCCGGAGTATTCGAAGTCGGCCAGGGCCACGACCGGTTCCGGGGTCGGTGCGGGCGCGGGAGCGGGGGCCGGGGTCTGGCCCGCGTCCGGCGCCGAATCCGCCGGTTCGGACGGGTTCGAGGGGGTTTGCGTCGGCGTCGCGGTCGGTTGACTGTCCGGCTCATCCGAATCGGCGGCGACCTGGACGGTCTGTGCCACGACGGTCGATTCGTCCCGGCGGACGCCGGTGACCGTAGCCGTCGCGCCCACGGCGGGTTCGCCGGTTATGGTCGGGGCCGGATGTCCGTCGGCGACGAGCAGCACGGTGGTTTGATCGATCAGCAACGCGCCGCGACCGATGTCGGAAATTTCCCCGGTGATTTCAACCACTTCGGGCGCCGGTTCCGGAGTGGGTTCGGGCGTCGGCGACGGGGTCGGGGCCGGCGTGGGCGCCGGGGTCGGAGCGGGCGTCGGCGAAGGGGTCGGGACCGGAGTGGGAGTTTCCTGCGGGGCCGCTCCCGGTCCTCCCTTATCCGGGCCGGCGGCCTGCAGCGGGCTGGAGACCAGCGCCTGGATCAGATCGAGCGTGTTGCTGACCGGCTCGGCGTCGACCGCGAAGGATTCGAGCTGTTCGCCGTGCCGTCGCACGCGCTGCTCGTAATTGCTGATCGCGCCCTCGGGATCGAATCCGCCCGAACTCTGCAGCGAATTGATCGCCTCCAGGCCGTCCTCGACCAGCGTCTGGTAGGAGGCCGAGACCTTGGCGACGACTTCGGGCGAGGCGTCGGGTCCCAGCGAGGTCAGTTCGGAAATCCGGCGCTCGGCCAGTTCGATGTAGGTGGCCGGCCGGTCCTTTTCGTCGGCGAGCTGGATCGCCGCCCTTTCGACGGTTAGCTTGTATCCGTACAGCGGGCTGCCCGGCGGCGCCACCAGGGCCGCCGCCGATACCCCGCTGCCTGCCAGCACCACCACGACCAGCGAGAACGCGACCGCCGCCACCCTGGTCTGGGCAAGCAGCGATTCGGCCCAGCCGCGCAGCGTCCGCAGCAGTCCGGTTTCCGGGCGCTCGGCGGCGAACCGCTCTACTTCCAGTTCGAACTCGCGGCGCCGGATCTGGACCGTTTCCGGGTCGGGGTCGGGCGGGCGGGCCGACCGGAGATCGTCGACGACCGCCAGGCAGGCGGCCAGGTCCTCGGCCCGGTCCGGATTCTCCGAGATGAGCTGCTGGCGGTCGGCGCCCCCGTCCAGATAGGAATCCAGCAGGGCGGCGAGTGCGCGCTCGGAGCGGTTCACGGGTCCAGCTCCTGCAGGCGGCGGCGCAGCGTCGCTATCGCCCTAAACTGCAGCGCCCGGACCGCGTTCTCCTGCTTGCCGACGATCGCGGCGATTTCGCGGTGGGAGAGGTCTTGCGTGAACCGCAGCGCGATCACCTCGGCCTGCTCGGGCGTAAGAGCCTCGAGGGCGCGACCCAGGATGTCCGAGGTGTCGATGCGGTCGTAGTCGTCGCTTTCGTCGACCAGGTGCCGGGCATGCGAATCGATGTCGTAGGCCAGGTCCTGGCTGCGCCGGAAGTGGTCGGCGATGGCGTTGCGCGCGATGCGGAAAATCCAGCCCCTGAACCCGGCCACCGAGCGATGTTGGTACTTGCCGATCGCCCGCAGCGCCAGCATGAAAACGTGGCTGGCCAGGTCTTCGGCGATGTGCTGGTTGCCGCCGATCCGGTACTGGATGAACCGGTGGATCTGCGGAAAAAATTCCTCATAAACGAGACCGAACGCTTCGCGATCAAGTTCAACTGAGCGTCGAATCAGTTCATCCAGCTCGTCGGGTGTCCGCGCCGAGCTAATTCGTCCTGCCCCCATTCGCTCTTAATTTGCAAAACGCCGGACCGGCGGTTCTCGTTACCTTCATTGCCGCAATCTGGCCGGTTCCGGCGTCCGGGCGCCGCGCGTTCACGGCCAACCCGCCGGCCTCGGCGGTACGGCGGAGTCCCGCCGCCGGCCGGTGTATGGTGATTATGTCAATCCGGCGGCTTTTCGCAGGTCGCCGGCGCGGTCGGTCCGTTCCCAGGGAAGGTCCAGGTCGGGGCGTCCGAAGTGCCCGTAGGCGGCCACATCCCGGTATATCGGGCGCCGCAGGCCCAGGTCGCCGATGATCCGTACGGGCCGCAGGTCGAAGTTCTCCCGCACCAGCCGGTCCAGGTCGCCCGGCGCCAGCTCCGACGTCCCGAAGGTCTCGACGTTCACCGAGACCGGCTCGGCCACGCCGATGCAGTAGGCAAGCTGTACCTCGGCCCTCTCGGCCAGGCCGGCCGCCACCAGGTTCTTGGCGATGTAGCGCGACATGTACGCCGCGGAGCGGTCGACCTTGGACGGGTCCTTGCCGGAGAACGCGCCGCCGCCGTGGCGGGCCATGCCGCCGTAGGTGTCGACGATGATCTTGCGCCCGGTCAGACCGGCGTCGGCGCCGGGTCCGCCGTCGACGAACCGGCCGGTCCCGTTGATCAGGAACTCGGTTTCCCCGTCGAGGTAGCGCTCGTCGATGACGGCCCTGATCACGTCGCGCTCGATCCGCTCGCTCAGCTCCTCGTCGGAGATGTCCGGATCGTGCTGGGCGGCGATGACCACGTTGGTCACGCGCTCCGGGCGGCCGCGCCGGTATTGAACCGTGACCTGGCTCTTGCCGTCGGGGCGCAGGAAGGGGAGGTCGCCCGATTTGCGGACCTGGCTCAGGCGGTGCGTGAGGCGGTGCGCCAGGGTGATCGGCAGCGGCATCAGCTCGTCGGTCTCGCGGCAGGCGAAGCCGAACATCATCCCCTGGTCGCCCGCGCCCTGCAGGTCGGGGTCTTCGCGGTCCACGCCCTGGGCGATGTCGGCCGACTGCGGGTTAAGGAGCACCCTGACCGGAACCGTCGCGGCATCCATGCCCAGTTCCGGGCTGGTGTAGCCGATCTCGGCCACGACCGCGCGCACGATCCCCTCGACCAGCGGTTCCAGGTCATCCCCGCCCAGGTCGCTGGTGGTCTCGCCGAGCACGTAGAGGCCCTGGTTGGAGGCGGCGACCTCGCAGGCCACGCGGGAATTCTCATCGCGCGCCAGCAGCGCGTCGACGACCGCGTCCGAGATCTGGTCGCAGACCTTGTCGGGGTGGCCCTCGGAGACCGATTCGGAGGTGAATAGGAACCGGTCGGCGGCGATCAGGTTTACGCTCATGTTTGCGCCCTCTCGTTCATGTGCCCTCTTCCCAGGACGTGGCATAACGCGCCTGCTCGGCGGTCATGGAATCGATCGCGATGCCCATGCTTGAAAGCTTGAGGCGGGCGACGTCCTTGTCGATCGCGTCCGGGACGCCGACCACCTGCGGCTCGATCTTCCCGGCCCGCTCCCACATGTATTCGGCGCCGAGGGCCTGGTTGGCAAAGCTCATGTCCATCACCCCCGGCGGATGGCCCTCGGCCGCCGCCAGGTTGACCAGGCGGCCGCCGGCCAGCAGGCGGATGCGCCGCCCGTCCGGCATCACGTATTCGTCCAGCAGCGGCCGGAGCGTCCGCATCGAACTGGACTGCTCGGCCAGCGCGCGGACGTTGATTTCGGCGTCGAAGTGGCCCGAGTTGGCCAGGATGGCCCCGTCCTTCATCACCTTGAGGTGATCGGCGTCGATCACGTTCTTGTTCGAGGTGACGGTCACGAAGATGTCGCCCACCCGGGCGGCTTCGGCGATCGGCAGGACCTGGTAACCGTCCATGACCGCCTCCAGGGCCCGGGTCGGGTCGACTTCGGTCACGATCACGTTGGCGCCCATGCCGGCGGCTCGGGCGGCCAGGCCGCGCCCGCACCAGCCGTAACCGGACACGACGAAGCGGGAACCGGCGATCAGCTTGTTGGTGGCGCGCAGGATCCCGTCCACGGTCGACTGGCCGGTGCCGTAACGGTTGTCGAAGAGGTGCTTGGTGTCGGCCTCGTTGACCGCCATGATCGGGTAGGCCAGCTGGCCGTCGGCGTGCATTGCCTGCAGACGCACCACCCCGGTGGTCGTCTCCTCGGTCCCGCCGATGATCTGCGGGATCAGGTCGCGGCGCTGCTGGTGGATGCGCGAGACCAGGTCGGCGCCGTCGTCCATGGTCAGGTGCGGGCCGCGGTCGAGCACGCTGTCGATGTGCTGGTAGTAGGTCTGGTTGTCCTCGCCGCAGCGGGCGTAGACGCTGATCCCGTAATGTCGGACCAGCGCCGCCGCGGTCGCATCCTGGGTCGAGAGCGGGTTGGACGCGCACAGCGCGATCGTCGCGCCGCCGGCGTCGAGCGTCCGCATCAGGTTCGCGGTCTCGGTGGTCACGTGCAGGCAGGCCGCGACCGAGAGCCCCTCGAGCGGTCGGTCGGCGGCGAAGCGTTCGCGGATTCGGGCCAGGACCGGCATCGAGGAATCGGCCCACTCGATCATGTCGCGCCCGGCGTCGGCCAGGGTCGGGTCGGCGATGTCGCAGTCCACGGGAAGCTTTGTTGCGGTGGCCATCGGATTCCTTCTTTTTTGCCGGGTCAGGCTGAGAGCGCGCGGTTGATCAGCAGCCCGTACTTGCGGCGCAGCTCCTGGCTGAGCAGGCCGGGGTCGGACTGGATCGCCCCGTCCAGCGCTTTGGGGGCGGGACTGGTTTCGTTGCCGGCCGGCAGCATGCTGGCCAGGTTCACAACCGACTGCTGGGCGACTTTGAGGTTGGCGGCCATGTTCGCCACCACCAGCGCGGCGGTAACCGGCTCGTCCTTCCAGACGTCGTAATCGGTGGACAGGGCCAGCAGCGCGAAGGGGAGTTCGGCCTCGCGCGCGAGCTTGGCCTCGGGAACCGCGGTCATCCCGATCACCGACGCGCCCCAGCCGCGGAAGATCTGCGATTCGGCCTTGGTCGAGAACTGCGGTCCCTCGATGCAGACGTAGGCCCCGCCGCGGTGGACCGAGGCCCCGGCGGTTTCGGCCGCGGACGCGACAAGATCGGCCAGTACCGGGCAGAAGGGCTCGGCCATTCCGGCGTGGACCACCAGGCCCGGGTCGTTGAAGAAGGTCAGCGACCGCGAGCGGGTGCGGTCGATCAGCTGGTCGGGCACCACGATGTGGCGGGGCTCGATTTCCTCGCGCAGGCTGCCGACCGCCGAAACGCCCAGCAGCCAGGTGACCCCCAGCTGCTTGAAACCCCAGATGTTGGCCTTGGCATTCAGGTGCGTGGGCGAGATCCGGTGGCCGCGCCCGTGCCGCGGCAGGAAGGCGACCGGTATCCCGTCCAGTTCGCCCACCATGTAACTGTCGCTGGGAGGGCCGAACGGGGTGTCGATCACCACCTCTTCCAGCCCGGTGACGCTCTCGATGTCGTAAAAACCGCTACCGCCGATTACTCCAAAGAAGGCGTCAGGCATGGCGGTGCATCCGGTGGGGGAGAGAGGGCGGCAGGTGAATTCGGGCGCAGGTAAGGCGCCGGCGCGGGCCGGACCGATTATCGCGCCCGGCGCGCCGCTAGCCGAAGGGCGAGAAGCCCGGGAAATTGGGCATGCGCCCGCGCGCCATCTGGCGCATCATCTTGCGCATCATCGAGAACTGGTTCAGGAGCTGGTTCACGTCGCGCGGCTCGGTCCCGGACCCGGCCGCGATCCGGCGCCGGCGCGAGCCGTTGATGATGGACGGATCGGCCCGCTCGGCCGGCGTCATGCTCAGGATGATCGCCTTGGTGCGGTCCAGCTCGCGCCCGGAGAGCGCCTCCTGGATCTTGCCGCGGTCGCCGAGCCGCGACATGCCCGGGATCAGGTTGGCCACCTGGGCCAGCGACCCCATGTTTTCGATCTGGTCTATCTGCTCGAGAAAGTCGGTCAGGTCGAAGCTGGCGCTGCGCAGCTTCTTCTCCATCCGCGCCGCGGCCGCTTCGTCGATGCTGGCCTGGGCCTTCTCCACCAGGGTCACCACGTCGCCCATGCCCAGAATCCGCGAGGCCAGCCGGTCGGGATGGAACCGCTCCAGCGGCTCGATCTTCTCGCCCGACCCGATGAACTTGATCGGCACCCCGGTTGCGGCCCGGATCGAGAGCAGGGCCCCGCCGCGGGCGTCGCCGTCGAGCTTGGTCAGCACCAGCCCGGTCAGTTCCAGGCGGCGGTGGAATTCGCTGGCCACGTTGACCGCTTCCTGCCCGGTCATCGCATCGACGACCAAGAGGACGTCGGTGGGATCGACCTGGCGGGCGACGCGCTCCACCTCGTCCATCAGGTCGCCGTCGATCTGCAGGCGGCCGGCCGTATCCACGATCACGTCGGATGCGCCCAGCGCCTCGGCCTTGCGCACCCCGTTGCGGGCCACGTGCTCGGGTTTCGAATTGACCGACTCGGAGTGGATCGGCGCATCGATCTGGCTGGCCAGGGTCTGCAACTGTTCGATCGCCGCCGGCCGTTTGAGGTCGCAGGCCACCAGCAGCGGCTGCCGGCCCGCTTCCCTGATCTGCAGCGCCAGCTTGGCGGCGCTGGTGGTCTTGCCCGAGCCCTGCAGGCCGGCCATCAGGATCCGGCGTCCGCCGGATTTGGCCGGCGCCAGGTCGCTGGCCTGGCCGCCCAGCAGTTCGGTGAGCTCGTCGTGGACGATCTTGATCAGCTGCTGGCGCGGGGAGACGCTCGAGAGGACCTCGCGCCCCACCGCCCGCTCGCCGACCGCGCGCACGAAATCGCGCGCCACCTTCAGCTGCACGTCGGCTTCCAGCAGCGCGACGCGAACCTCGCGCATCGCCGCCTTGATGTCGCTCTCGCGGATCCGCCCCCGGCCCGACACCTTCTTGATGACGGCGTCCAGGCGTTCGGAAAGTCGCTCCAGCAAGGTCAGTTCACTTCCGGGCTTGGCAGGCGGCGCGAAATGGCGGTCGTCATGAGTCTAGAAAGACTTGGCGGGCCAATCGCGCGGCACGGCTAAAATTCGGCTCCGGCGCATTCGTCTAGTGGCCCAGGACATCGCCCTCTCAAGGCGAAGATCGCGGGTTCGAATCCCGCATGCGCTACCCGGCTCCCGGCCGAAATTGAAACCTTTGGCGCCAACGCGCCGGACCCGGTCCGGATCCCGCCGAAAGCAGACGGGGCGGTGGGCTCGCCGAGGATCAAGACGAGTGCCTCCTGCGCTGATCGCGCGCAATCAATGCCCCGAATTACTCTCCCGCGGGCAGAAACCAGAACCCGGCCAGCCCGCATGACAATTTCAATTGATAATCGAATATCACTTCCCCCGGGTCGGGAATTGCAACTAGGACTGCTGTGAGGAAAACCGCATGAGCGAGAACGGCGCGTCACGGGACCGGGACCGGGCACCGGAACAATCGCGCCACCACCAGGTCGTGATCGTCGGCGCCGGGCCGGCCGGCCTCGGATGCGCGGCAGCCCTCAGGGAGTTCGACGTCGAAGACGTCGTCGTCCTGGACCGCCACGAGATCGGCGCCTCGTTCCGCCGGTGGCCGCAGGAGATGCGCTTGATCACGCCGTCGTTTACCGGGAACGCGTTCGGGCTGCTCGACTTGAATGCGATAGTCCCGGCCACCTCGCCCGCCTACTCGCTCGGCCGCGAACACCCCAGCGGGAGCGCCTACGCCGACTATCTCGACGCCGTGGCGCAGTACTACCAGCTGCACGTGGAGCCCGGGATCGAAGTCCGCTCCGTCGACATCGAAGACGACGGGTCGTACGCGCTCAACACGGGCGGCGGAACGTTGCTGGCGCGACACGTCATCTGGGCGGCCGGGGAGTTCCAGTACCCGGAGCTCAACCCGTTCGCGGGCGCCGACGGCTGCCTCCACAGCGCCGGGGTCGGGAGCTGGCGCGAACTTGAGGGCGATCGCTTCACGGTGATCGGCGGCCACGAGAGCGCCGCCGATGCGGCCGTCGCGCTCGTAAAGCTCGGGAAGAGCGTTACCGTGCTGGCGCGGACGGCGACCTGGGAAGTCGACGACCCGGATCCGAGCCTGACCCTTTCCCCGTTCACCCGCGAACGTCTCGAGCAGGCCGAAGACACGGGCCGCGTGGACCTGGTCGGGGACGCCGACGTCAGGTCGGTGCGCGCGGACGGAGACGGCTGGGTCGTCCGCTGCTCGGACGGCCGCGAGTGGGAAAGCCGGACGCGCCCGATCCTGGCCACGGGCTTTGCCGGATCGCTCGGACAGATCGAGCACCTGATCGAATTCGACGAGTCGGGCTTGCCGGTTGTGTCGGAGGAAGCCGACGAATCCACGCTCGCGCCCGGCCTGTTCCTGTCCGGCCCGATGCTCCAGCACCGCGGCGTGAAGCTGTGCTTTATCTACAAGTTCCGCCTTCGATTCGCGGTCGTGGCCAACTCGATCGCCCAGCGCCTCGGACTGGAGACCTCGCGGGCGGTTGCGGCCCGCCGCGCCACGGGGATGTACCTCGACGACCTCTCATGCTGCGCGGAAGCCTGTGATTGCTGAACCGCGCGCCGTCGCGGTCGCGGGTCCTTCCACAACGCTGCTGCTGGGACGCGAGAGCGTCGGCAAGTCCGCGCTGGCGCGCTCCCTAGCCGACCGGCCCGCCCGGAGCGTCAACTTCCGCGGCACCACCGTTACCTGCCGCGAGTACGAGGCCGCCGACCGCGTGTTCGTGGACACGCCGGGGCTGCACCGGGAATCCGATTCGGACACCCTGCGCCTGGCGCTGTCGGCGCTCGGCGACGCCGACGAAGTGTTGCTCGTGGTTTCTGCGACCCGGATCGACGAGGACCTCGACCTGTTGCTGCCGCTCGTTCAGGGGCGGCGGGCGAGCGTGGCGGTGACGCGCTGGGACCTCGTCGCCGACCACGCCGTCGCCCGCGAGGCGATCGCGCGCGTCGCGCTGGCGACCGGACTTCCGTTCGTGACGCTCGACGCGCGCCGACCGGGCGAGGCGGCGCTGGAGGATCTGCGGGCCGCGGTCGGGGATCCCGGCGCCGTCCGCCACGAGCGGGCCCCGGTGCGGGCGGGGTGGCGGATCGAGCCGCGGCGCGGGCTCCTTGATCATGCGGTCGCGGGTCCGGCGATCGTCGCCGTACTCCTCGTCCTGCCGGCGCTGCTGGCCGTGCTCGCCGCCAACCGGATCGCGGGCTGGATCGATCCGCTGGTCACGGCGGTCACGATGCCCCTGGCCGAGCGGATCGCGGGCTGGCCGGGACCGCTCGGCGCCGTGCTCGCCGGCGACTACGGGCTGCTGACGATGGGGCCGCTGCTGTTCGTCTGGGCGGCCCCCACAGTGCTGGTCTACGCGGTGGTGATCGGCTCGTTCCAGGCCAGCGGGCTCGCCGACCGCATCGGGGTGACGCTCCACCCGCTATTGCGGCCGATCGGCCTGCACGGCCGCGACGTGACACGGGTGCTGATGGGATTCGGCTGCAACGTCCCGGCGGTCGTCTCGACCGCCTCCTGCTCCTCCTGCACCCGGCCGACCACCGTCGGCGCGATCGCCTTCGGGTCCGCCTGTTCGTACCAGCTCGCCGCCACGCTCGCCGTTTTCGCCGCCGCGGGCCAGAGCGGTCTCGTCGTTCCGTACCTGGTCCTGCTGGTCGCAGCGACCCTCGTTTACACGCGCCTCACCAGCGACGCCGCCGCGCGGTCCGCGCTCAATTCGCTCCTCACCGAGCCGCGCACGTTCCTGAGCCGGCCCTCGCTGGCGGCGGTCGGCGCGGAGGCGCGAACGACGGTCCTATCGTTCTTCGGCACCGCGGTGCCGACTTTCTTCGCGATCGCGATCGTCGCCTCGCTGCTTGACTGGTCGGGCGCACTCGATGCGGCCGGCCGCCTGCTGGGGCCGGCGATGGCCGTGTTCGCGCTGCCGGCGGAAACGGCGTTGCCGATCGTGCTCGCCGCCGTCCGCAAGGACGGAATCCTGCTCCTGGCCGAGGAGGGCACCGTGGCCGCGCTGAGCGCGACCCAGCTGCTGGTGGCCACGTTCCTAGCCGGTGCGATGCTGCCGTGCCTGGTCACGGCGATAACGATCGGGCGCGGACTCGGGCTGCGGTTCACGGGCAGGCTGCTCGCGCAACAGGCCGCCTTCGCGGTCGCGGTCGCGGTCGTCGTCGGCCGGGTCCTGGCCGCGTTCGGGGGGTAGCGGTCGTCGAGACAAACGGGATTGTCGCGAGCCTGGGCGACGAGCCGGGGATTCGCCCGATCTCAACCTGCCACGATCCGGCTATGAATTCAACTTCGGCCGCTCGTTCCGGACGCCGCTGGGGTGATGGCCGCCAAACTGCGGGATTCACGCGGGCGACCGGTCCGCGGGGCCAAAAAAGTTCCCGGCATTATCATGGGCTCAGGGCTCCAGAGAGGTGCAAATGGCCGCCTACGTTATCACCGAAGTTGAGATTACGGACGCGAGCCTTTACGGGCAGTTCATGGCGCGCGTGACGGGTACCGTGGAGTCGCATGGCGGCAGGTTCGTGGCGCGTGGAGGTGACATCGAGGTCGTATTGGGCGATTGGTCGCCCAGCCGCCTGGCGGTCCTGGAGTTCGACGACATGGAGCGGGTCCGCGCCTGGCTGGAATCGCCCGAATACACCGCGTTGGATGACATGCGCTCGCGCTCCTCCAACATCAACATGGTGGTGGTTGACGGCCTTTAGTTGGGCCCTTCGGGGCACTCTCTGAGCCTCACCGCACGCCTGGAGGACAGGAGCCATGGTCAATCTCAGCGGCGGTGAAGCCATGGCCAAGTCGCTCGCCAGGGAGGGCGTCGAAGTCGTCTTCGGGATCCCGGGCATCCAGACCTACGGCATCGTCGCCGGCCTGCGCGACGAGCCCGGCATCCGGCTGATCTCCACCCGCCACGAGCAGGCCACGACCTACATGGCCGACGGTTACGCGCGCGCCTCCGGGAAGCCGGGCGTGGCCCTGGTGGTGCCGGGAGTCGGCCTGTACAACGCCGCCTCCGGCCTGGCCACGGCCTACGCGCGCTCCTCGCCCGTGCTCGTGATCGCCGGCCAGGTGCCCCGCCCTCAAATCGGCAAGGACGCCGGCGCGGTGCACGAGGTCGTGGATCAGGCCGATACGGT
>CAXXYJ010000014.1:0-14124 GCA_963664795.2 Chloroflexota bacterium | reverse complement strand
ACCCCCAGATCGACGGCGGTGTTCGATCCGACCCGGTTCAGCTGGTGACGCCAGAGGTTGCCGGATCCCATATGGGGCGGCCGCCCGGGCACGCCCATCTCGCGGTGGGCAACGAACTGCACCGATCCGATCCGGCCGCTGTCCACCGCCCAGTGCTGGGCGCGGTGCAGTTCGATGTGACGGACCATCTCCGCCACCGCCAGGACGCAGTCGTGGGCGGCGGCCGCGTCGATCATGATCTGGGCGGCGCGGGTGGTAACCGCCAGCGGTTTTTCGACCAGCGCATGCACGCCGGCGCTGAAGCAGTCGCGGGCCATCCCATGGTGTTGCGAAACCTGGGTCAGGACCAGCGCCGCGTCGATGAGGTCGGCGTCGAGCATCGCGCGGTAGTCGTCGAACACTTCCGGCCGCTCCGACTGCAGTTCGGATACGTAGATATGCGGCGTCGACATTGGATTCTTGGGATCGCTGACCGGCGGTTTCCGGGGCGTGATTCCGTCTTCGGGCGAGCGGAACATCAGCGCGTTCTCGATGTGTCCGGAGCACAGCGCCGTAATCGTCGCCTCGCAGACGCCGGCTTCAATCACCTGGGATATTCCAGCCAGGTGGGCGGGCAGCACGCGCCCGCAGCCGATGATCCCTATCCGCATGTGTTCCTCCGTCCGCCGGTTCCGGCCCGGGCAGGCATGGCGCCGCGGCCGGATCAAGCCCCGGCGGCAACCGCGGCCGCGGCCCCAATAGCAATAATGGCCGGAACCCGCACACGATCAAACCGTCAAGGGAAATGCTGATGGAAAAGATTCGCCTGGGCGACACCGATTTGCTGGTGTCTCCCATCTGCATAGGCACCAGCGCGCTCGGCGACATGCCCGACACATACACCTACGGTGTCGACGAGGAGCGGGCCTGGTCGACGGTGCGGGCGATATTCGACGGTCCGGTGAATTTCCTGGACGTTTCGCGCAATTACGGCCTCGGACAGTCCGAGCAGCGCATCGGCGACGTCATCCGCGAGCGGGGCGGCAAACCGGCCGACCTGGTCATATCGACCAAGCTCGATCGCGACATGGAGAGCGGACGCTTCGACGCCGGCCGGGCGCGTCGATCCCTGGAGGAAAGCCTTGAAGCCCTCGGCGTCGACCGGGTGGAGATCCTGCATCTGCACGACCCCGAGTACGCCGCCGACTTGGACGAGATCACCCGGTCGGGCGGCGCCCTGGACGAGCTGTTCAAGATGCGCGGCGAAGGCCTGTGCGACTACGTCGGGCTGGCCGCCGGCGACGTGAAGGTGATGGCGCCGCTGGTTAAGGACTGGGATTTTGATTTCATGATCTCGCACAATCGGTTCTCGATCATCAACGGCAACGCCGAACCGCTGTTTGACCTGGCCGTCGAACGCGGGGCGGTGGTCCTTAACGCCGCGCCCTACATGGGCGGGGTACTGGCCAAAGGGACCGAAGCTTTTCCGCGAATGACCTACATGCCGGCATCGGGGCGCCAGCTCGATCCGGTGCGCGAACTCGAACAGATCTGCCGGCGGTTCCAGGTGCCGCTGGGCGCCGCCGCGCTGCAGTACTCGCAGCGCGACCCGCGCGTGAGCGCGACCATCTGCGGCTGCTCGCGGCCGGAACGGATCGAACAGACGATCGCCTGGCTCGAGCACCAGATTCCGGAAGAGTTCTGGAGCGCGGCCGCGCGGGTTCCGCGCGGGTTCGGCGACCCCGAGGCCAACCGCGAGTACAAGCCGGGTTAGGCCCTCGCCCCGCCCAGCCGTTCATGTTCTCGGCTAAATCGTCGCCGGCGCGCGTATACCCGGCCAGGTTGACCTTCTCGCCCGGGGCGGCCTGATGCGCAAGGTCCGCCTGGGGCAGACCGATCTTGCGGTCACCCCCGTCTGCGTCGGCACCGGGGTTCTGGGCGACATGCCCGACTCCTACACCTACCGGGTCGGGTTGGAGCGCGCCCGTGCGACGGTGCGGGCCATCTTCGACGGGCCGATCAACTTTCTCGACGCATCACGCAATTACGGATTCGGACGATCCGAGCAGCGAGTCGGCGACGTCATCCGCGAGCGGGGCGGCAAGCCGGCCGACCTGGTCATTTCCACCAAGCTCGATCGCGACATGGAGACCGGCCGCTTCGGCGCCGCCCAGGCGCGCCGCTCGCTGGAGCAGAGCCTTGCAGCGCTCGGAGTCGACCGGGTGGAAATCCTCCACCTGCACGATCCCGAGTACGCCGCCGACTTGGACGAGATCACCCGGTCGGGAGGCGCCCTGGACGAGCTGTTCAAGATGCGCGGCGAGGGCCTGTGCGACTACGTCGGGCTGGCCGCCGGCGACGTGAAGGTAATGTCGCCGCTGGTAGAGGCCTGGGACTTTGATTTCATGCTCTCGCACAACCGCTGCTCGATCCTCAACGGCAACGCCGAGGCGCTCATGGACCTGGCAAACGAGCGCGGAACGGTCGTCCTGAACGCCGCCCCCTACATGGGCGGGGTGCTGGCCAAGGGGCCGGACGCGTTTCCGCGGCTGACCTACATGCCGGCGTCGGCGCAACAGCTCGATCCGGTGCGCGAACTCGATCGGATCTGCCGGCGGTACCAGGTGCCGCTGGGAGCGGCCGCGCTGCAGTTCTCGCTGCGCAATCCGCGCGTGGGCGCAACGATCTGCGGCTGCTCCCGCCCGGAGCGCATCGCCCAGACCGTCGCCTGGGCCGAACTTCCGATTCCGGACCGCTTCTGGACCGAAGTCGCAGATATCCCCCGGGATTTCGGCGACCCCGAGGCCGACCGGGTGTACCGGCCCGGTTAGGCGCGCTTGGGCTAGTTCGCCTCCGGAACGCCGGCGAGCGGGGGGTCAACCGGGAAGCGGATCTTGAATTCGGTGTACCGGCCCGGCTCCGATTCAACCGTCATTGCCCCACCGCGCCTGGCGACTATGTCGTTGGAAATCGAAAGACCCAGCCCGGTCCCCTGGTCGGTCGGCTTGGTGGTAAAGAACGGGTTGAAGATCTTGTCGACGACGTCGGCCGGGATGCCGGAACCGTTGTCGCGGATCCGGATCTCAATGTTTTCGGGATCCCGTCCCGAGGTCAGTTCGATCCTTGGACCGGCGTCGTCGCCGTTGCTGGTGGGAATGCCGGAGCCGCGCCAGCGTTCGTCGACCGCGTAGCAGGCGTTGGCCACCAGGTTCAGGATTACCCTTCCCATGTCCTGCGGAATGACCATAACCTGGCCGATTTCGGGGTCAAGCTCGTAGACCAGGTCGGCCTGCAGGTCGGGGTCGTTTGACCGGGCACCCTGAAATGCCAGCTTGGCGTGAAGGGTGATCAGGTGATTGATGTCGGTGGCCTGCAGCTCGCCGGAACCGCGGCCCATGCGCAGCATGTTGGTGACGATGTGCTCGGCGCGTTCACAGTGGCTGCGAATCCGCCCCAGGTTGTCCTCAAGGTCGGTCGCGACCTCGGTGATGATCTCCTGGCCCTCTTCGTCGATCTCGCCGGTTTCGGGATCGGTGATCTCGCCCAGTTCCTCAAGCAGCTCCTCGGACGCCTCTGAGAAATTCTTGATGAAGTTGAGCGGGTTTCTGATCTCGTGCGCGACCGCGGCGGTCAATTCACCCAGCGCCGCCAGCTTCTCCTGGGCGACGATCTGGCCCTGGGCGCGCCGCAACTGGGCGACCGCGGCCTCCAGCTCCTTGTTGTTCTCCTGGAGCTGTTGGGCCAACTCTTCGACCAGGTTCAGGCGCTGGACTTCCAGGGCGTGACGCCGGAAAACTTCCAGCGTCTGGCCCAGCTCGGCAATCTCATCGTTTCCTGCCACGACTTCGCGGACCTCCAGGTTGCCGCCGGCCAGTCGCCGCATCCAGACCGCCAGCTGGTCTATGCGGGCGGTTATCACGCGGCCGACGTACAGCCAGGCGATGAGCACACCGCCGGCCACCGCCAGGGCGGTGATCGCAACCAGCAGCAAGCGTCCCGTCTGGATCGAGTTCGAGGCGTCCGCGCTGGCGCTGGCGGCATCGCCGGAGGCGGCTTGGACGAGGTTGTCGACGTGGAGACCGAGGTCTCTCGCGGTTGCCTGGCTGTGGATCATGGTTTCGGCCTGGCGCTGAGTCAGGCGCAGCGTGCTCTCCATGGTGTCGAAGCCGCCGGACTCTGCAAGCGCGAGCCCCTGCAACTGCCCGAATACCGGAGAAAGCAATCCCTGGATCGGATGGCCGGCCAGCCCCGCAAGACCCAGCGCGATGCGTTCGGACGCGGCCTCGAATCTCTCGCGCAGCGGTTCCACCTCCGCCGCCTGGTCGACGATGAACGCCGAGGCCAGCACCTGGACCGCGATGTTGGCGTCGGCCTGCAGGTCGGTCAGGCGGCGGTAAACGTTGAGCTCCTCCGCCGTCAGATGGTCGCCGATCCGCTCGTCGGTTCCGCCCAAACGCGCCGGATCATCGCGGATCCCGGTAGACAGATAGAAAAGCTGATCATCGATCGCCGGTCCCAGCAACCCGGCCAGCTCGTCGCGCAGCAGGGCGATCTGGCCGCTGATCAGGGCCGCCCTGACATTGAGTTCCAGGATCTGGCGCTGGTCGGTTTCCAGCCGGGCGATGTCTTCGGATAGCGCGGCGCTCAATTCGCGGACCCTGGCAACGTCCTCGCCCTGCCCGACAAATTCGGCAAGCGCTGCGTCCAGTTCGACCCGGACGGCCGCAGCTTCCTCGGCCGCCAGATTGAATTGACTGCCAGAATCGGCCGCAGTCAGGCGCGGCCCCACCGCCACCAGGCTTCCCGATATACGGGCCAGATCGAACGCCGCGGTCAGTTCGGGAACCGCGTTCTCGGTGATCCGGGTCTGGAACCGCCCGACGAGCTCGAATGAAATGAAGGCCACCGAACCGGCCAACAGCGTCATCACCAGGGCACCGCCGATTCCCAGGTACATCTGGGTCGAGATGCGGTGCGGCAGGGCCGGGAGGATGGATAGCAGCCATTCCCAATCCCGGCGGATAGCCTCCGCAACCGCTTTGCCCCATCGGCTCCCGGTCAGCGTCATGCGAGCCCCTACGCCGGCTCGGCTAATGATTCCGACAGCCGGACCGGTCGAAAATGCCCGTCCGGTCCTATTTCGGTCAGGAACACGCTGTCCGACCCCTGGTTGTCGTCCGGACCGAAGGAGATCATGAAGCCGCCCAGCTCATGCTGGCGCAGCGACCTTAGTCCGTCGACGAAGCATGCCCGGTCAAGGTCCGGGCCGCAGGCGGCCAGCCCGGCGATCGCCAGCCGGCCGGCCAGATAGCCCTCCAGCGAGACGAATCCGGGCTGTCCGGTGACGTCATACGAATCCAGCGCGTCCAGGTACTCGACCACGATCGGCACGGACCGGTCGGTGGGCAAGGGCACGACCTGGGTGACTTTGACCCCCTCGCCGTCCGGGCCCAGCTGCTGGGCCAGGGAATTCGATCCAACGAATGAAATCGCGATGAATTCGGAATCCAATCCAATCGATTTGGCAAGGCTTATCAGGGTTCCGACCGGTTCATAGGCCCCGATGAGGATGACTGCTTCCGGTTCGGCCGTGGCAAGGTCCAGCAGGGCAGTCTTGATGGCGGTCGTGTTGCGCGGATAAAGACCCACTCCGACCGGTTCCAGCCCCCGTCGCTGCAGGGCGTCCCGGGCGCCGTTGTAACCGGTTCGGCCAAAGGAGTCGTCCTGGTAGAGGACCCCGATGCGGTCCAGGCCGCGCTGATCCACGAACAGGCCGACCATTCGCTCGGTTTCCTGAGCGTAGGAAGCGCGCAGATTGATCACGTGTTCAAGTCCGGGGTCGCGCAGGAACGCCGCCCCGGTGAACGGAGCGATGAACGGCACGCCGGCTTCGCCGGCCACCGGCACCGTCGACCGCGAGGTTGGCGTCCCGACCGAACCGATCAGGGCGAACACCTCATGGGCGCCGATCAGCGCCTGGGCGTTGGCGATCGCCGCTTCCGGTTCGTAGGCATCGTCCAGGGTTACCAGTTCGAGCCGGCGTCCATTGACCCCGCCAACTCGGTTCGCTTCGGCGAACGCGGACTCGATCCCCCGGCGCATTTCGATTCCCAGGCCCTGCGCCGGCCCGCTGAAGGCGGCGGTCTGCCCGAACACTATCCGGTCAGGATGTATCCCGGGATCCGGGCCCGTTTCCGGGGCCGCGGTTTGGGCCAGCGGTGCGGCCCCAGATGCGGGCGCGCTGGGCGCGTCGGTGCGCGAGAGTGCGATCCAGGCCACCGCCGCCACGACCACAATCACCAGTCCCGCCAACGTGGCAATGGCTGGCCGGCGGGTCAGCAGTGCGATCACTTTGCCCGATTGGCAACCATGGTCAGGATGTTGCGGCCGCCGCCGCGGCTGTAGGACACCGAGTCCATCAGCGTCTCCACCAGGTGGACCCCGAGACCGCCGACGCGGCGATCGGCGACCGATGCCTCCAGGTCCGGAGCCGGCGCGTCCTCGAAGGGGTTGAATGCCGAGCCGGGATCCGAAAACATCACCGTAACCGAATCGGGAGTCGAATCGATCGAAAACTCAACCAGTTGATCCTGGGAGAGGCCGGCGTAGGAGACGATGTTCATCCCAACTTCCTCGACCGCCAGCGCGACCTTGTATTCAAGATCCGGAGTCCAGTCGTCGGCGGTCGAAACCTCGGCTACGGTTTCGGCGAGCGTGCCGACCGACTCCAGCTCCGGGGCCAACGAGAGTTCGTGCTTCACTATCCTGCCCCCTGGGAAAGTCGCTGCAGGACCAGGCAGGTGATGTCGTCGAACTGATCCTGCTCGGCGGCGAACCCCTTGACCGCCGCGACCACGTCGTTAACGGTCGCGCCGGCGTGGGTGGGAGGTTTTTCGGCGAACAGCTGCATCAGGCGCCGGAGGCCGAATTGCTCTTCCTGCGGGTTCATGGCGTCGGTAACGCCATCGGTGTAGGCGACGAAAGAGTCGCCGAACTGCATCTGGATCTGCTCGGACGTGAACGGCAGCCCCGGCATGACCCCGAGGGCGACGCCGCCGGTCGATGGAAGCGTGCGCGCGCCTTCCCGGTCGACCAGCACCGGCAGGTCGTGGCCGCCGTTCGCGTAGGTCAGGGTCCCGGCTCCGGGATCGAACTCGGCGTAGAACGTCGTCACGAACATCATGTTGGGATTGTCGGCACTGAGCATGTCGTTGGCCCGGGTCAAGACTTCGGCCGGGTCGCAGCCGTCGAGCGCGGCGCCCTTAATGGTGGTGCGGGCCGACATCATGAACATCGCCGCGGAAACGCCCTTGTCGGAGACGTCGGCGATCACCAGCCCGAGGTTGCCGTTGGGCAATTCGAGGAAGTCGTAGAAATCGCCGCCGACATCGCGGGCGGCCTGCATGAAACCTGAAATCTCGAAATCTTCGGTCTTGGGGAAGGACTTGGGCAGGATCGATTCCTGGAGACTCCGCGCGATGTCCAGCTCCCGCCGCAGGGAAACGAGCTGGTCGCGGGCCGCCAGCGCGTTGCGCCATTCGGTCAGGTTCCTGAGCGCGCGCTCGATGGTTATGTTCAGGTCCTTGAAATCGACCGGCTTGGTTACGAAATCGAACGCGCCGCGGTTCATGGCGGTCCGGATGTTGTCCATGTCGCCGTAGGCGGAGATGATGACCGACCGGATGTCATCGGTGATCTGCGGAATCTGCTGCAGGAGCGTCAGCCCGTCCATCCTGGGCATGTTGATGTCGGAGAGGACTAGCTCGATTTCTTTGTCCTGCTCGAGCAATTCGACGGCCTCGACGCCGTTGCCGGCGAATTGGAAATCGTACTGTCCGGACCTTATCTGGCGCCGCATGCGCTGCAGGATCAGCGGCTCAAGATCCGGTTCGTCGTCTACGACCAGGATCTTCCGCGTGGGACCTTCGTAGCGGGACCGGGACCGGCGTCTGGGTCTGTCCGGGGGCACCGGAGGGGTCGTCTTTGCGGAGGCGCTAGTCGGGCTCGGCTCTAGCCCTGCAGTTCGGCGAGAGCGGCGGGCCTGTCGGCGTGGACGTTGATGATCTTGTCGAAACCGGAAATCTTGAATATCTCGGAAATCGATTCGCTCAGGCTGCAGACCGCGAGCTGCCCGCCCTTTTGGTCGAGCTGGCGGGCCACCAGCAGAACGACCCGGAGCCCTGCGCTGGAGATGTAGGACAGGTCCGCAAAGTCAAGCAGCAGCTGGCGATCGTCGTCGCCAAGCGCCGATTCGAGTTCGGTCTGTACTTGTCGGGCGTTGGTCCCGTCGATGCGGCCGGCGAGTCCGGCGATCAATATCGGACCCTCGCGGGCGGTGTCAATCACGGTCCATCCAATTCCAACGCGGGCATAACCTGAGTGCCAATTATTCCAACCACAATTATTTCAATGTTCGGCAAATTGCACGACCACCAAAATTATGCCCATTACTAGGGTAGTTGCGCGGCACCCTGCTTAGACCTTAGCGAACGGGGCCAACCCTAGAACGGCCGACGCGCCAACGAGAAGGACTGGCCGGTTGGGCCGCCGGGCGGCAGCCCGGCCATCCACGCCACCAATTCTCCCACTTCGTCGGGGTGCTTGACGCGCTCGGAGGCCGCGAACGGAACCGGCCGGTCGGCGAACTCGGCCATGACCGTCTCAACCGAGGATCGGTCGCTGGCCCAGGTCACGTTGGTCGTCGCCACGAGTCCGGGAATCACGTCGTTGACTTCGATCCCGCGGTCCCAGACTTCCTGCGAAAGGACCTGCGTGAGCATGTGAACGGCTGCCTTGGCGGCGGCATAGGAGCTGTTGCCGGGCAACGCCGCGAGCCCCATCCCCGAGGCGATGTTGATGATCTTGCCCCCGCTGGGGATGTCGGCCAACAGGGCCCTGGTCAGGTAGTAGGTGCCGTACAGGTTGATGTCTACGGTCTTGGTCCAAAGCGCCGGGTCGCTCTCGGCCAACTTCCCTTCGCCGAACGTCCCGCCGGCGTTGTTGACCAGGATGTCGCAGCGCCCGAATTCGCCGACCACGGTTTCGGCGAAACGCTTGACGTTCTCCCAGTCGGCCACGTCGACCCGGGCGGTCGCGCAGCGCCGCCCCAGCTGATTGATCTCTCCCGCCAGGCTCTCGAGCTCGCCCACCGTGCGCGAGCACCCCACCACGTCGGCGCCGGCGCGGGCCAGGGCGACTGCGATCGAGCGGCCGATGCCGCGTCCCGCCCCGGAGACCACCGCGACTTTCGATTCAAGGTTTCCCATGCTCGGTTGCGCTCCCAAATTGGATTTCGCCCCCACGGGGCCCGGCGCCGAACCTGCGGCGCCAACCAATTGTGCGCCTGCCTGCGCACAGAATCGGCCCACCCGCCCTGTAGCCGAAAATCAGTGCGGTTTGGATTGCCCATCCCGAGATCTCCGTCCAACGCCCTCCAGGCAGCGCCCCGACAATGCAAATCTCCCAGCGCGCCCAGCGCATGGCCGAATCGGCCACCATGGCGGTGACCGGCCGGGCCGCCCAGTTGCGCCGCGAAGGCGTCGACGTCGTCAGCTTCGGCGCCGGCGAGCCCGATTTCGACACGCCGGAGCACGTGAAGAAGGCCGCGATCGACGCCCTCGAGGGCGGCCAGACCGGCTACGCGGCCCCGGCCTCGGGGATCGTTCCGCTCAAGACCGCGATCGTCGACGCGCTTGCGCGCGACGCGGGCCTGCAATACGGGCCCGACCAGCTGATCGTTACCTGCGGCGGCAAGGAAGCGCTGTTCCTCGCCTTCGCGGCGATCCTGGACCCGGGCGACGAGGTCATCGTGCCGGCGCCCTACTGGGTCTCGTTTCCGGAGCAGGTCACGCTCTGCGACGGGGTCCCGGTCATCGTGGAGGGGAGCCCGCAGAACGACTACAAGCTGACTCCGGACCAGGTCGCCGCGGCGGTTACCGACCGGACCCGGGCGTTCGTGTTCAACTCCCCCTCCAATCCGGGCGGGTTCGTCTATTCGCCCGCGGAGGCGGCCGCGATCGCAAAGGTCCTGGCCGGCACCGGGGTGATCGTCCTGGCCGATGAAATCTATGACCAACTGGTCTTCGGCGGGGCCAGCTTTGCCAATTTCGCCAGCCTCTCCGAGGACGCCTACGCGCGAACGATCACGTTCAACGCCTCAAGCAAGACCTACGCCATGACCGGCTGGCGGCTCGGTTTTGCGGCCGGACCGGCGGAGATCATCGGGGCGATGTCGAAGATCCAGACCCAGACCACGTCCGGAGCATGCAACTTCACCCAGTTCGGCTACGCGGCCGCGCTTGCCGGCGACCAGGGAATCGTGGCCGAACGGCGCGAGGAATTCGCCCGCCGCGGCCGCTACTGCTTCGAACGCCTGAACGCAATGCCGGGTGTTGTCTGTCCGCGTCCGCAGGGCGCCTTCTACGTCCTGCCCGACATCTCGGCCAACTTTGAGCGGCTGGGGGTCGCCGGCTCGGTCGAGTTTTCCCAGAAACTGCTCGAGGAAGGGCGCGTGGCGGTGGTTCCGGGCGAAGCGTTCGGAATGGACGCGACCGTGCGCCTGAGCTTTGCCACCGACATGGAAACGATCGCCCGCGGACTCGACCGCATCGCCGCGTTCCTCGCCTGATCGGCGGATTGGTTTGACGCCGGACTGCTGCCCGCCGCCCCGATCCGGGGTCCCGGGGGCTGGCGCCGGGCAGGCCGTCGGCGGGAAAGGCGCGAGCGTCCCCGCGGACATGGTTTCGCTTCAAGGCGGCGCCTTCCTGATGGGCACCGAGAGCAGCGACGGATTCCCCGACGACGGGGAGGGCCCGATTCGCGAGGTGACGGTCGACCCGTTCCTGATCGATTCGACCCCGGTGACCAACCGCGAGTTCGGCCGCTTCATCCGCGCGACCGGCTACAAGACCGAATCCGAGCGATTCGGCTGGTCGTTCGTGTTCCAGCTGCTTGTACCGGGCAGGTTGATGCGCACCAATCCGCAGCGGGTCAACGAGGTCCCCTGGTGGCTGGCGATAAACGGCGCCAGCTGGCGCCACCCCGAAGGACCCGGATCAAACGTGCGCAAGCGTCCCGACCATCCGGTCGTGCAGGTGTCCTGGAACGACGCGATCGAATACTGCCGCTGGGCCGGCAAACGGCTGCCGACCGAGGCCGAATGGGAATTTGCCGCGCGCGGCGGCCTGATCCAGGCGGTTTACCCCTGGGGCGACGAGCTGACCCCCGGCGGCGCGCACATGGCCAACATCTGGCAGGGTAAGTTTCCCGACCTCAATACCCGCGACGACGGTTACCTGGGCACCTGCCCGGTCAAGTCGTTCGAACCCAACGGCTACGGTCTGTACGGCGCGGCCGGCAACGTCTGGGAGTGGTGCCAGGACTGGTTCAGCCCCAATCACCACCTGAGCGCCTCGATGCTGAACCCGCGCGGCCCGGCCGAGGGATCGGCCCGCGTGATGCGCGGCGGATCATACCTGTGCCACGATTCCTACTGCAACCGATACCGGGTGGGGGCGCGCAACCGCAACACTCCCGACACCGGCGCCGGCAATCTCGGATTCCGGTGCGCGCGCGACCCTTGACCGACCCCGCCGCCGCTCGGCGGCACCGATTTGGCCGAAAGCGCCCGGAGCTTCAGTAGAGCGCCAGCTTGCGGTGGCGGCGGTCGTAGGTCGTGGCCAGCTTCTGCAGCAGCGCCTTGCGCATGTTCGCCAGTTCGCCGGCATGCTCCGGGGAGCGTGCCAGGTTCACATGTTCGCCCGGATCCTCGACCCGGTCGTAGAGGATCTCTTCGCCCTCGTCGTTGATCCAGTACTTGTATTCGGAGTTGATCAGGGTCAGCACCGAGGAGCCGCCCTGGTAGTAGCGGGTGTGGCGCGAGACCTCGGTCTGGACCTGGTCGTTTCCAGGATTGAAGTACTCGACCAGCACCGATTCCTTGCCGTCGCCGCCCGCGCCTGAAACCTGCTCCCAAAGGGAACTGCCGTCGACGCGGTCGGGCACCTGGATGTCGAGCGCCGCAAGCAGGGTCGGGACCAGGTCAACGCCCTCGAAGAATCCCTCGAAACTGCTGCCGGCCGGGATCTTCTCCGGCCAGCGCCACACCATCGGGACCCTGAGGCAGGAGTCGTAGTGGGCCTCGTGCTTGGCCATCGTGAAGTTGTCGCCGCAGGCGTCGCCGTGGTCGGAGTAGAAGACCACGATGGTGTTGTCGAGCTGGCCGTTTTGCCGCAGGTGCTCGACGATGCGCCCGCAGTGGTTGTCGATCATGCTGCAGCTGGCGTAGTAGTAGCGCCGAAATTCCATGACCGTCTCCTCGTCGTCGGGCATTACGGCCTCGGCGATGCGGCGTACCGTTGACGGCTTGTCGTCCAGTTCGCCGGGGATGACGTCGGGCGGCGGCACGCTTTCGCGCGGATAGAGGTCAAGGTACTTGGGCACCGGATTGCACGGGGAGTGAGGCAGGTAGAAGCCGGCGATGGCGAACCAGGGCGTCTCGCCGGCCGATTCGATGAAGTCGATCGTCTGGTCGGCCACCCAGGCGCTGTAGCTGAGTTCCTCGGGGGCGTCGAAGTCCCAGTAGAGGATGCTGCGGTCGCCGGTGATCGGGTGCGGCACGCCGACTTTCTCCTCCATGCCCGGCGCCACGCGCCTTATCCAGCGGATGTAGTCGTCCGGATAGCAGCCAGGCTCGTCGGCGTTCACGTGTACGTCGAAACCATAGGCGGGGTGGGCGCGGTCGTAGTCGCGGTTGGAATGGGGCAGGAAGTGCAGCTTGCCCAGGTTGCCGGTTCGGTAGCCGGCGCGCGAGAGCAGTTCGGCGATCGAGACCTCTTCCCGGGGCAGCGTGAATCCGTTCGAGGTGACGCCGTGGTTGCGCGGGTAGCGGCCGGTCAGCAGCGTGGCCCGCGAGGGCATGCAGACGGGGTTGTTCACGAACGCCCCGGTCAGGTTGACGCCCTCGGCGGCCAGGCGGTCGATATTGGGCGTCTTGACGTATCCGCCCGAATTGACACCCAGGCAGTCGAACCGCTGCTGGTCGGTGGTCAGGAAGAGGATGTTGGGTCGTTGCGCGCTTGCCATCGGCCGATCCGTACATTGGAGGCAGGTTGTGGGCGGCCGGAAACGTTCCGCCGACCCGACCTTGCTATTGTGGGCCGGTCGCCGGCGCCGTCCCTTGCTGGGCAGGAGTCCGGCCGGTTCCCCCGGAGATCGGGCCAATGCAGATAACCGCAATAGACGTGTGCACCTACCGGCGCCCGGGACGCTCGTTCGTGTGGGCGCTGGTGCGAACCGACGCCGGCATCACCGGCCTGGGCGAGGCGACCCTGATGGGCCGCAGCCAGAGCGTGCGGGCCTGCCTGGAGGAGATGGGCGAAGTGATCCGCGGCATGGACCCGCTGGCCTCGGAAGACATCTGGTGGCGGCTGTACCTGGGCGGCCGGCGGCGCGGCGGCGCGGTCACCTCCTCGGCCATGGGCGCGATCGACGTTGCCCTATGGGACATCCGCGGACAGGCGCTCGGGGTGCCGATCTACCGGCTCCTGGGCGGACCGCTGCGCGACCGGGTGCGGCTGTACAACCACGCCCGGTTGCCGACCCCCGAATCGGTCCCCGGCGCGCTCGGACCGCTGATCGACGAAGGCTGGACCGCGGTCAAGTTCATGGCCACAGCGTCGGAGCCGGGCGACGAACCCCGGCGCGAACGGTTCGACCCGCGACCAGCGATCCGGCGCGGGGCCGCCGTAGTCGCGGCCGCGCGTGAATTCGTCGGGCCCGAGTTCGACCTATTGCTTGAGACCCACGGGCGGCTGCGGCCGGTCGAAGTGGTGGAGTTCGCCGAACGGGTCAGGGACTTGGACATCCTCTTTCTGGAGGAGCCGACCCGATTCGAGGCAGTGGAGAGTTTCAGGATGCTGCGAGAGCGTTGTCCGACGCCGCTTGCCACCGGCGAGCGCCTGTATTCGCGCTGGCAGTTCCAACCCCTGATTGATAACGAATTGGTGGACATAATCCAGCCCGACATCGTTCACGCGCACGGCATCACCGAGGTCAAGAAGATCGCCGACTACGCCGACGCGCACCTGATCAGCCTGGCGCCGCACAACCCGCAGTCGCCGGTCAACACGATGGCCAGCCTGCAGC
>CAXXYJ010000013.1:0-14500 GCA_963664795.2 Chloroflexota bacterium | reverse complement strand
AGTCGACCGGCGAGGCGATAGTTGGGGCCTACACCGGCTGGCGGCTCGAGTTCCTGCCGATGGCGATCTCCTCGTTCGACACCTTCCGCAAGAGCTATCCCGAGGGCCCGGTACTGACCGAGGAGACCGGCCACAGCCGCCGCTACGGCTCCAACCCGTACGTCGGCTACGACTCCGGGAACCGCAAGCCCTTCCTGTTCTTCGGGGAGCCGGACGAGCGCCTGCCGGCAACCGAGCGCGTGATCGTGGTCGAGATCGGCGAAGAGCGAGTCGCCTACCCCTTCTCGACGCTTGCCGAATCGCGCGTCGTGCACGATCGCGTGGGCGGGAAGGAAATAGTCGTGATCTATTCGCCCGGGACGGCCTCGGCGCTGGACTCAGGCACGATCGCCGACGCCCGCGACGTCGGAGCGGCCGGGGTATTCCGGCCCAGCCTGGACGGGCAGGACCTGCAATTTCGGTCCGAAGACGGCCGGATCCTGGACGATCGGACCGGGAGCGCCTGGAATTCGCTCGGCGTGGCAATCGCGGGGAATTCGGCGGGCGGGCGCTGGCCCCGGTCGTGCACGGCAACGACTTCTGGTTCTCGTGGGCCGCGCTGCGCGATAACGTACGGGTTTACCGGGCCTGATTCAGATCGGGTGCGGCCGCCGGCCGCTGCCCGTGCCTGGTGCCCCCAAGGGAATTCGAATCCCTGTCTACACCTTGAAAGGGTGTCATCCTAGTCCACTAGACGATGGGGGCGGGGTGACCGCCGGCAAGCGGCGGAGCGGGGCGATTCTAGAAGACGCCGCGCCAAGCCAGCGGGCCCGCGGCGGCCCGCTTCAGAGCTGGCGTCCCAGACCCCGGTCGCGGACCCGCTGCAGCACGATCGCCGCGACCGCGATGTCCCAGGCGGCGATCCCGAGCGATTCGAACAGAGTCTTCTCGTCGGGACCGGTCCGGCCCGGGGCCTTGCCGGCAATGACGTCGCCGAGCGCGACCGCGGTGCCCCACGAAAACGTCCCGGCGGCGTTCGCTCCCAGCAGATCGCCGCTCTCGATTCGGGCCTGGGCGATGTCGTCGCAGACCACCCGGCCGAAGCCTCCGACCGTGATCGGCCCCAGCTCGGCGGCGCCGGCCCGGTTCGAACCCATCGCGTTTACGTGCACGCCGGGCTCCAGATAACCATCCAGGACCGGTTCGGGCCGAGTTGGTGGCGGTAACGATCACGTCCGCGCCGGCGATCGCATCTTCGGGCGAGGCCGCCGCGGTCGCCGTCACTCCGCATAGGTCCGAGATTTCGCCGCAGAAGCGTTCCAGCTGCTCCCGGTCGCGCCGAAATGCCCGCACCGACTTGATCGGCAGGGTCCGGCAAACTGCTTCGACCTGGGTCCGGGCCTGGTATCCGCCGCCGACGATCCCCAGCGCGCTTGATTCGGGCCGGGCCAGGTGTCGGCTGGCCACCCCGCTGGCGGCACCGGTGCGCAGTTGGCCCAGGCGGTTGGCCTCGATCACGGCCGCCAACTGGCCGCTGGCGATCTCGTAGAGGAGCACGCTGAAGGCGATTCCACCCGCGGTCGCCAGGTAGGACTTGTGGCCGGCGTAGCCGCAGCCCTCGTCGCTGGCCGCCATCAGATGTAGGGTCCGTCCCGACTGGAATATCCGGCGGCGCGGCAGGTTTTCGGCCTCGCCGGTGGCCAATCGCCGCTGGACGCCTTCGACCGCGTCCAGGACCGAGTCCATGTCAAGCACGGATTCGACTTCCGATTCGTTGATGTAAAGGGGCATGGGTTGATCCTCGAAATAAGGGTCCGCGCGCCCGGCGCTTATTCGGGCGGAATGATGCCCTTTTTGACGATCACGTTGCCGTAGAGCCGCCGCTCGCTGGTCGAGACGATGGCGAAACTGTCGGCGGCGCGTTCGTAGAACTCGAACCGCTCCACCGTTTCGAATCCCACCGGCCCGCCTTCGGCATTGGCCGCGATCTGTTCAAACTCGGCGACGATATCCGGTTTCGGGCCGCCGTCGACCGGAGCCATCGTCGCGCACGGCTCGTCGACGAAGGTGTCCAGCGGGAGCACCGTAAGCACCGCCGCCAGCACCTCGGTGGCGCTGTTGCCGTCCAGGCGCACCAGCCGCTCGGCGTTGGCGGTGTCGGGGAAATTGGCGTCCACGATCACCAGGTCGTCCCCGTGGCCCATCGCCATGAGAACGTACAGCAGGTCGGCATTGAGCAGGGGGTCGATTCCTTTGAGCATCGTCGTCCTATCGGTGCGGGGAAGTTATGGCTCGTCTGGGGATTGGTCTCGCTCGGCCTCGGCGGCGCGGATTTCCTCAACCAGCGTCTGCGGCGGCGGACCCCCGAGTTTGACCTTATAGCCGCGCCGGGTCAGGAATATGCGGGTCGAGAACCCGTAACTGCGATACAGGACCAGCGCGGTGATCGCCACCGCGCCCAGCACCAGCGGCCAGCGCGTCGCCGGGTCGGCCGTATCGACGAAGAGGCTGGCCAGCAATAGGACGCCCAGGGATGCGATTCCGCCCAGCACCGCCAATCCGAGCAGGAACCCGCCCACCACCTCGGCCAGGGTCAAGAGCAGGCCGCGCGGGGCGCGCGAGGGAAGCTGCAGGCCTATTCGAACCGCCAGAATCCGGGCAGGATCGTCACGCCCGGGTAGTCGAGACGGCTGCCGATTTCGATCTCGACCTCGTTGTCCCACTCGACCTTGTGCAGCCTGAAAGTCCAGGCGTCGCTCCGGCGATCGAACCAGACCTCGAGCCAGTTGGCCAGGTGCTGGACGTCGCGCTCGTACTTGAGTCCGACGCTGCCGGGCCGGACCACCCGCACGCCCCCGATCAGCGAGTCCTGCGGCGAGTGAATGTGCCCGGTAATCAGCATCTGCGGCCGGTTTTCCTTGCCCAGGAGCCGGTCGAACACCCGCGGCGACGTGGTCGGGGTGAGGAAATCGTCGACGTTGCTGGCGTTGGCGTGGGCGATCATGAGCACCGGCGAACCGGGGTGCGCCCGGATCCGAACCGCGAACGGCAGGCCGGCCGCGGTCTGTATCAGGTCTTCGGACAGCAGGTCGCGGCAGTAGAAGAAGACCGCCTTGAGCATCCCGCGCTTGGCCAGGCCCCAGGGCGGCGGGGGAACGTCGCCCAGCAGCAGGTCGCGCTCGGTATTGCCGACCAGCATCAGCGCGCCGCGCGCCTGCAGCCGGTCCCACACCTCAAGCGGGCGGGGGCCGCCGGCCAGCTGGTCGCCGTTGGAGATGATCGCGTCGAACCGGCCGTGACGGTCGATGTCGGCCAGGACCGCGTCCAGGGCGGTCAGGTTTGCGTGCACGTCGCCGAATACGGCGTAGCGCGGTGAATCGGTCAGGATGGAATCCGTCGGCTTTATCGGGGCGACCTGCCGGCGGCGCTCGCATCGCGCTCGGGGCGATGGCGATCGGGACAGCACGCCCGCCAGATAGTGGGGCTATCGGCCCACCGGCTGGCAAATTTTATGGATTATTGAACCGGCGGCGCACTCTGCGAGTAGAACAATTGAGAGCGTTGCGGGTTGATAATCGCGGGCGTAGGCATCCCGCAAGGCAACCGCGGAGGAGGTCCGGGGACGTGTTATTGGCAGGACTCAATTGGCGCATGCGCCTTGCCTGGATGGCGTGCGCGGCAGCCGTGGTCGCGTTTTCGTTCGCAGCTTGCGAACCGGGCGGCCCGGCCCCCAAACCGGAACTTGACCCCGCCGAAGCGGTCTGGGCCGAAGCGGTGGTGGACCTGACCGAAGCCGCGATCGCGGCCTACGAGGAGGACCCGGAAGGGACGTTCGAGGAGCTGGACACTCCCGACGGGCCCTGGCAGATCGGCGAGCTCTACGTGTTCGTGATCGACCGCCACAGCGTGATCCACGCTCACGCCGCCGATCCGGGCCTGGTCGGCACCGACCTGTCCGAATCGCTCGATTCCGACGGCTACCTGTTCACTCCGGGGCTGGTCGGGCAGGCCACCGAGGATGGCGGCTGGGACATCTACCGGTTCATCAACCCGGTCACCGGCGAGGCCGAACCCAAGCGCTCCTACGTGCGCGCCCTCGACGACGGGTACATATTCGGAGCCGGCTATTACCTGGACGAAACCCGCTTCGTCAAGCACGTCGTCAACGACGCGCTGGAAGTCTGGGAGAGCGAATCCGATCCGATCGAGGTATTCCAGACCGATCCCCGCTTCAACCGCGGCGAGGCCTACCTGTTCGCGGTCCGGGCGCGCGACCTGGTTTCACTGGCCACCCAGGCCGAACCCGAGCGAATCGGCACCAGCCTGGCCGACCTGACCGACCACACCGGCAAGAAGTTCGCCCTGGAAGGGCGGGCGCTCGCCGACGCCGACGGCGAATGGCTCTACTACGGCTACCTGAATCCGGACACCGGCGCCGAGGAACAGAAGCAGAGCTGGATCGTCAGGGTCGACGACGTGATCGTCGGATCCGGGTTCTACCGCCCGCTCTGAAGTCAAAGCGGCGTCGGCGTCGGTTGCGGCCGGAGGGTTCCTAACCGCCGGCGGCGGCCGGCACGATCGAAACCCGGGTTCCGGCGCCCAGCTCGGTCTCAAGGCCGTCGAGGAACCTGATGTCCTCGTCGCCGACGTAAATCTGGACGAACGCCGAGAGTTCGCCGTCGGCGCCCACCAGGCGTCCCTTGAACCCGGGGTGGTCCGAATCGATCTGGTCGATCATCGCGCGGACGCTGGCGCAGTCGAGCTCGATCCGGCGCTGGTTGCCGACCAGATCGCGCAGCGGAGTCGGGATCCTGACCGTGGCCATGGAATTAGGTCCTTCTTGGAGTTGATTGCAAGTGGGTTATTTCGGCGCGGGCCGTTGCAGGGAGATTTTCAGGCAAACACCGGCGCGCGGGCGTCGGCGGCGATCGCGTCCTCGAACGATCCCAGCGAAGGGGCGATGGTCATGTTGGCGACCCCGATGCCGTCCAGGGCCTCCTGGGTCTTGAGGCCGTTGCCGGTTATGTAGGCCACCACCGTCTCGTCGCGCCCGAACCGGCCCTGCTCGGCCAGCTTAATCAGGGTCGCGACCGTGACACCGCCGGCCGGTTCGGTGAAGATCCCCTCGTCGGCGGCCAGGATCTTGATCGCCTCGACGACCTCGTCGTCGCTGACCTTTTCGATCACTCCGCCGGTGCTGCGGGCAACTTCCAGGGAGTAGTTTCCGTCGGCCGGATTGCCGATCGCCAGGCTCTTGGCCACGGTGTCGGGGTCGCGGACCGGCTCGAATTCTGAGGCCCCGCTGGCGAATGCGTCCGCCACCGGCGAGCAGCCGGCCGCCTGGGCCCCGGAGATGGCAACGTTCTGCGATTCGAGCAGTCCGACTTCGACCAGTTCCCGGAACCCCTTGGCGATTTCGGTGTAGAGCGCACCGGAGGCGATCGGTACCACCACCTGGTCGGGCGCGCGCCAGCCAAGCTGCTCGACGACCTCGAACGCAAGGGTCTTGGAACCCTCGGCGTAGTAGGGCCGCATGTTGATGTTGCAGAAGGCCCAGTCCTCTTCGTCGGCGATTTCCGAGCAGAGGCGGTTGAGCTGGTCGTACGTCCCGTCCACGGCGATCAGATTGGCCCCGTACACGGCCGCGTTCAGGACCTTGCCGGATTCGACATCGGACGGCATGAACACGTAGATGTCCAAGGGGGTGCGGGCGCCGGCGCCGGCCACCGCCGAGGCGAGGTTGCCGGTCGAGGCGCAGGCGAAGACCTCGTAGCCGAGCTGGCGGGCCTTGGCCAGGGCCACCGTGACCGGGCGGTCCTTGAAGGAGAAAGTCGGGTTCAGGCTGTCGTTCTTTAGCCAGAGTTCGCCCAGACCCAGCCGGTCGGCGAGCTTGCCGGCGCGCTGCAGGGGCGTAAATCCGACCCGAACGTTGTTCTCCCAGCCGCCGTCCAGCGGCAGCAGGTCGGCGTAGCGCCAGAGCGAGTTGGGTCCGGCGGCGATGCGCTCGCGGCTCACGCGATCGCGGATTACGTCGTAGTCGTATACGACCTCAAGCGGGCCAAAACAGAGATTGCAGACATGCTGGGCGGCGGCCGGATAGACCGCATCGCAGTTCTTGCACTTGAGGCCAAGTACCTTTTCGGCCATGGTGGTTAGTTCTCGGGGTGTCCTGAAGATTTAAACGGGGTTGAAGAAGTCACTGGGGCGGGCGGCGGACCGGTCGTCGGGGACCGGCCGCGGGCCTTACCGCAGGCTCTACATCAGGGACGGACCGCCGTACGAGCGACCAAGCAGGCGCGAGCGGGCGCCGGGCGCGCCGGCCCGGCCAAAAAAGGCAACTTGTACCGAATCGAACATGGGTGTGGTGTCCTCTTATCTTGCGAATTCGCAGCTCGCCGGAGTTGGCACCTGGCCGCGCTCAAATGGTCCATGTCACCGAGCGCGCTGGTTGCCGGGCTTCAAAGGGCCGATCCCTCCACCACTCTGGATAAGAGCCGGAACCACCGTTATTCAATTGCCGCAAATTATAGAGAGAGCCGCGTCCCGGACGCCAGTCCGCGCCGGACCCCGGTCCGGGGTTGCGAGAATCGGCCGCGCCTTCCTGCCCGGCCCAGCGAGCACACGCCAGCCTATGGCTTCGACTATCCTCCATGCCCCGCCAAGGGTGTTCGCTGCGTCGGCGGCCGACGGCGCCGAGGGCGAACAGCGCGGAGCCGAACTGCCCCCGCTGATTGACCCCAACACCGATTCGCTGCGGCTGCCCACCGCCGAAGAAATGCGCATCCAGGACGAGCAGGACGAGGCCGGGATTTCACTGGCGCTGGGCAAATTCATGCTGCTCGGGGCCGACGTCCTGTGGCTGGTGCTCTCGCTAACTCTGACCGAGGACTTTCGGTGGTCGATCGCGGGCCTGATCGCGATCGACCTGCTGGTCGCCTTCCGGCGCCAGCCCCAGCACCTGCCCAGTCAACTGGAGCTGGTGGCGCGCGGCGTGATGGGCGTGGCCCTGTTCGCCTTCGAGGCGACATTTTTCGGCGCCCCCTGGCCGCTGGCCATGGGCCAAGCCCTGCTGCTGGCCGCGGCGGTCCTGCAGGCCTTCGGGGCCGGCGGCGAGGGCAAGAACCTGCTGGCCGGGCTGCTGGTGGTCTGCGGGGTCATATTCGCCATGGCGCTCTCGCTGGTCCTGGCCCAGCTGCGCGACCAGCAGATCTTCGAGCAGTACGAGAGCGCTTACCTGCTGGCCGCGGCCGGCCGCCGCGACGACGCCCTGGCGGTGGTCAGCCGGATCATCGAGGAGAACCCGACCGACTCCGAGGTCTACATCCAGGCCGTCAACTTCTACATGACCAATGAGATCTCCGACCCGGCGGCGGCGGCGCTGGCGTCCGACCGGGCGGTCGAATACGCCGACGGCGACACCTACGCCCAGGCCCACTATGTCCGCGGTTTTCTGCAGGAGCAGCGCCAGGACTATCAGTCCGCCCTGGAGAGCTACACCCGGGCCATCGAGAGCCGCGACGACATCCCGCTGCTGTACCTGACCCGCGCCAACATCTACATCCAGCTGGGGCGCACCCAGGAAGCGATCGCCGACCTTGAAAAAATCGAGGAACTGGCGCCCGGCACCGACGCGGCCACCGAGGCCCGGATCCTGCGCCTGAACCTTCAGCCGGCCTCGGGCAATCCCTTCGACGACCTCTAGGCGGCGCGCGCTCAGGCCGCCCGGGCCATGCGCAGGTAGCGCTCGAGTCCGCTTAGGAATTCGGGCAGATAGCTCTCGAACACCAGCCGCGACATGTGGCCGACGCGGATGATCCGCCCCTGCAGCGGCCCGAAGCCCTCGGCCAGGATGAAGCCGCACTCGTTCCGCATCCAGGCCAGCAGGTCGCCCACCCGGCCTTCCAGGTCCGGCGGCACGAAGGCGCAGGTCACCGTCGGCGATGCGACCGATTCGGGCGCCAGGATCCTAAAGCCCAGATCGCGCAGCGCCGCGCGCAGACCGGCCGCGCCGTCCGCTATCCGCCGGTAGCGTTCGCGCGGGCTCTCGCCGGCCTGGAGTCCGATGGCAACGTCCAGGGCGCGGGCCACGTTGACCGGCATCGTCGCCGGCTGCGGGTGGTAGTTCCCCATATCGCGCTCGAAACCGCGCCAGACTCCGAAATCAAAGTACCAGCCGCCGGAGCGCCCGGGATTGTTTTCGTAGGTCTCCCAGCCGCGCGGGGTCACGATCGCCGGCGCCATCCCCGGAGGACCTTCCAGCCCTTTTTGCGAGGCCGCCGCGACAAAGTCGAGACCCCAGTCATCGGCCCGGATCTCGACCGCGGCCAGCGATGAAATCGCATCCAGGAAGACGTTCACGCCCCGGCTCCGGCACACCCGCGCGATCGCCTCCACATCGCAGATCGACCCGCAGGAGGTCTCGTTGTGGCACAGCAGCAGCGTCTTGATCGCCAGCGAATCGATCGCCTCGGCGACCTGTTCGGGCGTGGGTGGCAGGCCCGGCTTCACCTCCAGCTTGAACGTCTCGAGGTTGTTGGCCCGCGCGATCTCATAGAAGCGCTGCGAGAAATAGCCGCTCACCGGGACCAGTACGCGATCGCCGGAGGAGGTCAGCGAACGCACCCCGGCCTCAAGCGCGCCCGACCCTGAAGCGGCCAGCAGGAATATGCTGCCGTCGGTACCGGCGTGCGGGCGCACGCCGTCCTGCAGGCGCCGGTACAGCGGCACCCAGTGGTCCCCGTAATGCGGGATTACCGGTTGCGACAGCGCCGCCAGCACGCGCTCGTCCAGATCGATCGGACCCGGTATGAGCAGGCGCGGTGGCGATTCCATTGGGCCCCTTCGGCGGTTGGCGGCGAGCAAATGATTTCGTCATTATCGAATCCGGCTCCCGCATATTGGGAGAATATTGCCGGCCGGACCGAATCTGCGCGCCGACGCGGCGGCCAACGGGGGTTCCGATCAGTGACCACCGAGTTGAGTTTTTTCCTGCCGCTCTACGACGAAGAGGAAAACGTGCGCACGGTGGCCGGACAGGCCAGGGCCGCGCTCGAACAAAGCGGGCTCGAATGGGAGCTGATCCTGGTGGACGACGGTTCCGCCGACGCCACCGCCGAGCGGGCCCGGGAACTCTGCCGCGACCCGCGCGTGCGCCTCATATCGCACCCGTCCAACCGCGGCTACGGGGCGGCGCTGAAGACCGGTTTTTCCTCCGCGCGCGGGGAATTGGTCGGCTTCTGCGACGGCGACGGCCAGTTCGATCCCGCCGACGTTGGCAAGCTACTGGCGCAGATCGAGGGCAACGACATGGTCATCGGCTACCGCCGGCGGCGCGCCGAGGGAACCCCGCGGGCGCTGCCCTCGCGGGCCTGGGCCGCCCTTGCCGGGGCCCTGCTCGGGTTTTCGCCGCGCGACCTGGACTGCGGCTTCAAGCTGTTTCGGACCGATTTCGTGCGCTCCCTGGACCTGGAGAGCGAAGGCGGCTTCATCTCGGCCGAGATCCTGGCCAAGGCCGAAAAGCTGGGCGCCGGCATCGCCGAGGTCGGGCTCGACCACTACCCGCGCCGGGCCGGGAGCCAGACCGGTCTCAATCCGCTGGTCGTGGCCCGGGCGTTCTGGGACCTCTTGCGCTTCCATCAGAGACTGCGTTCATGGCCGCGGTAAAGCTTTCGATCCTGATCCCCGTCTACAACGAGGCCGCCCAGCTTCCAGAGCAACTCGAGCGGCTACTGGCCCTGCCCGACAACTGCGAATTCGTGTTCGCCGACGACGCCTCCGACGACGGCTCGCTGCAGTACCTGGAGACGCTGACCGATCCCAGGGTGAGTCTTTTGCGCTCGCCCCGAAACCAGGGCAAGGGGGCCGCGGTCCGCCGGGCTCTGCAGGCGGCCTCGGGGCGCTTCGTGGCGGTACAGGACGCCGACCTCGAATACCACCCGCGCGATCTGATGCGTCTGCTTGCAAGCGTTGAGTCCGAAGGCGCCCGGGTCGCGTTCGGATACCGCGATTTCTCCGGCCAGCGGCCGCTTCTGCGCTGGGGCAACCGCTTCATCACCTGGGTGGCGAACCTGATCTATGGGGCTAACCTCAGGGACATGGAAACCTGCTACAAGCTCCTTGACCGGGAGCTGGCGCTAAGTCTCGGGCTGGAATCGAACGGGTTTGAAATCGAAGCCGAAATCACGGCCAAGCTGCTGCTGGCGGGCGAGCACATCGTCCAGCTCCCGATCGGCTATTCCCCGCGCCGCGAGGGCAAAAAGCTCTCGCCCTGGCGCGACGGACCGATGGCGCTGCTGGCGCTTATCTCCTACCGGCGCGGCAATGCCGGCCGGTAGCGATCGCCGGTTCGGGGGCAAGCGGTGCTGAGCCGGATCATTCGGACCGGGCTGCTGGCGGCGGCGATGGCGCTGGCCGCCTGCGCGGGTCCGGCGTTCGGCGAATCGGAAGAGAGCGTGGAGGCGATGATCTCGGCCGACTTCGCCATGGTCGAGTCCGCGGTCGTGCAGTCCGAAGCCCAGCCGGCGGCGATGTCGGGCAAGATGGACGGCTCGGTCGAGATCGAGGACCTGGGCCGCCAGATCATCCGCGAGGGACGGATCCACATCGAGGTCGAGGACGTGCTTTTCGAACTCGACCGGATCGGGGACTTTGCCAGTCAAAGCGGCGGTTTCGTGGCCGAGTCCTCCGTTTACAGCAGTCCCCGCGACGAGCAGGGCGAGGTTCCCCCGGCGCAGGGGGCGTATCTGCGCCTGCGAGTCCCGGCCGAGCGCTTCGAATCGGTCCGCGAACGGATCGCCGAACTTGCCGACACTGTGCTGTCCCAGAACACCAGTTCGCAGGACGTGACCATGGAGGTGGCCGATTACCAGGCCCGGCTGCGCAACCTGCGCTCCACCGAACAGCAGTACCTGACCTTGCTGGAGGACGCCGCCAACGTCGAGGAAGTGGTCCAGGTCACCGACCGCCTCAGCGGCACCCGCGGCGAGATCGAGCGGATCGAGTCCCAGCTCGAAGCGCTCTCCTCGCTGGTCGAACTGGCGACCCTGCACGTGGACCTGCAGCGCACGATCGACCCCGAAGAGGAGGACGTTCGCGGCCCGCTGGACGCGGCGCGCGAGGGCTGGGAGGCTTCATGGCGGTTCCTGGAGGCGATCCTGGAATGGTCGCTGGCGATCATCGCCTTCTCGTGGTGGCTCATCCCGCTGGCGGCGCTGGGCGCGCTTATCGCGCTGATCGTGAACCGCCGTTCGACGGGGGGCGGTTCCGGCGCCGGGACCCCGCCCGACTCCTAGACCAGGACGGCCGGCGGATCCGCCGGCTGGGGCACCTCCGCCGGGGTGATCGTGCCCCCGCCCAGCACCAACGCTCCGTCGTAGAAGACCGCCGCCTGCCCAGGCGCCACGCCCCAGACCGGTTCGGCCATTTCCACCACCAGGCGGGTGCCGTCCCTGGGGTGGATCCGGCAATGCAGCGGGCGGGCGCTGGAGCGCACCCGGACCGCGGCCGGCTGGCCGGGCTCGATGCGGTCCAGCGAGACCGGATTGAAATCGGCGACCTCGAAGTCGGTCCGCAGCAGCTCCTCGCGCCGCCCGAGCACGACCGCGTTGGCCGCCGGATCGATCCGGGCCACGTAGAGCGGCGTTGCGGCCGAAACCCCGAGCCCGCGGCGTTGCCCGACGGTGTAGGCCGAGATGCCGCGGTGCTCGCCGATCACGGTCCCATCCGTCAGCAGCAGGGGTCCGGGAACTCCGACATCCTCCCCGCGGTCGCTCAGGAAATCGCGGTAGTCGCCGGCCACGAAACAGATGTCGACGCTGTCGGGCCGGTCGGCGTTGGGCAACCCGAGTTCGCGCGCGTGGCGGCGCACCTGGGCCTTTGAGAGCGATCCCAGCGGCAGCAGCAGGCGGGAAAGCCGCGCCTGGCTGAGCACGTAAAGGACGTACGACTGGTCCTTGGCGGGGTCGGCGGCGGCAAGCAGCTGCCGGCGCCCGGTCGCCGGATCGGATGCGGTGCGGGCATAGTGGCCGGTGGCCACCAGGTCGGCGCCCAGTTCCTCCAGCGCCGGGAAGATGGCGTCGAACTTGATGTGGTGATTGCAGTCGATGCAGGGATTGGGAGTCAGCCCGCGGGCGTAGCTGTCGGCGAACGGCGCTACGACCTGGTCGCGGAATTGATCGCGCATGTCGATGTGGGCGTGGGCCGCCCCGATCCGGCGGCAGATCGCCTGCGCCGTCGCGGTCGCCTCCGGCGAACAGCAGTTGCGTTCGCCCGGGTCGGCGTCCTGCTCCGGCCAGATATCGACCGTGAAGCCGACCACCGAAAAGCCGTCCTCGGCCAGCAGCGCCGCCGCTACCGAACTGTCGACGCCGCCGCTCATCGCCACCGCCACGCGGGGGGCGTCTGGAAGAAGGCGGATTGGACATCTGGGTACGGGCCGGTTGCGAGCGGTCGGGTCGGGTCGCCACTGCGGGCTTGAAAACACGTAATTTTCGGCGCTGGCAGGGCACCTTGGAACCGGCCCCGATAATGGGCTCTGAAGGGTTGGCGGCCTCGGCCCGCGCCGATGCGGCAACCCGCCCGAGCAAGCTCTCAAGCGCAACTGGCCTCAAATGTCGCAACTGGCCCACATCGGGGTGCGGGTGCTGGCGATCCTCCTTTTCGCGGGGGCGCTGGTGGTGCTGTATTCGCAGATCCACTCCCAGCCCGAGATCGTGGGCACCGGAATGCGGATAGAGCAGCTGCGCGAGGAGATCTCCGCCGCCGAGCGCGAGATCCGGACCCTGCAGGAAGAACTCGCCTACCGCCGGTCCGACAGCTACGTGATCGAAGTGGCCAAGAGCGAACTCGGCCTGGTCGAGCCCGGCGAACAACAGCTCCTGCTGACCGCCCTGCCGGCCGTCGCGGTCGTGCCGGAGCAGCCCCCGACGCCGGCCGCCGACACCCCTCCGCCGCCGGCCCCGACCGCCCACCCGTCGCCGCTGGAGAACCTGGACGCGTGGTGGGGCGTGCTCAACGGCCGCTGACGGCCGCCAAAAGCCGAAGGTAACCGGGAGTGCGGCTAAATCTGCAGCGGATCGACCGCGACCTGCCGCTGCCCGCCTACCAGACGCCCGGCGCGGCCGGGTTCGACCTGTACGCGCGGGTTCGGGTGGTGGTGGAACCCGGACAGACCGCGCTCATCCCCGCCAACGTGATCGTCGACCTGCCGGCCGGCTACGCGCTGCTGGTCGCCCTGCGTTCGTCGACCCCGATCCGCAAGGGCCTAATCTCCCCGCACGGCATCGGCATCGTCGATTCGGACTACTGCGGGCCCGAGGACGAGCTCAAGACGCTGGTCTTTAACCCTTCCGAACGCCGGATCGTGGTCGAACGCGGCGAGCGCATCGCCCAGGCGCTGATCGTCGAGGCCGGCCAGGTGGAGCTAAACGAAGTCGAGAGGATCGACGCGCCCACGCGGGGCGGATTCGGTTCGACCGGGGCCTGAGGCCGCGGCGCAGCGTTGGCGATCGAACCGGGATCGGAGAACGACGGTTCCCCGGCCCCGGGGTTCATTCCCAAGCCGGGTCTGCCCGCCCCGGCGCGCGGCCGGCAACGCGTACGGCTTCGTGGCCGAGATCGACCCGGTCAAATTGGACCGGAGCGGCCTCAGCGATCGGCAAATAGCCGAACAGGCCCGCAGCCGCGCGGTTGAAGCCATGTTCGCGCGCCGGCACGACCCGAAGCGCATCCGGGCCGGCGGGCCGCGGCGACTTGAATTGGAGGCCGATTCGGCCAGACTCCGGTTCTGCCAGCACTTCGACTTCGGACCCAACGGCGGCTCGTCCTTTTACCTGAACCGCCCGCCCCCGGGCGAGGTCGACCACCTGGCGGAATTTGCGTTCGCAGCCGAAACTCCAGCAGATAACGCCGAATAACCGCCCGCCTCGAACGGCTTCCCCGGGCGGTCGATCGACGACCCGAGAGCCTGCCGCGCGCTTGCATCGCAAGCCGCCGCGCGGCGACCAAGAGACTGACGCATGAGTCGATCCGCAACCAGAACCATCCACAGGGCCGTAAACGAGGTCCTGCGCGCTGTGGTGCCCGAGGGACCGAGCTGCCTGGTGGTCGCCGTATCGGGCGGCCCGGACTCGGTCTGCCTGGGCCACGCCACCGCGGCCTGGGCCCGATCGAACGGGGTCCGGCTGATCGCGGCGCATTTCGACCACCGCCTGCGGCCGGACTCGGGCGCCGACGCCGAGTTCGTTGCCGCCCTGGCCGGCAGCTGGGGAATCGAATCCGAGATCGAACGGGCCCAGCCGCCGCCCGGGGTCGCCGCCGGTCGCTCGCCGGAGGCGTGGGCCCGACGGGTCCGCTGGGAATTCCTCGAGGAGTGCGCGCGGCGCCGCGGCGCGGCGGCGGTCCTGACCGCCCACCACCTCGGCGACCAGGCCGAAACCCTGCTGCTGCGGCTGCTGCGCGGGTCCGGCAGCGCCGGCCTGGCCGGGATGCCGCCGGTGGCCGCCGGGTTCGACCCGCCGCGGGT
>CAXXYJ010000012.1:0-4742 GCA_963664795.2 Chloroflexota bacterium | reverse complement strand
GGACCCGCGCTTCATCTTTCCGATCAGCTCGTCGTCGAACATGTGCTCGGTCTCGGGGTGCAGCGGGCAGTGGATGCTGACCACGTCGCAGACCTTGACCAGCGATTCGACCGATTCGTGGAAAGTGAGGCCGAGCTCGTCCTCGACTTCGCGCGGGAGGCGGTGGCGGTCGTTGTAGTGGAGCTTGACGTCGAACGGCTTCATGCGCTGCAGCACGCCCAGTCCGATCCGGCCGGCCGCCACGACTCCCACGTCCATTCCCTCGACGTCGTATGAGCGCGAGATCGCATCGGCGATGTTCCAGCCGCCCCGGACCACCCAGCCGTACTGGGGAATGTAGTCGCGCACCAGGGCCAGGATCTGCATCACGGCGTGCTCGGAGACGCTGACGCTGTTGCACCAGGTGACCTCGCATACGGTGATGCCGCGTTCGATGGCGGACTGCAGGTCGACGTGGTCGGAGCCGATGCCGGCGGTGATCGCAAGTTTCAGGCGCTCGGCCTTGGCGATCCGCTCGGCGGTGAGGTATCCGGGCCAGAACGGCTGCGAGATGACCACGTCGGCGTCGACCAGTTCGCGCTCGAAAACCGAGTCCGGACCGTCCTTGTCCGAGGTGACCACGAAGGCATGGCCGGCGTCGGAGAGGAACTGGCCCAGTCCCAGGCCGCCGGAGACCGAACCCAGCAGCTCGCCGGGCCGAAAGCTCAATCCGGCCGGCGTCGGCAGCGATTGTCCGTCCGGGTAGCTGGAGAGCTGGGGTATCTGGTCGCGGGCGTAGGCGGGCGGGTATCCGGCAACCGGGTCCTCGTAAAGAACGCAGAGGACTTTCTGCGGCGAATCTGCGGTCATCGTTTGAACCTCCCCGTTCCAACGGGCGGTCAACGGCCCGCGAACGTGCCCCGATTTTGCCCCGCGACCCCCGTCGGGGCGTCATTGGCGCCGCAGTAACCCCGCGGATCAGCCCATTTTCGCGCAGGTACTGGCCCACCGACATGGCCACCGCCGCGCCCTCGCCGGCGGCGGTGGCGACGTACTTGGAGCTGTTCCGGCGGATGTCGCCGGCGGCGAATATCCCCGGCACCGAGGTCTCGAAAAGGCCCGGCGCCGCGGTCGGCGATTCCTGCAGCATCTCCATCAGTCCGGCCGCCTCGGGATCCGGCGCCGGCGCGTCCTGGCCGGTGCGGACGAAACCCCAGTCGTCCAGCGCGACCGCGCCGCCCCGGAGGAACTCGGAGTTGGGGACCATGCCGATGAACACGAACACCCCGCTGGCCTCAATCTCGCGCACCGCGGCGCCCTTTTCGTCCCAGACCAGGACCGATTCGAACCGGTCGCCGCCGCGGAATTCGCGCACGTCCAGGTGGTAGTGCACTTCCACGTTGGGAACCTCGAGCAGCCGCTGGGCCAGGATCGAATTGGCGGTCAGCCGGTCCCCGCGCACCAGCAGGTTCACCTTGGCCGCGTGCTCGGAGAGCGCCAGCGCGGCCTCGGCCGCCGAATTGCCTCCGCCGACCACCGCCACCTCCTCGCCGGCGTAGGCAAACGCGTCGCCAGCGGCGCAGTAGTGCACCCCGGCGCCGATGTACTGCGACTCCCCGGGCACCCGCATGCGCCGGTAGGTGCTGCCGGTGGCGATGACCAGGGCGAAGCAGCTGTATTCAGTCCCGTCGGCGGTCACCACGGTGTGATAGCGGCCCAGGCTGTCGACCTCGACCACTTCGGCGGCCTGGATCATTTCGACGTTGGCCCGCCGGGCCTGTTCGCGCAGGCGGTCGCTGAGTTCGAATCCGCTGATCGCTTCCGGGAAGCCGGGCATGTTCTCGACCTGGCCCGAGACGTTGGCGTTGCCGCCGACGAACTCGCGCTCGATTACCAGGGTGTCGGTACCGTCCTGGGTGGCAAATATCGCGGCGGTCAGGCCGGCCGGCCCGCCGCCGACGATGATCAGCGGCCAGTAGCGGCGCTCGCTGCCGACCTCGATCGCCAGCGCGTCGGCCAGCTCGGCGTTGCTGGGGCGGAAAAGGGTCCTGCCGTCCTCGATCAGGACGGTCGGGAGGATCGGGCGTCCGTCGCCCAGTTTTTCGAATTCGGCCGCCTCGGCCGGCTGCTCGACCAGATCGATCCAGCGGTACCTGACTCCGTTCTCGCCCAGGAACTTGCGGCTCCGGCGGCAGTCGGGGCACCACCGGATCCCGTAAATGGTGACTTTGGAGTTGGCCATGTAGGATTTCCGGCCCGCTGGCGGGGTTCTCGGACGATGGCTTGCCCCGGTCCGGCCGATGCCCAATTCTTGCGCACGTAGCAACCCCGGAACCGCCGGGCCGAGCCGAACGCAGGCGCGGTCGCCGGATCCGGCCAACCTAACCTTGGAGGTTCGGCGACGGTCGCCCGGCGGCCGCCGTTTGCGCCGTCGGGTCGCGCGAACCCGGTCGGCGCCGTTCGCTCAGTAAGGCGGGTCATGACGCGAATCTGGGAAGTTCTGCTGGTCGCCACGCGGCTGGGCCTGACCTCGTTCGGCGGACCGATCGCCCACATCGGCTACTTCCGCGACGAGTACGTGGTCAGGCGCCAATGGCTCGGCGAGGAGCGGTTCGCCGAGCTGGTCGCGCTCTGCCAGTTCCTGCCCGGCCCGGCCAGTTCGCAACTGGGGATCGCGATCGGCTACGGCCGCGCCGGCTACCTGGGCGCGCTGCTGGCGTGGCTGGGGTTCACGCTGCCCTCGGCCGCGGCGATGATCCTCTTTGCCTACGGGGTGACCGAGTTCGGCGGCGAGGACGCCGGCTGGCTGCGCGGGCTGCAGATAGTGGTGGTCGCGGTCGTGGCCAACGCCCTCTGGGGCATGGGCACCCAACTGGCCCCCGACCGTCCGCGGATCACGATCGCGGTGCTGGCGGCGATCGCGCTGCTGCTGCTATCGGGCGTGGCGGCGCAGCTCGCGGTCATCGCCGCCGGCGCGGTCCTGGGGCTCTTGTTCCTGCGTCCCAGGTCCGACGCCGAGGCCGCCCCGCCCGGCCGCAGCCGCGGCATCGGCATCGCGGTGCTGGCGCTCGCGCTGTTCGCCGGGCTCCTGGCGCTGCTGCCGGTCGCCAGCCGGATCGTTGGGGACCCGGTCCTGGAGGCGTTCGAGAGCTTTTACCGCTCCGGCTCGCTGGTGTTCGGCGGGGGTCATGTGGTCCTGCCGCTGCTGCAGGCCGAGGTGGTCGATCCGGGCTGGGTCTCGGCCAACGATTTCGTCGCCGGTTACGGGGCCGCGCAGGCGATCCCGGGACCGCTCTTTACGTTCTCGGCTTATCTGGGAACGATCATGGGGATCGCCGGTCCGGCCTGGGTGGGCGGGCTGATAGCCCTGGCGGCCGTGTTCCTGCCCTCTTTCCTGCTGGTGCTGGGCCTTTTGCCGCTCTGGGACCGCGTCCGCACGATCGGGTCGGTCCGCCGGGCGCTCATGGGCGTGAATGCCGCCGTGGTCGGAATCCTGCTGGCGGCGCTGTACGACCCGGTCTTCTCCGGGGCGATTTCGTCGGCGCCGGAATTTGCCCTGGCGGCGGCGGCCTTCGCCCTGCTCTCGTTCTGGAAGGTCCCGCCCTGGCTGGTCGTCGTGCTCACCGCGGCCGGCGGGATCCTGCTCCAGCTCCTCTAACCGTCGCACGACCGGTCGCAGCGCCCCCACCGGCGGCCGCGATCGCCTGAGGGTCCGGCAAACCCGGCGGCGAACCGTTTCAAACGGTACTTCCCGGCCGGCCCCGGAACCGGGATCTGGACACCGGTCCGCGCTTTGCGGCGGCCATTCTTGACTAAAACACCTGAATATGCCAAGATTCGCCATGAGTTCGCTTGCGGCCACCGCCCGCGCGATGGATCGCTCGACGGCCGGTGGACTGTTATCGCTTCTCGGTCTCGCGGTCGTCTACCTCCTCGCCCTGAGCGCTGACGCCGCATGGCCGGTCTTCTGGGTCGTCGGAATTGCCTTCGGGGCGATCTGCCAGCGCAGCCGGTTCTGCTTCGTGGCCGGATTCCGCGACCTGTTTCTCATGCGCCAGGGGCGCATGCTGCGCGGGATCATCGCCGGCCTGGCCGTGGCCACGGCGGGCTTTGCGATGGTGATGGCGACCATCGTACCCAACCCCGGGACCGGGGTCCTGCCTTCCGACGCCCACATCCTCCCGCTCGGGATAGCCACCGTGCTGGGCGGGCTGCTGTTCGGCTACGGCATGGTCATCGCCGGCGGCTGCGTGAGCGGGACGCTCTACCGCATGGGCGAGGGCTACGTCGGATCCTGGGTGGCGATCGCCGGCGTGCTCATCGGCCTCTACGCGCTCAACCGCACCTGGAACTGGTGGTGGGACAACCAGATCAGCGGCGACGTCCTGGCCTGGATCCCGACCAGCCTCAATTACACCTGGGCGATCGTGCTCACGCTCGCGCTGCTGGCGATTTCGTTCGCGGCCGTGTCCTGGTGGGAGCGGCGCGGCTACACCGCCATGTCGATCGCCATCCCGATCAGCGCGGCCGCGCCCGAGCCGGCCGGACCCGAAACCACGCTGGCGGCGGTCGCCCGCAAGATCTTCCGCGCCGAGTGGACTCCCCTGATCGGCGGGATCGCGCTGGCCGCGATCAACATCCTGCTCTTTATCCGCTACCGCCCGCTGGGCGTGGTGGGCGAACTCTCGCGGTGGTCCTCCGACCTGGCCGACAGCATCGGCGCCGGGGTGGGCGAGCTGAAGGGAATCGGCGACCTGGCCGGC
>CAXXYJ010000011.1:0-53237 GCA_963664795.2 Chloroflexota bacterium | reverse complement strand
TTGAGGGTGCCAAAGGAGGACTTAGCAATCACAATAGATCCCGCTTCGGGCAATCCCTCCGCCACATTGGCAACTCTTTATGACGCAATTGAGATTCCGCCAGAGGGATTCGTATTGGAAACTGGCCGCTTGGTGCTCGGCATCACCAAGGAACGGATAAAGCTGCCATTGCCCCAAGAATTCGATCCAAAGATTACCGAGGAAAGTTGTTTGGCTGCCCGAGTCGAAGGCAAGAGTTCGCTGGCTCGATTCGGTTTATTGGTGCACTTCACTGCCCCGACTATCCATGCCGGATTTGAAGGCAATATCACGCTCGAAATAATGAATCTCGGACCAAGTTCAATCGTGCTCAGGCAAGAGCAACCGATTTGCCAACTGATACTTGAATTGGTGCACGGAGTGCCCGGTGGGGAACCAAGCCAATTTGCCGGTCAATCCGACGCAGCGGGAACCAAAATCTGACGGGCCAATTCTTCCAGCCAAAAAATCAATCATTGCAACTGCTGGACAACTTCGACTCCCGTTGCCGGTGAAGGCTGTTGCAGGCGATCAACTGGTGGCTCAGCGGCATCGAGTTGACGCAAACCCATCGCTAATTGGTGAGCGGACTCCAATCGCGTTATTCGGGATCAAACACCCTCAAGAGGTTCGCTGGGCTGAATTGGGCAGCCGAATGAGGGAGTTTCGTTACCGGATTCGTCCGCGCATTTTCAAAACGCCTGCGAAACCGCCGTCAGCCAAAGGTGAGATATTTGATTTCTTGCGACCATCCTCCTATCGGCCGGACAAACCGCCGCGACGGCACTCGGACCCGGACTTGCCGGTCAAGCACTTGGGGCCGAAAAAAAACGCGTCTGGCTGCGCACCCTAGCAGGGTGGATAATGCCACGGCTGCCGATCGGAAGGGTGCAATCGATCGGTGAAGATTCTGTGCTGGAACATGGCCCATAGGCGCAAGTCCTGGGATGCATTGACCGGAATGCGGGAAATCGATATCGGCTTGTTTCAGGAAGCGTCGAGGGTTCCTGGTGAATACCGAGACCAGATCGAAGTCGACGAACGGCTCTGGGAGGCAGATTGCGGATCTCCGCAGGGCTATCCCTCGGTCGTGGCCCGCCTCTCAGACCGTGTAGCGGCAAGGTTCATCCCTACCCGCAGCATCCCCAATGCGGGAAGTCACGACTTCTTTGCCAGCGAGTGGGGAACCCTCGGCGCCGCCATCGTCGAAGCAGCTGACGGGGGCGTGCCGTTAACACTGGTTTCGATGGCTCCCGCCTACAACTACTTCACCCGCGAGTCGGGCTCGCCAAGCCGGCATGAAACGATCGACTCAGTCCACCGTCTAATCTCAGATCTTTCCCGACTGGTTGGGCTTCGGAGCCGCGTAATCGCCGCAGGGGATTGGACAATCAATAACGGGTGGAGTAGCCAGACCGCGCCCACCCGGAATAAGCGCGAAGCGCTGCATTTCAAGACCGCGTTCGACCGAATGGAAGCGCTCGGTTTTCGTCACCTGATGCCCGGGGGCCGCAAGAACGACCGCGGCGAAGCCGTCACTTACGTGCCAATCGGCTCCTCGCCGAATAAAGCCTACGCGCAGCTCGACTTCGTCTTTGCGACCGAAAACATTGCCGACCGCGTTGACGTTCGGGCCCTAAACCACTCGGATTGCTGGGGACCGAGCGATCACTGCCGGATCCTGATCGAAGTCAGCTGAGATTTGATTTACGAATTCGGGTGCGATCAGGTCGCGTAACTCACCGCGCCTGCACGGCCCCAAGAAACCCACAAAACTCCAGTGAACACAGGGGTAGCGGATAATCGCGCCTGTTATCAGTGGGGCGTCGCCAAGCGGTAAGGCAGCGGCCTTTGGAGCCGCCATTCGTTGGTTCGAATCCAACCGCCCCAGCCGGAGTGCACGGCCCGCTCAACTCCTGATCCAATGCAGCTGACCCTCGAAAACGCCCCACCCAAAATTTGCGGCCAACGCATAGCCGCCGCGATCGCCGAGTCAGCGCCATCCCCTGACCCAGAATTCCAAGCCCGCATCCGATTCGTAAGCCCCGCCGAAATCGCCCGTCTGCACGAAACGTTCAAGGGCAAGTCGGGGCCGACCAACGTGCTTACCTTCGAATCCGACAACGGCGCCGACATCGCCATCTGCCCCCAGATTGCCACCGACGACGCTACCACCCGCGGCTGGGATCCGGACAGCGAAATCGTTTACCTCTGCGTGCACGGAGTCCTGCACGCGCTGGGGTTCGAGCACGGGAGCAGGGCGCAGTCGGAGCGGATGCGCGCCCGCGAATGCCAGATCCTATCGGCCCTGGGAATCGATCCCGCACCGCTCGGGGCCGACCACACTTGAGGGTCCGGGCCCCGGCCAAGATAAACCTCGGTCTGGAGATTACCGCGCGGCGCCAGGACGGCTTCCACGAGGTCGTATCGATTCTTCAGGCGATCGACCTCTGCGACGAGGTTGAGGTCGCCCGGCGCCGGGATCTGCCTGACCGGGCGATCGATTCAAAATTCCGCTCCACCGGGCTGACTGACGCGGCGCTGCGGCAGTTCGAGCGCTCAGCCGGACGGACGGACGAATTCACGGCCCGAGTGGCAAAGTCCATCCCGGCGGCGGCGGGCCTGGGCGGCGGTTCCAGCGACGCGGCGATTACGCTGGCCGCGGCCAACCTGATTGCCGGGGAGCCGCTGCCGGACCGCAAGCTAAATGAGTTGGCGGCCGCGATCGGGTCCGACGTTGCTTTCTTCCTTTCTGGCGGGTGCGCGCTCGTTGAGGGTCGTGGCGAAATAATCGCCCGACGCCTGCCTGCACCCGACGTATGGGTGGTGCTGGCCAACCCGCGGATTGAGCTCTCCACGCCGGACGTGTTCGGGGAGCTGGCCCGGGAGGAATTCGGCGGCGGCGGCGGCACCAACCGCCTGTCCGATTCGATCGCCGCCAGGGAACCCCGCTGGGAATTGCTGCGCAACGACCTGCAGGCCGCGGCCCTGCGCCTTTGCCCGTCGATAGGCCCGGTGCTTGAATCCCTGAACCGCCATACCCCCCACGTCCTCCTGTCGGGGAGCGGCCCGACCTGTTTCGGTCTGTTCGACCGGAGGGAGCGGGCGGCAAGGGCCGAACGCGAACTCTCAAGCGCAGGATTCTGGACCTGGTTGGGCAGACCGCTTGGGCCCTGGACTATTTCGGAGCTTCAAATTCAGAAACCGGGCACCGAAGCCTGATCCCTGACCGTCAGATCGCCAGACGGTTCAACGAATCCGGCAAGCAGTCAGTCCGCCTGCAGCCCCAGATTGATGCGCGCCTTTCTGCGGCCTCGCCCCGACGCAACAGTTGACGCGGCGCTATCACGACCCTCCAAGCGCAGGGCGCCGGCCGGCCGCTTCACCCGGTAATTGAAGCGCCGCGCGCGGCGTCGGCCGCCAACCGCAGCGCCCGCGAGGCTCATGCAGGAGATCGCCGCAAGATTCCGCCCTGGAAATTCAGCGACGGGGATTCTGTCCGCACCGCTGCGGACCCAAAATCTGCAATCGATAGCGGCCGGGCGTCGACTCCCTATATGGAAGTGGCACGCTTGTCAACGAGCGTGCCGCCAAGATGCCCACCGATGGACGGCAGGTAAATTGCCGGCCGGGTTGCGTGAGGCACACCCGCAACTGCATCCACGGAGTTGAAACTCGGAAGCCAGGGGCCTCAAAAGCTCTGGCCGCAGAATCCGATCGATCCGATTTCAAGTCCGCGGATTCGCACACCGCCAGCGCCCGGGCCACTGGCGCGGAGTTTGCAAGCGCCCTCAAACGACTCCCTGCCAGTCAATCGCGGCCGGGCGACGCCACCCTACCCGAGTCTTCAGTTGCCGCCGCAAATCTGGGCGCGGCGCGCTACTCCGCAATCATCGAGATTGCGTAATCGTTGACGGTGACCGAGATTTCGTCGCCTGATTCGAACTCGGTGCCCAACGGGACCCCGAATTCGTGCGTACGGTAGATCTCGGTACAGGCAATGGGTTCCGTAGGCGCCGGCTCGAGGTTCGTCACTTCGATGTGGATTTCATTCCCATCGCGCGTCGTCTCATATCCGTAAAACTCGGCGCAGCCATTGGAAAGACCTGCGACCACGTGGACGAAGTACTGCGGCGGGTACGACTCGGCAACGTTGAACTGAGCGCTCTCGATGATCGCCGGCACCTTGACCATTCCGGGTGGGACGGGGCTGTCCGACTGCGGGGTCTGCGGCTCGATCGTGGCCAACGGCGGGGAAGGGACGGGGGCGCCGGGTGCGTCCGGCGGGTTCACCGGAGACGCGACGACATCGTCAGGTGAACTGGCATCCGAGGCTCCACTGGTCGATCCCGCGCTGGGCGGCGGTTCGGCGTACGCGTCGCTGGAACTCTCCGCTTCATCACAGGCAACCAGCGTGATCGCGAGGAGCCCCGCGGCAATGGCGGATATGAGCTTTCGGTAAATCACTTACGGTACGCCTCTGACGTTCGCGTCGCCGGATCAAGGTTAGTCAATCTTGTTTCCGGCCTATTGATTCGGAGGCTCTCAAGCATCAAATTGAATTCTGGGCACCATCGGTGTCTGGATTGCGTGACCAAATCCAACCCAACTTGCCTCCTCCGCGACCGCCATGAGCCTGACTAAGCTGATGTCGATTGGCCAAGGCGAGACGGCTATTCGACAAGAAAAAACCCTTCAGCCGCCTGCGATTCGGATCTTGACTCCGCGCCGACGGGTTTCCGCCGCGGAGTTGGCGACTGGCATCTCGCCGCACATAGCGTCGACCATTGGCGCTAAGCGCGCCGCATGGACATAAGGCAACACCAAGCCGTCCAGCCCTCCAGATAATGTGAATTGGAGATGCGCGCTTACGTTCGACTAGGGGCGGCCCCTGCGGTCAATCAGCGCGCTGCGCAGGTTTGACTGCCCCCTGGACAAGGACGAAGATATTTCCGATTACGGAGCCCGTAGAGCAATCGTCGTCCTGGCCGCCGGCCAGGGCACTCGGATGGGCAAGGCCGTCGACAAGGCGCTAGAACCTTTGGCCGGAATCCCGATGCTCGAACACGTCCTGCGGGCCTGCGACCAGATTGAAGGGTCGTGCCAATCTCTGGTTGTCCGAAGTCCGGACCAGCGGTCGGTCGACCTGACCAACCGCGGCATCGAGGTTGCAATCCAAGACCCGCATACCCGAGGGACCGCGGCCGCGTTGATCGCCGCGGCCGGCCGAATAGATCCCGCTTGCGAATCCATCCTGGTGGTATTTGCGGACAACCCGCTGCTCGAAGCCGCCACCATGAATCGGGCCCTGGAATCGGTGGAGCGGGGCGGAGCCGTCATCGGACTGGTGACCGCCTGCGATCCGAACCCGGGTTCGCGCGGCAGGGTGATACGCCGTCAAGGACGGGTAATTCAAATAAAGGAAGCTGCGGGCTGCAGCCCGGACGAACTGGCGATCAACGAGGTCAACTGCGGGGCAATGGCCCTGGATGCCGCCTGGTCCCTGCAGGCGCTAAATCACCTGAGCAAAGACCCGGAAACCGGGGAGCTTTACCTGACCGACCTAGTCGGTTCTGCCACCGACGCCGGCAAGCGGGTGTCCGCGGTACAGATCAGGGACCTAATCGAAGGGCTCGGTTGCGACGACCTGGCCTCGTTGTCGCGGGCCGAGAGCGCCTACTTCCGGCGGCGAGCTGACGAATTCATGGGCGCCGGGGTGCGCGTACGCGACCCCGGGACCGTGGAAATCTCTCCCGACTCGTCGATCGAGTCCGGGACCGTGATCGAACGGGGCGTCCGCCTGATCGGGAACAACCGCGTCGGGCAGGACTGTCGAATCGGCCCCAACTCGACCATCGAGGATTCGACCCTGGGACCAAACTGCTCGGTCGAATCCTCGAGCGTTCGGGGCGCGACCTGCGAAGCAGGCATCTCGATAGGCCCCAATGCGCTGATCAGGCCCGAATCCGTAATCGGCGAAAACGCCCAGGTGGGGAACTGCGTTGAAGTTAAGAACTCCCGCATCGGCGCCAGATCGCTTATCGGGCACCTCTGCTACGTGGGTGATTCCGATGTGGGGGACGACGCGGTCATTGGTGCGGGCGCCATCACGTGCAATTTCGATGGGGTCGATAAGCACCGTACCGTAATCGGCGCCGATGCGTTCATCGGGTCGAACGTTTCACTGATCGCGCCGGTCAAGGTCGGCGCGAAAGCGGTCGTGGGAGCTGGTTCGGTTGTTACCCGCGACGTCGCCGACGGCGCGGTCGTTTACGGGAACCCGGCGCGGCGACCGACGGGTCGGACAGGAGCCTGACGACCGGCACTCATTTCGCTTGTCCGGAGCCCTTTTCCAACGTCCCGGTCGCTTGGCCACGGGAAATCTGCGGATAACGATTCGGGCGGAAGTAGCAGTCTGTCCGGACCTTCAAGTTCGGCGTCGTCAACGTGCGCCCCCAACGTCCGGCGAAGAGATCTGCTATTCCGCGTGCGGGAAACGGTATCGGGCCCACTACTGGTCCGCTTCGTCCGATCCCGTCGGCCGATGTTCTTCGGTCGTGTTACCCGGCCGACTGGCCGAAAGCGGCAATCTAGACATCCATTGCGGCTCGCCTACCACCGTCGCAATCAGATTCGGCGTTGAAGAAGAAAAGGCTATGCGGCCCTTGCCTTCTTCAGCGTCGGTTTGCCCGCCCGCCTCGTCGTCTACCATCACCGAACTCCTCAAATTGCGCCTAATCGCCGCCGCGATTTCCGATTCGGCATTACACCAGTCATTCGCGAACGCGTCTGATCGCATTGTGAATAGGTTTACTCCCATCGAATCCCGACTACGCGCAATTGCCCTTCCCGCCGCGACCGGCCGCGCGCGGATTCCTGGCCGCATGGGCGCCCATATGCGGTTCGAGTGTGTCCTTTGAACCGGAAAGCCGGTCTTCCGAGTCGTGAGCGCGAATCGCCTGTGTTAATCGCGTGTCTGGCCGCAGCGTCGGTGACCGCCCACGCGCTTGAGGCACAGGAGACTCGGCCGGTCCGGGATATTGGCATGGCATATGCGGCAACGAAGCGCGATAGGCAGGCTCCAACCGTGTTCTGGCCGCAACAAATACACTGTATCGGCAGCGTCGCGATCCAGTGATTTCCGGACCGATCACACCAATCAAATTGCCAATCGGCGCGACCGGGTCGCGCCGTCCCAATAAGGAGACGAATTGGCTTCAACGCTGACCTGGCTCGATTACTCCGAACGCGACCGCAGGGACGCCATGGTGGTGATCGACCTCTTCCGCGAAACCGGAACAGTTGACGAGCTCGGGCTCTCGCGCGTGCAGTTCAGCATCGCGAACCTCCTGTTTCCCGGCACCAGCACGATCCAAACCAGGGCCTGTTATTTCCTGCTGGTTCCGTGGATGTACAAGGAACTTGAGCGCAAGCGCATTGCATCGGATAAGGCTGGGACTCAGGCTCGGCGGTCGGAACTCGCCATCAATCGGCTACTGCGCTCGGGGCCGGACAGGGGTGGCGTGTTCGGAAGCCTCGCCGGCGACTCCCTAAAGCGATTGCCCAGCGATGTTTACTGGGACGGTCTTCGCAGCTGGGGGATCCGCTCGTTTCGGGGTTACATCTCGACCTACTTCCGGTCGCTCGACGGTTTCTACCGCCGCGGCGCGCAACACCGCAATATGCCCCAGGACCCGGAAAGCCGCAGTGCGCCGCCCTCGAATTGGCACCCCCACCTCCCGGAACCGCCGACCGGGTTCCCTGAGAGCGGAGTCGCGGTCGCCTTGCGACGCGGAGACGCCCAATACCTGCGCGAGCAGATCATGGCCCGCCACCCGGAAAGCCTATTGGCGGTGCTGGCGCGCCGCGCCGACACCGAGGATTTGGGCGCCGAGCGGCCTTGGCAACTGGCCAACCGACGCGAGGTCCCATCAGTCCTTCGCGAGCGGCTGTTTGACGCCGAACGGTTCGCCGTCGTCATGCAGGGCGCGGCGCTTCTCTACAACCTCATGCTCGCCGAATTACGCGAGCACGAAGAGTGGATTGATAAGTACCAAGAAGCTATTGCGGATTGGGCAAACCGAATCCGCAGCCTCGATCCGGTGCTGGATGGTTGGCAGCCGGACCGGGTCTGGTCAATGGCCATGGCGGCGGGTACGTCGCCCGGTTATCCGACCCGGGCATTCGTTGAACACTGGGTCGAGATCCTCAATGCCGGCGGAGCCGGGACCGTTGCCGACAAGCGCTCCGAAGCGCGCTCCCTGGTGCGCGATCGCGAGATCCAGCTCAAGCGGTCCCGGGCGAGGATGATCAATCCGCGGCGGTTGGAGCTCTGGGGCGGGGCCTCCGGCACCTGGCTGATGGATTTCCGGTGGGGATCGGCCAAGCGGCTGCTGCGCGACATCTTCGACGGGTTGGCAGAGGACGGGGATGATGCTCGGAACCCGTGAGCGGACGCTCCTGCTGGAGGGTCTGCGCCCTCCGCCCGGCTACCGCCTGCGGCGGGCGGTGGGAACCAGCTTCGTCCTGGACCTGATGGCCCTGCTGACCGTCCCGCTTGCATTCACCTACTTCGACGCCCACGACGACGACGGCTCGCCAATTTCCAATCCGGTGGCACTTCTGCATGCGCTGCGCAAACACGCCGGCAACGTCGCCGTCTTCTGTCAGGCCGGTGCGATCGGGGTCCCGCACTCCGATCAGCCGATGCTGGCGTTCATCGAGGAATCGGTGATCCCGGTCTTGCCGCCGACCGACGGCGGCATCTTCCACCCGAAAGTCTGGGTGCTCAATTTCGAGTCCGGCTGCGGCCCGCCCGTATACCGGGTGCTCTGCCTGTCCCGTAACCTGACGTTCGCGCGGGCGTGGGACACATGCCTGGCCCTCGAAGGCGGGCTCGCGCCCGGGCGGGAACGCTTTGAGCGCAACGCTCCAATTGCCGAATTCCTGCGGGAACTCCCCAATCTTGCGGCCCGACCGGTACCGGACGAACTTGCCGACGACATCGCCCGGATGGCCCATGAAATCGAACGCGTGGATCTGCGCCCGCCTGCAAATTTCACCGACTTCAGGATCCACAACTTCGGGCTGGGCGGTTCGGGCGAACTGCCGTTTCCCAAGGGCGGACGGGGACTTGTGATATCGCCCTTCCTGGTCGCCAGCACCATCGAAAAGCTCGTGCGCGAACACGGGCTCAGGTACCTCGTCTCCCGCCCGGAGTCATTCGCGGACGTGATCGCCCGGTCCCAGAACCCGGTGCTGCCCGAGACTTGCTTCGTGCTCAACCCTGGGGCCGGACTTGACGCGCAGGAATCGGGTGACGAGGAATCTGATTCCCAGCCCAAGGGCCCGTCCTTTGACGAGGACCGGATCGAACTGACCGGCCTGCACGCCAAGCTCTACCTTTTCGAGAAGAGCCGAAAAGCCCATCTCTTCACCGGGTCGCCCAACGCCACCGGCGCGGCCTATTCGCATAACGTGGAGGTGCTGATCGAATTGATCGGCGGGCGCAAAGCCTGCGGCATCGACGCGCTGCTGGGTTCGGATGATCACCCACGGCACGACACCCTGCGTTCGCTCCTGCAGGAATACTGCCCTTCGGAGAAGCCGCAAAAATGCGACAACAACCATGAGTTAAAGCGCAAGGCCGAACGGCTGGCCTACGCTATTGGGGCCGCGCGCCTTGAGGCGACGGTCGCCGCCACCGAATCCGGCCAACACTGGGATGTCTCCCTCACCTGCGACCTCCCGCCGATCCCTGATTCGGCCCAGGTTTTGGCCTGGCCTTCGACGCTGAAGGCGGCGGACTCTGCCCGGCAGATTGTGGTGCCCTCGGATAGTTGCGAAGAAATAGCAATCTACAGGGATCTTTCGCTCGAAGCGCTGACCAGATTTTTCGTCTTCGAAGTCCGCTTGTGCAAAGGCCGGGACGAAGTGAAGCTGCGATTTGTGGCCATCGCCGAGATGGTCGGGGCCCCGGTGGATCGAATCGAGACCATCACCCAGTCGGTGCTCAGTGATCGGCGGCGAGTGCTGCAGCTGATCTTCCTGATCCTCTCCGGCCAGGGCGCCGACTTTGCGGCGTTTCTGGGCCAAGGGAACGACCGGGAGGCCGGCGCACAGGGATCCGGGGGCGGCTGGGACCAGTCGGCGCTGCTGGAATCGCTGCTGCGAAGTCTTGATCGCGACCCCGCCCGGATCGACGAGGCCGCGAATCTGATCGAAGACCTGCGCAAGACTCCGGAGGGCGAAAAATTGCTGCCCGACGGTCTCGAGCAGATCTGGGGACCGGTCTGGGAGGCAAGGCAGGCGCTCAAGTGACCGGGGCGCCCGGCAGCGGATCGGGCATCGACACCGCGGCGATACTGGCCGGCCTCAAGGGGTTCCAGCGCGACACCGTCGAGCACGCCTTCGAGCGTCTGTACCTGGCCGAGGATTCCTCGCGCCGCTTCCTGGTCGCCGATGAAGTCGGGCTCGGCAAGACCCTGGTGGCCCGCGGCCTGATCGCCAAGGCGCTGGACCATCTCTGGGAGGGGAGCGAACGGGTTGATCGGATCGACATCATCTACATCTGCTCCAACGCCCAGATCGCCCGGCAGAACGTCCGGCGCCTGCAGATCGGGTCCGATCGCTTCGTTAGGGCCGGACGCCTGGGCCTGCTGCCGCAGGAAATTCACGGGCTCAAGTCCAACCGGGTCAATTACCTGGCGCTGACCCCGGGAACCTCTTTCGACCTCAAGAGCAGCATGGGGTTACAGGCGGAACGGGTGCTCCTGTACCACATGCTCCAGCGGGTATGGCCGGACAAGCGCAAGGCGCCGATGAATCTGCTGCAGGGCTACGTCAGAAAAGCGGGCAACTTTCGCTGGGAGCTGGACAACTTCCAGCGCTGGCGACAGATCGACGACGATCTGGCCGTGGCTTTCAAGCAGCGCATCCTGGACGAGGGCGACTCTTTCCGCGAGCAATACGAGGACCTCTGCGTGCGGTTTCGACAGGCCCGCCCAAGGGTCCCCTGGCGCGATCGTTCGCCCCAGATCAGGTTCATCGGCAAGCTGCGCTCAATGCTGGCCGAGGTCTGCGTCGGAGCCCTGCAGCCAGACCTTGTGATCCTGGACGAATTCCAGCGGTTCAAGCAGCTTCTCGACGGGCATGACCCCACCGCCGAGCTGGCCCGGCGGCTCTTTAACTACTCGGACAGCACCTCCGCCGTCCGGATGCTTCTCCTTTCGGCGACCCCCTACCGGATGTACACCCTCCAGCACGAGAGCGCCGAAGACGACCACTACCGCGATTTCCTGCGGACCGTCGAGTTCCTCGATCCGAATCTGCAGGAGAGCGGGGAGTTTCGCCAGCTGCTGGGCAAATACCGGGATGCGATCTACCAGATCGAGTCCGGGATCGAGCCGCTCAGGGAGATAAAGACTGAGATAGAGCAGCGGCTTCGCCGGGTCATGTCGCGCACCGAACGACTGCCAGCATCGCCAGACGCCGACGGGATGATGCGCGAGGTCCCCTGCGAGGACCTCAAATTGACCAAGGAAGACATCCTGGACTTCCTGGCGCTCGGAAAGATCGGTCGCCGGATTGGGCAACCGCAGGTCCTCGAATACTGGAAGTCGGCGCCGTACCTGCTCAGCTTCATGGACGACTACAAGCTGAAGACGGAATTCCACGCCAGGCTGGGCACCGAGGTCGAGATCGACCTGGCCGGCATGCTGGCCGAGTCTGGCCGGGCGTCGATTCCGTGGGACGTAGTCGAGGCCTACCGGGAACTGGATCCGGGCAACGCCCGGCTTCGAAACCTCCTGACTTGGATGACAGAGAGTCAAGCCTGGCAGCTCCTCTGGATTCCACCATCGCTGCCTTATTACGAGGAGGCCGGACCCTGGCGGCGCGCCCGCGAGCGGGAATTCTCAAAACGCCTCATCTTCTCCAGCTGGCAGGTCGTTCCCAAGGCGATCGCGAGCGTATTGAGCTACGAGGTGGAGCGCCACGTCTTCAGGCGCGCCAGGGATTCAGCCCGCAACACGCCGGAGGAGCGACGCAAGCGAAGGCCCCTGCTCCGGTTTTCCCTGTCAAACGAGCGTCTTTCGGGAATGCCGGTGTTGGGAATCCTGTACCCGAGCCCCAGCCTCGCCCAACTGGGCGATCCGCTGAACGCGCGACCGGGCGCCATGACCTCACAGGACGCCATCGACCACGCCCAAAAACAGATCAAGCCGCTCATTGAAAAGTTGACGGCGCCCTACTTGTATGCGCCGCACGTGGACGAAAGCTGGTACTGGGCGGCCCCGATTCTGCTTGACCTCGAAAGACACCGCGACTCGACCCTGAAATGGTTTGGCAGAAGGGATCTGCCCAAATATTGGGACGGGGATGCATCGGCGGGCGAAGACGACTCTCGCTGGGCGGATCATGTCGGACGGGCGAAGGCGCTGGTCGACGAATGGCGCCAACCCGGAACCGGGCCACGCCTTGGCCGTCCGCCGCCGGATCTTGCGCAAGTCCTGGCCATGCGGTCGGTCGCCGGCCCGGCCACCAGCGCCTTAAGGGCGGTCACCCGAGCGTCGGGAACTGATTCAGTCGAGGCGGTTGAGTCGCGCGATGCGGCCGCGCGCATCGCCTGGGGGTTCCGCGCTCTGTTCAATCTCCCGGAGGCGATGGCGCTGATCCGCGGAGAGGCGCCCGAGGATTCAGGGGTTCCGTACTGGCAACAAGTGGTGGCCTACTGCGTCGCAGGAAACCTGCAGGCGGTACTGGACGAATACGCGCACACGCTGCGCGACCTGGAAGGACTTTTCGCCGCCAGTCACGAAGTTGCCTGGGACCGGTTGGCGACGGCTATCGTGGCAGCCCTCACCATTCGGACCGGGGCTCCGCGCGTGCAGGAACTGCGTCCCGAAGGCGAAGAGGTCCGCCTGGAAAACCACCGTATGCGCAATCACTTCGCGATGCGATTCGGCACCCAGGAACGCGATGACGGGACAGCCGGGGCTCGCGAGGGACAAGTGCGCCAGGCGTTCAATTCGCCATTCTGGCCCTTCGTGCTGGCGTCGACTTCGGTAGGTCAGGAAGGTCTGGATTTCCACGCTTACTGCCACGCCGTCATGCACTGGAATCTGCCGTCGAATCCGGTCGATCTCGAACAGCGCGAAGGCCGCGTGCACCGTTTCAAGGGGCTTGCCGTACGCAAGAACGTCGCGGCCAAATTCGGATACGACGTGATGTCCCAGAGGTCAAGCGACGCTTGGCGGGGCATGTTCGAGGCTGCGCACGAGCAATCCTCGTCCGATTCAGGTTTAGTTCCATACTGGATCTTCCCGCTGGCGGAAGGTGCGGTCATCGAACGCCACGTGCCGGCATTGCCACTGAGCAGAGACGCGTCCCATTTCGACAGCTTGAAGCGATCTCTGGCTGTGTATCGTATGGTTTTCGGGCAGCCTAGGCAGGACGATCTGCTGGCGTTTCTTCAGGAGAGGCTCTCGCCGGAGGAGCTGTTGGAAATCACACCCCTATTGAGCGTCGATTTATCCGCGCCGACCTCCGATCGGGGGTGACGAGTGCGGATTCTCTTTTTCATTGCGGCTGGCCTGTTGCTGGTTGCATGTTCTGCGAACGAGGCGACGCCAGAGTCGCCATTGATTCCCGACCCGCAAGCCGGCACCCAAGTGGCCGCTGTGCCGGCCGTTCCGGCCGTTCCGGCCGTTGCTCCCGCGCCCATTCCAGCCAAAGCACCGGCTCAATCACCGGGCGCGGCATCGGCGGCCCGGCAGCGCGCCGCGTTTCCCGCACAGGAGGAATTGCGCCTGGCCGAAGCCAACAGGGTCGCCGAAATCCGCCGTCAGCAAGCCGAGGAGCGGGCCGCAGAGCAACGGCGAGAAGAAATACTCGACGAAATCGCGCGCCGAGCTGAACTGAATCGCGCCAAGGTCATCGCTGAACAGAACAGTAGGGCCGCGCGCAAACAGATCGTAAGTGCCGCCTGCGAGCAAGCGCAAATCGCCAGCATCGCCGCCGACTACCGCGGCGAGCTGCCCAGCCGATTAACGCGCCGGGTGCTGGACGCGTGCAGTTCACCATCCGGTGCCGATCGCTGGGGCCAGTTGGTCGCAATACTGCCCGATGCTCGGGCGGAATGGCAGGCTCTATCCGAAGCGGAAACCGCCACGTGGGCTGAAGCCGAACGGCTCGAAGCCGAAATCCGCCGCATCGAGGAGGTGCGCCAGCGTCGGGCCGAGATCGAAGCGAAGATCCGCGCTGACCAACTGGCAATTGACCAAGCACCGCAAATTCAATCGGATGATGTTGGATTGCTGGACCGAGTGGCTTCAGTGGCTGCAGCGCTGCCGGCTCCGCTGATTCAACTGGTCCGGCAATCAGTCTCTCAACTGGACGATTTGCCCGCAGTTCTCGGGCAGCGGGCTGCGGCCTTGAACCAGCGCGCTCGATCCGGCACATTGACGGCGTTGGCGCTGGCCGATAGGATGCCGCCCGGCGTACGGGCGGCTGGCAAGGAGGCAATGGAGGAATTCGCAAGAACGCGCCACGTCAGCCACATCGAGTCAGTGAGAAACAACCCGGGCCGGGCCGCAGACGCAAAAAATCTGATTTGGGAAAAATCCAAATGGAACCTGGCCCGCGGATCGAAAAACATCAGCGCGGCGGCGCTGATCCGTGCCAACGCCCATAATGCCGGCGCGACGTTGCAAGTGGCCGGCCCCGGCATATTGGCCCAGACCGCTCAAGGGTGCGTAATCGGCGCGGTAATGGAATTGCCGGTGGCTGCGGCCGAGCAAAGACGCCCAGTTTTGGATGGAATCAGAACGACTGAAGAGGCGTTGCTTGAAACCGCCAAGTCAGTCGCTGTAACTGGATTGACCGGTTGCGCGTTGACAGCCGCGGCCGCCGGAGCCGCGAGCGTGGGAGTCGTTTCGCTGGGCGCCCCCATCCTGATTCCAATCGCGGTGGCTGGAGGGTCCATTTACGTTCTGACGACGAGCAAGCGAATCTGGGATTCGCTTTCAGAAGAGGAGCAGTCGGCCGTGATGGGCCAGCTGGACGTGTCGCGCGAGGTGATTGGTAATCTAACCGGTTCGACGTGGGCCGCGGCACAGGATGGCGGCGCGCTCGTAGCGGCGACTATCCAGGAAACCCGCCGACGACGCCGGTTGGTTGATTCAGTCAGATAGACCGGAGAATGACGCCGGTGGGGGGAGTTGATGTCCAGATAGATTCGATTCAGTTCCTGGCAAGTGTTCGTTGACAGTGTTCGCAGGTGCAGCCTTCGCTCAAATTGACAGATTTGCGACGATGAGAATCAATTCGGTGAATACAGCGTCAGAAAGTCATGATGGCAAATTTGTTCGCACGCGCGTTGCCGCCGCAAGGTGCGAAGTCCTAGGTGCGCTGAGCCCTTCAATCATTCGAATTTAGATTGCTTGACGGAACGGGCAATTGACGCCGGATTTGGATGGTGCAATAACTGACCGCGCGGCCAAGATTGTCCGAGAAACGGAAGGCAATAACCCCTCGTTCACAGCTGCGCATCGTCGATGTGCTGCACGCGGACACAGGAGAAAACCAAGAACGGTGGTATATTTCGGCACACAGCCCCTACCGCTTAGGCGCTAGGGTTGAGGCCGCCTTCCGGGCGGCCTCTGTTTATGAAAAGTGGGTTTTGAAAACCAGCGTCTTCGCTGAGGGTTTCAACCTTTACTACCGAGCGCCACGATGAGCGTTGCAAAGTCCAAGTCGGATCCCGCAAGGCCAAGCAAGCGAGAAGCGCTGCAAACGGCCATCACCGAAAAGAAAAGCCTGGTCGCGGACTTGACCGGTCAAATCGCCACGGCCCGGACTGAGCTGGCCCGATTGAGCCAGGATTTGGCCACGCTGCGGAAAACAGAAATCGATCGTGGTTGCGATTCGGCGGTCGCACCCGGCACCGCTGCCGGGCGGATCCGACTGTTCCTTTCGCTGTTTCGCGGGCGAGCAGATCTTTTCGCCTTGGAGTGGGAGGCCCGCGACGGCAGGTCCGGATACTCCCCGGCGTGCGAGAACAAGTTCAAACCAGGCATATGCAACATCAGAGAGGTCCCCTGCGGCAGTTGCACCAATCAGGGATTTTTGCCGATGGACGATAAGGCCGCCTATTCACACCTTGCCGGACCGGAGGTAGTTGGGCTTTATCCACTGCTGCCCGACAACAGCTGTTGGTTGCTGGCAGCCGACTTCGATGGCAAAAACTGGACTCGAGACATCTCCGCTTTTAGGGAAGCCTGCCGGGCGGAAGGTGTGCCGGTCGCAATCGAGCGTTCGCGATCCGGCAACGGCGGCCATGCCTGGATATTTTTCGATCAGCCGGTCGCTGCAAATCATGCACGCCGCATGGGCAGCTACCTGATCACCCAGGCTATTTCAGCCCGACATTCCGTGGATTTCGCCTCCTACGACCGACTGTTTCCAAATCAGGACAGCATGCCGAAAGGCGGGTTCGGAAACCTGATCGCGTTGCCTTTGCAGCATGAACCCCGGAAGTACGGTAACTCTGTATTCGTCGATGACGACTTTGTCGCATTCCCCGACCAATGGAAGTTCCTGGCCGGGATCGAGCGGATGCCGGCGCCGCAGGTTGAGCAAATCGCCGAGCGAGCGCTCCGATCGGGTCAGGTGCTCGGCCTTGGCACTGGTCAGCCGGTACCGTCGCGAGACCAGGGAAGGTTTTCGGTTACTGCCGCGAAACCGGATCTGTCAGGCGTGCAATTGCCCGCCCAAATTGAGGCGGTGCTTGACTCAATGCTCCGGGTGTCGAAGGCCGGGTTGCCATCGTCAGTCCTCTCCAGCCTCAAACGCCTGGCCGCTTTCCATAATCCGGAGTTTTACAAACGCGAGCGGATGCGGCTTTCGGTTGCGCGGACCCCGCGGGTGATCAGCTGTTTTGGCGAAAGCGGGACCCACCTCGAGTTGCCGCGCGAATGTACCGAAGCCGCCTCAGAATTGCTGAAATCATGCGGTACGAACCTGCAAATCTCCGACCAGCGCGATTCCGGCCAGAAGATCAACGTGAAGTTCTGGGGTCTCCTCTCGCCCGCCCAGGTCGATTCGCAGCGGGCGCTGGCCGGCCGCGAAGCCGGGATCCTGGTGGCGCCTCCCGGCACTGGAAAAACGGTAGTTGGCATCAGTCTTATCGCAGACCGCGGGCGCAATACGTTGGTGCTAGTCCACCGACAGTACCTGCTGGACCAGTGGGTCAATCGCATTGCCGCGTTCCTGGGAATCGATCACGGGGGAAATCGGTCAAATCGGCGGTGGAATCCGCAGGAAGACGGGATTCATTGACGTTGCGATGTTTCAGAGCATGTTTCGCATGGGCCAGGTAAGCGATGAAATCGACGGGTACGGCCAGGTAATCGTTGACGAGTGTCACCACGGCTCCGCGTTCTCGTTTGAACGCGTGCTTGCCCAGGTCCGATCCCGTTACGTGGCCGGATTTACCGCGACGCCCAAAAGGCAAGACGGCCTTGAACGCATTTATCAAATGCGGTTGGGGCCGATCGTCTGGGAATCGAAAGCGGACCACTTGGCGGCCGGGCCGCACGTCAAGCGCAAGCTCATCATCCGCAAGACCGAATTCGAATACGGAGGGATTGATCCGGATCCGCCAGTCCAGACGCTGCTTACAGCGCTGGGCCCTGACGCCGGTCGCAACGATCTGATCGCAAGAGACGTTGTGCAGGCACTTTCGGAAGGAAGGTCGCCGATCGTGCTCACCGAACGTCGAAATCATCTGGAGCTGCTCAAGAACCGGTTAAATGGGATTGCTCAACATGTTTTCGTATTGAAGGGCGGCGCGACAGCGAAGGAACGCCGAAGGACATTGGCGTCTCTGGCCGCCATTCCTGAAAGCGAGTCCCGAGTGCTGTTGGCCATTGGCCGGTTCATCGGGGAGGGATTCGACGACTCTCGCCTCGACACTCTCTTCCTGACAATGCCGATTTCGGGACGCGGAGTGGTAGTGCAATACGCGGGCCGGCTGAATCGTCCTCATCCGGGCAAGTCAGAACCACGCATCTACGATTACGCGGACGTTAACGACCCTACTTTGGCTGGGATGTTTAGGCGCCGCCTGTCGGGATATCGCGCGATCGGGTACGTACCGCCATGACTTCGATTCGCCAGCATGACATCAGCGATTAGAACGGTGGACACCCTACTCAAGGAAGCGGCGCGCTCCGGTCTTTTGGGCCGGACAGGCGCGTAGACTGTCGCGAAACTGGGTTTGGCAACAGGCCCGGATCAATCCGGGGCTGAAGCGGGGAGGAACGATGTCGCGCATCGTCGAAGTGCGGCCGTTCATGGTCGATTTCGGGCAGGGTGCCGGCGGTCTGGGCAACATGATGATCGTGCGGATCCGCACCGACGACGGCCTTGAGGGATTTGGCGAAGGCACCGTCCCGCACAAGACGCGGGCCGTCGCCGGCGCCGTCGAGGACTTCGCCGAGTACCTGGTCGGACAGGACGATGCCTTGATCGAGCGCCATTGGCAGGTGCTCTACCGCAACAGCTTCCAGCGGGGCGGCGTGATCCTGATGACCGCCCAGAGCGCCATCGACCAGGCACTGTGGGACATTGCCGGAAAGCGCTTCGGCGTGCCGGTCTGGAGCCTCATGGGCGGAGCCGTGCGCGACCGCATCCTGCTCTACACCCACCCGGGCGGCTCCAGCCGCGAGGAGATCGTCGACCGCACGCACCAGCGCGTCGAGGAGGGTTACCGCGCCTTCAAGACCGGGATTCCGGGGACGGCGGAGTGGATCAGCGACAGCAAGAAGGTGCGGGAAACATACGAGAACGTTGCCGCCATCCGCGATGTCGTGGGCGATGACATGAAGATCATGGTCGACGCGCACGGCAAACAGACTCCCACCGTGGCGATCGCGCTCGCCAACGCCCTCGAGGAACTGGACCTGCTCTTCTTCGAGGAACCGGTGCCGCCTCGCAACCTCGATGCGATGCTGCTGGTCTCGGCGGCGACTAACGTCCCGCTCGCCACGGGCGAGCGGATGTACAGCCGCTGGGACTTTCGCAGGACGATCGAGTCGCAGGCCGTCGCGGTGCTGCAGCCGGACGTCGGCCACGCGGGAGGCATTTCCGAGACGCGCCGCATCGCGGCGGCAGCGGAAACCTACTTCATGGGCATCGCCCCGCACAACCCGCGGGGGCCCGGCGTTACGCTTGCAAGCCTTCACGTCGCCGCCTGCACGCCGAACTTCATCATCCAGGAGAGCATGATCCCGATCGGCGGCGACGCGCTGTGGGACGAGATGCTGGTCGAGCCGCTGGTGTTAACGGATGGCTACGTCGACCTGCCGCAGGCGCCGGGCATCGGCATCAGATTCGACGAGTCAATCGCCGAGCGCTACCCGTTCCGAGGCCGCGATACTGCTCACCCGGTGCTCGCCGACGGCAGCGTCGGCGACTGGTAGGAGGGAGAGTACATGCTTGGCCCCGACGCGAGCGTTTTGATTTTCGGTGCGCACGCCGCCGACTACTGCTTCCGCGCCGGCGGCACGGCAATCCGCTATCTCCAGGCCGGCGCGCGCGTGAAAGTCGTGAGCGCCACCTTTGGCGAGCGTGGCGAATCCGCGCCCCGCTGGAAGGAACCAGGCGCGACCGTCGAGTCCATAAAGGCGATACGACGCTCGGAGGCCGAGGCGGCGGCGCGCACGCTGGGCGTGGAGATCGAGTTCCTCGATCTGGACGACAACCCGCTGGTGATAGACCAGGAGCGGATGCAGCTGTACGTCGACCAGATCCGCGACTTCCGCCCCGAGATCATCCTCACGCACTGGACCTACGAGCCAACCAACCGCGATCATCAGACCGTCGCCGAGACTGTGATCCACGCTGTCGGACTTGCCCGGGCTCAGGCGACTATGGCCGGCGAGGCGTTGCCGCGCGCGAAGATCTTCCACTTCGAGCCGGACATCCTGAGCCAGCCGATCCTCGGCTATGTGCCGGACACCTACATCGACATCAGCTCGGTGATCGAACAGAAGCACGAGGCATTGAGCTGCTTCCGTGTGTCGCAGCCGGGCCTGCACGATCGTTGGCCGCCGCACACGGCGGCGCGAGGCGTCGAGGCCTCCGGCATCGGTGGGCTGGCAGGCTGCAAACACGCCGAATCGTTCCGGCGCTTCCAGCCGTACGCTGGCGACTACTTCGTTTAGGACCACCGCCCAGGCCGCGCCTTAAGTAGCAGCGCACACCAACCGCATCAATCCTCGCCGGATTCAAGCAAGATCAGCCGCGGGTCCAAGATTCCTTCGGTCATCAGGTTGAAGGCGTTGGGCAAGCGGGTCGCTGAACCGCCTACGCCAGCTCGGTGCGCCAGCTGTGCTGCGGGCGGTATCCGAGGACGCGCTTCGCCTTGGCGCAGCTGATCGGTCCTTCGGTCCCTTTCAGGCCGACACAAACGGCTTCGCTGCCAGGGAAACGACGCGGAAAGGCGACGGCAAGCGGCTCCCGGCTCAACGCGTCATCGGCGGTAATGAAGAAACGGTCGTGATCAATCTCGGAGTTGGCGAGGGCGGCCCGCACGGCACGGGCAAAGTCGCGCGCGTCGACGTATGAGAGAGTGCCGGCGCCGTCATCGAGCATCCTCGGCACGCGCTCGGCGTAATCCTCGGGGGCAACGACTGTGGTCGGCCGCAATACGATCGTGCGGATGCCCGTGCGGCGCGTCGCCGCCTCGAGGATTTCCTCGCCGAGCCACTTGGAGAGGCCGTATGCGTCCTGTGGGCGCAGCGGATGCTCCTCGTCAATCGGCATGTAGTCCGGAACCATGTTGCGGGAGCGGAAGGCGAAACCGAGCGCCGAACCACTGCTGCTGTAGATCACCTTCCGCGCGCCCTGTCGAATCGCCGCCTCCACGACATTGAACGCGCTGATCATGTTGTTGGCGAAGACGTCCTCGGGCTCGCGCCCAATCGGCGAAGGGATCGCAGCCAGGTGCACGATCGCCTCGGCGCCGTCCACTACGCTTGCCGCCGCCTCCGCATCCGTGAGGTCGACCTGCTCGTAACGCACGCCCGGCCACACCGAACCCGGCGGCGCCTCCCCGAGGCCCGCGACGACTACCTCGTGGTCGCTCCGCAACTCCTCGACGACCCAGCGTCCGAGGCTGCCGCCGCCACCGGTGATGAGCAGCTTCATTGGGCGCTCAGCGACCGAAATGGACGAAATCCTTGCCGGACTCTGCCCAAGCGACGAACCTGAATGCTCGCACCATTCTTAAACCTGAGGTCCTCGCCGACCGCGGTGTCGAGTTCAATCTGCTTGTGGAGGATGAATTCGCGACTATCGAATCCGCGTTCGGGAAAATTCGCCAATTTGGTAGCACTACGATCTTGGGCCATCGAGGTCAGTCCCGCACGGAGTTTCGCTTCGACTCAAGCCCAGGCGCCAACATGTCCAGGGCGAGGAGTGGTCAGAAATTGCGAGTGAGTTGGTCGAATTCGAAAAATTCGCCCCGACGGCCGACAAATATTGGATCAGTGCATAACACATCTGTGTCACGCCTAACCGCAATTGAGTTTGAGCAGAATCGCGAAATGTTCCGTTTCAACGAACCGTCCAGTATCAATAGGAGCGATAGTCGAAATTGGCTCAGATTTCACGAAAAAATTAGCGAATACAAAAATGCGCAATTTTGGTCTGGCGCACCCGAATCTCGATTAATGGCGCGGATACAAGCAATTCACGTAGGTGCCCAAAAAAAGAGACGCCCCTTTCGGGGCGTCGGCCTAGCGGTGCTATCGCTAAGGGGGTATCCAAATTATGCTTCACCTAACCCAACACTGTTGGGGTGAATTCTCAATTGAAGATTGAGGCAAAAAATCCCTTTCGGTTGATTTAGAGGACTCAGGGCACTTTCGATAATCTGATTTATGTCTTGTATCTGGCTGCTTTGGCAATCGCGTGCAAGGAGTCGTAGATTTTCGACGGGAGTAATCCAAGCAACCCAGTGACAGCTGAAAATTCGCGTCAGGCACTTGCGCTGATCTCCAAATTGCCCCCAACTCAGGAACTAGGAGCCAATCACTTACCGGATAGGGCCCGCAGCCAATGGGGAAATACGGCAATTCGGCCTCAACGAACTCCGAATCGAAGACATTGCCTTCAGAGGCTATGCAAAGTCAGGAAGCGGCTTCCTTCAATCTGCACATTAAGTGGATTGCTTTAGCAATTCAGCGGCGACGTATCCTTCACGCGAGACGAAAAACACCTGTTGCTGAATTCCAAGAGGGTGCGCAAACCCAGCGCTTTCCAAATCTTTCAATCCTGCTTCCCAATTTGCTTGCGAACGACGATCGCCGAGTTTGTATTGCAAGCCATCCGATTGCACAAAGATCTGGGTACCAGCCAATACGCGAATACAAAGAATGTCTTCATCATGTTCGACTGCCGCACTCAACAGTGCTGTAGCCTCTTCCGAAAGCAATTCCAAGCGTCTTTCGACGGTCCAGCGAATCTTCCCACCCCACTTCTCACTGCGTACATCCTTTTCGGCAGGGTCTAAGTTTTCAGCGAACAAGTAACCTTCCCGTGTGACAGAGTAATAGCTGCCGAGCGGTGACACTGCTTCAATCAATCCCACAAAAATCAAGTCATTAAGCCCAGCATCCCAAAGCGCACTCGACTTGCGGTCCCCAACCTTGTTTCTGGATGCTTCACCATTAACGCTTATTTCGATTCCTCCAATGAAAGCATGGCGCTCGATGTCGCTGTTGTGCGCGATTGCATCCAACAACAATGATTCGGCTTCCGGCGAAATCAACATCAAGATTCCCTTCTCATTCGTCGGGTGGGGTCGGCTTGCCCGCCAATTTTTCAAATCCATTCACCACTGCCGACCGTAAACGGGTGACTTCAAACCTGAAAGATTTGACCGAACTATTCAGTCTGTTTAATTCCAATGTCATTTGTTGCTCCGCCGACCTGCCCGCAAGCGCCCCTTCGAATCCAGCCACGTCTTGGCTAATCGGGCCGGTCTCCATTTCTTTGTTGCGCAAATTTGAATACCGAACGTTTATGTCGAAGGGTTCTAGCGGGGCGTCGTCGCCTCTGCCCATCAGGTCATCGATGTTTGCAAAGAAGATTTTTGACTTTCCTCCTTGGGGAATCGCACTTTGCAGCTTGCGATTCGAACGTGCTTCAACCGCGTGAACATTGTGAACGCGAAAATCCGCCGGGTGCGCGTCAATTTCAAAGGACACGTCGATAGCGGGGCCGCTGCCAATGTTCTCAAACACAAGGTTTACCAAATACCCAGTCCGGCGGTCGATCTCCATGTACACGAACATCTCGGGTTCGGTGTTCGCTTTCAACAAAGCCCGATTGTCTTCAGCCAATTGGCGCGTTATCCGAAGGGATGCGCGCGCGTAAAAAGCGATTGCGACAGTTCCCGCTGCCGACAATAACGGCGCGTAGTCGTTCAGAGCCCCAATAAAGGCTTCAATCACTTGCAATCCTTAAGGTCGAGGTCCGACTGCGAAACGATCGTCGCCAAGAATATCAACTCATCCCTCCCGAAAGCACCATCTCATTACTCAAGCACGACATCCGTTTGCGACGCCTCAAACGCAAAGCGAGATCATGCATCACTAGGGTTGACGCCTGCATGCAAAGAAAATCACTTTGCTGTCGAATTTGACGGTCCAAGCATGGCGTTCGGAAAGATTTGACAATCGGAAGGCGACGGGCAATTAGCGAAAAGCCCACCACGGGTATATTGATTCTTCGGCTTCGTCACGAAATTCAATTCCGAATTTCTTTTTGTCTTGTTCAACAAAAAAATCGCCATAGAAACCGTAAATATCTAGGCGATCTTCCAATATCACATGAAGGTGGTTCTCATAATTCCTTGCCCGCGGAAATTTCCGCCACCGTGTAATTTCCCCTGAAATGTGAGACTGGGTTTCATCACTTTCAATGACTACCAGTCCGTCGAGATTTTCGACTACCGTGCCAAATAATCCGACATGTCCCGCAATTGGAGTATCCAACTTCCGTTCCAATTCCAATTTACCCAACGGAACGGACGCCGCGTCAATCCCGATTGGAACATTCTTTTGGGTAAATTTCGTCGCAGTGATTTCATGATCGCTCACCGAGTAAATTTTTTCCGAATATGCCCAGCTCAATCTCGGATCCACTAACGTGCCGGATACATCCCCTTCGTCAAATACGCCAACATCCAACAAGCTCCAATCTGAGTTCCTCGCTGAAGCGGCATTGGACTCACGAACCCAACACCGCGCAACAAGAAACCCACCATCCAAGGTTGAGCTCCCAAAGATACTCTGAAATACCCAATCAGCCGATTCGCAGTGCCGGGCAGACACTTGGCGCGCTTCTTCCAAATCCGATCGATTCTCAACTGATATTTGAAACAATCCGTCTCCAGAAGCCGCAGCCGCGATCTTATGCCCACGTGCCGCCAACCCAACCGCATGAAAATCGCTAATCTGTGTGGTGCGAGTACTGATGGAATGAACAGTCCCTCGCCCAATTGTTGCCTTCCAAATGCCCTCGTCAGTTGCCGCATATAGAACTCTGTCGTAAATGAGCGAATCAGTTGGCAATCGGGGCATGCGCACCATTTGCCGGTCGATCGTTAGGTTCTCTAAATCAATCTCGCTTACAACGATTGGCTGTTCCCGCTGAAGCGCAAATCGCTCCAATGCCCAATTCCTGAACTCACGATCAGCGAGCAACTCGTTCATGTGTTGTTTATACAAAAACGCACCTAACGAAAATCCAAACCGAATTGCAAAAGAACTCATGGCAGTTTGGGCGACTGTCTCTATCAAATTGTCCCAATCAATGGTTTTGACTGCCCCGTCCATGGTCCACAGGTACAAACGACCTCGGTAAATTTGAACGTCCCAATAGTCGCCAGGGATGGTGATTCTTAGAGCCTGCATCGCTTGCCAGCAGATATTTTGGAGATTTGATGTTTGCGTAGCAGGCCATCATCGAGCCACCGGAGCAGAACGTCCTTTGGCGGTATATCTTGGTTTCTTCGGCGATAATCAGCTGGGAATCCATGCCAAATGCGCTGAGTAGTTTTTCGAATAAATCTCGCGAAGAATAGGTCTTCAAGGTGGACGTTTTTGCCTAAAGGCAATAACTTACGGCCGCAATTGAATTGACCCCACAATTGGACTGAGGAACCCCAAGTGTTTTGGCTAGCCGCCAAGAAACAACTCAATTCTTCGGCAATTGAAATGGTCCACACTGACTTTGATTGGGTCGGCGCGCCACGGTGAGCTGACGATGCCTGATAAATCTCACCCGAAGGGGTCGAGTAAGGGTGATCGAGATTCAATTTCAGTCTATTTTTGGAATGACAATTGATTATTGGACAGCTGCATACCGATGACTCGGAACTTGCGTTACTCGATTGGTAGGCCGATTTGAAACCAATTCTGATTGCGCTGGCAAGGCCGCATCGTCAGTGGCTAAATGATATTGAAACGTTTGGAGGCGCGGACGTGCGACGGTTGGCGAATCCTCAAACGCGCAAGCCCGTTGGGAATTTCCGATGTCAAGGTTTCAACAACACCTTGAGCTAAGCCGTGGGAACGCATCGCCCATCGTTCCCACGATGCACTGAATTCAACCGCGTGAGAGCCAGTCCGAGGCACTTCAGATAATCCGAAATATCTAAACGCCAATCTACCGGTAATCTGAGGTAAATCCGACAAGTTCGCCAATCTGTAGTACTTGATGTGTGCGCGGTCGGATTATTCACGGCGCCAATTGCCCTTGCAGTTACGACAACCGAATGTTCAAGCGATTCGGAGCGCTTTAACCACACATTGAGCATCATCGGCGAAATGTCCCGCTCGGTGATACCTCAAGAGCTCCACAAAAGCATGTAAATTCTCAATCCCGTTTAGATTTTTCATGCTTTCCAAGTCAATCGACCCAAGAGCAATTTGATCGAATCCGCCGCCAACCAACTGATGGCACTCGATCAGCGATTCGGCCTCTGCAACTCGATTCAGTGCAACCGTAAGTCAAGCCCGCCCGGCTCGCGGGTCGGGACGCGCCGGCCGCAAATTCGATCCGATTGAAGTGGAACTTTGCCCAGACAGATCACCTGAATGGGGTTCCCGGCTCGCAGACCGGCCACCCGTCCAGGTCAATTTCGACAAAGGTTGCGGCGGCCCTTGCGCGGCATCGGCGATTAACATGGGCGGAGTCTGTGGGGGTCGCCTCGTGGTGACCGATGGCTTTGGGGGGTGTGAGTTGAGGAAAACTATGTACCGGATTCGAACGGCGACGGTCGCGCTCCTGTTCGCCGCGGTCTTGGCGATCGGCCTGGCCGCGTGCAATGGCGATGAGCCTGCTGCCAGCGACGCACCGGCGCCCGCACCCGCAGCCGCCCCGGCGGCTCCCGAACCAGCTCCCGAACCGGCCGCTGCGCCAGAACCAGAAGTTCCTGAACCGGCTGCGCCAGCTGCGGAACCGACTACGATCTCGTTCCTGGGCTTCTACGGGGCCGAGGGCGTTGCTCCCTTGATTGCCGCTTTCGAGGAAGAAAACCCCGGGATCACGGTGGAATACGAGTCGGTCCCGTTCGGCGAACTCAATCAGGTGATCCAGAGTCGCCTGGAGAACGGCGGCGACAGCCCCGACGTTTACATCGCCGACCAGCCGAGAGTGGCCGCGTTGGCGCACCAGGGCTTCCTGCTTGACCTCTCCGACGCCGTGGACGGGTCCGGGGCGGGATGGGTCGACACCGCGTTGACCGCCTCGCAGGTCGACGGCGCGTTGATGGCCCTGCCGCTGAACACCTCGACCCAGATCCTCTACTACAACAAGTCGCTGCTCGACCAGGCCGGCATCGCCTACCCATCCACGTCCCCGGACGAGCGGATGACCTGGGCCGAGCTGGTTGATCTTGCTCACCAGGCCCAGGATGGTGGTGCGACCTATGGCTTCATGTTCGACCAGGTGAGTCGCTTCTACCAGCTCCAGCCGCTGATCGAATCGCTCGGCGGCGGCAGCGGGCTAACCGGTGACGGAAACCTGGAAGCGGACGTCAACAACGACGGCTGGGTCGAGGCGATGGAGTTCTACGCCGGCCTGTTCGCTGACGACAGCGTCGCCCCGCGCGGCATGCCGCCGGGAGAAACCAGCGGAGCGTTCGCCAACGGCGACATTGCCTTCTATCTCGGCGGCACCCACTGGGGCGGCATCTGGGAACTCTTCGCACCGCTCGACTTCGAGCTGGGGATGGCGCCGCACCCGTACTTCGAGGGCCATTCGGCGGTGACGCCGACCGGCGCACTGTCGCTGGGAGTTAACCCGAACAGCAACAACGCCGATGCGGCGACCACTTTCGCGTCCTGGGTGACCACCTCCGAAACCGGTGGCAAGGTGTTCCTGACCGTCGACGTGGCCCCGCCGGCCCTGATCGGTGCGATGGCGTCCTTCGTCAGCTCCCCTCCCTGGGATGGCGGCGAAGGCGGGACGACGGCCGGCGAACTGGTCGAGCATGAACTTGCCAACACTGCCGTCGTTAGGCCGCGCAGCATCGGCTACATCGTCTTCGAGGAGATCATGACGCGGGCCTTCGAGGACATCCGCAACGGCCAGGATGTAAGCGCCACGCTCGACGCGGCCCAGTCCGAGTTATCGGAAGCGCTGGCCAACCTCTGATGGCCAGCGGGCATTGGATCAACGCATGCCGGACCGGTGCGTGCGCCGGCGCCGGCGCTGGACTGATGCCCTACCCCGGTTAGCAGCTCGAAAACATGACTCGTAGGTCACCGGGCGCGGTGCGCAAGCGCCAACCCCGGTGGCCGGCCGGCGCCGGCGCATTCCTTTTCCTCGCGCCCGCCCTCGGCATGCTCCTGCTCACGCGGATCGTGCCCACGCTCGACACCCTGGCTGACAGCCTGCGCGATGACGGCGCCTGGACCCTGGCCCACTACGCGCGGCTGGCCACCTCGCAGGGTTTCCGCGACTCGGTCCTGACCACGGTCGTGTTCAACGCGATCATCAACCCGGCCCAGGTGCTCATCTCCTACCTGTTCGCGGTCGCCTTGGCGCAGCGCCTGCCCGCGGTCGGGCTGTGGCGCACGCTGATCTTTTTGCCGATGGCGGTCCCGCCGACGGTGTCCACGATCGTCTGGGGGGTCTGGTTCCGCCCCGCCGACGGACTCGTCAACAGCCTGCTGGCCATGGTGGGCCTGCCCGACCAGCCATTCCTGACCTCGGCCGACCAGGCCCCGTTCGTGATTATGGTGATCGCCTCCTGGATCGGAGTCGGCTACTGGATGACGTTCCTGGTGGCGGGCATCAAGAACGTCCCGGCCGAGATCCTCGAGGCGGCGGCGATCGACGGGGCCGGCTGGCTGCGCCGCCTGACCGCGATAGTCACGCCGATGGTCAGGCGCCAGCTCAGCTTCGTGCTGGTGGCGGCCACGGTGGCGAACTTCCTGCTGTTCGTGCCGGTGCAGATCCTCACCCGCGGCGGCCCCGCCGGCAGCACCGACCTTGTCATGTACGAGATCTACACGCAGGCCTTCATATTCAACAACCGGGGGCTGGCCGCAGCCGAGATCGCGGTCCTCGTCGCGCTGGTCGCGGTAATCGTCGGCATCCAGTTCCGCCTCCTCGGCGAGCGCCGCTAGGGCCTCAGGATGAGCCGGGAACTCCCGTCCTGGGGCCGCACCCTGCTGGCGGTAATGGTCGCGGCCGTTGCGGTGCTGTGGATGGTGCCGCTGGCCTGGATAGTCTCGGCCGGCCTTCGTCCCAGCGACGACGTCGTCGGAACGTTCCGGTCCCTGGGCTGGCAAACGTTCGTTCCCGAGCCGGCGACGCTCGAGAACCTGACCTCGATCGCCACCGGCTCGCTGGGGCGGGCGATCATCAATTCGCTGGTGGTCGCCGGCGCGACGGTCGCGCTGGGACTGGCGGTCTCGGCGCTGGCGGCCTACGCGCTGACCGCCTACCGCTTCCGCGGGCAGGGGGTGGTGTTCGGGCTGATCGTGCTCACGTTCATGGTCCCGTTCGAGGCGCTGGCGATCCCGCTGGCCGACGCCGCCCGGACCGCGAACCTGGAGAACACCTATTTGGCCCTGATCCTGCCGGGGGTGGGGAACGGGCTCGCGATATTCCTGCTGCGCCAGTTCTACCTCGACGTCCCGATCGAGCTCTCGGAGGCGGCCGCGATCGACGGGGCGGGCAAACTGCGCGTTCTCTGGAAGGTTTACGTGCCCCTGACCTGGCCGGCGATGGTCGGGGCCGGAATCATCATCTTCGTGTTCCAGTGGCAGGCCTATCTCTGGCCGCTGCTGGTGACGACCAATCCGTCGATGGACGTCGGCGCGGTCGCGCTGGCGCGGCTATTTGGCCAGTACGGCGTCGACTGGGGCCCGCTGTTCGCGGGCGCGGCGGTGCTCTGCCTGGTCCCGGCGGCAATCCTCCTGGTGTTCCAGCGCTGGTTCACCGAATCGGTGGCCGGCTCGGCGGTCAAGGGCTGATGCGGGGCGGTCCGCTCTGGGGACCGGGCGCCGGAGCGCCGCGGGCCGCCGCTTGTTCAAATCATCAATCAAGACCAAACACCGAAAGGGCTACGCATGGCCACCCAGCTGCTGCTTGACACCGACATCGGGACCGACGTGGACGACGCGCTGGCGCTGGCGCTGCTGATCGCCGACCCGGACGCCGATCTGGCCGGGGTCACGACCGCCCACGCGCACGCTCCGCTCCGCGCCGCCATCGCCGCGGCGCTGCTTGCGGGAACCGCAAGCCAAGACGTCCCGGTCACGGCCGGCCGATCCCGGCCGCTGCGCCGCAGCAGCGTGAAGGACTTTCACTGGAACCAGATGTGGGGGCACGAGGGGGCGGGGGTGCTAACCGATGCGGAGCGGCGCCTGCCCGATCCCGAGCCCGAGCGCGAGGACGCGGCGCGGTTCATCATCGAATCGGCCGAGCGCGCCGAGGGCCGGATGGGCCTGGTCACGGTCGGGCCGGTCACCAATCTGGCCCTGGCGCTGCAGATGGAGCCCGGCCTGCCCGAGATCCTGGGGCCGGTGACGATCATGGGCGGCATCGTCGACAAGAGCCTGGTGGCCTGGCCGGCCTCGTTCGAGACGAACCTGAACGGCGATCCGCTCGCCGCCGCGATCGTGCTCGGGTCTTCGCTGGAGATGACCCTGGTGCCGCTGGAGGTGACCCTGCAGGTTTACCTGAGCCGGGAAGGCCGCGACCGGCTGGCCGAGCGCGGCGGGCCGCTCGCCCGCAAGCTCGACCGCCTGATCGAGGAGATGCGCGAGCCGTTCCTGGCGTTCGCCGACAAGTACGGGCTGGACGGCTCGAACTTCGACGAGCGGACCTACCTGCACGACCCGCTCGCCGTGCACGTTGCCCTGGGCGGCGAGCACGCCAACCTGACCGACGCGCACGTCGCGGTCGAATACGAGGGGCAGATCCTGCGCACGATCTCGCACCCGGAACGCCGTCCGAACATGCGCGTCTGCACCGCCGTTAACGGGCGCGCCTTCGTGGCCGACTGGCTGGCGGCGGTCACGAAGGTCTGAACGCCCCGCATGTGGGGCCCTGGTCGGATTCGGGAATCGACGCCGGCTGACGAATTGATATTGCCCGGATCCGGTGCACCGCACGTGCCAAATGCGCGCCCGGATCTGGCAACAACTTAAGGGAAAATGAGTCTCCTCCGCCGCCGCGGCACGCAATTTACACGCAAATAAAGGCAGGGCGATGCTCCGATTCCAGACCGGACCCGGCGATTCCGGAAACGGCGCCCGCAAGGCCGCCTTCGCGCTTGCGCTGCCGCTGGCCGCCCTGCTGCTCGCGCTCGCGGCCCTGCTCGCGGCCGACGCCGACCGGGCCGGCGCCGCCGACTGCGAATTCGTGCTGGGATTTGGCGCATTGGCCGAAATGGCGCCGGAGGCGGTCGGTGAATGCATCGAGGACGAAATCCATCACCCCGACCAGGGCGTGACCCGCCAGCACACCACGACCGGGGTGCTGGTCTGGCGCAAATCCGACAACCAGACCTTCTTCACCAACGGCCTGCGGTCCTGGGTGAACGGACCGGCGGGCCTGCAGCAGCGCCTGAACTCGGACCGGTTCGACTGGGAGCCCGACGTCGACCGGGTCATCCGCGTCGGCGCGGCGATCAGCGAAAGCGGCCGCTTTGCGACCGAGGGCGGCGACGTGAGCAGCGGGTACCGGCTGTGGGCCAACTGGGTCAACGGCGAATACGGCGGCATCGCGGTCGGCGACGACCGCTACCGGGTGGAACTGGTGCTCTACGACGACGAGAGCGACGTGGCCAACACCCGCGCCCTGGTGGAGCAGCTGATCGGCCGGGACGAGGTCGATTTCCTGCTTGGCCCCTACAGCTCCGGGCTAAACCTCGGCGCGATTGAGGTCGCCGACAGCCACGGCACGATCATGGTCCAGGGCGCCGGCAGCGCCACCGGTCTCTATGAACCCGGGTTCGAGAACCACTTCGGGGTGCTCACTCCGGCCGAGGACTACACCAAGACCACCCTGCGGCAGCTCTCCGACAACGGCGCCAACACGATCGCGATCGCGCACGCCGACACCGCCTTTGCCACCAGCGTGGCCGAGGGCGCGCAGAAGTGGGCCGACGCCTACGGGATGACGACTTTCGCCGTGAGCGAATACCCGAGCGGCTCGAAGGACCTGAGCGCGATCATCGAGCGGGCCAAGTACGTGCGGCCGAAAGTTTTCGTGGGCGGCGGTCATTTCAACGACGCGCTGCTGCTGATCCGGGCGATCAAGGAGCAGGATTTCAACCCCCGGGCCACGGTCATAACCGTGGGTCCGAGCAATCCCAAGCTGGTCGAGATGCTGGGCGCGGACGCCGATTACGTGATCGGGCCGACCCAGTGGGAGGCCTCGATGGCCTACGCGGGGCCGCATTTCGGGTCCGCGTCCGATTACGCCGAGCGCTACCGCGCGCTCTGGGGCCGCATGCCGACCTACCAGGCCGCCAGCGGAACCGCCGCGGCGCTGGCCCTGCAGCTGGCGATCGAGGACGCCGGCAGCCTTGACGCGGCAGCGGTGCGGACCGCCCTGCGCGAGTTGACCGCGGACACCTTCTACGGCCCGATCGACTTCGACGAGAACGGCCGCAACACGGCCAAGCCGATGGGCGCGATCCAGATCCAGGACGGCCAGATCCTGGTGGTTGCGCCGGCCGACGCCGCGGTGGCCGAACTCATCTACCCGGCGCCAGCCTGGTCGGAGCGCTGATCCGGCCGACCGCCAAGCCCGCGGGTTGACTGAGGCGGCCGCCTCCGGCCCGCGCGCGACGGTCGGGCCGCGAATCCGGCGACTCAATCGGCTCCATGAGTCCCGCGATCGTCGGTCACCGGCCGCGATTTCGGTTTTCGAGGAGTTCGGCTTGGCGTGGTCTAACGACCAGTTTTCTCGGAATCCGGGCTGGATTCTCAGGATCGAATCCGGGTGCGGGTTCACCGCTACACTTCCGTTGATCGGGGGTCAGGCGGCACCGACAATCGAGGCGCAATGCGAGGTCTTTGGATGAGTAAAACGGCCCGGCGAATCGCGCGGAACAATATCGGGCTCTCGATCTGCGGGGCGGCGATCCTATTGAGCATCCTGCTGGCTGGCTGTGACCGGCAGGGCGCGGAGCAGGGCCTGGGCGCCATAAGGGTCGAGGGCAACCAGGCAATCCACATCCGGGGCCTCGCGGTCCTGACGACCCCGGCCGGCACGCCGTCACCCACGATCAGAGGGATGACATTGGCGGTCGCGGACTTCGGCTCGATAAACGGGCACCGGGTGGAGATCGGGGCCGGAATCGATTCGCGCTGTTCCGCCGCCGGCGGGGCCGCCGCCGCCGAAACCGTAGTCGGCGACCCGCGCGTCGTTGCCGTGATCGGACCGTCCTGCTCGGTCGCGGTGGTCGAGGCGGCGCCGGTCCTGAGCGCCGCCGGCATGACAATCGTCGCCCCGTCCGCCACCTCCCCCTCGCTGACGTCCGACCTGGCCGGAACGGCGGGCGAGAACCGCAATCCCGGGTTCTTCCGGGTTGCCAGCAACGACCTGTACGAGGGCCGCGCGGCGGCCCGCTTCGCCTTCGAAGAGTTGGGGTTGCGCGCCGTGGCCGCGGTCGACGACGGGGACCCCTACACTTCCGGTCTCACCGCGGCATTCGCGGACGCATTCACCGAGCTGGGCGGCGCGGTCGAGATAACTTCGATCAGCAAGGGGGAAACCCAGCTGCAGTCCCTGCTGCTCCAGATCGCCGGCGGCGGCCCCGACGGGCTTTACCTGCCGCTGTTTGCCCTGGAGGGCGAAGCGCTGATCCGACAGGCCCGCTCAACTCCCGGGCTGGAGAACGTGACCCTGATCAGCGGGGCGTCCTTATTGGACTCAGAGATCCTCTCAATGCCGGAGGCGGAGGGCCTTTATGCGGCCGGACCGGACCTGGACTACGGGGAAAACACCAACCAGGTGACCGGCAAGAGCAGCCGGCAACTGCGGTCCGACTACGAAGCACGCTACGGCCGGAAGTCCGATTCGGTCTACCTGGAGCACGCCTACGACGCGACCACGGTGCTGCTGTCCGCTATCGCCGCGGTGGCCGCCGAGGACGGCGGGGACCTCGTCATCGACCGCGCCGGGTTGCGCGAGGCCATGGCGGCAACCAGCCAATTCGCCGGCATCATCGGTACCCTATCGTGCGACGAGTTCGGCGACTGCGGCACCGGCGCGGTCCAGATCGCCCACAATCCCGATCCGGGCGCGGTGACCGACGCGCGCGCATTGCCGATCGTTTACCGGTTCGCTCCTTGAAGTGGACCCCGTCGCCGGGGAATTGACCGGATCCTTGGCGGCGGTTACGGGGACCGCCCCGGTCGGGCGGCGGCGGCCGGATCGCCCGAACCTTGAACGCCAAGCGGCCGGGTGGAAAATGAATGCTGGATCCGCCGGTGAAACCCCACGGAGACCCTGCATTGGCAATTGAAAGCCTCCTTGCCCGCACCGGATCGCGCCCGCGGGCGCTGATCCTCGCACTGGCCGCCGCAGTCGCGGCCATGGCGCTGCTTTTCCCCCACGCTGCTTCGTCGGCCCAGGAAGATCCGCGCTGCGCCGCGACCGATCTCGGCCGGCTTTCGGCCCCGGCGGAGGGCGGGTTGCAATTTGCCGGCAGCTGGAGCGACCAGGACTGCGAGTCCGAATTCCGCCCCGGCATCGGGGCCCGCTATTTCGAATTCGAGGTCGCCGCAGGCGGTCGGGTCCGCATCGAATTGACCTCGGAGCTGGCCGACCCCTACCTTTACCTGTCCGACAGCGACGGAACGCGCATCGGCGACGACGATGACAGCGGCGCTGGGCTCAACGCCCGCATCGAGCTCGACCTCGCCCCGGGCGCGTATACGATCGAGGCCACCACCGTTAGCGCCCGGAACGCGGCAGGGTCGGAGTTCGGCATCTCCGTCGATTACGTGCAGGGCTGCGAAATAGTTCCGCTGGGCGCGCTGACGCCCGACTCCCCGCTGAGCGCGGCCGGCTCGTGGTCGCTCGATACCTGTGGATCGCGCATTGTGGTCGCCCACCCGGCCCACAGCTACCTGTTCCAGCTGCCCGAGACCGGGCGCGTGCGCATCGACCTGACCTCGGCCAAAGGCGATCCGGTGGTCTCGCTGGCCACCGTCGACGGCGTGGCGATCGGGGCCAATGACGACGGCGGAGTGGGGCTGAATTCACGCATCGACCAGTACCTGCCGGCGGGCACCTACATCGTCGAGGCCACTACCTACAGCCGGGGCGGTCTGCAACCGGCGGCGTCCGATTTCGAGCTGAACATCCGGATCGTCAACGAGCAGCTGGCGCAGCTGGACCCGAACCCCAAGGTCGAATTCCTGGCAGCGCCCGACGAGGTGGTCAGCGGGGATCCGTTCCCGGTGCACTTCCGGGTCGGCAACCACGGCGGCGGCGGCCTTTACGGCAACGCCGCGAGCTACCTGGTCCTGGTCCGCGGACCGGAAAACCGGCACTGGGGCAACCCGGTCCCGGTCGCCGAATCGACCTGGGCGCCGGGTGCCTCGTACCACACCGGCGACCCCGCCGCCAGCTCGACCAGCATTGCGCTCGGGGGTTTGAATTCGGTCGACCTGCGCCTCGAGGAGCCGGGAAGCTCCTGGGTCCTGGTGGCGCTCTACGCGCTGAACGAGAACAACCGCGGCCTCTGGTTTCATGCGACCTGGAAGCACGTGCACGTGCTCGAATCGGTCGAATTCGGCCCGACGCGGGTCAGGGTTGACGGCCGGACCTACGCGGTGGAGGCGGCCGCCGACGCCGACGGGTCCGTTACGACCACCGTCAGCGACGTGCTGGACCGGGAACGGACGCTCGATCCGGCCGAGGAACTGCAGGCCGACTACGCGGCCGGAATCCGGCGCCTGGTCCTCGACGACCTGTTTGCGCGCGAGGGCGTCGCCGGGCTCGAGGAATCCACCGCCGGGACCGTGCCCGGCGCGCCCGACCCCGGCCTGGGCAAATTAACGCCGCAGAGCGCCGCCGCCGTGGCCCGATTCGCCGACCGCTACGTCGCCGCCGTCAAGGAATCCGGGCTGGCCGCAGCCAGCGCGGCCGGGTACATGCTCGATCCGGGAACGGTCGAGCAGCTGATATTGGGCAGCGCCGACGACGCCCGCGGGGAATACGCGGCCATGGCCGCGGGATGGCGCGGCCTGCGTTCGCGCGCCGGCGCCGGCGGAGCAATCACCTACGCCGAGGCGCTGGAGCTGCATTCGGAGTTGCGATACGCCGAGAGCGTGCTCGATTCGGCGATCAGCGCCGGCGAAATCGTCGCCGCCGCGCGCGCGGCCGAATCAGGCTGGGACAGCGACTCGGTGCAGACCCTGGTCGCCGAATTCGAGAACGACGCGGCCTGCTGGGGAGCGTCAGGCCGGTTTTCCGACGCGATCACCTCGGCCGCCCCGGGGGCGGCGCCCGCCCACCTGGAGCTCGATTCCGAACTGCGCGTCGCGCTGCCGTTCTTCGGCGCCGCTTCCGATCACGCCCTCTGCGCAACTACCGAAATCGACGGTGCGAACGACCGGTTCTTCAATCTGCTGAAGATCGATCTTTCCGACCCGTCCCAGTTGCCCGGTTACCGGTACGTTCCGCCCGAGGCCGATGCGGCGCCGGAATCGCAGTCCCTGCGCATCCTGGCCCGGCTGACCGCCGACGGACGGATCGAGCATGGGGTCGAGCTCGCCGACGGGAGCATCATCCTGCCGGACCGCCGGTTCCTCGAAGCCGAATCCGGGCCGGGAGGTCCGTACCACAGCAGCGCGGTGCTGGTGTCGGACCAGAGCATCGGAACCATCCGTTCGCAGGTGAACTCCGAGGGCCAGATTCTCGTCTCGTTCCAGGCCGCCGACGGCGCCCGGATAGTCCCCAAGAACCGGATCGTGCCGACCGACGCTTCGACCGGGGTCTGGCTGCGCTCGAGCCGGATCGACGTGCCGGCGCCGGCGCCCGGGCTGGCAAGACTCGGTTAGGACCTGCGGCGGTCGATCCGGACCCTACTGCGGTCGGGCCGCCCCAGGGACCGGCGGGCATTGGCCAGTTCAGGCGCCCTCCGGTCCCCCGCGTCAGGCGCCCGGACGACGGCCACGCCGTTAATGCTTCGCCGGATCCAGCGCCCAAGCACCCGGAGCGCCGGGCGCCGGCCCGGGCCCGGCGTCAGGTCCCAGACATTAACCGGCCAACGAAATACGCGACGATGATGATGGCGACGCCGGACCCCAGAAAGATGACCAGGCCGCGCCGCTCTTCCCCGCCCAGGCGCAGCAGCGCGCTCATGAGCGATCGCAATTCTTCCAACTTCAACTCCGGTTCCGGTCCCTGGTTGAAAGGGTACCGCCCGCAAGCGTCCGGGCGTCCCGATCCGCTCCAACGCCGGCCGGAGTCGGCCCAAGTGAAGGGAAAGGAGTCGCGCGAAGAATCTGCGGGTCTTTTCCGCGCGGAGGCGGACCCGTGCTGCGCCGGCTGATATACCGCATCTACGAAGCGCGTCTTGAAAGCGAAGTGCGGCGCGGCGCCATCCCGCACCACGTCGGAGTCCTTCCCGACGGCAACCGCCGCTTCGCCCGCACCAGCGGTCTGGCCAGCATCGGCGCCGGACACCGCGACGGGGCCGACAACATCGAGCGGCTGATCGACTGGTGCGACGAACTGGGCATTCCGGTGATAACCGTCTGGGCGCTCTCGACCGACAACATGAACCGGCCGGCCGACGAGCTCGAAGTCATCTTCAAGATCGTCGAAACCCGGGTCGAGGCGCTGGCCGAGCGCCAGCGGCGCGCCGCCATCTCGCGCCGGATCCGCTCGGTCGGCCGCCGCGACCTGCTGCCGGATTCGACCGTCGCGGCCATCCGGCGGGTCGAACAGATGACCGCCGGCAACCGCGACGGCGACCTCATCATCGCCATCGGGTACGGGGGCCGCGACGAGATCGTGGACGCGGTCAGGCGGATGATCCAGGACCACGCGCGGCGCGGCGAGTCGCTTAACGACTTGGCCCGGACGCTGGACGCCGCAGAATTCGGCCGCTACCTGTACGCGCCCGACATCCCCGACCCGGACCTGGTCATCCGCACCTCCGGCGAGCTGCGCCTGTCCGGGTTCATGCTCTGGCAGAGCGCATTCAGCGAGTACTACTTCTGCGACATTTACTGGCCCGCTTTCCGACGCATCGATTTCCTGCGGGCGATCCGTTCCTACGGCCAGCGGCACCGCCGCCGCGGCCGCTAGCGGCCCGGGATCGGAGGCCGGTTCACCCGGCTACCGAGCTGCTTCAAGCGCTTCCCGGGACCCGCGCCGGCGCCGGCGGCCGCCGGGTGAGGCGCCCCTGACCTGAATCCCGGCCGGCCGGGTCGATTCGGTCCCGCGCGACGCTGCCGCGGCTACGGAATCTGTTACTCCCCGGCATCCGGCCGGCGTCCAGGGTTTTTAAGGCCGGCGCCACTCCCGCGATCGCCGCGGAACCGGTCCGGCGCCGGCGCCCGCAAACGCGCCTGCGGCCGCGCCGCACGACCTTTATGTTTGGTATTCGTATGCTATATTTCGGCATTCAAACGAACCCCGAACACAGGGAGAGCAATCGTGTCCAGCGCGCTGCCGCTAGAAAACGCGGATTCGGGCGTCGAGCACCCGCCCGCACCGGGCCAAATCCCATTGCGGTCGGTACTCGTGCTGGCCCCCGAAACCGGGATCGCCGACGCGGTCCTGCATTCCCTGCACCGGCGCCGCACCTGCCGCTTCCTGGCCTGGGTCAAGACCGCCGACGCCGCCGTGCGGCGGCTCGCCAGCGAACGCTTCGACCTGGTCGTGGTCGCCGGCCTGGGCGGCGAACTGGCCCTTGACGCCGTCAAGCGGCTGCGGGCGTGCGTTGGCACCGCCCGCATCCTGGTTGCGCTAAAGAACGTCCCCGCGCCGGTGGTCATGGACGACTTCGTGCGCGCCGGGTCCGGGGGCCTGGTCGACTGCACCGAAGGATTCGCCGACCTGCCGGCGGCCGGCCAGGTGGTCGCCCACGGCCACTCGATATTCCCGCGCGGCCAGGGCCCCGGATCCGCCGATCCGCTGCCGGAGCGGGTCGTCGGGCCGGAGGCCCTGTCCGAGCGGGAGCGCCAGATCCTGGAGCTGGTCGCCACCGGATTGACCTCGCAGCGGGTCGCCGATCAGCTGTACCTGAGCGTCCACACGGTGGAGAAGTACCTGAGCGTCTGCTACCGCAAGCTGCAGGCCGCCAACCGCGTGCAGGCCTGCAACATCGCCCGCTACTACGGGCTCATCTAGGTTGCCCCGCAGCGGCGGACCCGAAGGTCCGCAACCCAGAAGGGGCGCCGCCTACTGGCGGCTGATCGGACTGGTCCTGACCGCCCCGATCTGGGCCGCGACCCTGATCCTGCTGCATTCGGGATCGGTCTCGGCGGCCGAAGTTGTCGCGGCCGCGAGCGGGTCCGATCCGATCACGTTCGCGGTCGATTCGCTCAAGACGTTCCTGGCCACGATCGCCACCGTGGTGGTGGCCGCGGCGATCGGCTGGAAAGCGGTGCTGGCCTGGTCGGCCGGGAGCGTGGAGGCCCAGCGCGAGGCGCAGCGCTTCGCGCTCCAGTCGATGGTGGTCTACGGGCTGGTGATGGCGTTTAACTTCGGCCTCATGCAGAACGCGGTCGAGTACCTGGTAAACACCATGGGCGGGCGCGTCTGAATACCATTCCGATCGCCGCCGACGTCGAAGACGCCGCCGGCCGGTTCCCGCTGGTCGGCTTCTACGTGCGCCCGCGCGAACTGGTTTGGGTGACCGTCGCGGTCGGGGCCGAGGCGCTGCTGGCGGGGCGGGCGGCGGCGGCCGGGTTCTCCCTGCCGGCGCTGCTCTTGCTGCTGGCGCCGGCGCTCACCTGCTGGACGGCGCTCAAGCTCCGAATCGACGGGGCCGAATTCGAACGCTGGGTCCTGGACATGGGGCTGTTCCTGCTGCGCGGGCGCGTGCTCTGCACCGCTCCCCCGCCGCAGCGCCGGGGAAGCGTCCGCTTTAACTGCCGGATCGGGTACCGGATCGAATGCCCCGGCCGCTCCCTGCGCAACGGTTCCCGCACGAATCGGGGGTTTTCATTTGAAATTGCCGTTTGAACGGTTCCTGACCGGGGACCGCCCGCCGGTGCTGGACCTGGGAATCGCGCGGGTGACCGACGCGCGGATCGAGCGCGGCGACGGGGTCGGGGTGGCCGGCCTGGCGCTGGAGCCGATCGACCTGGAGTCGCTGGACCCGGGCCAGGTGCAGACCGCCACCGAGCGGATGTCGGAGTTCCTGGCCGGCCTGGAGGACCCGGTCCAGCTGCTGGTTACCAATTCCCGGTTCGACGCCGACCGCTACGTGGGCCGGACCGCCGCCCGCTGGCGTTCGGACTGGCCCGGCAAGACGGGTCTGCGCGACCGCGCCCTGGACGGGGAGCCGGATCATGAATCCTGGGCGGTCCATGCCCGCGCCGCCGCCGCCGAAGCCAACCTGCGCCAGGTCCGGGTCAGGCTGATGCTCTCGGGTCCGCCCGGGTCGGACGCGCAGGGCGCGGGCCTGGAGACCCGGGTCGAGCGGATCGGGGCGGGACTTTCCCAGGCCGGGATCTCATGGCGAGCGATGAGCGGTCTGGACCTGGTGCTGGACCTTGAACGCTCGTTCCTGGGCGGCGGGGCCGGGCTGGAGAACGCGCTGTCAGCGTGCGGCCCGCTGGCCCTGTCCGACGGGATCCGGAACCTTGCCTTCGACCTGGCCGACCCGCTGCCGGACTGGATCGAGTTCGGTCCCCGCCACTTCCGGTTCCCGACTCCCGAGGGCGAGCGGTTCGTCGCGGCCGGCTACGTGCGGGCCCTCCCGCGCGCGGTGCGGCCGGGCTGGCTGGCGCTTCCGGCCGGGTTCGACTTCGACGCGGCGATGGCCCTGCACATCACCCCGCTCCCGGGAAGCGAAGTCATGCGCCGGGTGGCCCAGTCCGAACGCGAGATCGCCGGCTCGCACGACGAAACCGAAGCCACCGACCCGGTCGCGGCGCGCGAACAGCGCTGGCGGGCCGAGGACATGGGCGCGCTGGCCGAGGCGATGCGCGGGCGCGAGAAATATTTCAAGCTCGGCGTCTACTACATGGTCGGCGCCGATTCGCGCGCCGAGCTGGAACAGCACCGCCGCAGCCTGCGGTCGGCCCTGGCCGCCGCCGGCCTGGTCGGCTCCGACGCGGTCGGCTACCAGCGCCAGGCGCTGCAGTCGATCGTCCCCCTGGGGCGCGAGCGGCTGGTCCGCCGGCGCGGGATCACCAGCGCCCCGCTCGCCGCCGCCCATCCCGGTTCGGGACGCGGGAAATCCGATCCCGACGGCTGGCTGCTGGCCGGCTGCGGGTGGGATAAGGGTCCGCGGGCGCCGTTTGCGTTCAACCCGTTTTCGGCTGGGTACGAGAACCCGCACGTGGCGGTCCTGGGCCAGAGCGGGGCCGGCAAGACCCATCTGGCCCGCGCGATCGCGTTCTCGGCCTGGATGTCCGGGGCCGAGGTCGCCCTTATCGACCCCAAGAACGAGTACGCCTCGCTCGCGCGCCGCTGCCATGGATCCCAGATCGCGCTCGAACTCGGCGGGGCGACGGCCCTGAACGTCTTCGACGCGGCCGGCGCGGACGAACGCGCCTACGCCGGCGGAATCGCCGACATCGCCCGCTTCTGGAGCGCGGCGCTGGGCCGGATCTCAGACCACCAGGCCGCCATCCTGGGGACCGCCATCGAACGGGTCTGCCCGCCGAACCCGCCCGCCCGCGGGCGAGCGCCGGTGGCCAGCGACCTGGCGGCCGAACTGGCCCGCGACCGGTCGGTCGACGGCGCCGGGCGCGCCGCCGCCCAGGACCTGACCCAGCGGCTGCGGCGTTTCTGCGGCCCCTCCCTGGGCCGGCTGTTCTCGGCGCCCACCAACGTCCGGCTGGACAACGATTTCCTGTTGTTCGAACTGGCCCGGCTGCGCGCCCAGGACGTCGACCTGTTCTCGCTGGCGGTCCGCCTGGCCCTTTTGGCGCTCGCGCGCTGGCTCGACCGCCCGGCGGCGCGGCGCCTGATCCTGATCGACGAGGCCTGGTGTCTGCTGCACGAGCAGGCCGGGGCCAGGTTCCTGCTGGACCTGGCCAAGACCGCGCGCGCCAAGGGCGCGATGCTGCTGATGGTCACCCAGGACGCGGCCGATTTCGCGGCCAACCCGCTGGCCCGCTCGGTGCTGGCCAACTGCGCGGCGGCGATCATCTTCCGCCAGCACCGCGCCCACGCCGCGGCGCTTTCCGAGCTGTTCCACCTGGATTCGGAGGCCGCCGCGCGGATTTCCACCCTGCGCCGCGGCCAGGCGATGGCCGCGATCGGCGGCGGCGAGCGGGTGGCGATCGAGGTCTTCGACCACCCTTGGTGAAGCCGCTGCTGGCCCTGGCCGTCCTGCTTGCGCTGCTGCTGGCCCCGACCGAAGTCCTGGCCCAGGAACCGGGCGACGATCCGTCCGCCGGACCGCCGCTCGGGGTCCCGGACCCGCTGCTGCCGCTGCCGTGGCAGGACCCCGGCACCGCCGCCGCGGCCGCCGGCGCCGCCCTGGTGGACGAACTCACCAGGGCGATCAGCGGCCCGCTCGACTGGGTCTGGGCCTACCTCTTCCTGGTCCCGGACGCGATCGACCCGGACCGCGCCGCCCAGGTTGATGCGGCGCTGGCCCGGATTGCCCCGGCCGGCCTTTCCGATCCGATCTTCAGCGGCCGCGGCGCCGCCCTGGCGGTCCGCGCCGCCTGGGAGCGTTCGCGCGACCTGGCCCTCTCGGCCCGGCTGCCGTTTCTCGGACTGGTGCTGGGGGCGTTCGCGGTCTGGGCGCTGGCGATGCTCTTCCTGGGTCGGCCGGTCGACATTCCCGCCGCCGCCGGCCGACTGGCGATCGCCCTGATCGGATCGCTCGCCTCCTACCAGTTCGTCGACGCGATGCTCCGCGCCAACGACCTGCTGGTTACCCTCTTCGCGCGCATCGGATCCGAGGACGTGCTGCTGGGCACCCCGCGCGAGCTCATCGCCACCTGGCGCTGGGGATCGGAACCCGACAGCCTGTTCGATCTCGGCGGGGCGCTGCTGCAGGGCGTCTGGTACGGGATCTTCCGATCGTTCCTCCAGCTCCTGCTGCTGCTCGGAATGCTGGCGATCGCGGTCCGCCTGCTGGTGCGCTTGGTCTGGATCTGGGTCCTGACCGTGATCGCCCCGCTGGTGCTCACGCTGGCGGTCCTGCCGCCCGCAGCCCGCCTGCCCCAGATCTGGCTGCGGCGGCTCCTGCGGACGGTGTTCGAGAAATCGGCCCTGGTCCTGGGGCTCTCGGTCAGCTTTTCGGTGATCGCCCTGCAGCCGCCCGGCCTGCTGAGCGTCCTGCTGGCGATCGTGGCCCTGTTCGTCGCCCAGGCGCTGCCGGGTTTTCTGCTCGACGCGGTGGCCGGCGCCGGCGCCCAGGGCGGCCAGGCGGTCATGGGCCGACTGGCGGCGCCCGCATCCGGGTTCCAGACCGCGCGCCGGATCTGGCGGCGCGCGCGCCCCGGCCCCGGCTGATCCGGGGGCAGACGCCATCAATCCGTCCTGGTTCCTGGCCCGCGCGGCCTTGCGGCTGGCCCTCTCCCTGGCCGGCCGATCGCTGCGGGTCCGGGCCCCCGGCCAGGGCCAGGACAGCGGCGCCGGGCTCCTGCTGCTGGCCGCGACCGCGGCCGCCCTCCTGCTGGCCCTGCCCGGATTCGTCTACGCGGCGCTGCTGGCCGGACTGCCCGGCGCGCCGACCTGACCGCGAAACCGGGCCGGGCCGGGGTACCGGCCGAATCCTGCTACTACCGGATCGTTCCCGAGAACGACTCCGCCCTGCCGCTGGCCCCGGCCGACGACCGCGACCTGCAGGCGGTCCTGCACGCCGCCCTCTCCCGCCTGGGTGTGGGCGAATCGGTGGAAATCCGCTACCTGTTCGCCCCGGCCGCGCCGTCGGCCCGGCGCGCCATGCAGGCGGCGCTCGGCGGCTGGCGGGCCGGGGTGCGGCCGGGCCGGTTCGGACCGGCGGCGGACTGGCCGCGCCGGATCCGGGCCGCAATGCGCACCCTCGCCGACCTGCTCGGGCCGGGCCGCGCGGCCGGGCCTGCCCGCCGGAGGAGCGAGGAGGCCGCGATCGCCGAACGGCGCGCCGCCGAGCCTCTGCTGGCGGGGGCGGTCCTGGCCCGGATCCGGGCCGCGCCGGACCGGCAACGGGAAATCCTCGCCGCCCTTGCCGAGTACCTCTCCGCCTATGGCTCGCGCTGGAACCGGCTCCGGGTCCGCCCGCTTGGAAGACCGGGCAAGGCCGCACGGTGGTTTGGGGAATGGCGCCTTCCGAATTCGGCGCGCTGGCTGATGACCGCCGCCGAGGCGGCCTCGCTGTGCGAGCTGCCGACCGCCCGGGCGCGCGATCCCAACCTGCGCCGCGCGCCGGCCGGCCAGGTGCCGGCGGCCGCTCTCGTCCCGGTCGGCGAGGGGCTTTTCCTGGGCTGGCCGCGCCCGGGGACCGCGGACCCCGGAGAGCGGCTGGGGCTGCGGATCGAGGACTCGCTCAAGCACCTGCTGGCGGTCGGCCCGACCGGGACCGGCAAGAGCACCTTCCTGTACTGGTACGCGCTCGCGGCGCTGCGGGAGGGCCTGGGCCTTCTGCTGCTCGACCCCAAGGGCGACCTGGCCGAGGCGGTCCTGGACGCGGTGCCCGATCGGCGCGAGCGGGACGTCGCCTTCCTCGACTTTGCCGACACCGGTCGGCCGATCGGCCTAAATCCGCTGGCGGTCACCGATCCGGCGATCGCCGACCAGACCGCGGCGGCGGTGAGCGCCATGATGCGCGAGCTGGTCACCGGCGAGGGGATGGCCTGGGGGACGACGATGTCGCAGGCGTTCGCCTACGGCTTTAGGACCCTGGCCGCCAACCCCCAGGTCGAGCCGACGATGCTGGATTTGCAGCGCCTGTTCTTCGACCCGGAATGGCGCTCCGGCCTGCTCGAGAAGGTCACCGACCCGTTCGTCTCGGCCTACTGGACCAACCAGGTCGACCGGATGGGCGAGCGCCAGTTCGAGCTCAACTTCGGATCGGCGCTGCGGCGCATGGCCCTGCTGGTCAACGACCCCCGGATCCGCAACATCCTGGCCCAGGCCCGGCCGGCCGTGCGCTGGGACCGGGTCCTTAAGCGCTCGGGGATAGTCCTGGTGAACCTGGACCAGGCCGACAACGCCCTGGGGATCGCCGGGTCGCGGCTGCTGGGAGCCATCATCGTCACCCAGTTCTGGCAGGCGGTCCTGCGCCGGCCGCGCCGGGAAAGGCCGGCGTTCCTGTTCCTGATCGACGAATTCCAGGAGTTCCTCGACACCGGCCGCAACCTGGGGGCGTTCTTCGAGCGCGCCCGCAGCTACCGCGTCGGGATGTGCATCGCGACCCAGTCGCTGGCCCAGCCGCGGCTTTCGCCGGTGCGGCGCACGGTGATGATCAATGCCCGCAACCACGTGATCTTCGGCGGCCTGCGCGACGAGGCGCGCCACTTCTCGCTGGCCACCGAACCCCATTTCTCGGCCCGCGACCTCGACCGCCGCGAGGCCTTCCAGATGACGGTTTCGGCGCTCGTGGACAACCACCCGGTCCCGCCGTTCTCGGCCCACGTGGCCCCGCTGCCGGTCCCCGACCCGGACCGGCTGGAGAGGCGGCGCGAGCGCGCCCGCCGCCTGTTCGGAGCCGATCGCGCCGTTCTCGAAGAGCGCGTCCGCGAGCGCTACGGTCCCCGGCCTTGACGGCCCGTCCGGCCGGTCCGCGGATACGGATTCCTCCCTGGCGCGGCCCGTCCGGCGGGTCCGAGGATCGGGCCGGAGCCGGAAAACCCGGCACAAGAAATCGGATTGGTGACCGCATGCCCCCGCCCGAACTGGCGCCGCTCGGCCCGCTTGCCCTCGGCGCCCTCGCGCTTGGCCTCTGCTGGCGGCGGTCCGGCCGCGGCCGCCCGGCGCCAAGCGCGGGGCGCGGCCGCGAATTCGAGGTCCTGCCGCCGCCCGACCACGATCGTCCCGCCCGGGCGATGCTGGCCGGCCTGGCCCGCTCGGAAGCGTTCGAACCGGTCCCGGGGCCGCGGCTCCTGGGCGGTAACGCCGGGGCCGCGTTCGGGCGCTCAATCTGCATCGACGCCGGCGAAATCTCCTACCGCGACTTCGCCGGCGGCGCATGGGCGGAGGCGCACGCCTCCCGCCTGGAAAACATCTACCCCGGGATCCGGGCCATTCCAAGCAAGGAATCACATTGATAGATCGGGCAATCCTGCGGCTGCGGATCGAACTTGGCCGGTTTCTGGCCGACGAGCGCGGATCCGCGACCGAGTACATCATGATCGCCGGCCTGGCCGTGATCGTCCTGGGCGCCGCGGTGGTGGCCTGGAACGAAGGCCTGACCGACTACCTCGAGGACATGCTCGACGACCTGGAGGACCTGGGCGCCTGAGCGCGGCCGGCCCGATCGCGGGCGAGCGCGGCAGCGCCGCCACCGAGGCCATCCTCGTGCTGGCGCTGCTGGCGCCGCTGTTTGCGGTCATGATCACCCTCGGCGACCTCTGGGCGGACCAGATCGCCCTGGACCACGTCGCCGCGTCCGCGGTCCGGCGCGCCGCCGCCCAGGGCGGGGATTCAAAGCAGCTGCGCGGCGCGGTCGCCGCGGACCTGGCGGCGGCCGGCCTTCCCGCCGATTCGGTCTCGGTCCAGGTCGACCCGGCCCGGCCGGCCTGGCAGGAGCCGGTCACCGTCCGCCTGAATTACCCGCGCGAAATCGCGGTGCCGCTGCTGGGGTCCTGGTCGCTGCAGCTCTCATCGGAGTTTTCGGCCCGCAACGAGGTCGGCGAGGTCTCGCCCTGACGGTCCGGGTCCTTAGCGGCGAGCGCGGTTCGGTGAGCGTGCAGGCGCTGCTGCTGCTGGGCATTTTCATGCTCCTGCTGGCGATGGTCGCCGAGCTGGGGGCGCTGCGCGCCAAGTCGATGCGGCTGCAGTCGGCATTCGACCGCGCCACATTGGCCGCGGCCGGGTCGATCGACCCGCGGGCGCTGGCCGACAGCGGCCGGGTGACCCTTAACGAGGACGCGGCCGAGGCTATGGCCCGCCGCTACCTGGCCCTGAACCTGGAGCCCTTCGAAGTCCTCCTCTCCGGCCAGTCCGCCGCCCAGATCGCCGCCGCCGCCAAGGTCCGCGTCCGGCCCGGCCCGCGCGCCGGAGTCGAGCTGACCGGCCAGGTGACGCTGCCCAGCGGACTCCTCTCGATCACCGGCGTGGGGCAGACCCTCACCTACCGATTCCAGTCCTCGTCCCTATTGAAAGGACCCTGATATGCCCAGAAGGATCACCCTGGCCCTGGCCGTCGCGCTGCTGCTGTTGGTCGCGGCGGCCGGCGGCGTCTGGCTCGCGCGCGGCCAGGACGCCGCATCCGAGCCTGCCTCCGCGAGCGGATCGGCCGCCGATCCCGCCGCCCCGCCGCCGGCGCTCGCCCCGGTCGGCCTGCGGATCGTGGCCGAGGGCGGGGAAGGCCCCTTCGAACTCTCCGTCGGGGCAGGACCTGCAGCTTGGGGCCGCGGTCGAACTGGAGGACGGCAGCGTTCGCCACGACGCGCCGGTCACCTGGACCAGCTCCAATCCGCGGATCGCCGTGGTCGGCCCGTCCGGGATCCTGCGGGCCCGCGCCGGGGGCCAGGTGACGGTCCAGGCGCACCTGGCGCCGCTCAATGCGCAGGCGAGGGTCGAAATTGCCAAGTAACCTGACCCGGCTGCCTGGGCTGCCCGGGCTGGCGTGGTTGATCGCCGCGGCGATCGCGCTGGCGCTGCTGCTTTCCCAGTTCGCGGCGCCCCCGGCGCGGGCCGACCACGGCGAGTGGCAGAGCCGGGAGGTCTGGATCGAACCGGTGGTCGAGGAACGCACCCGCCAAACGCCCGGCCGCTGGGTGCAGGAGAAGGTCTGGGTGCCGCCGCGGACGGTTTCCGAGGAGGTAACGACCGTCGTCGAGGTCGAGGTCGAGTACCAGGTCTTCGTGTCCGACGGCCACTGGGAGTTCGTCCAGGTCTGGGTCGAGGCGTACGAGAACCGCTGCGAGACCGTGTGGAAGTGGTACCAGGACTGCTCGAACTTCTGGGGGCAGTGCAGCTGGGTCTACGGCCCGCGCGAGGTATGCGAGCGCGTCGACGTCTCCTATTTCGAGCTGCGGCAGCGCTGGGTCGATACCTCGTACTGGGAAACCCGGACCCGGACCGAGTACCGGCAGGAGACCACGACGGTCGAGCGCCTGATCCCGGGCCGCTGGGAGACCCGCAGCCGCTGGAAGCCGGGGCGCAGCGAGACCTACCTGCACGAGGTCGAGCCGGGCCGCTGGGAGACCACCCAGGTCTGGGTGGAGCTTCCCCACGACGGCGAGGATCCGGCGACCGATCCCGGAACCTGCCGGCCGGCCGGGATCTACAAGGTCGCCAACAATTACGTCCGCAACACTCAGTGGACCGACGAGAACGGCACGATCCACTACCGGACGATCACCTCCACCGAACCCAATCCCTGGTGGGCGGTGAGCCTTGGCTCGGTCTCCAAGGGCCGCACCAGCGCCTACGACTCGGAGGCCTTCAACGGCCGCGGGCGGGGGGCCGACGGCCAGCTGCTGGCCGGGCGCTTCTACCGCAACTACCTGCCCGATGGGGACTGTTTCGACGCCGTGAGCGTGGTCTTCTTCCAGGACGACACCGTCTTAAGCGGCGACCTTGACCAGCCGCTGCAGCCCTCTCCGACCCCGACGCCGGTCGTGGATCCGATCGTCAGCCCCACGCCGACGCCGGCGCCCGGGCCCGGTCCGGCGCCCACTCCCGCGCCGGTCCCGGACCCGAACCCCGGTCCCCCGACCGCCAACCCGCCGGCGCTCGACCCCGGCGGCGACTTCTCGTTCACGGTGGTGATCGAGGGGTCCGACACCCCGCAGGGGTCCGGCCGGCAACGCATCCAGGTCCTGCGCGGGGCGCCGGTCGAGGTCTACCTGCTCCCGAGCCTGCAGCCTCCGGCGGGCGATCCCGCCGCGGTGGTCAGCTTCAGGTCGTGGCGGTACGTCTCCGGCCCCAACGACCACCCGCAGGCGCCCGGCGCCGGCGGAGTCCAGGGTCCGCTGGAGCCGCTGCGGCTGCGGCTCGACTCGCTTGCGCCGGCCGGCGCCGACTGGCACCAGCTGGCCCTGACGGCCCGCGTCCGGGTTTTGGCCAGCGACGGTCGGACGCAGGACTTCGACCTGCCGGTCTCGCTGAACGTCGCCGTCCACTACCAGGCGATCGGATGAGGTCAACCATGGTGCTAAGGACCGTACTGCTTGCAGCGGCCGTCGCCCTGGCGGCGGCGGCCCTGCTGATGATCGGCGCCGAGCGGCGCCAGTCGCAGGCGCTGGTGCTCGCGCGCGACATACCGCCCGGCCACCTGCTGGCGGCCCCGGACCTTGAAATCAGGTCCGCCCCACAGGGAGCGATCCCGGAGGGGGCCATCACCGACCCGGCCGATGCGGTCGGCCGCCACGCCCGCGGCCCGCTGCCCCGGGGCCAGTACCTGGTGGCCAAGAACCTGGATGAAGGCAAAGCCCGGGCGCTGGCCGAGTCCAGTTTCCAAATCCCCATCGGGTGGTCGCTGGTGGCCCTGCCGATCGACTACGAACACGCCCTTGGCGGGGCGCTCCACCCCGGCCAGAGAGTCGACGTGTACGCGGTCGCTAAGCGCACCGGCGCCCAGGCCGAGATCCTGGCCCCGGGGGCGCGGCTGGTGGACGTTCGCAGCAACGACGGGCTGAGCCTGGCGCTGGCGCGCGGCCCCGGGGTGGACGCCGACGAACCGGTCGGCTCGGTGCTGGTGGCGATCCCGCGCGCCCTGCTGGCCGACGCGATCGCCCGGATCCAGGACTCGACCTTCGTCCTGGCGACCTCGGCCGGCGGGTCCGATTGAGAACCGGCCGCGCCGACGCGCGCGAGTTCGAGGCCCAGCTCGACTTCCTGCGCGAACAGCTGCTGGCGCAGGTGTCCCCGAAGCAGCTCGACCCGTTCCGGGCGATCCCGGGCCAGCGCCGGCAGCTGCGCGAACTGGTGGCCGAGCTCCTGTCCCAGTGGAACCCGGCCGCCGACGCCGGGGCGGAGCGGATCGAGGCCCTGCTGGCCGAGCTGGTCGGCCTGGGACCGCTGGACCCGCTGCTCTCGGATCCGGCGATCTCGGACATCCTGGTCAATTCGCCGGACGAGGTCTGGGTCGAGCGGCGCGGCCGGCTCGAGCGTACGCCGACGGCGTTCAGGAGCCCCGAGCACCTCTCCGGCCTGATGGAGAAGATCGCCGCGCTGGTCGGCCGCACCCTGAGCCTGCAGACTCCCTGCGTGGACGCGCGCATGGCCGACGGCTCGCGCGCCAACCTGGTCATCGCCCCGGTCGGCGGCCCCTGCCTTTCGATCCGGCGCCACCGCCAGTCGCTGCGCGCCCTTTACGGGGACGCCGGATCCTGGGTCGCCGGCGGCGGCATGAGCGAACTGATGGGAAAGCTGTTCGCCCGGGCGGTGCTGGCCCGCTGCAACTTCCTGGTCGCCGGCGCCACCGGGGCCGGCAAGTCGACCCTGCTGGCATCGCTCCTGGCGCACGTCCCGCGGGGCGAGCGTCTGGTGGTGATCGAGGACACCCAGGAACTGCCGATCGCCGAGGGCGGTCACGTCGTGCGGCTCCAGTGCGTGCACGACCAGCGCGGGGCCAGCTCCGGGCGCCGCCGGGTCGACATGGCCGACCTGGTGGTCAACGCGCTGCGGATGCGCCCGGACCGCCTGGTGGTCGGCGAGATCCGGACCCCGCGCGAGGCCTACGTGACCGTCGAGGCGCTCAACACCGGGCATCCGGGCTCGGGCACCACGATCCACGCCGACAGCGCGATCGACGCGCTGGGGAGGCTGGAAATGCTGATCCGGCGCGAGCACGCCGGATTCAGCGCCAGCGACGTGCGCACCCCGATCGCGCGCGCGTTCGACTACGTCGTCCACGTCGCCCGCCGCGAGAGCGGGCGTCGGATCGTTTGCGAGGTCGTCGAGCTGGCGGGAATGCGCGGCCCCGAGTACGACCTCCGCCCGGTGATCGGCTGGACCGATTCGGGCGGTTTCGAGCCCGCCGCCGACTACCGGACCGGCCCCAGGGCCAGGGCCCGGTTCGAATCGCTGCGCGGCCGGGCGGCCTGAGATGGCGGAGCAATTGGGCCTGATCGGAGCCGGCGTGCTGATCCTTCTGCTGGGCGCTTCGGCCCTGCCGGAAAGACTGGCCCGATCGCCCGCGCAGAGCAGGGCCAGGGAATCCCTGGGCAGGATTCTCCGGGCCAACGGGCTGGGGTTCGGGTACGGCTGGCTGCTGGCCGGCAGCGCGATCGCCGGGCTCGCGGCGGGGCGGGCAGCGGCGGCCTACTCGGTCCAGGTCGGCGTGGTCCTGGGGATCGCCGGCGCACTGGCGCCGGTCACTTTGCTGTGGCTGCGGTCGTCTTCGCGCGAGCGCCGGCTGGAGCGCGAAACCGCCGCCCTGACGCGGCAGCTCTCGGCCCACGTCGGCGCCGGCGAAAACCTCTACAGCTCGATCCGCCAGCTGGCCGGCGACCGGCGCGGCCCGGTCCGCGAGGCGTTCGGCCAGGCCGCCGACGAGTTCCGCCTCGACCGGCCGCTGGCGGCCGCGCTCGGGGACGGGGCCAGAAGGAGCCGGATACCGGCGCTTTCGCTGCTGCTGACGGTTCTTGCCCAGCTCTCCCAGCAGGGCGTGCAGGGCCAGGCCGCGGCCGACGTGCTGGACCTCTCGGCCCGGCAGATGGAGCATTCGCTGCGCGCGCGCGAACAGCTTTCCGAACGCACCCGCGGCGTGGCCGTCCAGATTTACGCGGTGGCCGGGGCGATCCCGCTCATGGCGATCTGGATCTGGCAGACGTCCGCCTACCGCTTTTCGGTGTTCGACCTGCCACTGGGCCGCAGCGTCCTGCTCCCACTCGCGCTGGCGCTGGAACTGCTGGGGCTGGCGCTGCTATGGCGCTGGACGCGTCCGGGGTCGCTCTGATCCCGGCCGCGCTCGCCGGGCTGGCGCTGGCGCTGGCGGGGTTCGCGCTCGCGCACCGGTTCCTTGCCGCGGGCCGCCCCCGCAAAGACTTCCCGGTTCCGGCGAAGTTCCCCCGCGTCTTACCCGGGCCGGGGCCGGAGAACCCGCCGTACGGCCGGCGCCGGGCGGTTTTCGCGTTTTGCGGCTTCGTCGCCGGATTGGCCTGCTACCTGCTGATCGGACCTGTCGCGGTGGCCCTGGCGGGGATCCTTGCAGCGATGGGCTACCTGGGGCCGCAACTGGCCGGCGAGCGCCGCCGGGCGGGCGCCAAATCGGCCGCCCTCGGGCAGGTTCCGCTGGCGATCGCCCAGCTGCGGGCCCAGGTCGCGATGGGCGTGGGCATTGAGTCGGCGCTGCGCACTATCGCCTATTCGCCGCTTGCGGGGCCGGAGTTGGCCAACCACCTTCACGCGGCCCTGGCGGCGTACGGCCTGGGCCGGCCGATCGACCTGGCCCTGGCCGAGATGGGCCGCCGGCTGGATTCGGCCGAGATTGAAATCCTGGCCCGCTCGGTATCCCAGGCGCGGCGGCTCGGAGTCGGGTTGGAGGAAACGCTGGCCCGGACGGAATTTGAGTTCGCGGCCGCCCAGGAGCGCCGGGTCGCGGCGGCGGCCGAGCGGGCCCAGCTGCGGTCGCAGCTCCTGATCGTGGGCTGTTACCTGCCCGCGTTCATGGCGATGGTCCTGGCCCCGCTCTTTCTGGGGATGCTGCAGGGCCTGGGGACCTGAACCCGGCGGTTTGCCCGGCCGCCGGCCCGTCCGGGCTCGCCTGGGCGGTCGCGGCGGCAACGCTGCTGGCGGCGGCGGCGATCGACGTCCGGCAGCGCCGGATCCCGAATCGACTGACCGGGGCGGCGGCGGGAGCGGCGGTCCTGCTCGGGATCGGCCAGGGCGATTTGCTCTGCGGCGCTTCCGCGGCGGCGGCGGCGGCGCTGCTGACCGGGGCTCCCAACCTGATTCGGGCCGGATTCGCTGGGCGCCGGCGACATCAAGCTGGCCGGCGTCCTGGGCGGGCTGCTCGGATTGCTGAACGCCCTGATCGTGGTTGCGGCCGGAGTCGCCGGCGCGCTTGTTGCCCTGGTCCTGTGCAGGGCGACCGGAAACGCCGGGCGCGTCGCGACGGGCCTGCCGTTCGCGCCGTTCCTGCTGGCCGGTCTGCCCGCGGCCGCCGCTTTCGGTTAATCGCGCCCGCCGCTTCGGCCAGTCGTCGATCCTGTACGGGGCCTTTCGGGCGACCCGTCCGCGACGGACTCGAAACGCCAGGCCCGCCCGGCGCGAACTGGCAGCCGCGTCCGTTCGGCTCCCCGGCCGCGCCGGGCGCCCTATCCTGTCTCAATTCCGTATCAATTGGCGGGTGGTTTATTGCAAAATTGTGGTAAATGCCCCGAATCGCCGATCCAATTTTGAAAGTCCGTCCAAAAGCGATGCAAAGC
>CAXXYJ010000010.1:0-10681 GCA_963664795.2 Chloroflexota bacterium | reverse complement strand
GGTTGGAGCTGGTGGCCCTGAACGCCACCTTCGGCGACGTGGCCCTGGTGACCCGCCACGCGCCGGCCCCGCAGCTGGAGCTCGAAAGCCTGCGGGTGGGCGGCACCGAGCTCCCGGTAAGCGTGTGGGGATCGGGACGAATGCTGCCGGGACCGCGCCTGGTCGTGGCCAACGGGGTCGTCCGCGACGGCCGCAACTACGGCCCGCTGGTGGACCTGGCCCAGTCGCTGGCGCGGGTCGGATTCGAGGTCTCGGTCCCGGAGCTCTTCGCCTACCGCGAGCTGCGCCTGCACGCCCTGGACGTGGACGTGATGGAAGCGGCGATTTCAGGACCCGAGCCGGCCGACGCGGTGATCGGGATTTCGGTCGGCGGATCGCTGGGGATGATCGCCGCCAACCGCAGCCCCGACCCGCCGGCGGTGATCGCGATCGGCCCCTACGGCGAGCTGCAGCAGCTGCTCGCCGCCGTCCTGACCGGAAATTTCGAGCACCGCGGCCAGCCCGTCGCGTACCGTCCCGCCGGTTTCGTCGGGCAGGTCGTGCGCGATACCGTGCTGGCGCAATTGAGCCCCGCCGACGCGGTCCGCCTTAAGCCGGTGTTCGGCGACCCGGGACTGGCCGGCCCGGAGCTGGCGCAGCACCTGAGCAGCAGCGGCAGGGCGGTGATGGAACTTTTCCGGGTCAGCGACCACCGCCAGGTGCCCTCGGCCGTCGCCGGCCTGCCGCCGCGCCTGCGGGTCCTTATCTCCGAGCTCTCGCCGACGTTCTGGGTCGGGGGCGGGTCCGGCCGCGCGGTGGTGTTCCACTTCAGCGGCGACCCCTACTTTCCGCACCAGGGCTCGGAGGTCCTCATCGAGCAGTTCGGGCCGCGCGGGCAGCTGTTCGATTCCGGCCTGATAGACCACGGCGAGCTGGTCCTGCCGGCGGTCTCGCCGCAGAGCCTGGGCGAGCACTACCTGCCGGAGACGGTGCGGTTCCTGCGGTTCGTCGACGCCGCCCTGGAGGCGACCGGCTTCTGAAAGGCGCCGGCCGAGTGTCAGTTGGCGGTGATTACCGCCGACGCCGCCGCCGCGGCCGCACCGGGCTGGATCTTGATCCCGCGCTCGGAGAGGAGGACCTCGAAGGCGTTCAGGACGTGATACACGTTCTTGGGATCGGATCCGTAGCCCATCAGGCCGATCCGCCAGACCTTGCCGGCCCAGTCGCCCAGCCCGCCGCCGATCTCGGTGTTGAAGCGCTCGAGCAGCTCGGCCCGGAACGGGGCGTCGGCGACCCCGTCGGGAATCCCGACCGGCGTCAGCATGCCCAGCCGCCGGCCCTCCAGGCTTGCGATCTCCAGGCCCATCGCCTCGAAACCGGCCCGCAGCGCCGCCCCGTTGCGCTCGTGGCGGCGGGCGCGTTCGGCGATCCCCTCGGCCATGATCAGTTCAAGGGCGCGCTTCAGGCCCGCTATCACCGGCGAGGAGGTGGTGTGGTGGTAGGCGATCTCGCCGGCCCAGTAGGCGGCGATGTCCAGGGCCGACAGGTACCAGGAGCCGACCGGCGTGCGCCGGGCCTTGATCGCTTCCACCGCGCGCGGCGAAAACGTGATCGGAGCGGTTCCGGGCGGGGTGCCGATGCACTTCTGGCTGCCGGCATAGGCAACGTCCACGCCCCATTCGTCGACCTTGACCTCGGCCCCGCCGAGCAGGGTGACCATGTCGGCGACCAGCAGCGCGCCGCGGGCGTGGCAGGCCTCGGCGATGTCTGCAAGCGGCTGGCGCAGCCCGGCCGAGGTCTCGGCCGCGACCACGAAAACGGCCTTTGCGCCGGGGTTGGCGTCCAGCGCCTCGACGACGTCCTCGGTCTCCACCGGGCGGCCGAAGCCCGAGCTGGCGACCACCGTGCTGGCGCCCATCCGCTCGCAGATCTCCTGGGCCTTGACTCCGAAGAAGCCGCTGATGCCGACGATTACCGTATCGTCCGGCTCGATGATGTTGATCAGCGCCGTCTCCATCCCCGAGAAACCGGTCCCGGAAACGGCGAAGGTGATCTCGTTGGCGGTGCCGAACACCTTCCGCAGCAGGCCGGCGGTTTCGCGCAGGGTCCGGGCGAAAACAGGGTCCACGTGCGAAATCACCGGCTCGCCCATGGCGGCGGTGATTCGCGGGTCAACCGGGGAGGGTCCGGGACCCAGCAGCAGGCGGGCGGGATTGTCGACCATGGGGCGGCTCGTGCTCTTTTGAGGAAGGGATCGGCTCGCGGCTAATATCAACCATAATGCCGCAGACGCGCCGGCCGCAGCGCCGAATCCGGCGGCTGCGCTTCGGATCCCCCGACCGCTCCAGGCAGGGCCATGCCACTTTCACTCGTTGCCGGGGGCGCCGGTCTGATCGGCTCGCAGCTCTGCCGCCGCCTGCTCGATGACGGCCACCGGGTCATCTGCGCCGACAACCTGGCCACCGCCACGCGCGCGAACGTTGAGGGTCTGAGCGCTGCGGACGGGTTCGAATACGCCGAATGCGACGTTACCGGAGAGCTCGAGTTCGGACCGGTCGATAACGTTTTCCACCTGGCCTCGCCGGCCAGCCCGCGGCACTTTGGCCAGATGCCGGAAGCGATCATCGCCGCCAATTCGAGCGGTACCGCCAACCTGATCGAGCTGGCCCTGGAGTCCGGGGCGCGCTTTCTCTTCGCCTCGACCTCGGAGGTGTACGGGGACCCTCTCGAGCACCCCCAGCGCGAGGACTATTTCGGGAACGTGAACCCGGTCGGGGAAAGGGCCTGCTACGACGAGAGCAAGCGTTTCGGCGAGGCGCTGACCATGACCGCGGTGCGCCGGCGCGGCCTGGACGGGCGGATCGTTCGGATCTTTAACACCTACGGGCCGGGCATGAATCCCGACGACGGGCGCGCCCTGATCGAATTCCTGCGCCGCGCCCTGGAGGGCCGTCCGCTGCCGATTCACGGCGACGGCCGCCAGACCCGCAGCTGGTGCTACGTCGGCGACCTGGCCGAGGGGATCGCGCGCGCGATGGACCGGCCCGGGACCTGTGGCCGGGTCTACAACCTGGGCAACCCCGACGAGCGGTCGGTCCTGGACCTGGCCCGCGCCGTGCTGGCGGCGACCGGCTCGGACTCGGCGCTGGAATACCTGCCCATGCCGCCGGACGACCCGGTCCGGCGCTGCCCCGACATCTCCCGCGCCCGCGCCGAGCTGGGCTGGGAGCCGCGGGTGGGGCTTGAGGACGGCCTGCAGAAGACCCTGGCCTGGTACCGCCAAGAGTTCACGTGAACTTCGGCGCGATGCTGCGCAAGCAGCTGCGCTGGGCCTGGGGCAGCGGCAGCGGCGGGACCGCGTTCCTGCTGATGGCCTCGGTCGCCAACGGCCTGCAGTTCATCTACCAGGTCTCGATGGCGCGCCTGCTCCAGCCCGACCAGTACACCCAGCTGCTGGCGCTGGTCTCGTTCGTGACGATCCTGCTCTTTCCCGGGCACGCCTTCCAGTCGGCGGTCGCGGTCGGCGCCGGCGCCCTGGCGGCGGCCCGCCAGCGCACCGCGGTCTGGTCGTTCGCCCTGCGCGCCAACGCGGTCGGGGCCGGCACCGCCCTTGCCGTGAGCATCCTGCTGGCGCTGCTTTCGGGGCAGCTGCGCGAGGTGTTCGGATTCGAGAGCAACTGGGTGCTGGTACCGCTGCTGGGGATCCTGCCGCTCTCGCTGGTGCTGGCGACCGCGCGCGGGGCGGTGCAGGGCATGGCGCGGTTCATAGCCCTCGGGATCAACCTGCTGGTGGACGCCAGCGCGCGGGTCCTCTTGGCGATCGGGCTGGTGGTGGCCGGCTTCGGCCTGACCGGCGCGCTCTCGGGGTTTTCGCTCGGGATAGTGGCCGGGATCGGGCTGGGAATCTGGGTGCTGCGGCCGCGCGGCGGCAATCCGGCCCCGGCCAGCGCCAACCTCGGTGCGCTGCTGCTGACCCAGCTGGGCACCGTCCCGGCCACGTTCGCGATCTTCGGGGCCCAGTCGGTCGACGTGATCATCGCCAACTGGCGCTTCCCCGGGACCGGCCTGGAGCCGTTCGTGGCGGCCGCGTTCGCGGGCCGGATCAGTTTCTACGGGTGCTTCACCGTGGGGCAGCTCCTGCTGCCGCGCTTTCGGGACATGTTCGGCGAGGGGCGGCTGGACCGGAACCTGCTGCTGCGCGGTTCGCTGGCGGCGGCCGCGATCGCGGCCGGACCGCTGCTTGTGGCCCTGGTCGCGCCGGGCTTTCTGCACCTGGCCCTGGTCGGTCCCAACTACGCCGCCGACGCCGGGCTGCTGCAGGTCTACCTGGGCGGGGCGACGCTGCTCTCGATAGCCCTCTACCTTGTCTACCTGCTGATCGCGGCCGGGGTGCGCTGGATCGCCTGGGTGCTGGTTCCGGCGGCCGCCCTGCAGACCGCCGGCTACCTGTTCGTGGCCGAATCGGCTTACGATTTGGCAGTCATCCTGCTGGCCTCGGCCGGGCTGATGTGCATCGCCTGCGCGATCGCCACCGCGGCCCTGTTGCGGGAGCGGGCGGCGGCGGCCAGGATCTGAGCCAGAGGGAATGAGGGACCGAGTTTGCCCAGAGCGCTAATTACCGGGATCAACGGCCAGGACGGCTCCTACCTGGCCGAATTCCTGCTTTCGAAGGGGTACGAGGTGATCGGGATGCTGCGCCGCGCCAGCAGCGACCGCCTCGAACGGATCGCCCACCTCTCCGGCCAGATCCGGCTCGTTTACGGCGACCTGACCGACGGCGGTTCGCTGGTGCGGGTGCTCTCCGATCACCGGCCCGACGAGGTCTACAACCTGGGCGCGGCCTCGTTCGTGCAGGCTTCCTGGTCCCAGCCCGAACTGACCGCGCAGGTGACCGGACTTGGCCCGCTGCGGATGCTGGAGGCGATCATGACGGTCGACGACTCGATCCGCTTCTACCAGGCCAGCTCCTCGGAGATGTTCGGCCAGGTGACCGAGTCCCCGCAGAGCGAAGCCACGCCCTTCCACCCGCGCAGCCCCTACGGGGTGGCCAAGACCTACGGTCACTGGATCACCGTCAATTACCGCGAGAGCCATTCGCTGCACGCTTCCAGCGGGATCCTGTTCAACCACGAGTCCCCGCGCCGCGGCCTGGAGTTCGTCACCCGCAAGGTCACCCACGCGGTGGCGCGGATAAAGCTCGGCCTGGACCAGGAGATCGGACTCGGCGATCTCTCCCCGCGCCGCGACTGGGGCTTCGCCGGCGACTACGTCGAGGCGATGTGGCTGATGCTGCAGCAGGATCAGCCGAGCGATTTCGTGGTCGCGACCGGTCGCACCCACACCGTCGAGCACATGGTGGCGACCGCCTTCTCCGAAGCCGGGCTCAACTGGCGCGACCACGTCCGCGCCGACCCGGCGATGCGGCGCCCGGCCGAGGTGATGCTGCTGTGCGGGGATCCGGCCAAGGCGCAGGCGCAGTTGGGCTGGCGCCCGCGCGTGAGCTTTGAGGAGCTGATCGCGATGATGGTGCGGTCCGACCTCGGGCAGGTGGCCGAAGAGTCCGGCTGAGCGCTCAGGCGCTCCCGGGCAGGAATTCTGCGACCGGGACCGCGCTGCGGCGGTGCCCGGCGGCGTTGGCGGCGAACATCAGCGCCACGCTCTTTAGGTTGTCGGCGAACGTGCATTCGGGCTCGATGTCGCGCTCGAGCCAGTCAAGAAACTGCTCGAGCACCCGGGAGTGTCCCCGGCCGGGGTCCTCGCCGACCGAAATCTCCTCCTCGACCTTGCCGCCGCGGGTGACGACGATGGTGTCGCCGTTTGCGCTGGCGATCGCCCCGTCCTCGCATTCGGCCCGGTAGTACTCCCGGTACCAGCTGTTGGGTTCGCCGGCCGACTGCAGGTTGGCCTCGTAGGCGGCGCGGGTGTCGTTGTCGAACTCGATCACGTAGAGGCCGGCCGAATGGCCCTTAAACGACGACCAGGGCGGGTTGAAGGCGGCGCCGTAAATCTGCTGCGGGTCGCCGCCGGTCAGCTGGCGGAGCATGTCCAGGTGGTGGATCGAGCCGTCCAGGATCATCGGGTCGTCCATCTCGTGGCGGAACGGGTTGGGCCCGCCCCAGGACCCGTAGACGCGGTAATCGTCGGCAAATCGCGCCTGCACGTACTGGAGCCGCCCGACCCGACGCTCGCGCAAAAGGTCGCGGAAGGTGAGCATGCGCCTGGTGTAGCGGTAGTTCTGCACGACCTGGCAGCGGATTCCGGATTCGGCCACCGCCCGGGCCATCGGCTCCAGCTGGTCCGGATCGGAGGTGATCGGCTTCTCCATCAGGACCGGCAGGCCGGCCGCGCAGGCCTGCAGCAGGGGCTCGCGGTGGTACCAGGGCTGGGTCGTGATCAGGCAGAAGTCGGCTCCCGCCTCGGCGATCGCGGTCCCGGCGTCGGCGTAACGGCGGTGCGGCGGCAGCCCCAGCCGGTCGCCCAGGCCATCGCGCGCCGCGGGCAGGATGTCGCAGACCGCCCCGATCCGGGCGCGGTCGGCCACGCGGTCAAAGAACCGGGCGGCGTAGGCGTTGCCAATCCCGCCGGCCCCGATCAGGAGCGCCGTTTTCATGGCCCGGGGGCGGCTATGCCCCCATCCAGCCGCCGTCGACCGGAATTATGTGGCCGGTGACGTATTCGGAGGCCGGGGAGGAGAGAAACACCGCCGTGCCGCCGAGATCGGCGGGTTCGCCCCAGCGCCGCATCGGCACCCGCGAGAGCACCCAGGAGGAAAACTCGTCCTGGTGGTAGCGGGCCTCGGTCATCGCGGTGCGGATGTAGCCGGGGGCGATCGCGTTGACCCGGATCGGGGTCTCGGCCAGCTCGGTGGCGATCGCCTTGGTCATCTGCGCCACCCCGCCCTTGGACGCCCCGTACATCGAGTTGCCGGTCATCCCGATGAAGCTGGTAAGGGAAGCGGTGTTGATGATGCGCCCGTAGCCGCCGGCGAGCATCGGTTCGATCGCGTATTTCATGGCGAAGAAGGCCGCCCGCAGGTTCACGCCCTGGACGGCGTCCCAGTCGTCGGGCGTGGCCTCGGCGATCGGCAGGCGGCGGTTGGTGCCGGCGTTGTTGAAGAAGATGTCGAGACGCCCCAGCTCCCTGGCCGGCAGCTCCAGCAGCGACCGGACCTGGTCCAGGTCGGAGACGTCGGTGGGCGCGACCACCACCCGCCGGCCCAGCGACCGGATGTCCTCGGCGACCGATTCAAGCTGGTCCCTGGACCTGGCCGCCAGCACGACGTCGGCGCCGGCGTTGGCGACCGCGCGCGCGAAACCGCTGCCGATGCCGCGGCCGCCGCCGGTCACCAGGGCCACCTTGCCGGTCAGGTCGAAGGGATTGCCACGCTCCCAAGCCATTGCCGATGATCCTTACTGGAGCGGGGAGAGTAGTCGGTCGGCCGCAGCAGGCGGTTTTCGACCCAGGACACGAACTGCCCGTCGGCTTCGGTCTCGGCCTTGACCCGCTGCCATTCGGGGTCGGTGATGAACGATTCCCACCTGGCCTCGCGGTCGGCCATGTCCTTGAAGCGGATGATGTAGGTCAGCCGCTGGTTGTTGCCGACCAGCTCTTCCCAGAATCCGACCACATCGATGCCCAGGCGATCCCAGATCGCCAGCGTGTGGTTGCGGAAGCGGGCATGTAGCTTGTACATTAGACCCGGTTCGGTGTAGTACTCGCGAAGCTCGTAGAGCATTGGACCCTCCGCTTCAGATCTCAAATAAATCGTAAGGCGCGCCGCCGGATTCAAGCCGGCAGCCGTCGATCCGGCAGCCACCCACATCCAGAGCCAAGCCTCAATGCAACGGTCGGTACCCGACAACCCGCACAGCCGCCGCAAGGTGGGGCAGGTGCGCGAATTCATCGCCGCGCGCCTGGCCGGCGAGCCGAGCTTTCGGGGCGCGGTCGTGACCGACTCGGTCGCCCACGGGGATGCCCGCGCCGATTCGGACGTGGACATGTTCCTGATCTTTCGCCCGCTGGATCTTGCCCTCGTGCCGGGCGACTTCGTCTGGTCGCCGCGGCTCGATCGCTATTTCGGGCGCTCGGAGGAATTGCCGGAGGACCCCGAGCTGCTTCACATCGACGCCCGGCGGGTCGACCTGGACCGGCTGGCGGCGGGCGAGGCGTCCGAACTCGAGCGCCACCTGCTGGCCGGCGGCCTACTGGTCTGGGAGCGCGACGACGACTGCGCCCGGATCCTGGCGAACGTCTCCGAATACCCGGCCCGGCTGCGCCGCGATCGCCTGATCGATCTCTACTACCAGGTCAACTACCACCTGCGCCCGGCCAAGGCGCTGGCCTGGTACGAACGCGGCGACGGCCGGCTGGCGCACGCGCACTTTGACGCCGGGATCGATTACTTCCTCAAATTCATGTTCGCCTGGCACGGGGCCTGGCTCACCTGGCCCAACAAGCGGGTCCAGTACCTGCGCGCCCGCCCCGATCCGGTCGGGGGTTTCGAGGACTGCCTGGACCAGGTCATGCTGGTGCGCGACTTCGGCCGGGCCGAACTGGAGCGGCGGATCGGCGCCCTTTCCGGCTACATGGACAAGATGGCCGCGCTCATGCAGGGCGAGGAGATCCTGCCCCCGGATTCGCCGCTGGACTTTGCCTACGGGCACTCCCACCCCGAGATCGGCCTGCGGCACAGCATGGCGGAATGGCGCCGCGCGAACGCCGAGCATTTGCGCAAGAATCGGGGCGGACCCAGTACCGAAGAAATAAACCAGTCGGGGTGAACCCGGAGATGAGCGATCGGTCGCGCCGCAAATACGTGATCGTCATTGGCTGCGGTCGCGTCGGCGCGCAGCTCGCGAATCTTTTGGACGCGGCCGGCGACGCGGTCGTGATCGTGGACCGCTCGGCGGGTTCGTTCAAGCGCCTCTCGCCCGATTTCAGCGGATCGACGATGGTCGGCGACGCCAAGAACGGCAAGCTCCTGGAACGCGCCGGCATCCGGAGCGCCGACGCGGTGGTGACCGCCACCCAGGGCGACAACACCAACATCATGATCGCCCAGATCGCCCAGCGCGTGTACAACGTCAAGCAGGTGGTGGCGCGCTGCTACGACCCGGTCCGCTCGGACGCCTACGCCGCGCTCGGGCTGCGCACGGTATGTCCGACCCGGATCGGGGCGCAGATGCTGCGCGACGCGCTGCAGGATACGAGCTAGCGCGGTGTTCATCATCGTCTGCGGCGGCGGGACGGTCGGCTACCACCTGGCCCAGGAGCTGCTGGACCGGGGCAACGAGGTAGTGGTGCTGGAGAAAAACGCCGTCCGGGCGCGCGAACTGCACGCCGAGCTCGGCGGCATGGTCCTGGCCCACGACGCCTGCGAGGGGCGCTGGTTGCAGGAGGCCGGGGTCAAGCGCGCCCAGCTGGTGTGCGCGATGACCGGCCACGACGAGGACAACCTGATCATCGCCCAGCTGGCGATGATGCTGGCCGGCGAGGACTGCCGCATCATCGCGCGGGTCAACGACCCCGAGAACGCGGCCGTCTTCCGGACCCTGGGCATCACCGAAATGGTCAGCGCCACCGATTTGGTGCTCTCGATGATCGAACGCGACGTGAGCACCGGCGGCGGCGTGGTCCACCTGATGCGGCTGCAGGAGTGCGGGCACGAACTGGTCGAGTTCCGCTTCGCGCCCGAGTCGCGCGCGCTGAGCCGCCCGCTGCGCGAGCTAAAGCTCGCCGATCACGGCTGCAGCGTCTGCGCGGTCATCCGCGGTGGCGCGATCATTCCGCTGGGTCCCGACCTGGAGCTCGATGTTGGCGACGAGATGGTCGCGCTGGTCGAGATCGACCGGTTCGACGAGGTGCGAAAGTATCTGATCGACCCCGAATTCAAGGTCGAGATCTCCTAAGCGCGGACCCCGCCGCCGGTCCGCCGCCGCGCCCAGGCGATGGTCCGGTCCAGCCCCTCGCCGAAGGGGACTTTCGGAGTCCAGCCCAGGTCCTCGGCGGCGGCGCTGCAGTCCAGCGCCATGTAGCCGACCTCGCCGGGGGAGAGTTCGACCAGCTCCGGCTCAACATCCAGTTCCAGCCGGCGGCTCAATTCGTCGAATATCTGCCGGACCGAGGTCTGCTGGCCGGACCCGACGTTGTACGGCCGCGGCCCACCGCGCTCGGCCGCCAGCAGGATCGCCGAGACCACGTCGTCGACGTAAACGTAGTCGCGCGTCGGCAGTCCCCGGCCGCGCAGCTGCGGCACGTGGCCGGAAAGCAGCCGGTCCAGAAAGATCGTGACGACCCCGACCTCGGAACTCGAATCCTGGCCGGGGCCGTAGATGTTGCCCGGGCGCACGATCGAGTAAGAGAGCCCGCGCGTTCGTCCCAGCAGGCCCAGGTACAGTTCGGCGCAGTATTTCGAGAGCCCGTAGGGGGAGACCGGGGCCGGCGGATAGTCCTCGCCGACCGGCAGCCGGTCCGCCGCCGGATCGCCGTACATCGCCCCGCCGGTGGAGACGAACACGAACCGCTCGGCCCCGGCCGCAAGCGCCGCCAGCGCGGTCGTGAGGGTCCCGGCGGCGTTAACGTCCAGGTCGAAGGCCGGATCCGAGTAGGCGCGGCGCGGATCGGCCTGGGCGGCCAGGTGGTACACCGCGCGGGGACGGAAGTCTTGCGAAACCCGCAACATCGCGTCGCGGTCGCGCACGTC
>CAXXYJ010000009.1:0-4730 GCA_963664795.2 Chloroflexota bacterium | reverse complement strand
GTCGCGCCGCAGGGGCGATGCGATCCGCGCGCGCCGCAGCGCGCCGTCGCTCAGGTCGGCGCTGATGAGTTCGGGTTCGCCGCCGGCGTCGGCCAGGACCTGTCCGTCCGGGCCCAGGATGCGCGAGGCGCCGTAGAAATTGATCCCGTCCTCGTAGCCGGTGCGGTTGGCGAACACGGTGTGGTTGACCAGCATCTGCGAGTAGACCCGGACCAGATCGTGCCAGGTCCGGGCCGACCCCAGCACTTCGGCCGCGCCGGAAATGCCGCGGCCGGGACTGGCGGCCGGCGCGTGGATCACGTCGGCCCCGTCGGCGGCCGCTATCACCAGCGCCGAGGGATGCCAGAGGTCCTCGCAGATCAGGATCGCCTGGCGGCCGAACTTGGTGTCGAACGCCCGTATGCGCTCGCCCGCGGCCAGGTAGCGCCCCTCGTCGAACAGTCCGTAGGTGACCAGGTAGACCTTGTGGTGCACATGCAGGATCCGGCCGTCCTCGAGATAGGCGCTGGCGATCCGGTACTGGTGGTCGGGGGTGTGCTCGACGAACCCGACGACGATCGATATCGACTTGGACTGCTCCAGCAGGACCGCCAGGCGCGGATCGTCTAGCTGCAAGCCGACGCCGTAGGCCAGGTCCTCCAGGACGTAGCCGGTCAGCGAGAGCTCGGGGAAGACCACCAGGTCGCACCCCTCGGCGCGGGCCCGCTCGATCCATTCCAGGTGCAGGCGCAGGTTGCGGTCGAGATCGCCCAGGGCCGGGTTCATCTGGGCCACGCCGACTCGAAAATCGCGCACCGGCGGACCTCAGGCTTTCCGGTTCGGGGCGGCCCGGCCCGGGAGCGCCCGCTCAGACATAGACCACGATGTAATCGTCCTCGCGCTGCACCGGGAACGTGGGCACCGAGGGATCCTCCTCCTCGATGTCCTGCCCGCTGACCCGCGCCGCGTCGTAGGAACGGGCGCGGACCCGGTGCGGATTAAAGTACGACCGCCCGGTCCGGATCTCGAACTCCCAGCCGTGCCAGGGGCAGCCGATCACTTCCTTGGACTCGGACATCTTCAGCTGGCGCGGTTCGTCGGCGGTCATGTGGCCGCGGTGAACTCCCTTGCACAGCGGGGCGGATTTGTGGGGGCAGCGGTTCAGCAGCGCGAAGTACTCGCCGCCCAGGTTGAAGACGCCGACCTCGACCGGCCCGCAGGCGGCGATCACCCGCTGCCCGGGACCCAGCTCGTCGGCCCGGCAGACCACGTGCGCGCGGCGCCCGCGAGTGCTCACTGCAGTCGCGGATAAGCCTCGTGGGCGTTCCGGTTGAAGACGCGCTCGCGGATCTCGGACGGGAAGGTGCGGGCCGCGTCGTTGGGGTCGTCCCAGTCCCAGTGCGGGTAGTCGCTGGCGTAGACGAAGCGCTCATCGCCCCGCAGCCACTCGACCATCTTCATCAGGTTGGCGTGGTCCTCGTTGTATTCGTACATCGGCTGGGTGGTGACCCAGACGTGGCGGTAGAAGATCTCGCTGGGCAGCTCCTTGATCCAGGGGACCTGGTGGCGGAGCCCCTTCCAGCACGCGTCCATGCGCCAGAGGTAATGCGGCAGGCAGGTGAATCCCGATTCGGCCAGGACCAGCTTCAGGTTCGGGTACTTGCCGAAGACCCCCTCGAAGATGAAACTCGCCAGATGCGGGAGGTACAGGCCCGGCTCGGCCATGCGCCGCTCGATGTAGTGGGTCGGAAAACCGGCCGAGGTCATCGGCGGGTGGACCCCGATGCCCTCGCCGCCCAGGTGCAGCTGCAGGGTCAGGTCGTGCCTGGCGGCGGCCTCCCAGATCGGGTCGTACATCGGGTTGCCGAACGGGCGCATGGCGCCGGTGTTCAGGTGCACCGCGACCACGCGCGGGTCCGCGGCCATCCGCTCGATCTCGGCCACCGCACCCTGCGGGTCGAGCGGGATGACCGCCATCGCGTAGCGCAGGCGGTCGTCCTCGTCGAGCCAGTGCCGGCGCGTCCAGTCGTTGAACGCGCGCGCCATGATCGATGCGTACTGGGAGTCCATCGCCCCGGTCTGGCCGTACATCTGGCCGCCGGTCAGGATCCCCAGGTCGATGTCGTAGCGGTCCAGCAGGGTGTCGCGGCAGCGCCGCAGCGAAGACTCGCGGGTGGATACCGGGATTTCGGGGTAGTCGTAGGCCAGGTCGCTGCGCCCGCCGCGCATGCCGCCGTTGTTCTGGACCGGATTAAAGTCCACCGGCAGCCCGTACCAGGAGGTCCGCTCGCGGTATTCGGGCGGGACGTGGGCGAGGATCTCCTGCTCGTCCTCGAACCCGTGGTGGATGTCGGTGTCGACTATCTGGGTGACCAGCTTGCGCCGACTTGCTTGGTCCTTGTCCGGGCTAGTAACCGCCATGCCGTGCCACCCCTTCGCCGCCGATCTCCGATGCGGACCGCGCCCCGCGCGGGGCGCTCGCGACGATGCGATTATCGGCTGCTGATTAAGGAGCGGCTAGGCGTCCAGACGGTAGTGAGCGGCGGCGTTGCCGCCGAAAACCGCCGCCCGGTCGCGGGCCGGCAGCGGGCCGATCGCGGCCTGCATGAGGGCGAAATTCTCGCGGTAGCCGTCCGCGTACAGGCAGACCGGCCAGTCGCTGCCCCACATCAGCCGCGCGGGGCCGAACTCCTCCAGCATGAAGCGGACCGGCCGGGCCAGCTGCGGCGCGGTCGGGGACGGGCCGGCCTCGGTCAGCATGCCCGAGAGCTTGAACTGCAGGTTGGGGATGTCGATTAGCGGACGCATCAGGTCGCGCCAGGGCTCGAAGTAGCCGTCCTGGTAGGTCTGCGGCTTGGCCAGGTGGTCCAGCACCATCGGCAGGCCGGGGAACTGGGAGCAGAGGTCCGGCACGTCCTTTAGGTCGCCCAGCTTGATCAGCAGGTCCAGGGTCATGCCCTCGCGCTCGGCCAGCTGGGCGATGCCGGCGCGAATGTCGGGGCGCTGCAGGAAATCGGGGTCGGGTTCGTCCTGGCCGTTGATCCGCAGGCCGCGGAACTTCGGGTAGGCGCTCAGGCGGTCGAGGCGGCCCTGGAGGTCGGGCGATTCGAGCGGGGCCCAGCCTATCACCGCGCCGACGACCGGGTGCTCGGCGGTGGCCCTGAGCCACTGGTGCTGGTCCTCCTCGGCGTGCCAGGCCTCGATCAGGACCGAGCGGTTGACCCCGACCGCGGCGAATGTCTCTTCCAGCTGCGCGAGGCCGAAATCGGCGATCGGCGCGCCGCCGGCGGCGCGCATCTCATCACTGAGCCAGTTCAGGTTGGAGTCGTCGATGTACCAGAGGTGATGGTGGCTGTCGACCAGTTCCATCGGGTCCCACTTTCGGGGGCTTTACGCATAAACGGCGCGCCGGGCCCGGGGCGGCGCCGGCGCCGCGGCGGAGAGGGTGGGATTCGAACCCACGAGGGTATTACCCTACACACTTTCCAGGCGTGCGCACTAGTCCACTATGCGACCTCTCCCTGGGTCGGAGCGGGCCGGTCCGACCTGCGGGATCGCAGTCTGCAGCGGCCGGTGGCGGAGAGGGTGGGATTCGAACCCACGTGGCGCTTCATCCACGCCTATCCGTTTTCGAGACGGACCCCTTATGACCACTCGGGCACCTCTCCCCGGGTTACGGGTTGCCCGCTCCAACCGGCGATTTTAGGGTGTTTGCCGCCCGCGTCCGGTGCGGGGAAGGCGGTCGCCGCGTGCAAAAATCATGCCCGCGGAGAACACTTTCCGAAGGCCTCTTCCGCGTACCGTTCAAGCCCCGCCGCGATCGGCCAGATGCAGAGCAGCCAGTCCCAAGCCCGCGCCATCGTCGTCTACGACGCCACCTGCGGGTTCTGCCGTTTCGCGGCCGCGCTGATGGCGCGCCTCGACAAGGACGAGGACATGGGGATCCGGCCGGCCGCCGAAATGGACCTCGGGCTCGATGTCGGCACCGAGCCCGGCTCGATCCGGCTGCTTATCGGCGAAGAGCTGCTGGGAGGGGCCGCGGCGCTGGTCGAAACCGCCCGCCGGATCCCGTGCCTTTCCCACCTGGCCCTGGCGGTGGACCTGTCGGGGGCGCTGCCGGTCCTGGAAATGGCCTACCGCGGATTCGCCCCGCGGCGCGGACAGGCGGCGCAGATCCTCTCCACCGATCGGGTGACCCGCCGCTAACCGAACGCCTGGGCGAACGCGGTCCCGCCCAGGGCTATCCAGACCGAGAGCTGCAGCACCGACCAGACCGCCCACGGCGCAATCACCGCCGGCAGGCAAAGGGCCAGGGATGCGCGCGAGGCCATCGCCACCCCGGCGCCGGCCGCCAGCACCGTCCAGACCATGGCGATGGCCCAGATGCCGAAAGTCCAGGCCGGCAGGACCATCAGGAGCTGCAGGAAACCGACGACGTGCGCGCAGCCCACCGCCCCGATGGTCGCCGCCAGCGTGGCCCGGCCCGAACCGATCCGGTTGATCAGCAGGTGCGCGCAGGCGCCGGTGAACGCGCAGCCGGCGGCGGTTCCCGCGACCGCGACGGCCGCGTTTGCGGCCAGTTCGCCCCAGCCCAGCGGGCGCCCGATGCTCAGGCCCAGGGTCCCGCAGAGACCGGCCCCGGCCGTCAGCAGCAGCCCGACGCGCAGGAACTTCGGATCGGCCAGCAGCAGCCGCCACGCCTCCGGCGACATGAACGCCATCCGCAGCAGCAGGACCGGAAAGCTCTGCGT
>CAXXYJ010000008.1:0-183670 GCA_963664795.2 Chloroflexota bacterium | reverse complement strand
CTGGAGCGGGCCGGCCGCGCGGCCGGACCCGTTCGTCTACATTTTGGCCGCGCCGCGCGGGGACCCGGCGCAGTCAGGCGGGGCCGGTGTAGAGCAGCTCCCCTCCGCGCGGGAGCGCGGTCGGTTCACCCCGACCGGGTTCGAACCAGGACCCGGCGACCGGCGGGTGGTCGGCGTCGGGGTCGATCGCCAGGTCGAGCACGCAGGGCCGGCCGAGCTCCAGCGCGTGCTCGAACGCCGCGTCGAACTCGGAATGCCGGTTCACCCGCAGTCCCTCGGCGCCCAGCGCCCGCGCCAGCATGGCGAAGTCGGTCGACACCTTGAATTCGGTGCCGATGGTGCGTCCCCCAAAGTCGGCCTTCTGGCCCTCGCGGATCGCCGCCAGCACGCGGTTGTTGAAGACCAGCCAGACGATGGGCAGCCCCATTTCTACCGCGGTGCCGATTTCCTGGCAGACCATCAGGAATCCGCCGTCGCCGGTAATCGAGACCGCCGGCAGGCGGGGCCGGGCCAGGGCGGCCCCGATGATCGCGGTCGGACCCCATCCCATCGGCGTCCACCCGCCCGGGTTCAGGAACTCCCCGCCCTCCAGGACCGGAAAGTTGAACGAGAAGTAGTGGGCGTGATTGCCGGTGTCGATCGAGAGGAGCGAGCGCCCGGGCAGGACCCGGCGCACCTGGTCGGCGATGCGCAGCGGGTCCATCGGTTCGGCGTCGGGCGCGGGCAGCTCGAGCCGGTAGGAGGCCTTGGCGCGGGCGACCAGGTCGCGCGTTGCCGCCGCCCCGGGGCGCCCGCCCAGTTCCCCGAGCCGGTCCTGGAGGTCACCCAGGACCGCCCGGGCGTCCCCGACCAGGGCCGTCTCGGCCGGCCAGGTCCGGGCTATTTCGCGCGGCTCCACGTCGATCTGGATGATCCGGTTCTGGGGGACGAACGGCCGGCCCTCGGTCCACCAGCTGGTCGACTGGTCCGAGAAGCGGTGCCCCACGGCCAGGATCACGTCGGCGTGCTCGCGGATCAGCTCGTGGGCGACCGGATGGCCGAGCCACCCGCAGATTCCGACGCTCAGCGGGTGGTCCTCGGGGATGAGGCCCTTGGCCACGAACGAAGAGGAGATCGGCGCGCCGAGCATCTCGGCCAGGTCGAGGATCTCGGCCGCGGCGCCGGAAATGCGCGCCCCGTTGCCCACCAGGATCAGCGGGAAATCGGCCTCGGCCAGCGCCCTGGCCGCCGCCGCGGTTTCCGACTTTCCGGCCCGCGGACGTGCCCGCGCCAGCGCCGCGTCCGGTGCCTCGACCGCGCCGGCGGCCGGGGCGGCCTGCACGTCCCAGGGGATCTCGATCGCCACCGGCCCCGGTCTTCCCACCTGGGCGGTAGTGAATGCCTTGCGCAGCGCCGCCGGGATCTGTTCGCTCGTCCAACACGACCAGACCCGTTTGGTAACCGGCTGGTACATCTGCATGAACGCCTGATCGACCCCCGACGTGTCGGGCCGCGAAGTCTCCTGCAGCTGGCCGCGGCCCAGCCAGTCCCGGATCGGCGACCCGACCAGCGCCAATACCGGCGAGGAGGTCGACATCGCGGTGGCGACTCCCATCAGGAGGTTGGTCGCGCCGGGTCCGACCGATCCGGTGCAGACTCCCACCTTGCCGGAGATTCGTGCGTAGCCGTCGGCGATGTGGGCGGCGGCCTGCTCGTGCCGGACCAGGTGGAACTCGATTCCCGGTTCGTCGAGCAGGGCGTCCAGGATGTTGGTGTTGCCGTGGCCGGGGTGGCCGAATACGTGCTCGACCCCGTGCGCGGCCAGGCCGCGCACCAGCAGTCCGGCCCCGTTCATCGCCGTTCCCTGGCGCCGGCCCTGAGCGCCCCGAAAAAGGCGGCCAGGTCGGGCTCGGTCCGCAGCGGCAGGGTTATCTTGGCCCCGCTGGCGGCCGACGCGAACGCGGCGTTGACCGCCTCCACCGCGGCCGAACCGGCCTCCCCGGGGGCACGGTTTTCGGCCCTGCCGGCGATGCAGTCGGCAAAGTGGTCCAGTTCGCGGGCGTAGCGACCGTTGCGGGCGATTTCGGCCCGCAGGTTCGAGTGTGGGCGAAACGTTACGTCGCGGGTCCTGCCGCCGGACCGGTAAAGGGTCATGCGGAACGGATCGGCCGACGCGTAGCTGGCCCGGCCGGAGTATTCGATCGTGAGGCGGCCGCGGGTTCCGACGAGGTCATAGTGCTCCCGCATTCGGCCCGTGTGCACCCTGGAAATGTTGTGGGTGGAGATCGCTCCCTGCGCGTGCACGCAGATTGCCGCCCCGACGTCCTCGTTGTGGCGGTCGCCGAACGCGATGCGCATCTCGGCCGAGACCCGCTTTACGTCCCCCAGCCAGAGCCGGCAGAGGTCGATCGTATGCGACCCGTGGTCCTGGAACGTCCCGCCCCAGGTTTCGGGGTGAGCGCGCGATTCGTGGGCCGCAAAAGGGGACCGGTGCGACCAGTCGCAGCGGACCTCGATCATCGTTCCCAGTTCGCCGCCGCGGACCATTTCGGTGGCGCGTTCGAAGCTTCGGTCGAACCGCTTCATGAACCCGACCATAAGGACCTTGCCGGCGGCCGCGGCGGCCCGCTGGATCGCCCGGCTTTCCGAGAGCGTGCGCGCCATCGGTTTTTCCACCAGGACGTGCAGGCCCGATTCCAGGGCGGCGACGGCCTGCGGGCGATGGAACTGGACCGGCGAGGCGATGACGGCCGCCTCAACCCCGTCCGAGAACGCCTCCCGCAGGCTGGCGGCCGGCCGGCCGCGCCCGATCGCATCGATCAGCGCGGCGGCGTTCTCCGGGTCCGGGTCGTAGACCCAGGTCAATTCGAAGCGCTCGCTCCCGGCCAGCGCCGGCGGGTACATCACCTGGGCCCCGGCCGGGCCGGCGCCCAAGATCGCCAGCCTGAGTGCCATCAGCCTGCGTCCGGTAAACGGTCGGGCAGCCGGACCGTCGGTCGGCTAGCCCCAGACTCCCAGGTTGCGGCCGCCGCTCTCCAGCCCGTGGCGCCGCCCCTGCGGATGGCGGCGGACGTGGTCGAAGTACATTCGCCCAAAGCCCGCCAGCAATTCCCGGGCCAGCTCGTCGTTGCCGGCGCGGAGGTTGTTTCGCTCCCCGGGATCGGCCCGGAGGTCGTAGAGTTCGTCTTCCTCGCCCTCCGGCCGCAGGATAAGGCTCCAGCGGTCGTTGCGGATGACCCGGTCGATCGCCTCGTGGTAACCGCAGACGATGGCGTCACGGTGGCGGTCGGTCTCGCCTTCCAGGACCGGCATGAAGCTGCGGCCGTGCATGTCGGTGGCGCAGTTGCCCAGCCCGGCCACCTCCAGCAGCGTGGGCAGCAGGTCCTGGTACTGGCAGATCGCCGAACTGCGCCTGGCCCCGCGCCCGCCCGGCAGGCGGACCATGAACGGAATCAGGAGCTGTTCGTTATAGAGCCGGTCGGCGCCCTTGAGGAACTTGCCGTGGTCGGCCAGCGGATGTCCGTGGTCGCCCATCAGCACGATCACTGAATCGTCGTAGTAGCCAAGCTCCCTGAGCTGTTCGAGCACCCTGCCGACGGCGGCGTCGACCGAGGCCGCCTCGCCCGCGTACAGGGCGCGGATGTTGTCGATCTCGGCGTCGCTGTACCAGTTGCGCGCCGGCCCGCCCATGGGCATCACGTAGCGCGGGCCCTTGTAATCGGGGTCGCCGTAAACGTCGAATTCGGCCGGCGGGTCCCACGGTTCGTGCGGATCGAAGCTGTCCATCCACAAAAAGACGCGGTCCTGCCCGCGGTTGCGCTTTAGCCAGTCGCAGGCCATGTCGGCGACCTTGAACGCGAACCAGTCCTCTTTGCGCGCAAATTCCTCGGTGTTGACGATGAACTGGGCCACGTTGGCGCGCCAGAGCTCGTCGTAGTGCTCGTTGGTGAACTTGGCCAGATCGCTCTTGGGCGGCTCCGAGCGCCAGGGGTCGTATTCCTGCCCGCGCACCCACTCGTAGGCGTGGAACCCGGCGTGAAAGTTCTGGTCGGAGGCGCGGTAGTGGTAGACGTCGGCGATCAGCGCCGAAACGTAACCCTCCAGGGCCAGGATCGACGAAATCGAGTAGTCCTCGTCGGCCAGCGGCTGCCAGGCGCGCGAGAAGAGGGTGCGGTTGCCGGTAAAGAGCGCGGTCCGGGCCGGAATGGTCGGCAGGGCGTCGGCGTACATCGCGTCGAAAACCACCGATTCGGCCGCGAACGCGTCCATGTTGGGCGTTTGGCAGGGCGGGACGTTGGGGAATGCGCGCCGGCCCTGGTGGTAGAAGCCGAAGTGGTCCTGCCGGTAACTGTCCAGCATGATCACGATGATGTTCATAGTCGTTCCGCCCCTGATGGTTCTCCGCCCCGCCCGGTGTGGGGACGCGGATCATTTTGGCCGGAGGGACTCTCAGGCGCGGGTCAATTCGAGCACCGTGACCGAGTGCGGTTCGAAGAGGTGCGCAAATCCCTCCTCGTCCGCCTCCAGCTCGCAATCGGCGCGCGCGAGCGTGACGCCGGGAACCGCGCCGGGGGCGTTGCGCGCGGTCGGGCCGTCGCCGCCGAGCACGCTCACCCGGGCGCGGGCCAGCGGGCGCCAGTCGCCGGCGAATTCGATTGCGGCGAGGATCGCCTGCTCGGGATGGCGGTTGACTACCGAAAGAAATACCCGGTCGCGGTCCCGGCTGGCGGTGGCGTTAACCCGCAGCCAGGGCACGTCCCGCTGCGGGGGTTCGGTCCCCAGCCCCCGGGTGCTGAACGATTCGGACCGGCATTCGCTGGCGATGGCGAGCGGGCCGGAGTTGTTGGCCAGCAGCGCGAACGCCTGGTAGCAGGGAGTTTCGGCGATCGAGTCGGCTTCGACATCGATCAGCCCGAGCCGGTTGGCAAATCCAAACTGGGCGCCGATCCGCACCCGCCCGGCGCGCCGCTGCATCGACTGGATGATCCCGGCGATGCACAGCCCGTCGCGAAGGGTGTAGGTCTCCTTCCAGGGAGTGGTCGTGCGCAGGTCCTCGCGGACCCCGTATTCGTCGTAGGCGATTTCGGCCCCGTCTCCGCCCCAATGCGCGTCGATCACGGCGATCGAATCGTCCAGCACCCCGTCGACCGTCTCCGGACCGGCCACGATTGCCAGGTACTTTTCCTTGGGACCGGGTTCGGCCGGCAGGATCATCGGGTTGAGGGTGTAGCTGTGGATCGCGACCGCATCGACGCTGGCGCCGGCAATTTCGGCCACGCGTTCGTTCCAGCGGCCGAGCACATTGCGGACGTGCCCGACCGCGGTCAGGTGCAGGCGGGGGTCGACTGCCCGCATGGCCCGGGCGAATTCAACGCAGCGCCGCGCGTAGGTTTCGGCGTCGACGTGCCCGACCTGGAAGTTGCCCCAGATCTCGTTGCCGATCGACCAGTGGCGCACCCGGTAGGGCTCGGCGCGCCCGTTGGCGGCCCGCATCGCCCCGTACTCCGAATCGGGCGGCCCGTTGCAGTACTCGACCCAGGCGGCCGCCTGCGCGGGAGTTCCGGAACCGGCGTTGACGGTGATGAAGGGGGTCACGTCCCACTGCTCGCAGTGGGCCAGGAATTCGTCCGTGCCCAGGTCGTGCGGTTCCCATTCGCCCCAGGCGCGGTTGAACGCCGTCGGGCGCCGGTCGCGCGGCCCGATCCCGCATCTCCAGTCGTAGTCGGAAGCGAAATTCCCGCCCGGCCAGCGGATGAGGGTTATCCCGCCGGTCTTGAGCCGCTCGGCGACATCCTGCCGCACCCCGCCGGCGCGGTGATGGTCGGCCCGCATGAGCGAAATCGCGCCGATCCAGAGCTGCCCCCGGCCGCCGGCGGTGATCCGCAGATCGAAGCTGCCGCCGGACTTTGGCACCAAATGCGATTCGATGGTGCGCCATTCCTCGGCCAGATCGCGATCGTCGATCAGCACCTCGGCAACGTCGTCTCCGAGCCCGACCCTGACCGGACCGATCGGCCCGCGGGCGCGCAGGACGACCCGCAGATGGTAGCCTTCACCGCCCAGAACCGCGATGCCCGGCTGGGAGACCCCGCGCGGGCTGTCGCCGTCGCCGAGCAGGTCGATCCGCTGCGACTGGCCGCCGCTGTAGAAGACCGAATTGTCGTGGGCGTATTCGACCGCCGGACCGGCCCCGAACGGTTCCCAGCCAGCGGGGATCCCGAACCCGGGCGGGTCGCTGAATTCACGCTCCCAGGCGGCCGGCCAGCCGCGTCCCGGGCGGGCGTCGTCGTGACCGGCGAACTTGCGGTTGCGGACCAGCTCGGCCCAGTAGCCGCCGTATACCGCCCGCTCGAGGTGCTCGACGTTCACGCCGTAGAGCATGGGGTCGATCTCGCCCAGCGTCTTTTGCGGTTCGATGCGGATTTCGGCGCGCACGGGCGTTTCCCGATCTCGCTTGGATGGCCTCAAGTGTTCATTCTGGCCCCGCCGGAGCGGCGGCACCGGCATGGAATCGGAGTCCCGAAACCAAGACCGGCCCCCGCAGCTGCGGGGGCCGGAAGCGTGGCGGGTAGGTCTTAAGTTAGTTCTTGGAGACCTTGATCCGCTGCGGCTTGTGGTCCTCGATCAGCGGGATCCTTACGGTCAGTTCGCCGTTGGCGTAGTTGCTGGTGGCCGCGGCGGCGTCCACGCCGCGCGGCAGCCGCACCGAACGCTCGAACGAACCGATTCGGCGCTCGCGCACGATGTACGAGTCGCTCTCCTCGGCGGCCGTACCGTCGGCCGTGCCGGCGATCGTGAGCAGGCCTCGGTCGAGGGTCACGTCGATCCGGTCGGAGTCGATGCCGGGGACCGATGCGACCACCGTGATCGCGTCCTCGGTCCTGGTCATGTCGATCGGTACGTAGGTTTCGAATACGACTTCGCGGCCGATGTCGAAAAACTCGCTGAGCAGCGGGCGGGCCCAGGGAAAACCAAAGTCCGCGCCGGCTGGCGCCAGTCGGCTTCGGGTGGGTCGGCGGAGCAACTGCGGCATTGCAAAGGTCCTTTCGGGGTTTAGTGTTGACTTCGCTGTCAACCTGCCGTTGCTAAATGATAAAGGTTGAGCGTAAGAGTGTCAAGACTTATTCCGTTGCATGCGCCGGTTTGCTGCGCTTTCTTCCCGAAACAGAGGATTTTCGCGGTTCAGCCGATCGGCCGCACCTCCTCGAACGAACCCGACCCCCAGGACCGAAAGATCGCGTCCGAGACTTCGGCCACCGCCAGGGCGGCGTTGATGTTGGGCTCGCCGGCCTCGCCCGCGTCGGTGGCGCGCAGGAACTCGTAGGCCTCGATCACCTTGGTGTCGTCATAACTCATCGACAGGCCGTCGCCGGGGGTGAAGTTGGCGAAGTAGGGCATTTCAACGCTGGCCAGTAGATTGACATAACCGTCGCGGGCGCTGTCGTCTTCGCTCAGTTCGAAGAAATCGAGTTCGCCCATGCGGCCCAGGTACCACTTGAGCACGCCCTTGGTGCCGTGCAGCTCCCAGCTCAGGTTGATCTTCTCGCCCTGGATTACCCGGCAGGACTCCAGGTGCCCGAAAACGCCGTTGTCGAATTCGACCAGGGCGCCGACGTAGTCCTCGTTCTCGACCGGAGCCCGCGGCCCTCCCTTGCGGATCGAGAAATGGGTACCTTCGCCAGGGATCGGCTCGGGACGGTCGGCGATGAAGGTGTTCTGCTGCGAGACCAGGCGCTTGATCGGACCGGCCAGGAAATGGGCCTGGTCGACTACGTGCGAGAGCATGTCGGCGACGACGCCCGACCCGGCCATCGAACGCGAAAAGCGCCAGGTCAGCATCGCGTCGGGGTTGCTCCCGTACCCTTCCAGGAAGCGGCCCCGGAAGTGGGTCAGCCGCCCGAGCCGGCCCGAGTCGACGATCTGCTTGGCAAATTGCACGACCGGGCACATCCGGTAGTTGAAACCGATGTGGGAGGTGACCCCGGCCGCGTTGATCGCGTCCGCGATCGCCTTGGTCTCGGCCGGCGAGCGCCCGCACGGCTTCTCAAGCCAGATGTGCTTGCCGGCCGCCGCCGCGGCCTCGGCCATCTCCAGGTGCAGGAAGTTGGGGGTGGTGATGCTGACGGCTTCGACTTCGGGGTGCTCGAGGACCTCGCGCCACTCGGTTGTCCACTGCTCGTAGCCGTACTTTTCGGCCGCGGAGCGGGCCCGGCGCTCGAAGTTGTCGGCGCAGATGACCAGCCTTCCCGTCGCCGGCGCGTCCGGGAACCGGATGGCGACCTGGTTGTGCGAGCGCGAATGCAGTTCGCCCATCCAGCCCATGCCGATGGTGCCGATTCCGATTTGGCGTTGCATGATGATCCCTTCGAGATTTCCTAAGTCGCGGGGAGTGGCCCGGGGCGATCGCCGCCACTGGCAATTTACCCGGAGATTGACCGAAGTCCCGGCCCGGTTGCGGGCGCGCCCGGTCTTTTCCGGCTTCTGCCTTCAACACCGGCGGCGCGCTCTCCCTAGAATGGCGATTCGACGCGCACTATTTCCGGGAGCGGATCAGGCATGCGGCTCAAGGTTGGCAACTGCCCCGATTCATGGGGCGTCTGGTTCGGTGAACCCGACCCGCTGCAGACTCCGTGGGAGCGCTGCTACGACGAGATCAAGGAAGCCGGATACAAGTACGTCGAGTCGGGCCCCTTCGGGTACGCCCCGACCGACCCGGCGGTGATGAAGGCGGCCATGGAGGCGCGCGGGTTCGCGGTGACCGGCACCAACATGATGGTCCATTACGAGGACGTGGAGGCCCGCGACCAGATCAGGTCGGTGGCGCGGGAGATTTCGGACTACCTGGCCAAGCTTGACGCCGAATACTTCATCTTCATCGACGGCAGCTACACCGGCGGAACCCATACCGACCCGACCGGCCGCGAGGTCGAAATGCCGGAACGGCTGGACGATGCCGCATTCGATTCCTTGATCGAGTTCACCGTCGATCTGGCCCGCATGATCTCGGCCGACTACGGCCTGCGCCCGGTGTTTCACCCCCACGCCGACACCCACGTGCAGTACGAGGACCAGATCGAGCGCTATCTCGAGGCCACCGATCACGCCGATGTCGGCCTGCTGCTGGACACCGGTCACCACGCCTATGCCGGCGGCGACCCGGTCGCGTTCATGCGCAAGTGGGGCCACCGCGTCGATTACCTGCACCTTAAGAACGTCGAGCCCACGATCGCGGCCAAGGTGCAGGCCGAGGACATCCCCATGACCGAAGCCACCAAGATGGGCGTCTGGGTGGAACCGGGCGACGGGGTGGTGGACTTCGACGACTTCCTCAAGGCAATCGTCGAGGTTGATTTCTCCGGCTATGCGGTCGTCGAGCAGGACATGTACCCGGTCCCGTTCGACAAGCCGCTGCCGATCGCCAAGCGCACCCTGGCCTGGCTCATAGAGCACGGATACACGAGCGTCTGACCGCACGGCCGCCAAGCGCCGGGGCGCGATCCGGGATCCCGCGACGATGAGCGACGGGGCCGCGTTCCCTGGCCAGTTCGCCGGCAGGGTGGCGGTCATCACCGGTTCGACCCAAGGGATAGGCGAGGCGACGGCGCGGCTGTTTGCCGAGCGCGGCGCCGCCGGGCTCGTGATCTGCGGGCGTTCGCAGGATCGCGGGCAGGCCCTGGCCGCCGAGTTGACGGCCTCCGGCTGCCCGACCAGCTACCAGCGCGCCGACCTTTCCCGCTACGAGGACCTGGCGCCGGTCGTGGATCGCGCCGATTCGGATTTCGGCCGGCTCGACATCCTGGTCAACTGCGCCGGGGTGGGGCCGCGCGGGACCATCTGGGACACCGATCTCGAAACCTACGAGTACATCTTCAACGTCAATATGCGGGCTCCCTATTTCCTGACCCAGGCCGCGGTGCGGCTGATCAAGCGCGGCGGCCGCGGCGGGGCGGTCTGCTCGATCGGATCGATATCGGGCTATGGCGGCCAGCCCTACATCAACGCCTACAGCGCCTCGAAAGGCGCGCTGATGTCGTTTACCCGCAATACCGCGTTCCAGCTGCTTCGCCACCGCATCAAGGTCAACGTCTTAAACATCGGCTGGGCCCAGACCCCGAACGAGCACGTCGTTCAGACGACAGCCCAGGGCCAGCCGCCGGACTGGGTCGAGCGCGCCAACCGCGAGCTGCCGTTCGGACGGCTGGTGCAGCCGGATGAGGTCGCGCGCGCGGTCGCCTTCCTCACTTCCGAGGAGTCCGGGTTGATGACCGGCGCGTTGGTGGATTTCGACCAGTATGTAATCGGGGCGTTCCAAGAACCCCCGCGTCCGGCGCCACTGGAGGGCTGAAAAAGCATGCCACGCATCAACCGCGCGATCGACCTGCTTGAATCGGGCCAGCCGATCTACTACACCGCGGCCGGCGAAATCAGCTATGAGGGCGGTCTGGCCGAATCCGGCACGTGGGCCGATTTCCTCCTGATCGACTACGAGCACCGCCCGTTCGACATGACCGCTTTGCGCAGGTTCATGCGCGGTCTGATCGACGCCGGCCCGACGCGGTCCGGGCACCGCATGCCGGCGATCTTCTGCACCCTGCCGGCCTCGGGGAAATCGGCGTCGGAAGTGCTCGACAACCAGTGGCAGATAACCCATCTGCTGAACGCCGGCGTTCACGGCCTGGTTCTCTGCCGGGCCCGCGATCCCGAGGCGGTCAAGGCGTTCGTTGACTGCTCCCGTTTCGTATTCCACCGCGACGCCGACGGGGGTCCCGGTACCGGCCTGCGCGGGAACGGCGGCCAGCAGCACCCCGCCGAAATCTGGGGGCTGAGTCCGGAAGAGTACCTGCAGCGGGCCGACCCTTGGCCGCTGAATCCGGCCGGCGAACTGCTGCTGGGCTTAAAGCTCGAGGACCAGGAATGCGCCGCCGCCGCCGACGAATGCCTGGCCGTGCCCGGCCTGGCATACGCCGAATGGGGACCGGGCGACATGGGAATGTCGTTCGGATACCCGCTCAACCACGACCCGCCCTACCCGCCGGAGATGGATGCCGTGCGCCGCAAGATCAAGGCCGCCACTCAATCGGCCGGCCTGGCGTTCCTGATGGGCTGGGACGATGCGGCGATGAGCCATGAGGACAAAGCCAGGTTCCTCCTGGACGACCAGAACGTCAAAGTGGTCCCGACCGGTCCCAGTGGGGCCGAATTCGCCGCGGCGGGTCGGCGCCATACGGGTCGCCGGATGCCGGTATGAGGAAGCGGGCGGGGGAGTCTCCGTGAACACCAGATCGGCGCTGGCCGAGCTTGGCGCCGGAGCCGGGCTGCTCAGCGACGCCGAGCGCGAGTCGCTCGACCGGGAGGGTTACCTGATCCTGCACGACCTGCTTTCGCCGGCCAAGCTGGCGCCGCTGCGGCGACGATTCGACGAGCTGCTCGCCAGCGAGGACGGCCAGGGCCGCGAGGTGCATTCGGAGGCCAACGTCGGTCGCCTCGCCAATCTGGTCAACAAGGGCCGGGAATGGGAAATCTGCTATTCCCACCCCAAGGTGCTGGCGGCGGTCTGGCACGTCATCGGTGGCGAAATTCACCTCTCTTCGCTCAACGGCCGCTCGGCGCCGCCCGGCCACGGCCACCAGGCATTGCACTGCGACATCTACGCCGGCGAGCGCGGACCCGGATTCCGGGCCTGCAACTCGGTCTGGATGCTGGACGATTTCGTTCCCGAGAACGGTCCGACCCGGCTGGTGCCCGGCAGTCACGGCCTGGCCACCGTTCCCGCGGAGGCGCTCGAAGATCCTGCGGCACAGCACCCCGACCAGGTTCTGGCGCTGGGCCGGGCCGGGACGGTCATCGTCTTCAATGCCCTCACCTGGCACGGCGGGACCCGGAATCGGACGAACCGCGAGCGCCGCGCGCTGCACTCGTTCTGGGTGGAGCGGTCGATGCGGCAGCAGACCGACCAGAGCCACTGGCTCGAGGCCGCAGACCATCGAACGCCTGTCGCCCACGCTGCGCTTTTTGGTCGACGTTTAAGGACGATACCGCCACGAACTAAAGCGCCGAGACGCGCCTTTCCCAGTGAGATACTTTTTCCAACGGGCCGGATTTGCCGGGACCGGGAGATGACGGTGGAGTTGGCGATGAAAACGGCTGAAGCCCTGACCGCGCTGGGGGTCGCCCCGGACACCCTGTCCGAAGAGGAAAAATCCCAGCTGGACGAGCGCGGATTCGTTTATCTGCACGACGTTCTTGACCCCGACCAGCTGGAGGCGATCCGCCAGCGTTTCGATGCGATCGAGTCCAGCGAAGGCGAGGAAGCCGGCGAGGAAATGGCGCGCGTGAAGGAGGCCGGCATCGGGCGACTGGCCAACCTGGTCGAAAAGGGCGCCGAGTTCGCCCCCTGCTATACCAACCCCAGGGTCCTGGCCGCGATGGCCCACATCATGGGCGAGGAGATCCACTTCGACTCACTGAACGGCCGCAACTGCCCGCCCGGCGAAGGCCTGCAGGCCCTTCACCGCGACGCCATGGGCTCGACCGACGAAACCGGCTTCCGGGTCTGCCAGAGCCTGTGGATCCTGGACGATTTCACCCCGGTGAACGGGGCCACCCGGATCGTGCCCGGGACGCATCGATCGAACGTTGACCCGCGCGATGTCATGGAGGATCCAAAGTCGCCGCATCCGGACCAGGAACTGGTCCTGGCCCCGGCCGGATCGGTGGTGATCTTCAACGGCCACTGCTGGCACGGCGGAACCCAGAACCGCAGCACCGGCCAACGCCGCGTCCTGCACGGCTGCTACGTGCGCCGCGACCAGGAGCAGCAGCAGGTCCAGGCCGAATGGCTCTCGCCGGCAACCATCGGCCGGTTATCGCCGGCGGAGCGCCACATCCTGCACGTCTGAGAGGTTAGGCCGTGCCCGACCGCTCGCGCGTCGGAATCATCGGCGGCGGCATCGTCGGATCCTCGATCGCCTTCCACCTGGCCGAGGCGGGGATTTCGGACGTGACCGTGATCGACCGCGGTCCGCTGCCGGGCTGGGGATCGACGGGTCGGGCCGCCGGCGGTTTCCGGCACCAGTTTCCCCACCCGGCCGACATCGCCTTCTCGCGCTTCGCCTTCGATCGGCTCCAGCGATTCGAAGCCGAAACCGGCGTCGACCCCAACCTCAGGCTGCACGGGTACCTGTTTATGGCAGAGAGTCGGGCCCGGCTTGAGCAGCTGCGCCAAATTCACCGGATTCAGCGCCAGGCAGGGCTTGAGGAAGCGGTAATGCTCGACCGCGAAAGCGTCGCCGAGCTTGTGCCGCACGTGGTCACCGACGACATCCTGGGAGCCTCGTTCTGTCCGCTGGACGGATTCCTGGATCCGCTCTACATCATGCACGGCTTCGCCCGCGCCGCCCGCGCGAGCGGGGTTGGCTTCCTGCTCGGCCAGGAGGTCGAGCGGGTGGTCGTCGAGAGCGGGAAGGTGCGAGGCCTGCAGGGACCGGGCCTCGACCTTGAGGTCGAGTGGGCGGTGGTCGCCGCAGGGGCCTGGAGCGGGCGGCTGCTCCGGCAGCTGGGGATCGATCTGCGGCTGTCCCCGGTGCGGCGCCAGATCGCCGGCACCCACCCGCTCCCGCAGCTGCCGTCGGCCTCGCCGATGACGTTCGAGGACGACGGATTCCACTTCCGCAAGGATCACCTGGGCGGGGGCGGGGCGAACCTGATATTCGAGGACCCGGCCGAGCCGGAGAGCTTCAACCAGGAATTCGACGTCTCCTTCGGGGCCGCGCTACGGGAACGCCTGGTCCGCCGCCTCAAAGACCCAGGCGAGCCGCTGGTGTCGCCCCGGCGCAGCTGGGCCGGTCTCTATGCGGTCACCCCCGACCATCACCCCTACATCGGGTCGCTGCCGGATCCGGCCGGATTGATCCTGGCGGCCGGTTTTTCGGGCCACGGCGTCATGCATTCGCCGGCCACCGGCTGGAGCGTGGCGCAGATGATCGCCAACCACGAGACCCCGGACATTGCCGAGCCCTATTCGCCCCTGCGGTTCGAGCGGGGCCTGCAGTTCCCGGCCAGCGGCAACATCTACTGAAGCTGTTTAAGCCGCCGCCGGCAACCGGCGCGGCGCGGTACTTTTAGCCGACTTCGACCGGCGTTCCGATCATGCTGCCCCACTCGGTCCAGGAACCGTCGTAGTTGCGAACGTCGGCGACCCCGATCAGTTCCTTGAGGACGAACCAGGTGTGCGAGGAGCGCTCGCCGATCCGGCAGTAGGCGATCGTCTCCTGGTCGGGCGAGACGCCCTTGGACCCATAGATCTCGTTGAGCTCATCGGCCGACTTGAACGTGCCGTCGCCGTTTACCGCGGTCGCCCAGGGAACGTTGGCGGCGCCGGGGATTCGCCCCATGCGCTGGGCCGTTTCCGGAAGACCCGGCGGAGCCATGATCTCGCCCCGGAATTCCTCCGGCGCGCGCACGTCAATCAAGACCACGTCGCGCGAGATTGCATCCAGCACCTGCGGCTGGTAGGCGCGCAGCGACTCGTCGCGCGGGCTGGCCTGGTAGTTGCTGCGGGGGTAGGAGACCGGATCGGTGCTGAGCGCCCGTCCGTCCAGCTCCCACTTCACGCGCCCGCCGTTGAGCAGATGCACGTCCTCGTGCCCGTAAAGCCGGAACTGCCAGTACGCGAAAGCGGCGAACCAGTTGTTGTTGTCGCCGTAGAGGACCACGCGGGTGTCGTTGGCGATCCCTGAGGACGAGAGCAGTTCCTCCCAGTCGTCCTGGTTGACGATGTCGCGGCGGATGTTGTCGGAGAGTTGAGTCTGCCAGTTCCAGCCGACCGCCCCTGCGATGTGCCCGCTCTCGTAGGCGGCGGTGTCGACGTCTACTTCGACCAGGCGCACGTTGCCGTCGGCGCCATGCTCTTCGACCCAGTCGGCGGTAACCAGCGCGGAGGGGTTTGCGTATTCGGCCATGATGGTTCCTTATCGGAATTGCCCTGAGCATCGAGCGGGCCGCGGGTGGCGGCAATCTTTACCAATATAGTCAATTTGGTGGGAAATACCAATCGGCACTCCAAATTTCAATCGGAAATGAATCATGGTCATCGACACACGGCCCCAGGCCGGCGACGGCTTCGAAGTACTGGTACGCGACAGCTTCGGTCGCCACGACGCGGTCCTGGCCCGGTCCGAAGGGGCAGCCCCGCACCGATTTGCGATCTATGTCCGGCCCGAGTCGAACCGGCTATTTGGCCGGCGCGCGTTCAAGGAGGGGCATGCGCTGATCCTGCTCGGATTTGCTCCGCGCCCGCGCTGCAAATTCTTCGTCCGCGGCTGCGCTCTGGCCGGGGGCTTCGAGCTCATGTTGCCCGAGGAGACTGAAGCGACCGCCCGGGAGCTGTTCGCGCGGTTGCGGGACGGACTGGAAACCGTTCTTGACCGGGTCGCTGGTGGGATCGCCGCCGGTCAAGACATGGGTCTTGCGCCGGTCCCGCCGTCAGCTCAACGCTAGTCGTGGGACTGGCGGTCGCAACCAATTCGAATGTAAGTGTGCCTGGTGGACCGCTGATCGGCTTGGACCCCGCCGCGCGAACGCAGCCCGTCTGCCACAGGGTCTCGATGGCGGGGGAACCAATCAGAGTCGCGTCACGGGTCACGACGGGGGCTCCGCGCGCCACCGATTCGGCCGCGATGAGGCGATCATGCATTTCGGGAACGTCGCCAAGTCGGGCCAACAACTCCAATTGAGCGCGGCCCAATTCGGAAAACCCGATCGGGTCGGAGGACGCTAGATCGTCCAGCTACAGATCCGGAGGATACGGCTCGCCGACGTTGACTAAAACGGAATAGATCTCCGCGACGACGATGGCGGCCGCAAGCAGGGCGGTGTTGTCGGTCTCGGCCAACGAGATCACGGACCGAACCGCGGCCGTGAGGCTTTGAGGTGCCACCGGGCACCATCAGGGCGCGTGCGCATCGCGTGCGAATTGCTTGTCGTCATTCACACCTCACATCCCTGGATTCACCATTTCCAATGGGACTTATATACGAAAGTGCCACGATACCGCGCCACTTTGAATACAGTTACGCCGCCCCTGGGACGGCCGCAGGGAAAGTCCCGCCCGCGGTGGCCTTCTGCAGGATGTTGAGGGCCGCGTTGTGATCGCGGTCAAGGTCAAGACCGCATTCGCAGACGTGCCTTCTTTCTGCTAGACCCTTCTTCACCATCGCACCGCAGCCCGAGCAGCGCTGCGAGGTGTACTGGGGATTGACGAATCGAAGCTCCCTACCGGCGCTTTCGGCCTTGTACTTGAGCTGATCGACGATTCGCCCCCAGGTTTGTTCCAGAACCGATCGGTTGAGCGCGCGACGGCGGGCACCCCCCGACCGAGTCATCTTCCGCTTGTCGATTCTTTCCACCGCGATCAGCCCGAATCGCCGGACCAGGTCGGTGGTTATCCGATGGCACTGGTTCCGGTCCCTTACCCGGGCCCGGTCATGCGCGTTGGCCAGGATGCGGCGGCGCCAGCGGAAACGGCGACTCCCCTTCTTGCACGCTGACAAGCGCCGCTGCTTGCGCTCAATCTCTTCACGATCGACGCTGCGGCGCTCGATCTTCTCGCCTTCGCTGGTGGTGATGCGGGCCATGACGCCCAGGTCCAGCCCGACCCTGTCGGCGCTGAACGGCAATGGATCGATATCGACCGCGTAAACGAGGCTGACGCTGACGCGCCTGCCTTTGAAAGTGATGCGGATGGACTTGAGCAATTCCGAAGATGGCAGCTCGCGCCTGGTCCGGACCCTGATTACCGGCAGGCCCTTGATGCGTATCGCATAGCCGCGCTTGTCCGGCTTGACCATAGAAGGAGATACCTGCTCCAGCTGGATGGTGCGGTAGCGGTGCCGGGGCTTGAACCGCGGATAGCCGGGTTTGTCGCCTTCCCTGATTCGGCGGTAGAACGCCTTCTTGGCCCGGTCGGCGCGTGAAAGCACGCCGCGTCCGACGTATACCGAAACGTTCTGCCAGAACGGATCGGCGTTGCGGGTCACGGTGAACGCCTTCATCCGGTCGAACAGCGATTCGCTCTCCCCGGTCTCTTTGTAGGAAGTTCGCCAGTGTTCGAGTTCGGCGTTGTAGAGCTCGGCGCAGGAAGAGAGCGCCAGGTTGAGGCGCTCGCAGCCGCGGCGGGTGACGTGGCCGCGGTGCTGGTAGGTGCGGAAGGTGTCCGGCATTGCCCCTGTACGGAAGATGCATGGGTACTGTTACAAAGGCGTAAAGTATACGGGATTCTGCGCGCACCGGGGGTAGAGAGGGCCGACCAATCGGTTGCCCGGCTGCGCGTTGGGGCGCGGCACCGGTCCGGGGCCTGTTTCCGGAAGGCGATCGCGTTCCGGGGCAGCACCGGCGAGGCGTGGTTGCAGGCATTGCGGGTTTTTCGGGATAAGGTTCCACGGGGGCTGCGTTTGCCGCATGCGCTGAGGCCGTAGGTTTTAGGGTGTTCGATGCTCCCCGGGGAAGCAGGCGAGACTGGCAGGGACTTTTCCGGTTTGGGCACTTAGGTATGTAAACCCCGTTCTATTCGACAGGCGCTTGCCGGTTTGGCGTTGGGACGCGGCCCGATTCGGCGATGGCGGCGAGCCTGGCGATCTAAGCGGTCACCCGGTCGCGGCGACGTGGGGGGAATGGTGGCGTCACGGGCATGGGTTGGGAGACTTGAAGGAATTCTCATTCGCGCCACCGGAACCGGCGGCGGCTACATAATGAGCCAAGGTTTTCTTCGCGTGCGCGCGAGACCTCAGTTTGATTGTGAATTGGAACGAACGCATGCTCAAATTCGCCGAGGAGATCGTCCTGCTGCTCCTGCATGACGACGACGGCCGGTTCGTGAACGTCCCCAACTGGTCGGTCCGCTACGCGCTGGCCGGGGCGGTTTTGATGGACCTGGCCATGGAAAACCGGATCGACACCGACCTGGAGAATCTATCGGTTATCGATTCGACCCCGATCGGCGACAGCCTGCTGGACCCAACCCTTGCAGCGGTCGCCGCGGGAGAAAAGCACGAAGTCCGGTTCTGGGTCGACCAAGTCGCCGCCCAGGCCGACGAAATCCGCGAGGAAGCGCTGAGCCGGCTGGTGAGCCAGGGGATTCTCGAGGTCGAGGACGACCGGATCCTCTGGGTATTCCGCTCGCGCCGCTACCCTTCGGTCGACGGCACCGCCGAGCGCGAGGTCAAGCTCCGCATCATGGAAGTGCTGTTCAGCGACCAGATCCCAGCCCCGCGGGACGTTGTGATCATCTGCCTGGCCGACGCCTGCGGGATCCTGAGCGAAATTCTTTCCCGGCGCGAACTGGACGCGGCCGCTCCGCGCATCGAGCAGGTGCGCCGGCTTGACCTCATCGGGCAGACCATGACCCAGGCGATTCGCGACATCGAGATTTCGATCGCCGCCTCGATGCAGCACATGCAATAGGCCGGCCCGGCCGCATTGCTTTTGGCGATCCGCCAATACAATCGGCCCATGACAGGGGCCGCGGAGAGTGGCGCCTGATGGCGTGGCGGCAAGGCAAGCAGAGCGGGAGCGGCCGATGGGAGATTCGCAAAGAGTCGCGTATCTGAACGGCGATTGGGTGCCGGAAACCGAATCGAGCGTGTCGGTTTTCGACCTCGGGGTGCTCTACGGCCAGATGGTTTTCGAGTTCACCCGCACCTACAACCGCAAGCCGTTCCGGCTGGTGCATCACCTGCAGCGCCTGTACAACTCGATGCAGGTCGCCGACATCGACTGCGGCCTCACTATGGACGAGATGTACGAGCTGACCATGGAGCTGCTCGAGCGCAACCTGCACACCCTGGCCGCCGGGGACGATTTCGGAATCTGGCACAACTGCAGTCCCGGGATCCAATCGCAGTACCAGGACATGGCCCCGCAGTCCGCCCGGCCCACCGTCACGATCAACGTCTGGCCGATCTCGCTTTTCAAACCCGACCAGTGGATACACCAGTCCATCGGTATGGACGCGGTCATAACCCCGCAGCGGACGGTCCCGTCGAAGCTGATCGACCCCAAGGTCAAGAACCGCTCGCGCATGCACTACCGCATGGCCGAGGTCCAGGCCGCACGGATAAAGCCCGGTTCGATGGCGATCCTGGTCGACGACGACGGGCACATTTCCGAGGGCACCAGCTGCAACGTCATGCTGGTGCGCGATGGGACCCTGGTCTCGCCCGAGCCGCGCAACATCCTGCGCGGGGTGACTCGGGGCGCGATCATCGATCTGGCCCAGGCGCTCGAGATCCCGTTCGTTGAAACCAACCTCGACCCGTACGACGTCTACACCGCCGACGAAGCGTTCTTCTGCTCGACTTCGTTTGCAATCATGCCGATCCGCACGGTCGACGATCACCGGATTTCGGAAGGGATTCCGGGGCCGGTGACGCAGCGGATCATCGACGCCTTTTCAGACGACGTCGGCATCGATTTCATCCAGCAGGCGCGGAATCTCTTCGACCTGCCCGAACCCGCGCTGGCGCGCTGACGCCGCCGATCGCTGGGCGGGCGCCGGGGGCGGCCCGCGAAACCCCGATGGCCCGGGATCGAGCCGAGGTCCTGTGGCGGCCTTCGCCGGACCTGGTCGCCGAATCCAATCTCGAACGGTTTCGCGCCCAGGTGCGCGCGCGGACCGGGCGCCGGTTCGCCGACCACCGCCAGTTGCATGAGTGGTCGGTTGACCGGCGCGACGAATTCTGGGGCCAGCTGGCCGAATTCGCCGGCGTTGATTTCTCCGTGCCGCCGGACCGGATCAAGGGTCCCGATCGCATGCCGGGCACCGAATGGTTCAGGGGCGCCCGGCTGAATCTGGCCCAGAACCTGCTCTCGCGCCGCGACGAGAAGACCGCGATCATCTACCGCGACGAGTCCGGGCAGCAGCGGAATGTCAGCTACCGGCAGCTGGAACTTGATGTGGCCGCCGCGGCCGCGGCGATGCGGCGGCGCGGCATCGTCGCCGGCGACCGGGTCGCCGGATACCTGACCAACTGTCCCGAAACGGTCGTGGCCGCCCTGGCGACGATATCGATCGGGGCGGTGTGGACGGCCTGTTCGCCCGATTTCGGCTCGGACGGGGCGGTCGCCCGTTTGGGCCAGGTCCGGCCGCGCCTAGTCTTTGCCTCGGATCGTTATTTCTACGGCGGGCGCGAGTTCGACTGCCGCGGCGCGGCCGCGGCGCTGGCCGGCATCGAATCAGTGGAGGGAGTCGTGCGGGTTCCCTACCAGCCGGATCCGAGCGCGACGGCGGGGCCGGCGACTGGAAGGGCTTTCTTGCCGAGGGGGCCGGGGCGGCGCCGGAGTACGCGCAGCTGCCGTTCGACCACCCCTGCTACATCCTCTATTCGTCGGGGACCACCGGTCCTCCCAAGGGGATCGTGCACGGTGCCGGCGGCACGCTGCTGCAGCACCGCAAGGAGCACCTTTTGCACTGCGACCTGCGGGCATCGGACGTGGTCTTCTACGGGACCACCTGCAGCTGGATGATGTGGCACTGGCTGGTGAGCGCGCTGGCCGAGGGCGCGACCCTGGTCCTTTACGAGGGGAGCTTCGGCCACCCCGACATGGGGGCGCTGTGGGAGATTGCGGCCGATCTCGGAGTGACCGTGTTCGGGACCAGCGCCGCGTTCATCGAGGCCTGCCGCAGCCGCGAAATCTGCCCGCAAGCCCGCTTTGGCCTGGAAGAGGTGCGGGCGGTGCTTTCGACCGGATCCCCGCTCTCCCCGGACGGATTCCGCTGGGTTTACGAAAACGTCGGCTCGAACCTTCTGATGGGATCGATCTCGGGCGGGACCGACATAATCTCCTGCTTCGTGCTCTCGAATCCCACCCTGCCGGTGCGGGCCGGCCAGATCCAGGGCCCGGGACTGGGGATGGATGTCGTGGCTTTTGACGAGCGCGGCGAGGAGGTCGTGGGCCGACGCGGCGAGCTAGTCTGCCGGCGCCCCTTTCCCTCGATGCCGGTTTCCTTCTGGGACGACCCCGACGGGAGCCGTTACCAGGCCGCCTACTTCGGTCAATTCGACGGAACCTGGCGGCACGGCGACTACATCGAATTCGACCCGGGCGGCGGATGCGTGATCTACGGGCGCTCGGACGCGACCCTGAATCCACAGGGCGTGCGCATCGGGACGGCCGAGATCTACCGGCCGCTGGAGGCGATAGGTTGGATAAACGAAGCCATCGCGGCCGCATACACGGAGGGCGGGGTGGAGCGGATCGGCCTATTCCTGGTCTGTCGCGATGGCCTTGACGACGAGCGCCGCGCGCAGGTTCGCAAGGCGATCGTCGACGGGGCCAGCCCGCGCCACGCGCCCTCGCTGATCCGGCGCGTCTCCGGCGTTCCGGTCACCCGCAACGGCAAGAAGGCCGAGCTGACGGTGCGCGACGTCCTGGCGGGAATGCGACCCGGCAACCTCGCGGCGCTGGCCAATCCGGAGTGCCTGCCCGACTTCGAGCAGATAGCGCGGGAACTCGAAGATGCCTGAGGCGGTCCTGGCCGCGGCCGGGCGCAGCCCCATAGGCCGGTTGGGCGGGGGACTGGGCAGGCTGTCGGCCGGCGAGCTGGGCCGGGCGCTGGCGCTGGAACTCTGGGAAAAGTTCTCGATCGATCCCGACCAAATCGACGAAACCATCCTGGGCTGCGTGCTCCAGGGGGGACAGGGGATGAACGTGGCCCGCCAGGTGGCGATAGGGGCCGGAATACCCGCCGATCGCCCCGCGCTGACTGTGAACCAGGTCTGCGCCAGCGGACTGACCGCGGTCGAACTGGCGGTCGGGCAGGTCGAGTCCGGTCGCGCCCGGATGGTCCTGGCCGGCGGGGTGGATTCGATGTCGACCGCGCCGCACATGCTGCGCCGGCTTCGCGCCGGCCGCCGCTTCGGGCCGGCCGAGGCGGAGGACCTGATCCTGGTCGACGGGCTCACCTGCGCGCTGGAACAGATTCACATGGGCGAGACCGCCGAGGAGATCAACGCCGAATACGGACTCTCGCGGGAGCGCCAGGACGCCTACGCCCTGCAGAGCCAGCGGCGCTACCGGGCGGCGGCGGCGCGGCTGGCCGAGGAAATCCTGCCGCTGCGCGGCGCCGGCGACCTGGACGCGTCCGGGCTCGAGGCCGATGAATTGCCGCGCGCGAGCGATGCGGACGGCCTGGCCCGCCTGCGCCCGGTGTTTGCCCCGGACGGATCGGTCACCGCCGGCAACGCGTCCGGGCTCGCCGACGGCGCGGCGCTGGTTGTGGTGGCCGAACGCGAACTGGCGGACCGGCTGGGGATGGTGTCGCTGGCGCGGCTGCGGGGGTTCGCGACCGTTGGCGTCGATCCGCGGCGCATGGGCATCGCTCCGGCCCCGGCGATTCAAAAGCTCCTGGGAGAGTTCCGCCTCGCGCTGGGCGAGATCGACCTTTTCGAGATCAACGAGGCGTTCGCCGGGCAGGTCCTGGCCGTACTCTCAGAACTTGGTCTCTCGCAGGAGAGCGTGAACGTGAACGGCGGCGCGGTCGCGCTCGGACACCCGCTGGGCGCTACCGGCGCCAGGATACTGATCAGCCTGGTCCACGAGCTGGCGCGGCGCGGCGGCGGTCGGGGAGTGGCCGCGCTCTGCGTCGGCGGCGGCATGGGCAAGGCCGCCCTGGTGGAGGTCGGCGCCGCCTAGGAGCCTGCGCCACAGGAACCGCGCCGTGACACCGCCGACCGGCTGACCGTCGATTTTTCTGACGCGCCACGGCGCGCCGTCACCGACTTGGACGCCAATTCGGTCCGGTAGACCGCCGATCGGGCGTGCTCGGACCCGATTCGGCCCGATTCCGCCCCGACATGCAGGGATCTGCCCGGATATCTCATGCGCGGGACGCACCGATCCGGCGGGCGTTGAGCGCAAGACAGACCAGGTCCCACTCCCCGCGCACCTTCTCCAGCCCGCGGAAGCTGAACCGCCTGAACCCCAACACCTGCTTGATCCAGCCGAACGGGGGTTCGGCGATGTGCTTGCGGTTAGCGTACGTCCGCCTGCCCTCCGGGGTCCCCAGCTTTTGCGCCATGCGACGGCAGGCCGGAGCGAGCTGCTCCGGGGGCTTCCTGCCTTCCCGGCCCAGCGAGACGTAGGCGTCGATCGCCATGCCCTCGAGCGCCTTGAAGTCGTCCTCGGAGGCGTAGCCGGCGTCGGCCAGGACGATGTCGGGGCGGCGGCCGACGTTGCGCTCGGCCTTCTCGATCATCGGCAGGAGCTGTCCGGCGTCGGCGGAGCGGGCCGAGACTTCGGCGGCCACGATCAGGCGCGACTCCGAGTCCACCGCGGCCTGGGCGTTGTAGGTCTGCTGGAAGCCCTCGGTCGAGGTCTTCATGATTGAGGACTCGGGGTCGGTGAAGTTGTGCTGGGCCTTCGGATCGGGCTCCCCGTAGGCGCGCTTGTAGGGGCTGCCGCCCCGGGGGTTGCGCCGCTGGCCGGGTTTGCGGCCGCGGTCGTTATCAAACGCCATCGCCTGCTGCTCCAGCCGCGCCTTGGCCTGTTCGATCTTCTGCAGCCGGCTCCGGCGGCGCTTTAGCTCGTGAGGGGTGTCGTCGCCGTCCGAGTCCTCTCCGTAGCGTTCGTCCTCTGCGGCGTCGGCCCGCTCGGCCCGCTCCAGCAGTTGGTTGATCTCCCCGCGCAGGCGCAGCTCTTCGGCCTGCATGCGCTCGTAGGTCATCGCCTTGCGCTTGGAGGCGCAGGCCCTGACCTTGCTTGCGTCCACGGCCAGGGTGCCGAGTTTGGTCAGACCCATCTCGGCCGCGATCTTCACCACCTGCACGAACAGGTCCCCGAAGTCCTTCAAGTGGCGGCGCCGGAACTCGCAGATGGTGCGGTGGGCGGGCAGTCGGTCGGAGGCGGCCAGGAAGCGGAAGGCCACGTCCTCGCGCAGGCGTTGGGCGATCTTGCGCGAGGAGAAGACCCCGACCGAGTAGCCGTAGAGGAGAACCTTGACCATCATCGCCGGTTCGTAGGGGCGGTTGCGACGCCCGTCGCCCTCGTAGGGGGTGTAGAAGGCTGCAAGGTCCAGGGAGTCGACCAGGTCCGATATCTGGAAGGCCAGATGCCCGCTGGGCAGCCAGTCCCTGAGGTCCGGCGGCATCATCATCGGCTGGTTCGGATGGTACGGGCGGAAGGTGGTGGGCACTGGACCGGCCTGGCGCAAAATCAGGGGTGCAAACGAGCTTTTTCATTCTCGCCGCAGTGTCCAGAAATCCCGGCCGTCACTCCTTGGGATTTTTCTGCGGCGCAGGCTCCTAGGCCGGAGCCGGGAGTGGGACTCGAACCCACGACCTGCTGTTTACAAAACAGCTGCTCTGCCAGCTGAGCTATCCCGGCGCGCATCAAACCGCCGCCCTAAAGTATCCGGTCTGCCGGCGACCGCCCGACGTGCGACCCTGGAGATGCGGCCGCCGCCGGCAGTTTTTTCGATCACGGCGCCCAAGCTGGCGATAATTGCCCCGAGCCCTGATTGCGCCGTCGCCGAGGGCCTGTTCCGGGCGCCGGCGCGGAAAAACCGCATCGGGCCCGCGACAGGACGGGATGCGGTCGCGATCGGACAGCGCGGTCGCGGCACTCCTCGCAAGCCACGGAGGGAGCTGAATTGATCTCATCGGAGCTGGTCTTCGACCTCCCCGAACGCCTTCCCACGCCGGTGCCCGAACTGAAGTTCACCGATCCGGCGCTGACGCCGATCTGGGAAAGGATCGTCTCCGGGGAACGGCTGCCGAAGGCGGACGGGCTGGCGCTGCTTGAGACCTCCGACCTCCTGGGGCTTGGCCGAATGGCCGATTTCGCCAAGCGGCGCATCTCGGGCGACAAGGTCTACTTCGTCCTGAACGTGCAGGTGAACCCGACCAACATCTGCGTCCTCTCGTGCAAGTTCTGCGACTTTGCCGCCAAGCCCGGCGACGACCACGCCTACGAGATGTCATACGAGGAAATCCTGGCGACCATCCATCCCGAGATGGAGGAAATGCACCTGGTCGGCGGGCATCACCACACGCTGCCGTTCGAGTGGTACGAAGAGCTCCTGCGCACGGTCCGGCGCGAACGCCCCAACGTGCAGATCAAGGCCTTCACCGCGGCCGAGATCGATTACTTCTGCAAGCGGTTCAAGCTCAGCGAGGAAGAGGTGTTCGACCGTCTCATCGATGCCGGGCTGCAGTCGATGCCGGGCGGCGGGGCCGAGGTGTTCTCGGACCGCGTCCGCAAGCTCCTTTTCCGCGGCAAGATCTCGCGTTACCGCTGGATGGACATCCATCACATGGCCCACCGCCGCGGCCTGCGCACGAACGCGACCCTGCTTTACGGGCACATCGAGACCCTGGAGGAGCGGATCGACCATCTGATCTTTCTGCGCGAGGGGCAGGACGTGACCGGCGGATTCCTGGCCTTCATACCGCTCGAATACCAGTTGGGGACGACCCGCCTGGTCGAGCGCGGCGCCACCGCGATCGACGACCTGAAGATGCTGGCGGTCTCGCGCCTGATGCTGGACAACGTCCCGCACATCAAGAGCTACTGGATCATGACCGGGGCCGAGACGGCCGCGATCGGCCTCAATTTCGGCGCCGACGACCTGGACGGGACTATCGGCAAGGAGCGCATCGCCCACGCCGCCCTGGCCGAGAGTCCGCTGGGGCTCGAACGCGAGTCGATGGCCCGGATGGTCCGCGACGCCGGCAAGGTGCCGGTGGCGCGCAACGCCCTCTACCGCGAGGTGGAAGTCTTTGCCTGAGAGTTCGGCGTTGCAACGGCTGCGGCTTGGCCGGATCGCCTACCTGAACACCGAACCGTTTTTCGCCAGCGACGAAATCCGCTCGGCCGCGGTCTCGCTGCCGCCGCGCCAGATGTACGACCTGGCCGCCGCCGGTTCGATCGACGCCGCCCCGCTTCCCTCGGTGGCCCTGGCCGACCATCCCGACCTGTTCGCGCAGGTCGGCAACTTCACGATCGCCGCCGCCGGACCGGTCAGCTCGGTGCTGCTCCGCTCGCGCGTCCCGCCGTCCGAGTTCGGGCCCGGCACCTGCATCGGCGTCACCTCCGAGACCGCCACCTCGCTGCGGCTTCTGAAAGTCCTCCTCTACGAGTACTGGGGGCTCGGGCAAGGGCTCAATTTCGACCCGCTGGGCCCCGGCAACGACGCCCAGCTGGTGATCGGCGACCAGGCCTTGAGCGAGCAGGCGGCCAAATTCCCGCACATGATCGACCTGGGCGCGGCCTGGTACGAGTTCTCCGGGTCGCCGTTCGTGTACGCGCTGTGGCTGTCCGGCCCCGGCGCATCCGAATCGGCCCTTTCCGAGCTGTCCGACTATTTCTCGGTCAATCTGGCCCGCAACGGCGCCGACATCGCCGAGATCGCGGCCCGCCGTCCGGGTCTGGGAATGACCGCGGAGCAGATAGAGGCCTACCTGGCCAAATTCAGCTACCGACTCGGCGATCGCGAGCGATCGGGCCTGGAGCACTTCTTCGAATTGGACTCGCGCGTGCGAACCCGGAGCATCCGCCGATGATCGAATCCATCCGCGCCAAGCTGGCCGCCGGCGAACGCCTCGACCGCGCCGACGGGCTCTACCTGCTGGACCGCGCCGACCTGCTCGAACTGGGCCAGCTGGCCGCGGAGGCCCGCTTCGCGCGGCACCCCGACCCGGTGGTCACCTACGTGGTCGATACGAACCTGAACTACACCAACATCTGCGACGCCTACTGCTCGTTCTGCGCGTTTTACCGCCCCCCGGGATCCGACGCCGAGCAGGGCGCCTACACCTTCACGTCCGATGAAATCGTCGAACAGGTCGGGCGGGCCGCCGAGATGGGCTGCACGACCGTGCTGATGCAGGGCGGTCTGCACCCGAACCTGCCGCTCGACTACTACACCGAGATGGTCCGCGCCGTCCGCGCCGCCCATCCCCAGGTCACCCCCCACTTCTGGTCGGCGCCCGAGATTTTCAAGATGGCCCAGGTCAGCGGGAAGTCCTACCGCGCGATTTTCGAGGCCTTGTGGGAGGCCGGCCAGCGGACCCTGCCGGGCGGCGGCGCCGAAGTCCTGACCAACCGGGCGCGGAAGAAGATCTCGCCGCTGAAGATGGACGCCGACGAATGGATCGAAATCCTGCGCGCGGCCCACGCGGTCGGGTTCACCGGGACGGCGACGATGATGTACGGGCACGTGGAGACCAGCGCGGACGTCATCGAGCACCTGGACCGGGTCCGCAGCCTACAGGACGAACCCTCGCCGGGCTATTTCCACGCATTCGTGCCCTGGAGCTTCTCGCCCGGCGATACGCCGCTGGGGCGCCGGATCTCCCGCAAGCGGGCCGGACCCAACCAGTACCTGCGCGTCCTGGCGCTGGCGCGGCTGTATCTTGACAACTTCGATCACATCGACGCCAGCTGGTTCTCCGAAGGCAAGAAAACCGGCCAGATCGCCCTGCACTTCGGGGCCGACGATTTCGGCGGCACGCTTTTTGACGAGAACGTGATGAACGAGGCCGGTCATTACAACCGCACGACCGAAGCCGAGGTCCAACTGATGATCCGCGAGGCCGGATTCAAGCCCGCCCGGCGCGATACCAAATACCGGGTGCTGGAACAGATCGCAGAACCGGTGGCGGTCTGATGGGAAAGATGCGGGAACTGACTATCGGGCACAGCCCCGACGCCGACGACGCTTTCATGTTCTACGCGATAACCCACGACCTGGTCGGGATCGGTGACGGCGCCAGATACCGGCACCGCGAGGTTCTCGAAGACATCCAGAGCCTGAACGAACGCGCCCTGCGCGGCGAACTGGACATGACCGCCATATCAGCCGCGGTCTATCCGCAGGTCGCCGCCGATTACCAGATCCTCTGCTGCGGGGCCTCGATGGGCCTGGGCTACGGCCCGCTGGTAGTCAGCAAAGACCCGTGCGAACTGTCCGACCTTGCCGGCAAGCGCGTGGCCATGCCCGGACCGCAAACGACCGCGTTCATGCTTTCGAAGATGTTCCTGCCGCCGGTTAAGGCCGTGCAGCTGCCATTCGATGAGGTCATGGAGCCGGTCGCCAGCGGCGAACTGGCCGCAGCGGTCGTGATCCACGAGGGGCAGCTGACCTACGTCGACGCCGGCCTGCACAAGATCTGCGACCTGGGCGAGGTCTGGCACGAAGAAACCGGCCTGCCGCTGCCGCTGGGGCTCGACTGCGTCAATCGGGCTCTGCCGCTGGAGTTGCGCCGGCAGCTACTGGACGCGCTGCAGGGCAGCATCAAGGCCGCATTCGCCAACAACGCCGCCGCGGTCAATTACGCGCTCCAGTTCGGCCGCGGGATCGATGCCGAGCGGGGCGAGAAATTCGCCAAGATGTACGTGAACGATCTCACCTACGACATGGGCCGGGACGGAGTGGCGGCGTTGTCCGAGTTGTACCGCCGGGCAACCGCGGCCGGACTCATCTCGAATTCCCCGCCGGTGGACGTGCTATTTGCGGGCCGATCTTAGGCGGAAACCGCTCGGCACCGCCAGACGGTAATTTGCGCGATCAGCTGGCGCGCGCGTTACCTCGCTCCGGCGCCGGATGTGAACCCATCAATGGCGCTGCCGGATGGGTGGGCTCAATTTCGCCGGATCCGGCCGACGCCCTGTTGGCAAGGGTGTTGCGAACGGCGGCGGGAAGTTTGCGCCGCCGGAAGGCTCACAGATCTCTCCATGCGGCTTCGTCCGCATCCGAAGACCATTCATCAAGCGCACATTCCAGGCCGCGCAAGTAGTCCTCGCATCCCGGGATCGTTTTGAGCACCGGCGCTCGGTCGTTTCGACGCTTGGAAGCGACCGTATCGCTCGCACCCGGTTCGGCTGAACCCGGACGCTCGTCGCAATCGCTTTCCATCCGCATGGAGAGTTCCTAGCTAACGCGTCCGAGTTCCCTAGGATCCGCGGCCGCCCAGGGGACGCGGTTTCTCCCCGGACTTGCGGGCATTCAACCCGGTCACTTGCTCCTTGGTCGAATTGCCGACGCCCAGATCGCCGAGTTCTCCTTCGGGCAGCTGATCGCAAACCAATTCGCCGCCGCGGGCAACTTCGATCCATGCGCCGCGCGGACCGCCGGTGTTGGGATCTATCGCAAACGAAGGGCAGAACTGGATCACGAAAGCCAGCCGGGCCTCGTCGGACTGATTGGGGCCGGAGCGGTGCAGGCACATGGAAGACATCGCGATCGCGCGGCCCTTTTCCACGTCGATCGTCACGCCCGGGTCGTCCCCGTCGTAGCCGACCAGGTCGGGCGAATCCTCGGCCTTCTTGTGCTCCTGCAGGCCCCACCGGTGCGAGCCCGGCATGACCGCCAGGGTGCCGTTGTGCTCGTTCACGTCGTGCAGCGGCAGCCAGACGGTCAGGTATTCCTCCGGCACGATCGGGTAGTAGCCCGAATCCTGGTGCCAGTCGAACTTGCCGCCGGTGCGCGGGGCCTTGGTGACGGCCTGGTCCCAGTAGAGCCGGACGTCGTCGCCGATCAGCTCCATGGCCAGTTGCGACATCTTCTCGCCGACCGCCAGTTCGCGCGCGGCGGCGCTCTTGTCATGCATGTCCCAGATGAAGTTGCGCCCGACGATGTTGATCGAGTCGCCGCCGTCCTCGGCCCGCTCGGCGTCCATTATCTTGCGCAAGCGCTCGAAATCGGCCGCGGTCGAATCGAGCAGTTCGTCCGTGAACAGCTTGTCGGTCACGAAGTATCCGTCGCGCTCGAAGGCTTCGCGTTGTTCGGTTGTAACCAGCATTTTTTCGCCGTGTGCCTTTCAATCTCGCGGGTGCCGCGCAAAATCGCAGCGTGACCAGCCCCGTCTAGATTGTGCGCAACCGATGTCCCCAGATGCAAACTCCGACCCTGTCCAGATCGGCTTCACCTCGGCGCGCGAACTGGTCCGCGCCTATTCCGAGCGCAGGCTCGGAGCGGTCGAGGTCGCCCGCGCGTTGCTGGAGCGGATCGAGCGCTTCAATCCCGCCCTCAACGCTTTCTACCTGGTCTGTGACGACGCCATCGAGCAGGCCGAGCGGGCCCAGGCCCGGATCGACTCGGGTCGGGCCGGCCCGCTCGAAGGGGTTCCGGTCGTGCTCAAGGACCACACCCTGGTCAAGGGTCTCGAGGCCCCGTTCGGCTCGCTGGCCAACGCCGGCAACATCGCCGCCGAGGACTCGATCATCTGGGAGCGCCTGCGGGCCGCCGGCGCGGTCCTGCTGGGCAAGACGATCATGCCCGCCTACGGCCACATGGGTGTCACCCACGGCTACCTGCACGGCATAACCCGCAGTCCCTGGAACCCGGCCCACACTCCCGGCGGCTCCTCCGGGGGATCGGCGGTCGCGGTCGCCGGCGGGATGGCGCCGGTGGCGATCGGAACCGACGGCGGCGGGTCGATCCGGATTCCGAGCTCCTTCTCCGGGATCTACGGCCTCAAGCCCTCGCTGGGCCGGGTGCCGATGTATCCCACGATCGGCAGTTCCGACCAGCTCTCGCACGGCGGACCGATGACCAGGACCGTGGCCGATGCGGCCCTGACCCTTAACGTTCTGGCCGGCCCGGACGAGCGCGACAACATTTCCCTGCCCGGTCCGGTGCCGGACTACCTCGCCGGACTCGACGCGCTGGTGCCGGATCGTACCCGGATCGGCTACGCGCCGGAACTGGGCTACGCGCGGGTCGACCCCGAAGTGGCCGCGGTATGCCGGTCGGCTATTGACCGGCTCTCCGACGCCGGCTGCCGGATCGAGGAGGTCGGACAAATCTGGGACGATCCGACCGAGGACTTCATGGTGCTGTTCTGCACGTCGTACGCACTGCGCAGTGGCGCCGACCTCGAACGCGACCGCGACCTGCTCGAACCGACCTATGCGGCGATGGTCGAGCACGGCCTCTCGCTTTCGCGCGAGAGGGTGATCGCGGCCGGGGCGCGGCGCCGCGAAATGGTCGCCCGCGGGCGGGAACTGTTCGAGCGGTTCGACGTCCTGCTGCTGCCGACGGTGGCGGTGCCGCCGCTCAAGGTAGGCGCCGACGCACCCGCCAATGCCGACGCCGAAGGGATCGAGTCCTGGGCCGCCCACACCTACACCTTCAACATGACCGGCTATCCGGCCGCCAGCTGCCCGGCGGGGTTTGCCTCCGGCGACCTCCCGGTGGGGATGCAGGTGGTGGGGCCGCGCTTTGCCGACCGGCTGGTGCTCTCGTACTCGCGCCTGCTGGAGAAAATCCTGCCGTTTGCGTCCCGACGCCCTCCGCTGGCGGCCTGATCCGCTTCGGCGTTCGGGGTCGTCAGCCGCCGAGGCCGAGCGATGCGTCGATCGGCTCCTGCCAGGCATAGGCCCGACGATCGATCACCTCTTCGGGGGAAACCTCGCGGCCCAGCAGGCTGGATTCGAGCTGGGCGTAGGCCAGCGCCAGGTCGCGCAGGCCCTGCCGCCCGTCGCATTCGGGCGCGATGCCGTCGCCGCTTTCAATGGCGGCCAGGAAGTCGGCGAACTGCAGACCGAATTCGTGCCTGATCCCCCCTGGGAACCAGCCGTCCAGGACGGTCCGCGCGGCATCGCGCCGGAGCAGATCGATGACGTCGACCGAATTGCCGCGGTCATCGGTTAATTCGCGGCCGATGATCGATCCCGAACTGCCGTAGTAGGCGGTAACGTGCGGCTGGTCCACCGGCCGGCCGTGGAGTCCGCGGGCGATCAGGACCTGGCCGAATCCGCCGCCGGCCAGGCGCAGCTGCGAGATGCAGAAGTCATCCGACTCGTCCCGGACCTCGGCGTAGTCGGCGTGTTGGTCGGGGGCGGTCTTGACCTCCTCGAGGGTCCCGGCCATCCCGCTTACGGCCTCGATCCGGCCGGCGACGTATTCGATCATGTGCAGCCGGTGGACCCCCAGATCGACGGCGGTGTTCGATCCGACCCGGTTCAGCTGGTGACGCCAGAGGTTGCCGGATCCCATATGGGGCGGCCGCCCGGGCACGCCCATCTCGCGGTGGGCAACGAACTGCACCGATCCGATCCGGCCGCTGTCCACCGCCCAGTGCTGGGCGCGGTGCAGTTCGATGTGACGGACCATCTCCGCCACCGCCAGGACGCAGTCATGGGCGGCGGCCGCGTCGATCATGATCTGGGCGGCGCGGGTGGTAACCGCCAGCGGTTTTTCGACCAGCGCATGCACGCCGGCGCTGAAGCAGTCGCGGGCCATCCCATGGTGTTGCGATACCTGGGTCAGGACCAGCGCCGCGTCGATGAGGTCGGCGTCGAGCATCGCGCGGTAGTCGTCGAACACTTCCGGCCGCTCCGACTGCAGTTCGGATACGTAGATGTGCGGCGTCGACATTGGATTCTTGGGATCGCTGACCGGCGGTTTCCGGGGCGTGATTCCGTCTTCGGGCGAGCGGAACATCAGCGCGTTCTCGATGTGTCCGGAGCACAGCGCCGTAATCGTCGCCTCGCAGACGCCAGCCTCGATGACCTGGGATATCCCGGCCAGGTGGGCGGGCAGGACGCGCCCGCAGCCGATGATTCCGATCCGCATGTGTTCCTCCATCCGCCGGTTCCGGCCCGGGCGGGCATGGTTCCGCGGCCGGATCAAGCCCCGGCGGCAACCGCGGCCGCGGCCCCAATAGCAATAATGGCCGGAACCCGCACACGATCAAACCGTCAAGGGAAATGCTGATGGAAAAGATTCGCCTGGGCGCCACCGACTTGATGGTGACGCCAATCTGCATCGGGACGAGCGCGCTCGGCGACATGCCCGACACCTACACCTACGGTGTCGACGAGGAGCGCGCCTGGTCGACGGTGCGGGCGATCTTCGACGGTCCGGTGAACTTCCTGGACGTTTCGCGCAACTACGGTTTCGGGCAATCCGAAAAGCGCATCGGCGACGTCATCCGCGAGCGGGGCGGCAAACCGGCCGACCTGGTCATTTCCACCAAGCTCGATCGCGACATGGAAAGCGGGCGCTTCGACGCCGGCCGGGCGCGCCGATCCCTGGAGGAAAGCCTCGAAGCCCTCGGCGTGGACCGGGTGGAGATCCTGCATTTGCACGATCCCGAGTACGCCGCCGACTTGGGCGAGATCACCCGGTCGGGAGGAGCCCTGGACGAGCTCTTCAAGATGCGCGGCGAGGGCCTCTGCGACTACGTCGGACTCGCCGCCGGCGACGTGAAGGTGATGGCGCCGCTGGTTAAGGACTGGGATTTTGATTTCATGATCTCGCACAATCGCTTCTCGATCATCAACGGCAACGCCGAATCGCTGTTTGACCTTGCGGTCGAACGCGGGGCGGTAGTCCTTAACGCCGCACCCTACATGGGCGGGGTCCTGGCCAAGGGGGCCGAAGCGTTCCCGCGCATGACCTACATGCCGGCATCAGAGCGCCAGCTCGATCCGGTTCGCGAACTCGAACAGATCTGCCGGCAGTTCCAGGTGCCCCTGGGCGCCGCCGCGCTGCAGTATTCACAGCGCGATCCGCGCGTGAGTGCGACCATCTGCGGCTGCTCGCGTCCGGAACGGATAGAACAGACGATTGCCTGGTTCGAGCACCGGATTCCGGAAGAGTTCTGGAGCGCCGCCGCGCGGGTGCCGCGCGGGTTCGGCGACCCCGAGGCTAACCGCGAGTACAAGCCGGGCTAGTCTTTCGCCCCGCCTGACCGTCCATGCTCTCGGCCGCATCCTCGCCGGTGCGCGATAAACCGGACCGGTCCGCACCGGATCGGGCGCTCGCACCCCGGATGATCTTTCCGTCAAGGGCGGCCTAATGCTAAAGGTCCGCCTGGGGCAGACCGATCTTGAGGTAACCCCCGTCTGCATCGGCACTGGCGTTCTGGGCGATATGCCTGACTCCTACACCTACCGGGTTGGCGTGGAGCGCGCCCGGGCGACCGTGCGGGCCATCTTCGACGGGCCGATCAACTTTCTCGACGCATCACGCAATTACGGATTCGGACGGTCCGAGCAGCGCGTCGGCGACGTCGTCCGCGAGCGGGGCGGCAAGCCGGCCGACCTTGTCATTTCCACCAAGCTCGATCGCGACATGGAGACCGGCCGCTTTGACGCCGCCCAGGCGCGCCGTTCGCTGGAGCAGAGTCTTGAAGCGCTTGGCGTCGACCGGGTGGAGATCCTCCACCTGCACGATCCCGAGTACGCCGCCGACTTGGGCGAGATCACCCGGTCGGGAGGCGCCCTGGACGAGCTGTTCAAGATCCGCGGCGAGGGCCTGTGCGACTACGTCGGGCTGGCCGCCGGCGATGTGACCGTAATGTCTCCGCTGGTCGAGGCCTGGGACTTTGATTTCATGATCTCGCACAACCGCTGCTCGATCCTCAACGGCAACGCCGAGGCGCTCATGGACCTGGCAAACGAACGCGGAACGGTCGTCCTGAACGCCGCCCCCTACATGGGCGGGGTCCTGGCCAAGGGGCCGGACGCGTTTCCGCGGCTGACCTACATGCCGGCGTCGGGGCGACAGCTCGAGCCGGTGCGTGAGCTCGATCAGATTTGCCGGCGGTTCCAGGTGCCGCTGGGCGCCGCCGCGCTGCAGTTCTCGCTGCGCAATCCGCGCGTGGGCGCAACGATCTGCGGCTGCTCCCGTCCGGAACGCATCGCCCAGACGGTCGCCTGGGCCAAGCATCCGATTCCGGACCGCTTCTGGACCGAGGTTGCCGGGATCCCGCGAGATTTCGGCGACCCCGAGGCCGACCGCGTGTACCGGCCCGGCTAGGCGCGTTTGAGCTAGTTCGCCTCCGGAACGCCGGCGAGCGGGGGGTCAACCGGGAAGCGGATCTTGAATTCGGTGTACCGGCCCGGCTCCGATTCAACCGTCATTGCCCCACCGCGCCTGGCGACTATGTCGTTGGAAATCGAAAGACCCAGCCCGGTCCCCTGGTCGGTCGGCTTGGTGGTAAAGAAAGGGTTGAAGATCTTGTCGACGACGTCGGCCGGAATGCCGGAACCGTTGTCGCGGATCCGGATCTCAATGTTTTCGGGATCCCGTCCCGAGGTCAGTTCGATCCTTGGACCGGCGTCGTCGCCGTTGCTGGTGGGAATGCCGGAGCCGCGCCAGCGTTCGTCGACCGCGTAGCAGGCGTTGGCCACCAGGTTCAGGATCACCCTTCCCATGTCCTGCGGAATGACCATCACCTGGCCGATTTCGGGGTCGAGCTCGTAGACCAGGTCGGCCTGCAAATCGGGGTCGTTTGACCGGGCACCCTGAAATGCCAGCTTGGCATGAAGGGTAATCAGGTGATTGATGTCGGTTGCCTGCAGCTCGCCGGAACCGCGGCCCATGCGCAGCATGTTGGTGACGATGTGCTCGGCGCGTTCGCAGTGACTGCGGATCCGCCCCAGGTTGTCCTCAAGGTCGGTCGCGACCTCGGCGATGATCTCCTGGCCCTCTTCGTCGATCTCGCCGGTTTCGGGATCGGTGATCTCGCCCAGTTCCTCAAGCAGCTCCTCGGAAGCCTCCGAGAAATTCTTGATGAAGTTGAGCGGGTTTCTGATCTCGTGCGCGACCGCGGCGGTCAATTCACCCAATGCCGCCAGCTTCTCCTGGGCGACGATCTGACCCTGGGCGCGCCGCAACTGGGCGACTGCGGCCTCCAGCTCCTTGTTGTTCTCCTGGAGCTGCTGGGCCAACTCTTCGACCAGGTTCAGGCGCTGGACTTCCAGGGCGTGACGTCGGAAAACTTCCAGCGTCTGGCCCAGCTCGGCGATCTCATCGTTCCCGGCCACGACTTCGCGGACCTCCAGGTTGCCGCCGGCCAGTCGCCGCATCCAGACCGCCAGCTGGTCTATGCGGGCGGTTATCACGCGGCCGACGTACAGCCAGGCGATGAGCACACCGCCGGCCACCGCCAGGGCGGTGATCGCAACCAGCAGCAAGCGGCCCGTCTGGATCGAATTCGAGGCGTCCGCGCTGGCGCTGGCGGCATCACCGGAGGCGGCTTGCACCAGGTTGTCGACGTGGAGCCCGAGGTCTCTCGCGGTTGCCTGGCTGTGGATCATGGTTTCGGCCTGGCGCTGAGTCAGGCGCAGCGTGCTCTCCATGGTGTCGAAGCCGCCGGATTCTGCAAGCGCGAGCCCCTGCAACTGCCCGAATACCGGAGAAAGCAATCCCTGGATCGGATGGCCGGCCAGCCCCGCAAGACCCAGCGCGATGCGTTCGGACGCGGCCTCGAATCTCTCGCGCAGCGGTTCCACCTCCGCCGCCTGGTCGACGATGAACGCCGAGGCCAGCACCTGGACCGCGATGTTGGCGTCGGCCTGCAGGTCGGTCAGGCGGCGGTAAACGTTGAGCTCCTCCGCCGTCAGATGGTCGCCGATCCGCTCGTCGGTTCCGCCCAAACGCGCCGGATCATCGCGGATCCCGGTAGACAGATAGAAAAGCTGATCATCGATCGCCGGTCCCAGCAACCCGGCCAGCTCGTCGCGCAGCAGGGCGATCTGGCCGCTGATCAGGGCCGCCCTGACATTGAGTTCCAGGATCTGGCGCTGGTCGGTTTCCAGCCGGGCGATGTCTTCGGATAGCGCGGCGCTCAATTCGCGGACCCTGGCAACGTCCTCGCCCTGCCCGACAAATTCGGCAAGCGCTGCGTCCAGTTCGACCCGGACGGCCGCAGCTTCCTCGGCCGCCAGATTGAATTGACTGCCAGAATCGGCCGCAGTCAGGCGCGGCCCCACCGCCACCAGGCTTCCCGATATACGGGCCAGATCGAACGCCGCGGTCAGTTCGGGAACCGCGTTCTCGGTGATCCGGGTCTGGAACCGCCCGACGAGCTCGAATGAAATAAAGGCCACCGAACCGGCCAACAGCGTCATCACCAGGGCGCCGCCGATTCCCAGGTACATCTGGGTCGAGATGCGGTGCGGCAGGGCCGGGAGGATGGATAGCAGCCATTCCCAATCCCGGCGGATAGCCTCCGCAACCGCTTTGCCCCATCGGCTTCCGGTCAGCGTCATGCGAGCCCTTACGCCGGCTCGGCTAATGATTCCGACAGCCGGACCGGTCGAAAATGCCCGTCCGGTCCTATTTCGGTCAGGAACACGCTGTCCGACCCCTGGTTGTCGTCCGGACCGAAGGAGATCATGAAGCCGCCCAGCTCATGCTGGCGCAGCGACCTTAGTCCGTCGACGAAGCATGCCCGGTCAAGGTCCGGGCCGCAGGCGGCCAGCCCGGCGATCGCCAGCCGGCCGGCCAGATAGCCCTCCAGCGAGACGAATCCGGGCTGTCCGGTGACGTCATACGAATCCAGCGCGTCCAGGTACTCGACCACGATCGGCACGGACCGGTCGGTGGGCAGGGGCACGACCTGGGTGACTTTGACCCCCTCGCCGTCCGGGCCCAGCTGCTGGGCCAGGGAATTCGATCCAACGAATGAAATCGCGATGAATTCGGAATCCAATCCGATCGATTTGGCAAGGCTTATCAGGGTTCCGACCGGTTCATAGGCCCCGATGAGGATGACTGCTTCCGGTTCGGCCGTGGCAAGGTCCAGCAGGGCAGTCTTGATGGCGGTCGTGTTGCGCGGATAAAGACCCACTCCGACCGGTTCCAGCCCCCGTCGCTGCAGGGCGTCCCGGGCGCCGTTGTAACCGGTTCGGCCAAAGGAGTCGTCCTGGTAGAGGACCCCGATGCGGTCCAGGCCGCGCTGATCCACGAACAGGCCGACCATTCGCTCGGTTTCCTGAGCGTAGGAAGCGCGCAGATTGATCACGTGTTCAAGTCCGGGGTCGCGCAGGAACGCCGCCCCGGTGAACGGAGCGATGAACGGCACGCCGGCTTCGCCGGCCACCGGCACCGTCGACCGCGAGGTTGGCGTCCCGACCGAACCGATCAGGGCGAACACCTCATGGGCGCCGATCAGCGCCTGGGCGTTGGCGATCGCCGCTTCCGGTTCGTAGGCATCGTCCAGGGTTACCAGCTCGAGCCGGCGTCCATTGACCCCGCCAACTCGGTTCGCTTCGGCGAACGCGGACTCGATCCCCCGGCGCATTTCGATGCCCAGGCCCTGCGCCGGCCCGCTGAAGGCGGCGGTCTGCCCGAACACTATCCGGTCAGGATGTATCCCGGGATCCGGGCCCGTTTCCGGGGCCGCGGTTTGGGCCAGCGGTGCGGCCCCAGATGCGGGCGCGCTGGGCGCGTCGGTGCGCGAGAGTGCGATCCAGGCCACCGCCGCCACGACCACAATCACCAGTCCCGCCAACGTGGCAATGGCTGGCCGGCGGGTCAGCAGTGCGATCACTTTGCCCGATTGGCAACCATGGTCAGGATGTTGCGGCCGCCGCCGCGGCTGTAGGACACCGAGTCCATCAGCGTCTCCACCAGGTGGACCCCGAGACCGCCGACGCGGCGATCGGCGACCGATGCCTCCAGGTCCGGAGCCGGCGCGTCCTCGAAGGGGTTGAATGCCGAGCCGGGATCCGAAAACATCACCGTAACCGAATCGGGAGTCGAATCGATCGAAAACTCAACCAGTTGATCTTGGGAGAGGCCGGCGTAGGAGACGATGTTCATCCCAACTTCCTCGACCGCCAGCGCGACCTTGTATTCAAGATCCGGAGTCCAATCGTCGGCGGTCGAAACCTCGGCTACGGTTTCGGCGAGCGTGCCGACCGACTCCAGCTCCGGGGCCAACGAGAGTTCGTGCTTCACTATCCTGCCCCCTGGGAAAGTCGCTGCAGGACCAGGCAGGTGATGTCGTCGAACTGATCCTGCTCGGCGGCGAACCCCTTGACCGCCGCGACCACGTCGTTAACGGTCGCGCCGGCGTGGGTGGGAGGTTTTTCGGCGAACAGCTGCATCAGGCGCCGGAGGCCGAATTGCTCTTCCTGCGGGTTCATGGCGTCGGTAACGCCATCGGTGTAGGCGACGAAAGAGTCGCCGAACTGCATCTGGATCTGCTCGGACGTGAACGGCAGCCCCGGCATGACCCCGAGGGCGACGCCGCCGGTCGATGGAAGCGTGCGCGCGCCTTCCCGGTCGACCAGCACCGGCAGGTCGTGGCCGCCGTTCGCGTAGGTCAGGGTCCCGGCTCCGGGATCGAACTCGGCGTAGAACGTCGTCACGAACATCATGTTGGGATTGTCGGCACTGAGCATGTCGTTGGCCCGGGTCAAGACTTCGGCCGGGTCGCAGCCGTCGAGCGCGGCGCCCTTAATGGTGGTGCGGGCCGACATCATGAACATCGCTGCCGAAACGCCCTTGTCGGAGACGTCGGCGATCACCAGCCCGAGGTTGCCGTTGGGCAATTCGAGGAAGTCGTAGAAATCGCCGCCGACATCGCGGGCGGCCTGCATGAAACCTGAAATCTCGAAATCTTCGGTCTTGGGGAAGGACTTGGGCAGGATCGATTCCTGGAGACTCCGCGCGATGTCCAGCTCCCGCCGCAGGGAAACGAGCTGGTCGCGGGCCGCCAGCGCGTTGCGCCATTCGGTCAGGTTCCTGAGCGCGCGCTCGATGGTTATGTTCAGGTCCTTGAAATCGACCGGCTTGGTTACGAAATCGAACGCGCCGCGGTTCATGGCGGTCCGGATGTTGTCCATGTCGCCGTAGGCGGAGATGATGACCGACCGGATGTCATCGGTGATCTGCGGAATCTGCTGCAGGAGCGTCAGCCCGTCCATCCTGGGCATGTTGATGTCGGAGAGGACTAGCTCGATTTCTTTGTCCTGCTCGAGCAATTCGACGGCCTCGACGCCGTTGCCGGCGAATTGGAAATCGTACTGTCCGGACCTTATCTGGCGCCGCATGCGCTGCAGGATCAGCGGCTCAAGATCCGGTTCGTCGTCTACGACCAGGATCTTCCGCGTGGGACCTTCGTAGCGGGACCGGGACCGGCGTCTGGGTCTGTCCGGGGGCACCGGAGGGGTCGTCTTTGCGGAGGCGCTAGTCGGGCTCGGCTCTAGCCCTGCAGTTCGGCGAGAGCGGCGGGCCTGTCGGCGTGGACGTTGATGATCTTGTCGAAACCGGAAATCTTGAATATCTCGGAAATCGATTCGCTCAGGCTGCAGACCGCGAGCTGCCCGCCCTTTTGGTCGAGCTGGCGGGCCACCAGCAGAACGACCCGGAGCCCTGCGCTGGAGATGTAGGACAGGTCCGCAAAGTCAAGCAGCAGCTGGCGATCGTCGTCGCCAAGCGCCGATTCGAGTTCGGTCTGTACTTGTCGGGCGTTGGTCCCGTCGATGCGGCCGGCGAGTCCGGCGATCAATATCGGACCCTCGCGGGCGGTGTCAATCACGGTCCATCCAATTCCAACGCGGGCATAACCTGAGTGCCAATTATTCCAACCACAATTATTTCAATGTTCGGCAAATTGCACGACCACCAAAATTATGCCCATTACTAGGGTAGTTGCGCGGCACCCTGCTTAGACCTTAGCGAACGGGGCCAACCCTAGAACGGCCGACGCGCCAACGAGAAGGACTGGCCGGTTGGGCCGCCGGGCGGCAGCCCGGCCATCCACGCCACCAATTCTCCCACTTCGTCGGGGTGCTTGACGCGCTCGGAGGCCGCGAACGGAACCGGCCGGTCGGCGAACTCGGCCATGACCGTCTCAACCGAGGATCGGTCGCTGGCCCAGGTCACGTTGGTCGTCGCCACGAGTCCGGGAATCACGTCGTTGACTTCGATCCCGCGGTCCCAGACTTCCTGCGAAAGGACCTGCGTGAGCATGTGAACGGCTGCCTTGGCGGCGGCATAGGAGCTGTTGCCGGGCAACGCCGCGAGCCCCATCCCTGAGGCGATGTTGATGATCTTGCCCCCGCTGGGGATGTCGGCCAACAGGGCCCTGGTCAGGTAGTAGGTGCCGTACAGGTTGATGTCTACGGTCTTGGTCCAAAGCGCCGGGTCGCTCTCGGCCAACTTCCCTTCGCCGAACGTCCCGCCGGCGTTGTTGACCAGGATGTCGCAGCGCCCGAATTCGCCGACCACGGTTTCGGCGAAACGCTTGACGTTCTCCCAGTCGGCCACGTCGACCCGGGCGGTCGCGCAGCGCCGCCCCAGCTGATTGATCTCTCCCGCCAGGCTCTCGAGTTCGCCCACCGTGCGCGAGCACCCCACCACGTCGGCGCCGGCGCGGGCCAGGGCGACTGCGATCGAGCGGCCGATGCCGCGTCCCGCCCCGGAGACCACCGCGACTTTCGATTCAAGGTTTCCCATGCTCGGTTGCGCTCCCAAATTGGATTTCGTCCGCGTGCGCCCCCACGGGGCCCGGCGCCGAACCTGCGGCGCCAACCAATTGTGCGCCTGCCTGCGCACAGAATCGGCCCACCCGCCCTGTAGCCGAAAATCAGTGCGGTTTGGATTGCCCATCCCGAGATCTCCGTCCAACGCCCTCCAGGCAGCGCCCCGACAATGCAAATCTCCCAGCGCGCCCAGCGCATGGCCGAATCGGCCACCATGGCGGTGACCGGCCGGGCCGCCCAGTTGCGCCGCGAAGGCGTCGACGTCGTCAGCTTCGGCGCCGGCGAGCCCGATTTCGACACGCCGGAGCACGTGAAGAAGGCCGCGATCGACGCCCTCGAGGGCGGCCAGACCGGCTACGCGGCCCCGGCCTCGGGGATCGTTCCGCTCAAGACCGCGATCGTCCACGCGCTTGCGCGCGACGCGGGCCTGCAATACGGGCCCGACCAGCTGATCGTTACCTGCGGCGGCAAGGAAGCGCTGTTCCTCGCCTTCGCGGCGATCCTGGACCCGGGCGACGAGGTCATCGTGCCGGCGCCCTACTGGGTCTCGTTTCCGGAGCAGGTCACGCTCTGCGACGGGGTCCCGGTCATCGTGGAGGGGAATCCGCAGAACGACTACAAGCTGACTCCGGACCAGGTCGCCGCGGCGGTTACCGACCGGACCCGGGCGTTCGTGTTCAACTCCCCCTCCAATCCGGGCGGGTTCGTCTATTCGCCCGCGGAGGCGGCCGCGATCGCAAAGGTCCTGGCCGGCACCGGGGTGATCGTCCTGGCCGATGAGATCTATGACCAGTTGGTCTTCGGCGGGGCCAGCTTTGCCAACTTCGCCAGCCTCTCCGAGGACGCCTACGCGCGAACGATCACGTTCAACGCCTCAAGCAAGACCTACGCCATGACCGGCTGGCGGCTCGGTTTTGCGGCCGGACCGGCGGAGATTATCGGGGCGATGTCGAAGATCCAGACCCAGACCACGTCCGGAGCATGCAACTTCACCCAGTTCGGCTACGCGGCCGCGCTTGCCGGCGACCAGGGAATTGTGGCCGAACGGCGCGAGGAATTCGCCCGCCGCGGCCGCTACTGCTTCGAACGCCTGAACGCAATGCCGGGTGTTGTCTGTCCGCGTCCGCAGGGCGCCTTCTACGTCCTGCCCGACATCTCGGCCAACTTTGAGCGGCTGGGGGTCGCCGGCTCGGTCGAGTTTTCCCAGAAACTGCTCGAGGAAGGGCGCGTGGCGGTGGTTCCGGGCGAAGCGTTCGGAATGGACGCGACCGTGCGCCTGAGCTTTGCCACCGACATGGAAACGATCGCCCGCGGACTCGACCGCATCGCCGCGTTCCTCGCCTGATCGGCGGATTGGTTTGATGCCGGACTGCTGCCCGCCGCCCCGATCCGGGGCCCCGGGGGCTGGCGCCGGGCAGGCCGTCGGCGGGAAAGGCGCGAGCGTCCCCGCGGACATGGTTTCGCTTCAAGGCGGCGCCTTCCTGATGGGCACCGAGAGCAGCGACGGATTCCCCGACGACGGGGAGGGCCCGATTCGCGAGGTGACGGTCGACCCGTTCCTGATCGATTCGACCCCGGTGACCAACCGCGAGTTCGGCCGCTTCATCCGCGCGACCGGCTACAAGACCGAATCCGAGCGATTCGGCTGGTCGTTCGTGTTCCAGCTGCTTGTACCGGGCAGGTTGATGCGCACCAATCCGCAGCGGGTCAACGAGGTCCCCTGGTGGCTGGCGATAAACGGCGCCAACTGGCGCCACCCCGAAGGACCCGGATCAAACGTGCGCAAGCGTCCCGACCATCCGGTCGTGCAGGTGTCCTGGAACGACGCGATCGAATACTGCCGCTGGGCCGGCAAACGGCTGCCGACCGAGGCCGAATGGGAATTTGCCGCGCGCGGCGGCCTGATCCAGGCGGTTTACCCCTGGGGCGACGAGCTGACCCCCGGCGGCGCGCACATGGCCAACATCTGGCAGGGTAAGTTTCCCGACCTCAATACCCGCGACGACGGTTACCTGGGCACCTGCCCGGTCAAGTCGTTCGAACCCAACGGCTACGGTCTGTACGGCGCGGCCGGCAACGTCTGGGAGTGGTGCCAGGACTGGTTCAGCCCCAATCACCACCTGAGCGCCTCGATGCTGAACCCGCGCGGCCCGGCCGAGGGATCGGCCCGCGTGATGCGCGGCGGATCATACCTGTGCCACGATTCCTACTGCAACCGATACCGGGTGGGGGCGCGCAACCGCAACACTCCCGACACCGGCGCCGGCAATCTCGGATTCCGGTGCGCGCGCGACCCTTGACCGACCCCGCCGCCGCTCGGCGGCACCGATTTGGCCGAAAGCGCCCGGAGCTTTAGTAGAGCGCCAGCTTGCGGTGGCGGCGGTCGTAGGTCGTGGCCAGCTTCTGCAGCAGCGCCTTGCGCATGTTCGCCAGTTCGCCGGCATGCTCCGGGGAGCGTGCCAGGTTCACGTGTTCGCCCGGATCCTCGACCCGGTCGTAGAGGATCTCTTCGCCCTCGTCGTTGATCCAGTACTTGTATTCGGAGTTGATCAGGGTCAGCACCGAGGAGCCGCCCTGGTAGTAGCGGGTGTGGCGCGAGACCTCGGTCTGGACCTGGTCGTTTCCAGGATTGAAGTACTCGACCAGCACCGATTCCTTGCCTTCGCCGCCCGCGCCTGAAACCTGCTCCCAAAGGGAACTGCCGTCGACGCGGTCGGGCACCTGGATGTCGAGCGCCGCAAGCAGGGTCGGGACCAGGTCAACGCCCTCGAAGAATCCCTCGAAACTGCTGCCGGCCGGGATCTTCTCCGGCCAGCGCCACACCATCGGGACCCTGAGGCAGGAGTCGTAGTGGGCCTCGTGCTTGGCCATCGTGAAGTTGTCGCCGCAGGCGTCGCCGTGGTCGGAGTAGAAGACCACGATGGTGTTGTCGAGCTGGCCGTTTTGCCGCAGGTGCTCGACGATGCGCCCGCAGTGGTTGTCGATCATGCTGCAGCTGGCGTAGTAGTAGCGACGAAATTCCATGACCGTCTCCTCGTCGTCGGGCATTACGGCCTCGGCGATGCGGCGCACCGTTGACGGCTTGTCGTCCAGTTCGCCGGGGATGACGTCGGGCGGCGGCACGCTTTCGCGCGGATAGAGGTCAAGGTACTTGGGCACCGGATTGCACGGGGAGTGAGGCAGGTAGAAGCCGGCGATGGCGAACCAGGGCGTCTCGCCGGCCGATTCGATGAAGTCGATCGTCTGGTCGGCCACCCAGGCGCTGTAGCTGAGCTCCTCGGGGGCGTCGAAGTCCCAGTAGAGGATGCTGCGGTCGCCGGTGATCGGGTGCGGCACGCCGACTTTCTCCTCCATGCCCGGCGCCACGCGCCTTATCCAGCGGATGTAGTCGTCCGGATAGCAGCCAGGCTCGTCGGCGTTCACGTGTACGTCGAAACCATAGGCGGGGTGGGCGCGGTCGTAGTCGCGATTGGAATGGGGCAGGAAGTGCAGCTTGCCCAGGTTGCCGGTTCGGTAGCCGGCGCGCGAGAGCAGTTCGGCGATCGAGACCTCTTCCCGGGGCAGCGTGAATCCGTTCGAGGTGACGCCGTGGTTGCGCGGGTAGCGGCCGGTCAGCAGCGTGGCCCGCGAGGGCATGCAGACGGGGTTGTTCACGAACGCCCCGGTCAGGTTGACGCCCTCGGCGGCCAGGCGGTCGATATTGGGCGTCTTGACGTATCCGCCCGAATTGACACCCAGGCAGTCGAACCGCTGCTGGTCGGTGGTCAGGAAGAGGATGTTGGGTCGTTGCGCGCTTGCCATCGGCCGATCCGTACATTGGAGGCAGGTTGTGGGCGGCCGGAAACGTTCCGCCGACCCGACCTTGCTATTGTGGGCCGGTCGCCGGCGCGGTCCCTTGCTGGGCAGTAGTCCGGCCGGTTCCCCCGGAGATCGGGCCAATGCAGATAACCGCCATAGACGTGTGCACCTACCGGCGCCCGGGACGCTCGTTCGTGTGGGCGCTGGTGCGAACCGACGCCGGCATCACCGGCCTGGGCGAGGCGACCCTGATGGGCCGCAGCCAGAGCGTGCGGGCCTGCCTGGAGGAGATGGGCGAAGTGGTCCGCGGCATGGACCCGCTGGCCTCGGAAGACATCTGGTGGCGGCTGTACCTGGGCGACCGGCGGCGCGGCGGCGCGGTCACCTCCTCGGCCATGGGCGCGATCGACGTGGCCCTATGGGACATCCGCGGACAGGCGCTCGGGGTGCCGATCCACCGGCTCCTGGGCGGACCGCTGCGCGACCGGGTGCGGCTATACAACCACGCCCGGTTGCCGACCCCCGAATCGGTCCCCGACGCGCTCGGACCGCTGATCGACGAAGGCTGGACCGCGGTCAAATTCATGGCGACTCCCTCCGATCCGGGCGGCGAGCCCCGGCGCGAACGGTTCGACCCGAGGCCCGCGATCCGGCGCGGGGCCGCCGTTGTCGCCGCCGCGCGCGAATTTGTCGGGCCCGAGTTCGACCTCTTGCTTGAGACCCACGGGCGGCTGCGGCCGGTCGAGGTGTTGGAGTTCGCCGAACGGGTCAGGGACTTGGACATCCTCTTTCTGGAGGAGCCGACCCGATTCGAGGCAGTGGAGAGTTTCAGGATGCTGCGAGAGCGCTGTCCGACGCCGCTTGCCACCGGCGAGCGCCTGTATTCGCGCTGGCAGTTCCAACCCCTGATTGAAAACGAATTGGTGGACATAATCCAGCCCGACATCGTTCACGCGCACGGCATCACCGAGGTCAAGAAGATCGCCGACTACGCCGACGCGCACCTGATCAGCCTGGCGCCGCACAATCCTCAGTCGCCGGTCAACACGATGGCCAGCCTGCAGCTTGACCTGGCCTGCCACAACTTCCTGATTCAGGAGGTGATCTGGCCGTTTCCGGAGCAGTTCCACGAGATATTCGACGGGATTCCCGAGCCGAGGCGGGGGTACCTCTATCCGCCCGAGGCTCCAGGACTGGGCATCACTCTGGATCTTGAGCGGGCGCTGGCGCTGGAGCGAAGGCGCCGGCATCGCCCGGCACCGACTGACGAACTGCAGCTACCTGACGGCACCTGGATCGACTTTTGAGCACTCCGCCCGCAGCGTCGGGCCGGCCGAATCCCTATTGGTGTCTTCGCCGGCAACAAACGCGCTCCTGCCGAGAAACGATTGGGAAATCGCCGAAAGTTCGAATTAACGTAGTAACGTTAAATCATGCGGATCGAGTTCAACGAGGAGAAGCGCCGCAAGACGATCTCAGTCCGAGGATTGGACATGAGGCAGGCCGGCGACGTATTCGCCGGCGCGACGCTGACTGCCGAGGACGATCGCAGGGAATATGGCGAGCTTTCGCTACATCACAATCGGTTTTCTCGGCGATGCGATGGTGGTGCTCGTCTGGACGCCGCGAAACGATACACGCCGAATCATCAGCCTAAGGAAGGCCAATGAACGGGAGTGACGGCTCTACGGCCCCAGGTTTTGATCCTGACACCGCGCCGGACCTCTCGGAGGGATGCTGGCCCGAGAAGTTTGCCCGAGCGCCGGTGCGGCGCGGGCGTCCGCCGAAAGACCGACCGAAAGTCTCGACCACCATCCGGTTGTCGCAGGATGTCATCGACCATTTCCGGGCGGGCGGGAGCGGTTGGCAGACACGGATTGATCGCGCCCTTCGAGATTGGATCATGCAGCGCGAGTCCACTTGATCGCCCAATCGACCAATGAGGTTTGGGCAGGCAAACGTTGTGGCGACGATAGAGTCTGAACGCCGACAGAAATTTGATTAACGCCGAACGATTCCTGCGGGAATCTCCGCTGCGCCCGGGCGTGCGAATCTCCTTGGTCGTACGTTTGTGAGTGGCGCTGAAGAATTGGTTTGGCACAAACGCCGGAGCCGAAGCTGCGGCATCGACCCGCCCCGATCGGCTGGTTGAATCCGCCTGGCGGGCACCCCGATCGATACATGTGATTTGCGCTCGCGGAGTCAGGCCGGCCACGCCTCGCGATCGCCGGCCGGACGAAGCAGGCAGATGCTGGCCGAATACGAGTGCACGTAATTTGAGGCACCGACCGGACCCAGCTCGCCGTTGGCGAAGAATCCGGCGACTGGAACCTGGCGTCCAATCGCGCGACCGACGATGCCTACGTCGCGATTGGGTTCGGCGTAAAGCCGGGTGCCGCGTGCGTTGCAGGTAAAGAGCAGGGCCGCCGCCGGGGCGGTCGCGAAGGCCTGCGGTGATAAGAGCAGCTCCAGGTCGTCCGCCGCCGCGGCCGGGGTGCGGACGTGGAACCGGACGACCTGGCCGCTGCGGACCAGGTCCATCACCCCGATGGCGCCGGTCTCGGGGTTGACTCCGGAGACGTTGCGGATCAGGTAGTCGGACGGACCGGGCGGGTCGTCGCTGTCGTCGACGGCGATCCCGATGAGCAGGCCGCCGCTGCGGATGTAGGACTGCAGGTCCGAATCGAGTTCGTGGTAGAGCTCCCGGAAGGCGAGCGTCGGCTTGCGGCCATCCAGCTCGGTGATCTGACTGCGCTCGGCGCCGGTCACCTCGAATTCGCTGCCGATCGGCCGGCAGCCCTGCGAGAGGATGATCTCGGGCTCCACCGCCCCGCCCAGGGCCAGGCCGACCACCCCTTCGTCGCGGATCCGCCCGTTGGCCGAGAGCCGCGTCATCCCTGGCGACATGCCGCCGCTGGCGACGCCGCCGACCACCGGGGCGGCCGGGAACGCGCTGTCGAACGCGGGCAGCAGGTGCCGCAGCGGAGCAGTGAACGGCTCGGCCAGCAGCACGAACAGCTTGGGCTCGAAATCAAGCTCCAGATGGTCGCGCAGCCCCTCCGGGGCGCCGAAGATCGTTTTCCAGTCGGTATCGCCCAGCTCGAACGTCGAACAGGCCATTCCCTCGCCCCAGCCGGCCAGCAGCGTGGCGGCCGGTTGCTCTTCGACTTCGCGCTCGTTGCCGATCACCCATTCGGCCGAACAGGCGATCGAATTGGCGGGGGCCAGGGTGCTCTCCAGCGCCGCTATCTGGGCCTCGGCCTCGGACCCGCTGGTGGTTGCGGTAAAGAGCAGCGCCAGGTCGGGGCTTTGCACGCCCTCGCCGGCCAGGGAATCGACCAGCGCCGGGACCGATTCGGAGGCCGCCTGGTCGGCAGCCAGCGCCGAGGCGAACCGCATATCGGTCACCTCCGGCGGATTCAGTCGGAGATGTCGCGCAGAGTCAGGCCCGAACTGGTCGGCTGGGCCATGCGCGCCGCCATCGCGGCGTGCTCTTCGTCGGTGCAGGGGGCGTCGAGCGGTACGCCGGCGTCGGCGCCCGATTCGGCGACCAGCCCGCGGGCGATCAGGTACTGTTCGAGCTCTTCGCCCGAAACGTCGGCAACGATCTCGCCGTCGATCTCGAGGCTGGGCTGGAAGCGCTGACCGGTCTTCATCACCATCTCGATGTAGTTGTCGGGGATGTTGATGATGTCCTTGTCCTCGTACGAGAGTCCGTACTTGGCCAGGACCGCGCGAACGCCGTTGCTCCAGCCGCAGGACGGCTTCATCCAGGCGGTAATTGCAGGTGCTTGCTCGCTGGCGGCCATGGGGTGCTCCCTCGGATCAGCCTCTGTTGGTGCTTTTGGACTGGGGATTTGCCGATTATGGCACGCCCCCCGGGGACTTCCTCAGGCCGGAGCGGCGGGTTCGAACTCCAGCGCCTGGCCGATTTCGGCGGAGCGGTAGCAGGTCCGCAGCAGGGCGATCGTGTCGAGGTTGTCGCGTCCGCCGGGATCGGGTTCGGAGTCTTCCTCGATCGCCCGCATGAGCGAGGCCATCGGGCCGATGAACGAGTGCGGCACCCGCAGCTCGGGCAGCCGCAGGGTGAATTCGACCTTCGGATCGACCGCGTCGCTGCGCACCGTCATCCGGGTCGGATCGCCCTCCGCGTTGCCGGAGAAGAGGTGGTTGTCGCCGACGACCGTGCCGCCGGTGCCTTCGAACCGGAAGCGGGCGTATTCGACGTCGTGGCGGTTGTTGGTCGAGGTGGAGATCAGGGCGGTGTGGCCGCCCGGAAAGTCCAGGACCGTGGTCGAGCGGGTCTCGCCCGCCCGCACCTGGTCGGGTAGCCGGCCGGTCGAGCAGTAGACCCGGCTCGGGTTGCCGAAGATCGCCCGCAGCGTATCCAGATAGTGGATCGAGTGGTACATGATCTCCAGCTCGCGCTGCTCGGTCAGCCAGGGGTAGTCAAAGTCCAGGTCGATGTTGGTGTCGAAGATTGTTCGGATCGGCCGGCCCAGCAACCCTTGCGCGTAAAGCAGGGCGACCGAGCGCATGCGCGCGTCGTGGCGCAGCTGCTGGTTCACGTTCAGCTTCACGCCGGCCGCCTGGCAGCATGCGACCATCGCGCGGGCCGGCTCCAATTTTTCGTGCAGCGGCTTCTGGCACAGGATGTGTTTTCCGGCCGCCGCCGCCGCCTGAACGATCTCCAGCTGCACGTCGGGGACCAGCGCGATGTCGACGATTTCGACGCTGTCGTCTTCGATTAACTGGTCGACGCTGTCGTATACGCGTTCGATCCCGAATTCCCGGGCCGCGGATTCGGCCCGCGCCCGGGTCCGGTTCCAGATCCCGGCCACCTTGAATCCGGCCAGCGCGTAGGCGGGCAGGTGGGCGCCGGTCACGATCGCCCCGGCGCCGGCGATCGCGATGCGGCGGTTCGGATCGGCGGGCATCTCCGGCAGGTAGTCGATGTCCGGCAGCGCGGCGGTCATGCGGCAGTCTCGGGCGGATGGTTAAAAACTCAACGCTATTGTCGACGCCGGGTCCGGCCCCGGCCCTTTTGCAAGAATTTCCGGAGCTTGACCGAAGCCGTATCCGATCCAACCCAGACAGGCCGCAGCACCAATGTCCGATCCCGCCAAACGCCGCAGCGCAGTCATGACCGACGGCCCCAACCGCGCCGCCGCGCGCTCGTTCTTCAAGGGCATAGGTTTCACCGATGCCGACCTGGACCGGCCGCTGGTGGGCGTCGCGCACATGTGGATCGAGACGATGCCGTGCAACTTCAACCAGCGGCGCCTGGCCCAGCACGTGAAGGAAGGCATTCGCGCGGCCGGCGGAATGCCGGTCGAGGTGAACACGATCGCGGTTTCGGACGCGGTCTCGATGGGCACCGAGGGAATGAAGATGTCGTTGACCTCGCGCGAGGTCATCACCGACTCGATCGAGCTGGCCGCGCTGGGGCATTCGTTCGACGGCCTGGTGGTCATAGTCGGCTGCGACAAGACGATCCCGGCCGGTGCGATGTCGCTGGCCCGCCTGAACATTCCCGGCTTGGTGCTTTATTCGGGCACCATCGCGCCCGGGCGCTTCCAGGGACGCGACGTGAACATCCAGGACGTGTTCGAGGCCGTCGGGGCCCATGCGGCCGGCAAGATGACGACCCAGGAGCTAAACGAACTGGAGGGGGCCGCCTGTCCGGGCGCCGGCGCCTGCGGGGGCCAGTTCACCGCCAACACGATGTCCCTGGCGCTGGATTTTCTGGGGATTTCGCCGGCCGGCCTCAACGGCGTGCCGGCCACCCACGCCGACAAGATCGAAGTCGCCCGGCAGGTCGGCCGCATGGCGATGCGGCTGGTGCGCGAGAACCGCCTGCCGCGCGAGTTCATTACGCGCGAAGCGGTCCACAACGCGATCGCCGGAGTTTGCGCCACCGCCGGTTCGACCAACGCCGTGCTGCACCTGATGGCGATCGCCAACGAGGCCGGCATCAAGATTCCGCTGGAGGACTTTGACCGCATCTCCGAGCAGACCCCGGTGCTGGCCAGCCTCAAGCCCGGCGGCGATTACGTGGCCACCGACGCCTTCGACGCCGGCGGAGTCGGAGTGGTCGCCAAAGAGCTCCGCCGCAAGGGCATCCTGCACGATTGCCCCAACGTGGACGGCCGGTCGATGTTCCAGATCGCCGCGGAAGCCAAGGCCACGCCCGGCCAGAAGGTTTTCACCGACCTGGAGAACCCCTTCAAGCCGACCGGCGGCATCGCGATCCTGCGCGGCAACCTGGCCCCGGACGGCTGCGTCGTCAAGCTGGCCGGTCACGAGCGCAAGCAGTTCAGCGGCCGGGCGCGGGTGTTCGAGTCCGAGGAGGACTGCTTCGTCGCTGTGCAGGCGCAGGATCTTGAAGACGGGGATTTCATCGTGATTCGCAACGAGGGTCCGGCGGGCGGACCGGGCATGCGCGAGATGCTGCAGGTAACCGCGGCGATCGTCGGGTCCGGCATGGGCGACAAGGTCGCGCTGATGACCGACGGCCGGTTCTCGGGCGCCACGCACGGCCTGGTCGTCGGGCACGTCTCGCCGGAGGCCGTCCGCGGCGGCCCCATCGCCGCGGTACGCGACGGGGACAAGATCACCATCGACGTCGACGCCCGAACCCTCACGCTGGAAGTCTCCGACCGGGAAATCGCCGCCCGCGTGGCCGCCTACCAGCCGCCGGCCAACCGTTATTCGAGCGGAGTCATGGCCAAGTACGCGGCGCTGGTTTCATCGGCCTCCGAAGGTGCGATAACCCGCCCCGCGGCTTAGCTTCCCGGGCCGCCGGCCGGGTTGCCGGCGGCGCCCCGATTTGAGGCTCAGGCAGGTTCCTGCGGGCGGCTGAGCCGGGCCGCCAGCTCCGCCAGGGCCACGCTCTCCTGTCGCCCGGCGCCCAGGTCGCGCACCGCGGCGGTACCGGCCTCAAGCTCGTTATCGCCCAGGATGACCGCCCAGCGGGCCCCCAGGGCGTTGGCCTTGCGAAGATGCGAGCGCGGCGAGCCGGCCGAGTAACCGGTGATCACCCGCAACCCGGTCGCCCGCAGGTCGCGGGCCGCGCCCAGCGCCACCGGCCGGGCCGCGGCGCTTAAGGGGGCTACGTAGGCGTCGACTGCACTTTCGGCCGCCGGCAGCAGCCCCTGGGCTTCCAGGTTCAGCAGGACCCGCTCGACCCCGCATCCGAAACCCATGCCGGCCGTCGCGGGGCCGCCCAGCTGCTCGGCCAGGAGGTCGTAGCGCCCTCCGCCGGCCAGGGTCGCCTGGCCGCGCGAATCGGCCGGCCAGATTTCGAACACGGTGTCGGAGTAGTAGTCCAGGCCGCGCACCAGCGCGGGGTTTAGCGTCGGGGCGATGCCGAGGCTCGCCAGGCCGCTCTGGACCTGGTCGAAATGCGATTCGGAGTCGGCCCCCAGGTAATCGAGCGTGCGCGGCGCCGACGCGCAGATATCGCGGTCGCGGCGGTCCTTGCTGTCCAGGATTCGCAGGGGGTTGGTCGCCAGCCGCCGCTGGCTGTCGGGAGAAAGGTCCGCCCGCACCGGCTCCAGGTAATCGATCAGCGCCTGCAGGTAGCGCGCCCGGTCGTCGGAGCGCCCGATGCTGTTGAGCTGCAGGGTCAGGCCCTCCAGTCCAAGGTCCTGGGTCAGCAGCCACCAGATCTGCGATATAAGTTCGACGTCGGCGTGGGGATCGCTCTCGCCCAGCACCTCGGCGCCGATCTGGTGGTGCTGGCGCAGGCGACCGGCCTGGGGTCGGTCGTAGCGGAATAGCGGGGCAAAGTAGGCCAGCCGCTGCGGCTGGGGGCGCGAGGCCATGCCGTGCTGGATGTAGGCGCGCACGACCGGAGCGGTTCCTTCGGGGCGAAGGGTGAGGCTGTCGCCGGACTTGTCGGCGAAGGTGTAGGTTTCCTTGCTGGCGATGTCCGATTCCTCGCCGACCGCGCGCACGAAAAGGGCGGCGTCCTCAAATAGCGGCGTGTCCAGGCGTCCGAACCCGGCTTTTTCGAAGCGATCCCAGAACGCTCCCAGGACCAGCCCCCACGCGCCCTGCTGTTCGGGCAGGCGATCCTGCGTGCCGCGCGGCGTCCGATACTCCATGCCGGTTCCTATACCCCGCCGGAGGGACCGACGCCGGCGGACAAACGCTGGCGCCCGCAGCCCGCGCCAGTCAATTGCGCAGCAGGGAGTCGAGCAGCGCGCCCAGTATCTGCAGGCCGATGATCGCGATCAGCGGCGAGAGATCGATGCCCATGCCGCCGCCGAGCCGGTTGCGGATCGGGGCCAGGATCGGTTCGGTCAGGTCGTTGAGCGTCCGCATCAGCGGGTTGAAGGGATCCTGGATGAACCAGGAAAGCAGCGCCCGGGCAATGATCAGCAAGCTCAGCGTCTGGATGACGATCGTCGCCAGGCTCAGGATCAGATTCGGCAGTGCGTCCATCAATCCGCCTTTGCGGGTCCCGCCTTCGCTGGCTCGTGACCGGCCCCCGGGCCGCCGCCGCGTAAAGCGCCGACCACAGTATCGCCATTGCGCGCGTGCGCCGGTCCGGTCACTGCGGACGGGGCCCGAAGATCGCCCTGCCGATCCGCACGATGGTCGAACCCTCGAGGATCGCGTGCGAGAAATCAGAGGTCATCCCCATCGAAAGTTCATCCAGCGCGGCTGCCGGGAACTGGGAAGCCAGATCGTCGCGCAGGGCGCGCAGCCGGGCAAAGGTCGACCGCAGGGTCGGCTCATGGTCGGTCAGCGGAGCAATCGTCATCAGGCCCCGCACCGCCAGCCGGGTCTCGGCGGAGATTTCGCCGAACAGTTCGGGCAGCTGGAGCGGATCGACCCCGCCCTGGGTCTCGGCGGCGGCGAGCTTGACCTGCAAAAGGACCGGGAAACCGGGGCTTTCGGCGCGGCGGTCGATCGCTGCGGCCAACCGGAGCGAATCCACCGATTCGACGATGTCGAAATAACGGGTGGCGTCGCGGGCCTTGTTGCGCTGCAGCCGCCCGATAAGGTGCCAGCTGGCCGGGGCGTTTATGCGCCGGACCTTGGCCACGCCTTCCTGGACGCGGTTTTCCCCGAATCTGCGCAGTCCCGCCCGCAGGCCGGCCCGGATGTGGGCTTGACCAAAAGTCTTGCTGACCGCGACCAGCTTTACGTCGTCGCGGTTGCGGCCGGCGGCCGCGCACGCGGCCTGAATCTCTTCCTCGACCCGCTCGAGATTGCCGGCTATGACCCCGGCAAGCCGTTCGACTTCGGCGGAGTCGCCTAGATCGCCGTCCGTCGGTGCTGTCGAATGAACGATGGCAGATCCGTCCGATCCGATTCGCCGGCAAAATCGCTGGCGCCGTACCCGCGCAGGCTGCCGCTCGATTCGCCCTGCAACCTGGTTGCGATCACGGTGACGAATATGTCCTTGTCGGCCTGCTCCTCCACGACCGCGCCGAAGATGATGTTGGCGTCCTCGTGGACGGCGCTGGAGATCATGCTGGCGGCTTCGTTGACTTCGAAGAGGGAGAGATCGTAGCCGGCGGTGAAGTTGAGCAGTACGCCCTTGGCTCCGTCGATCGAGGCGTCAAGCAGCGGGGATGCCAGGGCTTCCTTGACCGCGGCCACGGCGCGGTTTTCGCCGGTGCCGTGCCCGATCGCCATGAGCGCGGTCCCGGACTTGGTCATCACCGTGCGGACGTCGTTGAAGTCCAGGTTGATCAGACCCGGTTTGGTTACCAGATCGGATATCCCCTTGACCGCCTGCCGCAACACGTCGTCCACTGTCCGGAATGCTTCCAGCATGGGCAGGTTCTGGTCGGCTATTCCCAGGATCCGGTCGTTGTGAATCGAAATCGAGGTATCGACGTGTCGCTGCAGTTCCTCCAGCCCGGACTCGGCCACCGCCGTGCGGTGCGAGCCCTCGAAGGAAAACGGGCGCGTGACCACCGCCACCGTCAGGATGCTCATGCTGGAGGCGATTTCGGCCACGATCGGCGCGGCCCCGGTACCGGTCCCGCCGCCCAATCCGGTCGTAATGAAGACCATGTCGGCGCCCTGCAGGCAAGCCGCTATCTCGTCGGCGTTCTCTTCGGCCGCCTTGGCGCCGATCCGCGGGTCTCCGCCCGCGCCCAGCCCGCGGGTGGCCTTCTCGCCGATGCGGATCCGCTTCGGCGCCAGCGAGCGCACCAGTGCCTGGGCGTCGGTGTTGATGGATATAAAGTCCAGGCCGTCGAGCTTCTGGCGGATCATCCGGTCGATCGCATTGCCGCCGCCGCCGCCGACGCCGACGACTTTGAGCACGGCTGGGTTGGGTGCGTTCACGCCCTCGCCCGGCGGCCCGGCGCCGCTGCCCGAAATGCGGGTGACTATGTTGCCACCACGAGTCGATTCAGCCATGCGCGCGCCTCAGAGAAAAGCCGGTTTCAGATTGATGCGAGCACCATGCCGAATGCTTGAATTTATATACCGCATATCTTACCCGCCCAAGCCAAATGCGAACCGCGGCCGTCCTAGCTGGACCAGGAAATACTGGGTTGAAACAGTTGCCGAATCCAGCGCCGCATCGACTCCAGCGTGTTTCCGCGCGCGTTGAATCCGGTCAATTGCGACTGGCCGTGCTCCTCGGGGCCGATCGCCGCCAGGGCGAGCCCGAAGGCGGTGGTGAATTCGACGCTGTGAGCGCTCGGGTTCATCCCGAAGAGGTAGGGCGCCAGACCGCGCTCGACCGGCATTTTCAGGACCCGGCTGGCCAGGTCGGGGAGACCCGTGATCTGGCTCGATCCCCCGGTCAGAACGGCACCGGCCGCCAGGTGGTGAATCAGACCGGCTTCGGCCAGCACAGTGCGGGCCCTGAGCAGCATGTCCTCGTACCTGGCTTCCAGGATCTCGTGCAGGAGCGATGCGTCCACGTCGATCATCTGGGACCGGAAGGAATGGGCCGGCAGGCTGGCTCCCGGGTCCGGCCCGGCCAACTGCCCGTAGGTGAGTTTTAGCTCCTCGGCCACGTTGACCGGGACGTGCAGGCCCTTCGACACGTCGGCCGTGACCGCCTCGCCGGCGATCGGGATCGAATGCATCAGCTTGAACGACCCGCCCTGGAACGCCATCACGTCGCAGGTGCTGTGACCGATGTCGATTACGGCCACCCCCGATTGGATCTGTTCCTGCTCCAGGCAGGCGGTGGCCGCGGCGTAGGGCTGCAGCAGTGCGAAATCCACCTCCAGGCCGCATTGCTGCAGGGCCTTGGCCTGGTTCTTCAGCGAGCCGCTTACGCCGGTTACGACCGTGGCCTTGAGCGCCAGGCGGCGGCCGGACAGCCCGATCGGATCGTTGACCCGGGCGGTCCCGTCGACGATGAATTCGAGCGGCGACACGTAAACGATTTCGCGATCCCCGCGCTGCGCACCCTTGGTCAGGCGTGCCAGCAACTGCTGGAGATGGCGATGCTGGAAGGTGCGTTCATTGGCGCGCAGCAGGACGTCGGCGGTCTCGGTGGTGGTGGCCAGGTGGGACCCGGAAACGCCGACGCAAACCCGATTGATTTCCGCCCGCGCGGCGCGCTGGGCGTGCTCTATCGCGGTCCTTATCGATGCGGCGGCCTCGTCCACGTCCACGACCTGGCCGCGGAATATTCCGGAACTCGGGGCCGTGCCCAGCCCCAGGACGTGGGTCTGGTCGTTCCGGTAGCGCTGGGCGATTACGGCAACCGTCTTGAACGAACCGATTTCAAGCCCGGCCACGAGCTGGCGACGTGGCATCAGCCGTGCCCTTCAAGGGGATCGAAGTCGTCCGGGACCGCCCTGAACGAAGGCCGCAGCGGCGGACGCAGGTCCACGTGCAGCAGGCGCAGCCGGTTGCTGCGGGCGTGGCCGACGACTTCAATCAAGGCGGAGAGTTTTTCATCGACTGCTTGCGGGGTCCCAACGTAAATCAGCGCGCCTCCGGCCGTCCGCGCGATCATTCCCTCGGAAGGCGAGTGCTCAATGTGATCTAGTTTGAGCCCCAGCGCGGGCAGCGTCTGCTGGATTCGATAACCGGCTACCAGGACCGCCGGATCGATTCCGGAACCGGCGCCGGCCCCGGGACTGGATATGGCCAGTTCAAGACCGGGATCAAATCCCGGAGCGAGCGCGTTGCCGCGGCGGTCGACCAGGTAGAAACCCTCGCCGGTGGACCAGTTGGCGACCGCCCGCGCCGGCTGCACGGACACCGCCACCGAACCGTCGATCCGGGGCAGCACCCGCGCCCAGGCGATCTCGGGCCGCTCGCCCAGCTCGGCGGCCGCGTCGGCGCCGGAGAGCAGGAACAGGTTTTTCGGGGTTTCGAACAGGTCCTGCATCGGGCGGTGGTCGACCGGCACGCTGCCGACGCCGGTGCCGATGAACGCGGTCCGGGCGCTGCGGACGTCAAATTGCGGACCGGTCAGCATCCAGGCGATAAGGCTCGAGAAGGCCAGGGCCCCGGCGAGCGAAAGCCAGCGGACCTGATTGCGCGCCACGAATGCGATCATGCCCGCCCTCCAAACCCGGATCCGATGCGGCGAATCTCAGGCTCCAGCCAGATGCCGGCGGTCTCGTGCACCCGGCCCCGCACCCGGTCCATCAGGGCGGCCACGTCGGCGGCGCGGGCACTTCCGCGGTTGACGATGAAATTGGCGTGCCGATCCGAGACCTGGGCGCCCCCGCAGCGTTCGCCTTTCAGACCGGCCGAATCGATCAGGCGTCCGGCGAAATCGCCGGGCGGGTTCTTGAATATCGAACCGGCGCTGCGGTCGGCCGGTTGCGATTGCCGGCGCCGGTCCTGGATCCGGACCATCCGGGCGCGGATTTCGGATTCGGCGCGGGTCGTACCGCGCAGCCGCGCCGCCACCACGACCGGCGCGGTCCTCTCGCGCTGCAATGCCGAGCAGCGGTAACCGAATTCGAGTTCGTCGCACATCTGCCAGGCCAGGCCGCCGCCGCGCCAGACCAGGGCCCGTTCCAGCACGCTCGATATGTCCGAACCAAAGCACCCCGCGTTGCCGAAAACCGAACCGCCCACCGAACCCGGAATTCCCAGGCCGAACTCAAAGCCGCCGATTCCGTTGTCGGCGGCAAAGTGCGCCAGTTGACCCATCAGTGCTCCGGATTCGGCCGCGATCCGGCCCTCGTCGCCCAGTTCCAGGCGGCGCGCCCGATTGATGATCACCAGCCCCCGGATTCCGTCGTCGCCGATCAGAACGTTCGATGAGTTTCCGAGCACCGTTATCGGCACATTGCGGTCACAGCCCGCGGCCAGCAGCTCGGTGAGGCGATCGGCCTCGTCGGCGATAGCCATGTACTGGGCCGGGCCGCCGATGCCGAAATAGGAATGCGGCGCGAGTTCGCGATCGCGGGAAACCCCCAAATGGGACGGCCAGGTTGTCATCGCCAACTTGGTCACCGCTGCCCCAGCCGCTCCGACACGCTGGCCGAGAGCAGATTGATGTCGCCCGCGCCGAGCATCAGGATCAGGTCGCCCGGTCTGGCGCCGGCGACGACCCTCTCGCAGGCTTGCGCGAAATCCTGGCAGCTGTCGGCCCGGTCGCCGACCGCCGTCGCCAGGGCGGCCGCGTCGACCTCGTATTCGCGGTCGCGCCCCGGGGGCGAATAAATGTGGCAGACCGTGACCTTGTCGGCGCCGGCGAGGGCCTGGGCGAAGGCTTCAAACAGCAGCGCGGTGCGCGACCGCAGGTGCGGCTGAAATACCGCCCAGACGCGTTCGGCTCTCGGTTCCAGCCCGCGGGCGGCCGCGATCGCGGCCCGGATTTCGGTCGGGTGGTGGGCGTAATCGTCGACCAGGCGAATCCCGGGCGCGGGGCTGGAGCGAACGAAACGGCGGTCGCTGCCGTTGAAATCGGCCAGCGCCGCCAGGGAATCGGTGGGTTCGACACCCAGCTGGGCCAGAGCGGCCGCGGCCGCCAGCGCGTTGAGGGCGTTGTGTTCGCCGGGGACCGCAAGGCAGGCGCGCAGGCGCCGGCCCTCGGGGCCGGCGATCTGAAGCTGCTGGCCTTCGCGGTCGGGACGGCTGGCGAGCAGCTGCCAGTCGCCGGTCAGGCCGAAACTCACGACCCGGGCGGATCCGGCCGCGGCGGCGCGTGCGACCGCCGGAATCTCGCAGCGGGCCACGATCGCCCCGGCCGGGTCCACGCCGCGGGCAAACTGCGCGAACGCCTCATACAGCGCTTCCTCGGTTCCGAAGTAGTCCAGGTGGTCGGGTTCCAGGTGGCCGATCACGGCCACGCGGGGCCGGTAGGAAAGAAACGCGCGGGCATATTCATCGGCCTCGGTGACCGCGATCTCGCCTTCGCCCCAGGCCGCGTTGCGGCCGAGTTGAGGGATGTTGGCCCCCACCAGGTAGGCGGGCTCGCGGCCGAGCCGCTGCAGGGCGAAGCTGGCCATCGCGCTGGTCGTCGTCTTTCCATGCGTGCCGGCAATCGCCAGGGTCTTTTTTTCGGCCAGCAGCGAGGCGATGAAGCTGGCCCGGTCGGTCACCGCGATCCCGCGCCGGCGGGCCTCGATGATCTCGGGGTTTTCGGGACCGACCGCGGCCGAGTGCACCAGCAGGTCGGCGGCGCCCAGGTTCCCGGCGGCGTGCCCGATTTCGATCCGTGCGCCCCGGCCCCGCAGGCGCGCTATGTAGTCCGAATCGACCATGTCCGACCCGCTGACGCGGGCGCCGCGGTCTAAGGCGACCTGGGCTATTGCGCTCATCGCCATCCCGCCGATTCCGACTATGTGAATCGGCGGCCGCCCGCACCAGTCCAAGGCGACAGGGCCGCTCATCGGGGCTCCCCGCCCAGCTCGAGCAACCGCCCGGCCACGAAGCGGGCCGCGTCGGGCCTGCCCAGGCCGCGCCCGGCCTCCGACATCCGGGCAAGCCGGTTCCGGTCGCAGATCAGGTCGCCCGTCCGGTCGGCCAGCCGGTCCAGCCGGTCCTCGGCCATTACGACCGCCGCTCCGGCGCGGACCAGCGGTTCGGCGTTGTCGTGCTGATGGCCGCCGGCAAAACTTCCCGGAACCAGGACCGCCGGTCGCGCGGTTGCGGTGATTTCGGCCACCGCTCCGGCGCCGGCCCGGCTCACCACCAGGTCGGCGGCGGCGAGCAGGTCGGCGAAACCGCGGTCAATGAATTCAAAGGGGTGGTAGCGGCACCTGAGGCCGTTGGCCAGCCGGTCCCGGTCCGAGCGTGCCGCATCGATCTGGCGGGAGCCGGTGACGTGAACCAGTTGAGAGTGCTCGAGCAGGTGCGGCAGCTGCCGGGAAACCGCCCGGTTGATCGCCGCCGCTCCCTGGCTGCCGCCGACAACCAGCAGCAGTTTCTGGTCGGCGGCAATGCCGAGCCGGCGGCGGCCCGCGGCGCGGTCGGGACGGTCGAATTGGGCCCTCAGCGGCAATCCGCTGACGATCGCGCGCCCGCCCGCAACGCGCTCGCGGGAGTCGGCGTCCACGCAGCAGACCAGATTGGCGATGCGGGCCTGGAGACCGACCGCCAGCCCCGGGCGCCGGTCGAGCGCCAGGAGCAGCAGCGGCAGGCCGAGGGTGCGCGCCGCCAGCGCCCCGGGGACCGAGGGGTAGCCGCCGGTGCTGAGTGCGACCTGGGGTTCGAATTCACCGACCAGGGCCAGCGCCGACAGGTAAGCGGAGCCGTTCCGGGCCAGGTTAAGGGGCATCGCCAGCGGAGCAACCCCCGAAAGCGGCGCCGACCCGATCCGCTCCACCCGCAATCCCGGCTGATCGCCGTGCCCCAGTCCGCGGCGCGACCCAAGCAGGAGCACCTTCAGGTCGTCGCGCAGGCGCCGCAGCCGGTCGATGACCGCGAGCGCGGGCATGGTGTGCCCGTAGGTTCCGCCGCCGCAGACGAGCAGGCGCACTAGCGGTTGGCCCAGCGCGAGCTGCGGGCGACGTTGAGGAGTATTCCCAGCATTCCCATCGTGAAGATGTGCGAGGTCCCTCCGGCCGATATCAGCGGCAGCGGGAGACCGGTAACCGGGACCTGTCCGGTGATCACCAGCATGTTGATCATGGCCTGGGCGACGATCGAGGTCGTGATCCCGGCCGCCAAGCAACTCCCCATCAGGTCCGGGGCGCGGTAGGCGCACCAGAGACCGCGTCCGAGCAGCAGCAGATAAGCGCCCAGCACCGCGCCGGTGCCCAGCAGGCCCAGCTCCTCGCCGATCACGGCAAAAATCGAGTCCGAGCTGGAGACCGGCAGGTACAGGTACTTGATGGTCCCCATTCCGATTCCCTTCCCGGTCAGGCCCCCGGAGCCCAGGGCCAGGGTCGCCTGCTGGATCTGATAGTTGGCCGACTGCGAATTGGCCGGGTCGAGGAACGCCGTGATCCGGGCGACCTGGTAGTCGAGGTCGCGGGCCAGCATAAGGACGATCGCGATCGTGGCGAATACCGACACCGAGAGCACCATGTAGCGCAGTCGCACGCCCGCCGTAAGCCCCACCGCCATCGCCGCGATCACGAGGGTGAGGGAAGTGGACAGGTCGGGCTGCAGCATCACCAGCAGGATCGGGATTCCGCAGACCAGGACCCCCTTGCCGAAAACCGGCAGGGTGGCGATGCGGTCGCGGAACTGCCAGGCCAGCGCGCTCAGGGTCACGATCAGCACCGGCTTGGCCAGCTCGGACGGCTGCACCGTCAGTCCACCGACTTCGTACCAGCGCGCCGAGTAGGCGTCGGAGAAGAACCCGAACGCCAGCACTCCCAGCAGCGTCAGCACGGTGAACGTATAGAGCCCGGTCCAGCGGGCGCAGATGGCGTGGTAGTCGACGAAGGAGATCGCGACCGCAAGCACCAGTCCGGCCATGAGGATTCCGAGCTGCTTGAGGACCGGGCCGGAGAGCAGATCCCCGTCGCCGCCCGCGAACGGCATGCTGGCGCTGACGATCATCACCGCGCCCAGGAGCGGGACGATCACTACCAGCGCCAGCAGGTACGAGTCGTTCGCCGGCCAGGAAAGGTCCTCCCAGGAAAGGGCGCGCAGGCGTCGCAGCGGGGCGTCCATGGATTCAGCCGTCGCTGGCCGGGATGCCCAGCAGTGGGAAGACGGTCTCGACCACCTCGCGGAACACCGGGGAAGCGACCTCGTGCGCCCAGCGACCGTTTTCGGGAGCGTCGATCTTTACCAGCACCAGGGCGCGCGGATCGCGCGTGGGTCCGAATCCGGCGTAGCTGGGAATCGACGAATCCTCCGAGTAACCCGAGTTGACCGGCACTTCGGTGGTCGCGGTCTTGCCGGCCGTGTCAAAGCGCGGGCTCAGCGCCGGATTGTTGGGTATCGAGCGCTCGGCGTCGCGCATCATGGCGACCAGCCGCCCGGCGGTGGACGGCGTGATCGCGCGCCTTCGCACCACCGGCGGGTTGGGCGTGACCCGGCCGGCGTGATCGATTACGGCCGCGACCGTGCGCGGGCGCAAAAGCAGCCCGCCGTTGGCGATCGCGGCGTAGCACATCGCGGCCTGCAGCGGGGTGATCGCCAGCCCCTGGCCGAAGGAATTGGCGGCCAGGTCGCCGGGGTACCAGCCGCGGTCGCGGTGGTAGCGGACGATCCCGCCGACTTCGCCCGCCAGGTCGACGCCGGTCGGTTCGCCGACGCCGAAGTTCCGCAGGTAGGCGTAGAACTTCTCCGGCCCCATCTGGTCGGCGATCCAGACCGCGCCGGTGTTGGAGGAATGACGCAGCAGACTGGTCATGTCCTGGTTCGGGTAGGTCTTCTGGTCCCAGTTGGAGATTTCCAGCCCGCCGTATTCGATCTTCCCGGGAAAACTGTGGGTCGATCCGGTGGAGATGGTTCCCGAATCCAGGCCGGCCGCCATCGTGATCAGCTTGAAGGTGGAACCGGGCTCCCACACGAGCTGGACCGCGGGGTTGAGGAACTGGGGTCCGATCTCGGCGTATTCGTTCATCCGGTCGGGGTCGAATGTCGGCTGGCTGGCCATCGCCAGGACGGCCCCGTTGCGCGGGTCGAGCACCAGGATGGTGCCGTGCGCGGACTGGTACTTGGCGAGCGATCGCTGCAGGATTCCCTCGATCTGGAGCTGGATCCGGCGGTCCAGGGTCAGCCGAACGGTTGCTCCCGGCTCGGCCGCGGTGACTATTTCGCGCCCCACCGGGATCGATCGCCCCAGCGGATCGCGGTCGGCGATGACGCGTCCGGGGCGACCGCGCAGTTGCAGGTCGTAGAAGGACTCGACGCCGGAGCGGCCGGAGTTGCTGGCGTCGGTAAATCCCAGCAGGTGCGCGGCCAGCGGCCCCGAGGGGTAACGCCGGTTGTGCCGGCTCTCGATCTGCAGGCCGCCGGCCTGACCGTTGCGGATCGCTTTCTGGATCGGGGCCGTGCGCACCGGATCCACGTCCTCGGCCAGGACGGTGTACTGGGACTGGCGGTCGCGGACTTTGTGCCGCAGCTCATGCAGCTCGATCCCGGTATGGCGGGAGACGAATTCGAGCAGGGCCTCAAGGCCGGCATCGGAGAGAACCGCCGGTGAAATGATCAACCGGTCCACGACGCGGGTCACCGCCATGGGCTTGGCGCGGGCGTCTATGATGTCGCCGCGGCGCGGGTTGAGCAGGCTGTCGGCCCGCAGCTGCAGCACCGCGTCGGCGGTGTGCGAACTCTGCTCGCGCACCTGAATGCGGAGCAGGGCGTGCGTTACCGCGCCGGCCAGGGCCAGGTTGACGCCGCCCAGGAGAAGGAGCCTGCGGCCGAGCTGCGGGCGGTCGTCCGAATCGGGGATTGCGGCCATTTCTCAGAATCCCGCCGGGCTGCGGCCGGTCCAGAGCAGCAGGGCGTGCCAGAAGCGCTCGCGCCAGTGCGGCGCGTCGGGCGGGGCCGGGTCGGACCAGGTCGGGGGCGGCGCCACCCAGGGGACGGCGCGGGGCGGGGGCGAGAAAACGGCGCCGGCTTCCGCCGGCTGCATTCCCAGTTCGCCGGCCCGCCGCTGGATCCGCGGCAGGTTGGATGCGGTCGCGGCTTCGACCAGCAGTGCGGACCGCACCCGCTGAAGCTGGGACAGCTCGCGCTCGAGTTCGTTGACGGTGGCGATCCGGGTGGCCTGCAGCTGCAGCTGCAGCACCAGGATCATGGCGATGAGGAAAGCCGCCGTGACCAGGGTGAGAACGACCACGCCCGGGCGGGGCAGGGTCCCGGCGGCGCGGACCCTGGTCCAGAGCCCGGAAACGCCGTTGGCGGCCCCGGCGCGGTCGGCGCCGAAGGCGATCGCGTCAATTCCCTGGGCGGTCAATTCAGGACCGCGCAGCGGAGCCGGGCGCTGCGGGCGCGCCGGTTGGCGGCCACTTCGTCGGCCTGCGGCCGCAGCGGCTTGGGAGTACGGACGGTGAGTCGGCCCTCGGACTGCCCGGATCGAAAGGCGAGCTTGACCAGCCTGTCCTCGGCGCTGTGAAAGGAGATCACGACTATCCGCGCCCCCCGGGCGCCGATGGCCAGGACACCCTCCAGGAATCGCTCCAGGTTTTCGAGCTCCCGGTTAACCGCGATGCGCAGGGCCTGGAAGGTGCGCGTGGCGGGGTGAATGCCGCGGCGGCGCCCCCGGCGCGCGCCGGCAACGACCCCGGCCAGTTCGCCGGTCCGGGTGATCGGGTTCTGCGAACGGGCCCGGCAGATTGCGCGGGCGATTCGGCGGCTGCGGTGTTCGTCGCCGTAGCGGTATATGAGGTCGGCCAGGTCCTTTTCGTTCAAGTCATTGACATAATCTGCGGCGGTACGGTCCTGGCGGAGATCGAACCGCATGTCCAGCGGGCCGTCGGAGGCGAAAGCGAAACCGCGTTCGGAGTCGGCGAGCTGGTCCGAGGAAAGGCCCAGGTCGGCCAGGATCCCGTCGAATCGATCGAAGCCGGCGCCGCGCGCAACCGCGGGGGCATCGGCGAAGTTGGCATGCGCCAGCACCGCGCGCTCCCCGAACCGGGCCAGTCGCAGGCGGGCGCGCTCGATCGCGTCGCCGTCGGCGTCGATCGCGAGTAGTCGTCCGTCGGGAGCGTTGCCGTCCAGGACCAGGCATGAATGCCCGCCCCCGCCGGCGGTGGCGTCTAGGTAGTCCAGGTTCGGTCGGGGATCTAGCAGGGCAAGGGCTTCGCGCGCCATAACGGATTGGTGCGAAGTTGGCTGGACCACGGAGTTAGCAATTTCGGTATGTGTGAGGCGGAGGGGAGGCACTCTGCCCCACACGAATACCCGTTAGGAGTTGTTGGGGCCGGTTTCGGAGGCCGTCCTGAAGGTGTCGACGATCGTCGCCGGCAGGCCGGCTTGCAGCTGGGCCCATTTCTCGGCACACCAGATCTCGATTTTTTCGCCGGCACCGACAACCGCGACTTCCTTGGCTATCCCGACCATCTCGCGCAGCGGCGCGGGGATGGAGACCCGTCCCTGCCGGTCGATTTCCAGCGGGGCGGCGTTGGCGAACAGCGCCCTGCGGGCGTTGCGGCCTTCACTCCGGAATTCATCCAATTCGGAGACCCGTTCGGCTTTGGCTTCCCAGGCCGCCATCGGCAGGATTTCAAGGCAGGTGTCGATGCCGCGCGTGATCGCGCCTCCATCGTCCAGCCCGTCGCGAAATCGGCTCGGCACGGTCAATCGACCCTTCGAGTCGAGCGAATGCATATACGTGCCCATGAAGCGTTCCATCGGCGCTGCAACTCGCTCTCCTTGGTCCGAGAAAGCCTAGTCTACCACTTCGACCCACCATAAACCACTTTAATGCCGATTCCGGCCCCAAGCGTGGTCAATTCCCCACCTCAAAAAGGAAATTCGAACCACCGGTCGCCCATGCCGGGTGAGGTTGCCAGCCCGCCGTCCGGCGGCCGGCGTCAGGCTTCGCCGGCTTGGAAAGCGTCGATGGCGGCATTGGCCAGTCCGTCGGCCACCGTGTTGCCGGAGCGCCGCACGTGGACGAATTCGACGTGCTCGAAACGCGCGCTCAACTCGCGCACGGTCTGGGCCATTTCGCGCAGGCGGGCGTTGCGGATGCGGTACTCGCCGCGCATCTGCTTTACGACCAGCTCGGAGTCCAGCCGGCAGGCGATCCGCCGCCTGCCCAACTGGTCCGCCAGCAGAAGACCCAGCCGCAGACCCTGGTATTCGGCGGCGTTGTTGGTGTCGGTCCCAAGATAGACCTGCGAGCGGCCGAGCTCGTTGCCGTTCCCGTCGAGCAGCACCGCGCCCGCCGCCGCCGCCCCGGGGTTCCCGCGGGAGGCGCCGTCGGCGTAAATGTAACCGTCAATCGCGGCTGCCGGGGCCAATTCGAGGGGTCCTTTCGGCGTCGCTGCGCCAGCACTTCAATTATCATGATCCGGGACCTTGAAGGGGGATTCTTGCCAGACAAATCTGCCGGTTTGCGAGACGTAATTGCGGGCTCATCGACCATCTGCTACCTGGACGGCGAGCAGGGCATCCTGCGTTACTGCGGCTACCCGATTGAAGAGCTGGCCCAGCATTCGACCTTCGAGGAAGTGGCCTACCTGCTCTGGCACGGCGAGCTTCCCGCGGCCAATCAGCTCCAGCCCCTGGTCGAGCGGCTGGCTGCGGTCAAGGTGCCCCAGCAGGTCTGGAGCGTGCTCGGCGGCCTGGGCCCGGTCCAGGTCATGGATGCGCTCCGAACCGGGGTTTCGGCGCTGGCCGGTCACGACCCCGACTACGGCGACGATTCGCCGGCCGCCCTGCTTCGAAAATCCGAGCGCCTGACCGCGCAGACGTCGAGCATCGTGGCCGGGGCCTGGCGCATCGGCCAGGGCCTGGAGCCGATCGATCCGGACCCGGAGCTGGGGTTCGCGGCCAATTTCCTGTACCAGTTGCGCGGTGAACGCCCCTCCGAAGTAGCGGCCCGCAGTCTCGACATCGCCCTGATCCTGCACGCCGAGCACGAACTCAACGCCTCGACCTTCGCCGGGCGCGTTATCGTGGCCACCCTGACCGATTTGCATTCGGCCATAACCGGCGCCATCGGCGCCCTCAAGGGACCACTGCACGGCGGCGCCAACGCGGCCGCGTTGCAGATGCTGCTGCAGATCGGCGGCCGGGACAATGCCGAGGCCGCGATCGGGGAGCGGCTTGCGGCGCGGCAGCTGATCATGGGTTTCGGACACGCCGTTTACCGGACCGCCGATCCGCGGGCCGGGGTCCTGCGCGAGATGTCGCGACAGCTCGGCGAGGACGTCGGCGATCTTTCGCTCTACGAGTTGTCGGAGGCGATCGAAGCGATCATGATGCGCGAAAAGGGACTCAACGCGAACGTTGACTTCTACTCGGCCAGCGTCTACCACAACCTGGGAATTCCGGTCGACCTTTTCACCCCGATTTTTGCGGTCTCGCGGATGACCGGCTGGACCGCACACATCATCGAGCAGGTCGGGAACAACCGCATAATCCGCCCGCGACTCGAATATTCCGGGGCGTGGGAGCGCGACTACGTGGCGATCGAACAGCGCGGACTGACGCCGGCCAGCTCGTAGCTCCCGGTCAGAGGCTTTCCGGGGTGACCACCCGCCCGCGGGTCGCTGCCAGGACGGCGCCGACCAGGAAAAGACCGGCCGCGGTGCCGAACACCGACCAGTAGCCGTAGCGGGCGAATTGGAACGGGGCCTGCAGGGCCTCCTGGACGCCCTCGAACGAGAGCACCACGGCGGCGAAGAGGAGTCCGAAGGCGGCCTGGCCGTAGACGAAACCGGATGTCCGCATCCAGGCGTTGAACGCCCCCGCCAGGCCGATGTGGCTCAGCGGCAGCGAGCCCATGATCGAACTGGAATTGGGCGACATGAACAGCCCCTGGCCGAGCCCCAGAATGAGCATGCGCAAGCCCACGTCCACAATCGTCGACTGCTCGTCCAGCAGCAGCATCGAGGCGGTGGCGGCGCTCATCACCAGCAGTCCCAGGGTGGCCGGAATACGCGGGCCGAAGCGGTCGACGAACGCGCCGGCCTGCAGGGCCAGGAGCACCGCCCCCAGCGGCATCAGTGACATCAGCCCGCCGGCCGCGGCCGGGGAGATTCCCATCACGTCCTGGAGCAGGAAGGGGGTCATGAGCACGTGGCCGGCAATTCCGATGAAGGTCAGGAACCCGATCCCGATCGAAAGCGTGAAGGCGTGGACCTTGAAGACCCGCAGCTCCACCAGCGGGCTTGCGGCCCGCAGCTGACGCCAGAAAAAAGCCGCCACGAGGAGAATCCCGCCGACCAGGGTCGCGATTATCAGCGGGTTGCCCAGCCCCCGCAGCGCGCTCTGGTTGATCCCGTAGGTCAGCGCCCCGGTCCAGCCGACCAGCAGCGCCGCGCCCAGCCAGTCCATTCGGGCGCTGCTGTCGGGGATCCGGTCCTCCTTCAGGATCCAGTACCCCAGCGCCAGCGCGGCCAGCCCCAGCGGCGCGGCCAGCAGGAATATGAAGCGCCAGCCCAGCAGTCCGGTGATGAGCCCGCCGATGATCGGACCGGCGAGCAACCCGAGCGAAACGACCGATCCGTTCAGGCCCATCGCGCGCCCCCGCATCGAAGCCGGGAAGGCGGTGACCATCAGCGCGTTGCCGGTCGATTGCAGCATCGACCCCCCGATGCTCTGGATGATCCTGGCCGCAACCAGCATCGGCAGATTCACGCTCAGCGCCGAGACGATCGCGAAACCGCCGTAGATCGCAAATCCCACCAGGGCCAGCCGGCGGCGCCCGATCAGGTCGGAGAGGCGGCCGAAGAAGAGCATCAGGCTGGCGGTGCCGAGCATGTAGCCGAGCGCGACCCACTGCGCCTGCGGAAGGTCCACGTCCAGATCGCGGGCGATGGTGGGCAGGGCGATCGTCACGCTCGAGACGTCGGTGGTGGCCATGAAGACCCCCAGCCCGACCACTATCGCCTGCGGCCAGTTGGGCCGAGTCGCGAGGGCGGCCGGCCCTTTCATCGCCGTCGACACAGATCGGCCAGCGCGTCGAGCATCATCTGCAGCCTCGCCGGGGCCGTGCCGGCGGGGAAGCGCCAGCTCGTTTGCGAGCGATTGGCGACCGCGCCGAACGCTTCCAGGCTGTCGACGAATTCCTCGATATCGTCCGGCGACGGGACGCTGCGGCGCAGCCGCCCGGGCAGGAATTCAAGGAAGGGGTCCTCCTCCGGCGCGGTCGGGCAGACCAGCCGGGCGCCGATCAGGGACGCGCTGGCCGGCACCACCAGTCCGATCGCGTTGGACCGGGTCCGCAGCCTTCCCCCGCGGCTTAGCCAGTGCGCGGCCAGGGACATAATCGCCATGGCCCGGCCGGGGGCGTGATTGGCCAGCCAGTCCGCCAGGCGGGGATCCTCGGCGGCGTCGATCGGTGCTTGGTCCTCGGCCCGGCGCATACGCAAAATTTTATGGGGAATCCGGGCCGGAACCGGTCCGGCAGGGCGAGAAAAAGGCGGGAATCATTTACGGAATAGCCATACAGGGAACCGGCTGGGTCGCATCCGCCCACCTTGAGGCGGCGCGATCCGACCCGCGCTGCCGGGTCGTTGCGGTGGGCGGCTCCTCAATCGAACGCGCGTCCCGGTTCTGCGCCGACAACGACCTAGACGCGGCCGCCTACGGGCGCGTCGAGGACCTGCTGGCCGATACGGCCGTGGACGCGGTGGTGCTGGCCACGCCGAACGATCTGCACGCTTCCGAGACCGTGCTTGCGGCGGAGGCGGGCAAGCACATATTGATCGAGAAGCCGGCCGCCCTGGACACCGGGTCGCTGGACCGCGCGGTCAGTGCGGTCGAGGCGGCCGGGGTCGCCACGCTGGTCGGATTCGTGCTGCACTGGAACCCGATGTTCGACCTGATCCAGGCCCAGATCCGAAAGGGCCTGCTGGGCGAGGTCTTCTACGCCGAGGTCAACTACTGGCACGAGGTCGGGGACTGGTACCGGGGCTTTGCCTGGGCCAGGACCCGGGCCGCCGGCGGCAACGCCCTGCTGTGCGCGGGCTGCCATGCCGTCGACGCGCTGCGTTACTTCACCGGGTCCGACATCACCGCCCTCTCGGCCCTGGCCACCCGCGACGGGACGGCGCACGAGTACCCGTCCACGACCGTATTCGTCTGCGAGCTCGCCAGCGGCGCGATCGGAAAAGTCTCCGCGTCGCTGGGCGCGCGGATGCCCTACCAGTTCGACGTCGACCTGCTGGGCACCCGGGGATCGGTCCGCAACAACCGCCTCTATTCGCGCGATCTTCCGGGCCTGCGGGGGTTCGTCGAGTTCCCGGTCGAGCGACCTGATTCGGCCGACGTGGTGTCGCACCCGTTCACCGGCGAGCTGGGTCACCTGCTCGACTGCCTGGACCGGGGCACGGATACCGATCTGAACCTGGCGGGCACGGTAAACACCCACCACGCCTGCATCGCGGCCGAGATTTCCGCCGACGAGGGCGGTCGCAGGGTGGAGCTGCCGCTTACCTGATCCGGTTCAATCTGGCGACGGGGCCGCGCTGGCGAGAAGGTCGTCGTCGTCTTCGTCCGGCTCGGCGGGCGGTTGCCGGTCCTTGGGTCCGGACTTTTCGCTCCTGCCGTCCACGATCGGCGCGCCGGTCCGGCTCTCCAGATCGGCAAGTTCCACCGACGGGGCGGACTTGAGCAATTCGAAACCGTCCCCGGTCGGTCGGAACAAGCCCAGTTCGGTGACCACCAGGGCGCATTTGGCCTGACTCAGAGCGTGTCCGTTCCCGGCCAGCTTCCGGCTCAGCGCCGGGCTGCCGTCCGGCAGCTGGTGCTGCAGAAAGGCGATTAGCTGGTGGACGCCGTAAACGATTTCGCGCAGGTGGCCGAGGGAGGGTTCCTCCTCGGAAGGCGCCAGGTCGCCGGCCGCGTCCACTTGACCGGCTTCGACCACGCCCACGTCCATCCACCCGCGCCGCAGCATTGCCGCCGCCCGTACGGGGCCGACCATGGCCCCGCCGGCGATAAGGGTTACCGGTTCGCCGCCGTCGGCCGGCTGCAGTCCGCGTTCGCGCCCGCGCGGGGCCGGCCCCAGACCGACCAGGCCGTTCCCGTCGACCGCGACGATCGCGCGTCCGGCCAGGTGCTCGCGCACCAGGCGCGGGAGTCCGGCGCCCAGATAGACGGTATCGTTGGTCTCGATTTCGTCCGCGCAGGCGCTGGCGATCTCTTGCGCCGACCAGGCCATGTCAGTCGTCCTTGACCAGCCGGCGCACGATCACGCCCGGGGTGGTGACCGCGGCGGGATCGATGTCGCCGATCTCATAAAGCTCGTCCACCAGGGCCAGCACCGCCGGCGCCGCGGTCGCCATTACCGGATTCGATCCGGCGCCGGCGCCGCGGTAGGAAAGATTCCCGAACCGGTCGCCGCGCCAGGCCTTAACCAGGGCCACGTGGCCCCGCAGGGCCGGCGCGACCGCAAATTCCCGCTCGCCGACCGTGGTGCGCGAATAATCGCCCTCGCCGACCAGATTGGTCCCGACCAGGACCCCGCCGAGGCCGGCGCCGGCGGCCCGCAGCCGCTCCAGCAACACCCCGGTTGGCACCACCTCGATATCGGCCGCGCCGGCCGCCGCGAACGTCTTGGGCCCGGCGGCGCCGGTCAGCAGGCGCCGACAGCGCCCGCCGGCAAGCAGCTTGGCGACCCAGTCGTTGTCGGCATCCAGGCAGACGACGGTCAGGTCACCGGCCGGCGAATCGAGCAGCGCCGCAAGCAGCGCCGCGGGGTAGCTGGGCCGTCCCGATCCGCCGATCAGGACCGTGTCCCCGTCCCGGACCTGGGCGACCGCCTCGGCCGCGCTGCAGACCTTGTCCGGGAGGGACCGGGCGGCCGGTCGGGCCGGCCCCAGGTACCGGGCCGATCTGGTGCGGGCGGACATCGGGTCGGATCAGCCGCTGGCGCCGGCGATCAGATCCAACGGCGCAGCAGGCGCGCCAGCAGCACGCTCAGGCCCAGCGCCACCCCGAACGCGATCGCCGCGCGGGTCCCCATCAGCGCGTTCACGCGTCCTTCGACCGATCCCGCCACCACCGCCAGCGCCATTACGCTCTGGGCCTCGACGGCCCCGCCAACGACCACCGGCGTGGCCGAATTTTCGATTCGCAGCGATCCGCCGCAGGCCACGATCGCGGCCGAATCGGTCATGCGGGCGGTACCGGAGACGACGGCCCCGCTGGCCGACTGTTCGATCTGGGCGCGGTCGGCGTGGGCCAGCGCAACGGCCGACTGGCTCGCCCGGCAGGTGTCGGCCCGGACGCGTCGCGCGGCCGAGTACTGAAGACTTACTTGGGTTCCCGACAGGTCGCCGATCGACGATCCGGCCGGTCGGGCCGCGTCGCGCATGGGGATCCTCAAGTCAGCTGGCCGGGGGCGTTCGATTTTCGCCGGAGGATTCGGCGGCCCGGCGGGCCGCCCGCATCACCTCGGCGAAGGGGCGCCGGTGGGCGAGCGCGGCCCGGCGGACGTCCTCGTACTCCGGCGCCGCCAGGTTCGAATCGGCGGCCGTTTTGACCCTGATCGGGCCAAACGGAGTGTCCACGGTGACTACCCGGCGGTTAAGGATCCGGCGTTCGGCCAGGCGGCGGCGGATCCCAAGCGTGCCGGTCTCGGCAAATATGACTTTCTCGATCTCGGCGGCCTTTTCCGGCTGGCAGATCACGTGCAGGGCGGTGCCCGGGCGGAACTTTTTCATCTGGATCGGAACCATCCAGACATCCAGCGCCCCGGCCGCCAGGCAGCGCTCGGCGGCATAGCCCAACATCTCGGCGCTGGCGTCGTCGACGTTGGTCTCCAGCACGGTCACCGAATCGGTCCCGGCGGCGGATGCGCGCTCCCCGATCACGACCCGCAGCACGTTGGGATTGGACAGGTTCTTGGACCCGGCGCCGTAGCCGTATGCGCTCGGCCGCATGGCGGGGATCGATCCGAAGCGGTCCGCGATCGAAGTCAGGATCACCGCTCCGGTCGGGGTCAGCAATTCGATCGACTCGTCGCCGGAGTAGATCGGGGCCCCGGCCGAGGTGACCAGGGAAAGGGTCGCCGGCGCCGGAATCGGCAGGCGGCCGTGTTCGGTGTCGGCGTGCCCCGACCCGACGTTGATCGGCGAGACCGTGATTTCCGCGGCGTCCAGCCACTCGATTGCGACCGCCGCTCCGACCAGGTCGAGGATGGCGTCGACCGCGCCGACCTCGTGGAAATGAACTTTTTCGAGCGGGATCCCGTGCACCCCCGCCTCGGCGCGCCCGAGCCGCTCGAACATCGCCAGGGCCCGGGATTCGACCGCATCACCCAGTTCGGCGGCGCAGATCAGCTCCCGGATCTCGGGAAGGCCGCGCTGGACCTTCTCCGGGATGGTCTCCACCTGCAGCCAGGTGGCGCTGAACACTCCGCGGACCACCCGCCGCGGGCGCATCGACCAGTGCGGCAGGGGGAGCCGGCGGAGCCGTTCCTCGAGCATTTCGAACGGCATACCGGCGTCGAGCAGGGCGGCCAGGAACATGTCGCCCGCGGCCCCGGACGCCGCCTGCAGGAAAACGATCCTGCTCATTGCCGGCGTTGGCGGCCGCGCAGCAGCAGCGCGGCCAGGTACCCGGCGCCGAACCCGTTGTCGATGTTGACCACGGCCACGCCGGGAGCGCAGGAGTTGAGCATGGTCAGGAGCGGGGCGATCCCGCCCAGCGACGCCCCGTAGCCGACGCTGGTGGGAAGCGCCAGGACCGGCGCGTCGGTCAGTCCGGCGACCACGCCGGGCAGGGCGCCCTCCATCCCGGCGACGGCGACGATCACGTCGGCCCGCTCGAGCCTTTCACGGTTGGCCAGCAGGCGGTGAATCCCGGCGACCCCGACGTCCCAGTAGCGCTCCACCTCCGCGCCCAGGGCGGCGGCGACCTCGGCCGCCTCGGTGGCCACCGCGATGTCGGAGGTGCCGCCCGTCACCACCGCGACCAGGCCCTCGAGGTCCGGCGCGCGCCCGGCGATCAACAGCCGCGCGTTCTCGATGTGGCGCGCCTCGGGCACGGCCGCCAGCAGCGCCGCGGCGTGTTCCTGGTCGGCCCTGGTGGCGATCACAACCTCGCCGGCGTCGCGCAGGGTCACGCCGATATTGGCCACCTGCTCCGGGGTCTTGCCCGGGCAGAAGATCGCCTCCGGAAATCCGGTGCGCTGCGAACGGCGGTCGTCGACCTTGGCGTAGCCGAGGTCGGTGTAGGTGTTGCCGAGGGCGTCCAGCGCCTCATCGACGCTGACGTTTCCCTCGGAGAGGCGCTCGAGCAAACGGCGCAGTTCGGAGTTCATTGCCGCCCGCTTCCGGTCAGGGAGGCAAACGGCTGCAGCTGCCCGGCGTAACTGGCCGCCGCGCCCAGGCGCGACTCGATCCGGAGCAGCTGGTTGTACTTGGCGACGCGGTCCGAGCGCGCCAGGCCGCCGGTCTTTATCTGGCCCACCCCGGTCGCGACCGCAAGATCGGCGATGAAGGTGTCCTCGGTTTCCCCCGAACGGTGCGAAATCACCGCCGCGAACCCGCTCCGCTTGGCCAGATCGATCGCTTCCAGCGTCTCGGACAGGGTGCCGATTTGATTGAGCTTTATGAGGATGGCGTTGCCGGCGCCGCGGTCGATGGCCTGCTGCAGGACCGCCGGATTGGTGACCGTCAGGTCGTCGCCGACCAGCTGGACGCGGTCCCCGACCGCTTGGGTCAATGCGCGCCAGCCGTCCCAGTCGTTCTCGTCCATCCCGTCTTCGATCGAATAAATCGGGTAGTTGGCGACCCAGCCCGACCAGAAGTCAACCAGCTGGTCCGAGTCGAGGTCGCGGCCCTCGCGCTCGAGCCGGTAGGTCCCGCCGTGGCAGAACTCGCTGGCGGCCGCGTCCAGCGACAGGAGGACGTCCCCGCCGGGGCGGTAGCCGGCGCTCTCGATTGCCTCCAGGATCGCCACCAGGGCGGCTTCGTTCGATTCCAGCTGCGGGGCGAACCCTCCCTCGTCGCCGACGTTGGTGTTCTTGCCCTGGCGCTTGAGGACCGCCTTCAGCGCCTGGTAGATCTCGGAACCGGCCCGCAGCGCATCGCTGAAGCTGCCGACCCCGACCGGCGCCACCATGAATTCCTGGATATCGGTCGAATCGTCGGCATGGGCGCCGCCGTTGAGGATGTTCATCATCGGTACCGGCAGCACGCCGGCCCCGGCCCCGCCCAGGTACGCGTAGAGCGGCAGCTGGCAGTCGTCGGCGGCGGCGGCCGCGCAGGCCATCGAGACGCCCAGGATCGCGTTCGCGCCAAGGTTCGATTTGTCGGGCGTGCCGTCGAGTTCGATCATGCGGTTGTCGATTTCGCGCTGGGCGTAGGCATCGGACCCGGCCAGGGCGGGCCCGATCACCACGTTCACGTTCTCGACCGCGTTGGCCACGCCCTTGCCGCCGTAGCGGTCGCCGTCGCCGTCGCGCAGTTCGATCGCCTCGCGTTCCCCGGTCGAGGCCCCGGACGGAACCGCCGCCCGCCCGCTGGCTCCCGATTCGAGCAACACGTCGACCTCAACCGTGGGGTTGCCGCGGGAGTCGAGGATTTCGCGGGCGACGATCTGTTCTACGTGGCTCAATTGGGTTCCGATTCAGCTCTGGGTTAGGGGCCCGTCCGGACTTCCGGATACGGCCCTTGGCGGGGACTCGGGCGGTGCGCCCGCGGCCGGTCCCTCGGCACCCGGAATTATCCGGGGTGCGCCCGGCCCTTCTCCAGGCTCAGGTGGCCGATGTGGGCGAGTAGCGCGGGCCCTTAACCGAAACCTCGGTACGGTCGGTCATGAGCAGCCCGAAGACGCAGCTGGCGGCTGCGATCACCGCGCCGCCCACGAACGGGACCACGTGACCGAACTCCTGCCAGAGGATTCCGCCGGTAATCGGCACGATCACCGCCGCGATGTGGTTCATGGTCTGGCCGGTGACCATCGTGGGCCGCAGGTCCGACGCCTTCACCAGCATCTTCTTGCCGTAGGTCGAGACCGCCAGCTGGTTCGAGAACAGCAGGTTGTCGATCACGTACAGGACGAACAGGACGTTGACCGAATCGATGAACGCGTAACCGAGGAAGACCAGGCCGATGAGGAAGGTCGAGGGCACGAAGACCAGCCGCTCGCCGTAGCGGTCGATCCAGCGTCCGAAGACGTAGGCGGCAAAGATCGATACGACCTGGTTGACCAGGAACAGCGTGGTGATGGTGGCGATCGGGGTCGAGTAGCGCTCGACCAGGGCAAAGACCGCAAACGTCATGAAAATGTGCCGCCGGCCGCCGTTGAGGATCTGCAGGACGTAGAAAAGCCAGTACTGGGGCCGGATCACGATCCGCTGCTCGGGCGGATGCTCGTCCGACTTGATCGTGAACATGATCAGTCCGCCCAGGCCGATCATCACTCCCGAAAAGATGAACATGGGGCGGAAACCGAAACCGGCGGTGACGAGGTAGACGACCGCGATTCCGGCCAGCGCGGCGATGTTTCCCGACGAGCGCAGGATCCCCAGCCGGGTCCCCATGTCGGCGTCTTTTCCGTAGCGCAGGGCGAGCGAGATCGCCAGCGGCGACCAGGTGTGAAAGCCGATGCTCCATATCAGCGAGAAGACGATCAGCAGGGCGACCGAATCGACATAAAAGTAATTGAGGACCCCGAAGGCCATCAGCAGCAGGGCGATTCCGGCCACCACCGGCTCCAGCAGCATCATCACCGCCGCGGCCATCAGGACCGAGAGCAGCCCGGGAATCTCGCGGATCGTCTCCAGCAGGCCCAGCTCGAACGGCGTGATCCCGATCGACTCGACCGCGAAGTTGGTAAAGACCGTGTTGTAGGCGAAGAATCCGAGCGAGTAGAGCGCCCCGGCCACCACCAGCAGGCGGAAGGGCTGGGTCTGGCCGGGGAGGATCCGGTTGCCGGCCAGGATCAGCAGCGCCCGCATGTCAGCCGCCCCGTCCGGCCAGGCCCGCGAACTGCGGCTTCAGGGTTGCGTAGAGGTCCTCGTAGCGTTCCCGCAGGCGGTCGAATTCTTCGGCGGCGGCCGGGTCGGGACGGACCTCGTCCACGATCGGGACCAGCCTGGGCGCATCGAGCAGCGAATCCATCGCCCCTTCGGCGTGCATGGCCAGCATCGCCGCTCCCAGGACCGAGGCGTCGCCTTCCTGCGGCAGGGCCAGCGGGGTTGCCAGGCAGTCGCAGAGCATCTGAACCCAGAAGCTGGAACCGCGGAATCCGCCGGTCGTGCGGACCTGCCGCGGCTCAGCGCAGATCTCGCGCAGGGCCGACATCACCTGGGCCAGGTGCAGGCAGATCGATTCCATGGCCGCCCGGGCGATGTGACCGCGGCCGTGCCCGAGGGTCATTCCCAGCAGCGCCCCGCGCGCGTTCACGTCCCAGTTGGGCGAGCGCTCGCCGGCCAGGAACGGAAGCATCAGCAGGCCGTCGGCGCCGGGCGGGGCCGATTCCGCGGCCGCGTTCACGAGGGAATAGTCCTCCGGTCCCGAGCGGTCGGCGAACAGAGTGTCGCGCACCCAGCGATAGACGATGCCGGCCGAGGAGATTGCCCCGCCATTTACCCAGAGGCCGTCGGCCAGGTAGTAGGACCAGGTCGCCCGGCGCGGGTGCAGGATCGGGCGCTCGTCGACGGTTCGGCAGGCGGCCGAGGTGGCGATCATGGTGGTGTAGATCCCCTCGCCGACCGCGCCCACCCCGAGCGAGGAGAGCATCCCGTCGGCGGCGCCGACTATCAGCGGGGTGCCGCGCGGCACCCCCAGCATGCCGGCCGCTTCGGGCGTAAGGCGGCAGCGGTGGTCGGATTCGACCAGTTCGCCCAGCGAACCGGGATCCACGCCCAGAAACCCCAGCCAGTCTTCGTTCCAGCTAAGCCCGGCGGTATCGAGCATCCCGGATCCGGACCCCACCGAGCGATCAAGCAGGAGCGATCCGGTGAGCTTTAGCAGCAGGTAAGACTTGAGCGGCACGAACCAGCGGCCGGCCGCAAAGCGATCCGGATCCCGGCGCGCCAGCCAGGCGATCTTGGGTCCGGTGTAGATCGAGTGGATCTGGCACCCGGTCTGAAAGTAGACCGAGTCGTGGTCCAGGCGCTCGATTGCTTCCTCGACCTGCGGTCCGCAGCGCAGGTCGGCCCAGGTGAAAGCCATTCCCAGCGGGCGCAGTTGACGGTCCAGGACCACCAGCGATCCGATGATTCCGCTCAGCCCGATCGCGGCGATCGAATGGCCCCGCTCCTGCGCCGCCTGCAGGCACTCGGCCAGGACGTTCAGGCAGGTCGATACGAAGTGGTCCGGATCCTGTTCGGCCGCGCCCGGGACCGGCGAGCTCATCGGCAGCTCGGCGCGCACGCTGGCCACGTCGCTGCCGTCGTCCAGGAAAGCGGTCGCCTTGACCCCGGTCGTACCGGCGTCCAGGCCGACAAATACGGGATTAGCCAATAAGTTTTCCGGGACCGGGAACGAGGGTTGGCCGGCTGGGTCTCAGCGGCGCAGGCGGCCCTTGCCGCCGCACTTGGGACACGTGCCGCTGGCCACGTGCCAGCCGCCCGGCTTGGAGGGGTCGGGCCAGCGCTCGTCGATGTTGCCGGTTCCGTCGCAGCGATTGCAGCGCGGGCCCTGCGGACCCATGATGCGCGGCAGCAGCAGGACCGCCGCCGCAACGACCGCCAGTGGGAGCACGAAGGTCGTAAAGTCCACTTGCTCCCCCTTGATCCGCTGCAGTGTCGGGCAATTATCGGCCCAGCGTAAACGGCGCTCGTGCATTGGCGGCGGAGGCGGCGCGAAAAGGCGCCGAAACCCCCGGTTGCGGCCACTAAAATCGGGCCATGCAGGCGTCTCCCCGTTCGGAATTTGTACACCTGCACGTCCATTCCGAATTCAGCCTCCTGGACGGGATGGGCAAGGTCCCGCAGCTGGTTTTCGGCCGCCCGCGAACAGGGCATGAGCGCGCTGGCGCTGACCGACCACGGCTCCATGTACGGGGCGATGAACTTCTACCTGGAAGCGCGCCGCCAGGAAATCAAGCCGATCGTGGGCTGCGAGGTTTACGTGGCCGCGCGCGCGATGGACAAGAAGGAAGGCCGGCGCGACCAGAGCTCGACCCACCTGACCCTGCTGGCCGAGAACGAAACCGGCTACCGCAATCTGATCGGCATGGTCTCGCGGGCCCACCTCGAGGGCTTTTACTATCGGCCGCGGATCGATCTCGACCTGCTCGCCGCCCACTCCGACGGGATCGTCTGCCTCTCGGGCTGCCCGTCCAGCGAAGTCTCGCAGCGCATTCGCCAGGGCAATAACGAATCGGCCCTGGAATTGGCCGCCAGCTACCGCGAGATGTTCGGCCGGGACCGATTCTTCATCGAGGTGATGAACCACGGCCTGGACTTCGAACGCCAGCTCAACGTCGGTCTGTTGGATATCGCAAAGCGCCTGGACGCTCCGCTGGTCGGGACCCAGGACGTGCACTACGTGCGGCGCGAGGACCATGACGCCCACGACGCGCTGCTCTGCATCGGGACCAAGTCGCGCGTGGCCGACGCCGACCGGATGCGCATGCAGGGACAATACCACCTGGCCGGACCCGAGGAGATGGCCCAGGTCCTGGCCGAGTTCCCGAACGCGTTCGAGAATACCGCCCTGGTGGCCGAACGCTGCGACCTGCAGCTGGACCTGGGCCGCATATCGCTGCCGCAGGTGGACCTTCCGGCCGGCCGCACCGCGGCCGAGCACCTGCGCGAGCTGGCGTTCGAAGGCCTGCGCGAGCGCCGGCCCGGGCATTCGCCCGGCTACCGCCAGCGGCTCGAATACGAACTGGGCATCATCTGCGAGCTCGGGTTCGAGGTCTACTTCCTCATCCACGCCGAGATCTTCCAGTTCGTGCGCCAGCGCGGCATGCTGGCCGGCCCGCGCGGCTCGGTCGGCGGTTCGCTGGTGGCGTTCGCGCTCGGGATTTCAGGGATAGACCCGATCCAGCGCAACATCCCCTTCGAGCGATTCCTGAACGAGGGACGCCGCGATCGCCCGCCGGACATCGACATGGACTTTCCGGACAACGAGCGGGCGACCGTCATCGATTACCTGGCCCGCAAGTACGGCCGCGACCACGTCGCCCAGATCGCGACCTTCGGCACGATGGCCGCGCGCCAGGTGGTCCGCGACGTCGGGCGGGTCCTGGAAATGCCCTACGACACCGTGGACCGTATCGCCAAGGCCATCCCGCAGGTCGCGGTCGACCCGTGGGACCTGCGGCGGGCGCTCGACAACGTCGACGAGATCGCCACCGCCTATTCCGGCGATCCGCAGGTCAAGCGCCTGATCGACCTGGGCCTGAAGCTGGAGGGAATCTCGCGCAATCCCTCGGTGCACGCCGCCGGCGTGGTCGTCTCCAGCTCGCCGCTGGCCGAGCACCTGCCGCTGATGCGCGGCCAGCAGGGCGAGCCGGTCGCCCAGTACACGTTCGAAACCCTGGAGACGATCGGTTTCCTAAAGCTCGACATCCTGGGCCTGACCACCTTCCGGACGCTGAGCACCGCGCTGGGCCTGATAAAGGCGCACCACGGGCGCCAGATCGACCTGGAGCAGATCCCGTTCGACGATTCGGCCACTTTCGAGATGCTCTCGCGCGGGCGCACCGTCGGCTGCTTCCAGCTGGAGGGCGAGGGCATGACCAGGGCCCTGGTGCAGCTGCAGCCGACCCGGGTCGAGGACCTGGCGGTCCTGGTCGCGCTCTACCGGCCCGGCCCGATGTCGAACATCGACCGGTACGTTGCGATGAAGAACGCGCCCGAACGGGTCTCCTACCTGCATCCCAGCCTGGAGCCGATCCTGGAGGAGACCTACGGGGTGATGGTCTACCAGGACCAGGTCCTTATCGCCGCGCGCGAACTGGCCGGTTACAGCTGGCCCGAGATCGACGTGATGCGCAAGGCGCTGGGCAAGAAGATCCCGGAAGAGCTGGCCGAGCAGCGCGAGAAATTCCTGTCCGGGGCGACCGAGCGCCAGATCCCGCGCCAGGTGGCCGAGTCGATCTACGAGCTGATCGAACCCTTCGGCGGCTACGGCTTCAACAAGGCGCACGCCTTCTACTACGGGACGGTGGCCTACTGGACCGCCTACCTGAAGGCAAATTACCCGCGAGAGTTCATGGCCGCGGTGCTGACCACCGCCGCCGGCGATTCGGCCAAGCTGGCGGCCGCGATCGGCGAGTCGCGCAAGCTCGGCATCGAGGTCGAACCGCCCAGCGTGGCCCGGTCCGGCGCCGACTTCGAGGTCGACGGACCCTCGATCCGGTTCGGCCTGGCTTCGATCAAGGGAATCGGCCGCCAGGCCGCCGAAACGATAGTGGCCAAGCGCGGCTCGGGGTATTCCGACATGCCCGACATGTGCAAGCGCGCGTCCGACCAGGTCGGGCGTCTGCAGCTGGAGCGGCTCGCCAAGGCCGGCGCGATGGACGATTTCGGCGAGCGCAACGCCCTGCTGGGGGTGATCGATCCGGTCATCCGGCACCTGCAGTCGCTAAAGTCCAGCGGCCTGCTCGACCAGCAGTCGCTGTTCGGGGCGATGCAGAACGGCCCCGGCGAGGGCGACGCCGCGATCTCGTTCGCGCTGCCGCCGGTGGAGCCGGCGAGCCCCGAGGAATGCGCCGGCTGGGAGCGCGAGCTGCTGGGGATCAACTTCACCTCCGACGCCCTGGACGAGGTGATCGAGCGGCTGCGGGCGAGCCGGTTGAAGCTGCCGGACGAGATTGACGTCGGCCAGACCGGGGCCAAGCTGGCCACCGGCGGAGTGGTCACCCAGCTGCGCAGCTTCCGGACCCGCAACAACAACCAGATGTGCGCATTCGTGCTGTTGGGCGGCGGGTCCGGCGGCCTGTCGGTGACCGTGCTGCCGCGCATGTACGAGAAGTCCCGCCAGCACCTGGAGGAAAACGCCCGCCTGTGGGTGACCGGTCGGGTCGAGTCGGACGGTCCCGGGGTCCGGTTGCTTATCGGCGACGAGGACACGGTGGCCCCGCTGGCGCAGCTTCCGGCGCAGGTGCCGCCCCTGGACCAGTCCCCGCCGCGCCCGCGCCGCCGCCGTTCAGAGCCCCGGCCTGAACCCCGGCCGGAGCCCGCCGCGCCCGCCGCCCCGCCGGAGCGCGCGCTGCGCCTGCGCATGCGGCTCTGCGGCGACGAGGAAGCCGACCGCGGCGCGCTTCAGAGCCTGGCCGAGTGGCTGCGCGGGAACCCGGGCCGGAACCGGATCGAACTCGAGCTGACCGGAAAGGGCCCGCCCGTGCTGCTGGCCGTTCCGAACCGCGTTGGCGACCCGGACGGTTTTTTGCAGGACCTGCCCCGGGAGGTCGAACTCGTCCCGAGTAGCTCTCCGGCGACCTGACCCATAATCGGGATGTGACCCCGGACCGCCGGGGAATCGAGCGGGTTGCCAAATCCGCGAACCCTTAGCACGCACCAGTTTCTAGTAGGACTTTTGGCGCAGATGAAAGTCGGATTCATAGGCCTTGGGACCATGGGGTTGCCGATGGCCGCCAACCTGGTCAAGGCCGGGTTCGAGACCGTTGTCTGGAACCGAACCGCGTCCAAGGCCGAACCGCTCGTTGCCGCCGGCGCCAAGCTGGCCGATTCGCCGGGCGAGCTGGCCGCCGAGTGCGAAGTCGTCGGCGCCTGCCTGCTTCTGCCGCAGATCTCCGAAGACATATTCCTCGGCGAAGGCGGGGTGATCGAACGCGCGGCGCCGGGCTCCACCCTGATCGACTTTTCAACCAACGGCGTCGACACCGCCGAGAAGTGCTACGGCGCGGCCAAGGCAAAGGAAGTCGGCTACCTCGACGCGCCGATATCGGGCGGGCCCTGGGGCGCCGAGGCCGGCAGCCTGGCGATCATGGTCGGCGGCGACCAGTCGGCCTACGATCACGCCCAGCCGGTGCTGGACGTCCTGGGCGGCAACGTGAACCTGATGGGCGGTCCGGGCGCGGGTTCGGTCACCAAGTTGGCCAACCAGGTGATTTTTGCCGCCCAGCTGGCGATCGCCGGCGAGGCGTTCGTGATGGCCCAGAAATTCGGGCTCGATCCCGAACGCCTGCTCAACGTCCTGCAGTCGGCGACCGCGGCCTCGGCCTCGCTCGACCGCAACTTCGGCATGAAGGTCCTCAAGCGCGATTTCGACCCCGCGTTCTCGGTCGACCTGCTGGCCAAGGACCTGGGCCTGACGTCCGACCTGTGCCGTTCGCTGGGGGTTCGCAACAACGTCGGCATGCAGGCCGAGAGCTTCATGCGCGAGGCCCAGGCGCTGGGCCACGGCGGCCTGGACATCACCGCCGCCGTCCTGACGCTGGAGCATCTGGCCGGCGTGGAAGTCAAGCCCGTTTGAGCTTGCCCGGGGGATGATCCCCGGCCGGAGGTAGCGTGCGCCGCCTGCTGGTGAACTGGGTTTCGGCCGTCGCCGGGCTGGCGACCGCGGGGGCGTTGCTGGGCGGGTCGCTGGACCTGCCCTCGTCCACCTCGGAGGAATACTGGCGGACTCTGGCCGGATTCGCGGCCGCGTTCGCGGTCCTTTCGACCTACGTGCGGCCGCTGGTCTTCCGGATGCTGGGACCGGTCGGCTGCGCCCTGACCGTGCTGACGCTCGGTTCGATTCACCTGGTGGTGGCCGGCGTCCTCTTCTGGCTGACCCTGCAGCTTCCCCTGGCGGTCTCGGTCGACGGTCCGCTGACCGCGCTGGCGACCGCGGCGATCATCGCCGTCATCTCGGTTCTGGGCCTGGCAGGTCCTGGGGACCGAGAAGCAGGAGCGTCGCCGGCGGTGAGCGGCGAGGGTTCGCTGCTTGACCGCGCCCGGGCGGCGCTGGAAGAAGCCGACCGTCCGCTGCCTTTGCCCGAGCTGGCCAGGATTGTCTACCGCACCCCGTCGGCGGTCCCCAACCGGCTGTGCGCCCGCCTGGCGGCGGCGATCGATTCGGACCGGCGCTTCCACCGCGGGCAGGGGGCGGTATCGCTGGCGGTCTGGGAAATGCGCGACGTCGGCCTGCAGAACGCCGAGTTCGTCGCAATCGACGTGGAGTCCAACGGCGGGGCGTCGGGGCGGCACCGCATCGTCGAACTGGGCGCGGTCCGGTTTGGGCTGGACGGGGTCCGGGGGCGGTTCGAGACCCTGGTGGCCTGTCCCGAACCGATCGCCCGCGCCGTGACCAGGATCACCGGTATCCGGAGCGCCATGCTGGCCGGGGCGCCCGAACCGGCCGAAGCGGTCTCGGAGCTTTCCGACTTCTGCCTGGGGGCGATTCTGGTGGCCCACAACCTGCCCTCGGATCTGGGATTTTTGAACCTGGAGGCGCGTTGGGCCGGACTGCCGGCGTTCAGCGGCGACGGACTGGACACCATGGAAATCGCGGCCTTGCAGCATGCCGATTCCGGTCCCTTCGGGATGGCCCGCACGCTCGAGCTCTACGGCCTGCCGCCGCACGAGGGCCACCGCGCCGCCGCCGACGCGGAGGCGGTGCGGAAGGTCTTCCTGCGCCAGGCCGAGCGCGCGCGCGCCGACGGAGCCGGGACGGTCGGCCAGCTCCGGGCCGCCAGCCGCCCGGCCAACAGCCCGGCCGGCACCCGTGGGCGCCTGATCGAGGAAGTGGCAACCGGGCTGCCGGCCCTGCCGGGGGTGTACCGGCTGCTTGACGCGGCCGGGTCGGTCATCTACGTGGGAATGGCCCGGTCCCTGCAGCGTCGGGTGCGGACCCACCTGACCGACGGCAACCGCCACAGCCGCCGCCGCGAGGCGTTCGTCGAGCAGATCGAGGGGATCGAATTCGATCTGGCCGGGTCCGAACTGGAAGCGCTGGTGCTTGAGCAGGAGCAGATCGCGCGGCTGCGACCGCCGTTCAACCGCCAGCTGCGCTCGCACCAGGGCCCGCATTACGTGGCCCTGAGCGGAGATGTCGGGAGGGGCCAGCTGCACGCCTGCCGGCAGGCCCCCGCCGGCGCCATCGCCTGCGCCGGCCCGTTTCGGACCGCGAACCACTCCCGCCGCCTGGCCCGGCAACTGCGCTCGGCCCTGGGACTCCCGGCGCGCTGGGGCGCGGAGAACGGGCCTTCGGAACTCTCGATCGGGGCCGGCCGGGCGTTCCTGGGCGGCGGAATCAGCCGCGCGCGCCGCTACCTGGACCAGGACGGCTCCGCGGAAGCCAAGCGGTTGCTGCGTCGCCTGAACGCCCGCGAACCGTGGCCGCGCCCGCTGCCGGGCGGAGTGTCCGGGGGCCGGGTCCTGGTGGTCGCCCAGGATGCCGATCCGGCGCAGGTGGCGCTCTGGCTGATCGAAGGCGGCAGCGTGGTCCGGCGCCAGCGGGCGCCGGCCGACGATCCCGACCGCGTTGCCGGGTCGGTCGAAGCGCTGATTGGGCCCGATGCCGGCTCGCCCGGATCGGACGACTCGAGCGTGACCAACCGCATCGACCGCTGGCTGATCGCCAACGCCGACGATCCCAACGTCATCTGGATCGACTCGCGGCCCGAAAACGTCCATTCAAGGGTCCGGCGCGCGGTTCGCCGCCTCGGGCTGGGCGCAAGGGGGCACTGAGCCGGCTGCGGGCTGCCCGGCTGGCAGCGGTGCGCCGGCGGGCTCCCAAAACGACACGGAATTGCTGGAGGCGACGATCGGAATCGAACCGATGATAAGGGTTTTGCAGACCCCTGCCTTACCACTTGGCTACGTCGCCGGGTGCGGACCAATAAGAATAGTGGGTCGATTCGCAATTGCCGCCGCCAATCCTGGCGCCCCCGGAGCTCCAACCCATGAACATTGATTCGATCGACCGCTGGCGCGGCGCCCTTCTGGGTCTTGCCTGCGGTGACGCGCTGGGAATGCCGTTTGAATTCGCCGACCCCATGCCCCTAGAGCCGGTCACCGAAATGCTCCCGCACCGGAGGCCGCGGTTCGGTATCCGCGGCGGCCCGTCCGACGAGCAAATTCAGCTGCCGGCCGGAACTTGGACCGACGACACGTCCATGACGCTCTGCCTGGCCGAAAGCCTGCTGGAGTGCGGAGGGGTAGACCTGCGCGACCAGATGTACCGCTACTGGCGCTGGGGTCGGCAGGACCATCTGTCGGCGACCGGCGTCACGTTCGGCATGGGCCCGACGGTCAGGGCCGAACTGGAAAAATTCGAGGCCGGCGAGGAGTCGTGGGGCGACCCGTCGGCGCAAACCAACGGTTCCTTGATGCGGGCCGCCGCCGTCCCGCTCTATTTCGGCTCCGGCCAGCGGATGCTCGATGCGGCCGCCGAATGCTCCAACCCAACGCACCGCGATCCGATCTGCCACGCCGCCTGCCAGGTTTTTTCAGCACTCGTGGCCGCGGCCCTCGGCGGCGCTCCGCGCGAGGCTCTTCTCGCCGCCGGCGCCGGCGGCGAGGGCCTGGAACGCCCGTTGCCGGGGCGCCTGGAATCGGTCTTGGATGGAACCCTGGCGCGGCGTGACCGGTCCCAGATCTCCGGCGCCAACGACGTCCAGTGCACGCTCGAGGGGGCGCTGTGGTCGTTCGCCACCACGCGCGACTTTGAATCGGGAGCGGCGGCGGCCATTTCGCTGGGACTGGACACGGACACGACCGCCTGCGTTTACGGCGCCCTGGCGGGCGCCCATTACGGGGTGGACGCCATCCCTGAATCCTGGCTGAACGCCGTGCAGCAGCGAGAACTGCTGGAACGATTTGCCGAGCGCCTGCATGCGGCTGCAAACTAGCCGCCGGGGCGACGCGGCCCTTTAGATCAGCTGCGGGCCTTCAGCCGCCGGTTGGGTCCCCGGCGCGCTCGTGCGCGGACGCGGAAACCAGTCCCCAGCCCAGCAGCGCCATGTAAATGAGTCCGGCGATCGAACCCGCCGCAAATGCCGGCGCCAGCGCCAGCTCCAGGTCGTTCGATTGCCAGGCCGCGAGGAAGGCCGCCAGGGCCAGGAATGCGAGGAATGCGGCTACGGCGTGTATCGCCGACGGCAGGCGCAGGGGTTCGGGCCGAGCCATCAGCCCCAGCGCCATCACCACCGTTCCGGCCTGACCGGCAACCGTGGATGTAAAGAGGTAGCCCCAGGCCATTCGCTGCAGCCCCAGCGCGGCCTGGAGCCACTCCTGCGACTTGTCGCCTTCGCTCTCCAGCGCGGCCACTCCCAACCCGACGATCATGTAATCGAGTCCCCGCATCGCCATCAGCAGAACCATGCTTACGGCCATCGCCAGCAGACCGAGCCGCGGCACCGGGCCCGCGTATCGCCGCAGGGTCATGAGCCCGTGCAGCATCAATACGCCGCCGAAGATGATTGCAACCGGTACCGAGTAGGACAGCAGTTCGTTGCGGGCCATGGCCAGCGTCAGATCAGTGAGGCTGGTACTGGGAACGGTATCGACCGCGCCGCGTCCGGGCGACAGCACGTGGGACAGCGTTATCAAGATCGTCCCGACCAGCAGCGACCAGCCGGCAAGCCGCATATCACCTAAGCGCATGTCAGATCCCGATGCGTGACTTTTTAACCAGAGTAACGGTTGACACGAGGCGTCCCGGACCGTTCGGCTCCAGGCCGGACCATGATTCGCGGCCCCGAACGGCGTTCGCGCCCGATTGACGGCGCCGGTCCGCACCGGAGCGCCGTCCGCCGGAGAAATCCGCGAAAGGGGCGCCCGCGGGATCGAACTTTGGCGCCCAATCGCAGCCGGATCCGATTAATCCGGGCCTGGGCCGGATTCTGGATCTTGCGGCCGGGGACCCCGCACGAAGTGGACCTGAACCGGGGCTTCGCGCACGAACAGCGCGCTGGCCACGGTCGCCGCCAGCGACGTCAGCAGCGCGGCCAGCAGGGCGCTGCCGAATCCCCCGACGGTGACCCCGGGCACGACCTCGCTGGCCCACAGCAGCAGCACCGCCCCGAGGATGAAGTGAAAGGCGCCGAACGTAAAGACGATCAGCAGGCAGGCCAGCGGCCCGAACAACAGGTAAATCAGGGGACGCAGGACGATGTTCAGGGTCGCCAGGATCGCCGCGAATGCGATCAGGGTGGCCAGGTATTCGATCTGCCCGAACGCGGGCAGGGTCACGATGCCGGGCGCGATCGCCGAAAGCAGGGCCAGCGTCAGGGCCAGGGCTACGATCTGGACCGCGAAGCGGTGCGCGATCCGGTCCCAGGAAGGACGCTGCCGTTGCGGTTCGCCGCCAGCGGACGGAGGCCAGTTTTGCATGTCAGATTGGTGCCGAGAGCCGGAATTGAACCGGCGACACATGGATTTTCAGTCCACTGCTCTACCGACTGAGCTATCTCGGCAAAAAGCGAACGATTCTAAGGGCCAGGGGCTGGCCGGACGCCGCGATCAGTCGACGACTTCCACCAGAAGTTCCAGCACCGCCCGAGCGACCGGTTGCAGGTACGGCCTGGCGGCCCCGAAGTGCTCTTCCAGCTCGGTGAACGGCACCCAGCGGCAGAGGTCGATGTCCTCGGCGTAGTCGGGCACGAGCGGGTCCTCAATCTCCCCGCCGTACTCGAGCACCAGCCAGTGCACCGTTTTCAGGACCGGCTCGCCGCTGTAGTAGGCGACGTAGCGTGTTTTGCAGAGCTTCGCGTGCGGCGTTATCTGCGCGGGGTCGAGGCCGGTTTCTTCGCTGATCTCGCGCACCGCGCAGTCCTTGACCGCCTCGCCGCGCCGGCGCTTGCCTTTCGGCAAATCCCACAGGCCGTGCTTGCGGATCAGCAACCCGTGGCCTTTGCAGAGCACGATTCCGCCGCATGCGACCTTCTGTCGCAGCGGGCGTTCACTCATGCATGTGGATCTGTTCGAGGATCTGGACCTGCTCGGGGTTCATGTTTTCGAAAAGCACCCCGTCGACGATCATGTTTCGCGGCTGATGCCGGCGCCGGGGCGACTTTATGTTTTGCAGGCCGAGATCGCGGTCCGGATACTCGATCCCGGCTAGCAGGCAATGAATCGCGTTCAGGCGGGCCTGGTGCTTATTGTCTGAATCGATCACCCACCACGGCGCGTAGTCGGTCGACGTGACCGCGAACATGCGCTCTTTGAAATAGGTGAACATGTGCCAGCGTTCGGCCACCCGCCGGTCGTTGGCCGAGTACTTCCAGTACTTTAGGTCGCTGTGCTGGCGCAACTGGAATCGCAGGTCCTGCGATTCGCGCGAGACCGAGAGGTAGAACTTGAGCAGGATCACGCCGTCATCCACCACCCGTTCTTCCCAGGCGTTCACGTTGTTCATGAAGTAGTTGTACTGGCGCATCGTGCAGTAGCCCATCGCCGGCTGGATAAGGGCGCGCGAGTACCAGGAGCGGTCAAAGAAGGTCAACTGCCCCTTCCCCGGCAACAGCCGGTGATACGTCCCCAGCCAGTTGCGCATCTGCCGGGCCGACGGAACCCCCTGGGCGACCACCCGATAGCTGCGCGGGTCCAGGTACCTGGTCATCGTGGCGGCGGTGCTGCCCTTGCCCGCCGCGTCACGTCCTTCGAGCACTACTGCGACGCGCAGATTCTGGTCCTTTACCCACTCCTGCATGCGCAGAAGCTGTACGCGCAGGCGGCGCAACTGGGACCGGTAGGCCGAGTATTCGATTCCCGAAAATTCAGGTCGTTCGTACACCGCGGCGGTGGTGTACGGAAGGATCCGGGATGAGTTCTTGCTGGCCAACTGCGGGGGAATCGGTGGAGTTTTCCGGGGCTGTTCAGGCAGGGAGGACGGATTTCGGCCAGCGGCGGCCGAATCGTACCGGCGCCCCAATCCAATTTTGCAACCTGCGGCAAACGAGCGGCCAAGCCGCCGTCGGGCTTGAAGCCGGCCGACGCTCTCATGCCCATTCGTCTCCGAAGGCGCCGAAACCGGCCGACCGGGATTGAGCCGGGTCCCGGCTGGATCCGCCAACGGCCGGATCGGGCTGACCGCATGCCCGCGGTTGCCGAGTCACGAATCAAAATCAAGCTGGTGGGCGATGCAGGACTTGAACCTGCGACCCCTACGGTGTAAACGTAGTGCTCTGGCCAACTGAGCTAATCGCCCGCCCTGGCGGCCGGCTCCCGGCGGGAACCGGCCCTGGGATCAGTTTCCGGCTGCGTTTCCGGATCCGGAGGCGTCGACGAATACCGGCAGGCCGGTGTCGGGACTGACCGGCACGTAGACGACGCTACCGCCGGAGATGTCCTTGAGGCTGTTGATGTACAGGAGCTGTAGGTACTCGTCGGTCAGCGTCTTTGAGATCTCGGCCTGGGCGTCTCGCTCACCGGTGGCTTCCACGACGCGGCGTTGGGCTTCGACTTCCTGGCGCTGGCGGCTGAACTCGGCCTGCTGGACTCGCTGTTCCTCGGCCAGCTTGTCGTCGATCGCCTGCTGGATTACCGGGGGCAGGCGCACGTCGCGCAGCAGCACGTTTTCGATCGTGATGCCGCGCGGCTGGAGCGCGTTGATCAGCTGATCTTCAATCTGGATCGCCACCTGCTCACGACCGGTCGTATAGAGGTCCTGGGCGGTGTACTGGGCAACCACGTCACGAATGGCGTTTCGGATCGCGGGGCGGACGATGATTGCCTGGTAATCGGGTCCGATCGTGCGGAACACTACCGGCGCCTGCTGGAATTCAAGGCGGAACAGCACGGTGATGTCCAGCCCGACCGTCAGACCCTCGCTGGTAAGCGTCTGGACCGCGTCGTCAGCGCCGAGACCGGCTTCCTCGGTTCGCGAGCTCATCGTAAATTCCTGGGTTCGGACGTTGAGCTGTTCAAGCGCCGACCACGGGAGCTTGAGGAGCAGACCCGGGGGTTTCGAGATCGGGTCGACTACGCCGAAGGTGTGAATTACTCCCGCCTGCCCGACTCCGACGATGCGGATCGAGAAAAAAGCAAACAGGGCGACGATGGCGACGATGACGACAACGAAGCCCAACGCCAGGGAGCTGGAACGGGACTGCATAGGGAACCCTTTACGAGTTCGAGCGAACGGGAGATTTTTGAACCAGAGCGACGGCGATTCATATCGGCCGCGCCGGCGCGACGCCTATGGGTGGGGCGTAGTCCGGCTTGATCAAACAAATATAAGAGATTTGCGGGGTCGATTGCCGATCCGGGCGCCGGTTGGAGCCGTCCGGCGCGCGGCCGCCAACTGGCTTTTTGCAGGGCCGCGGCCCTGCCTGCCAGGGCCGGTGCGATGGCCAGAAATCCGGCCGGTTGCCGGTTGGAAAAGGGTCCGTAGGTAGTCTTTTCTCGTAATCCGGCCCCGCCAGGCGGGGCGGCAATTCCTTCGGCATTTGGGGCGAAATCGCATATGGCCAAAGAGCGAGTAGGACTTATCGGCGCCGGGATCATGGGAATCGGCTTGCTGGGGCAGGTGCTCCGCGCCGGTCACCAGGTCACCGTGTACGACGCCAGCCCGGAGGCCATGGAACGCGCCGCGGGAATGGGGGCCGACACGGCCGGATCGCCGGCCGAGGCGGCGTCTGAGGCCGAATTCGTACAGGCCGTGCTGCCCGGTCCGCCGGAGACCGAGGCCGCGGTATTCGGCGACGGCGGAGTGGCCGCCGGGATCCGGTCCGGGGCGATCTTTCTAAATCACGCCACGGTCGATCCAACGTTCATCATCTCGGTTGCCGACCGGCTGCTGGAGCAGGGTGTGGAGACGATCGACGCCCCGATGCTGCGCGGTCCCGAACAGGCCCGCACCGGCACCCTGGGAATGCCGGTCGGTGCCAATCCCGGCGTATACGAACGTGCCGAGCACCTGATCGGGGCGATCTCGGAAGTTCAGCTGCCGACCGGACCGGTCGGGACCGGCTCGGCCCTCAAGCTGGTCAACAACATGCTCAACTGCACGATCCTGTGCGCGACCTCCGAGTCGCTGACCCTGGGCGCCAAGAGCGGGCTCAAGCTCGAAACGATGCTGGAGGCGTTCTACATGACGCCGGCCCGCGGGATGCACCACGTTTGGTGGCCGAATACACTGACCGAGCGAGATTTCAGGCCGGGGTTCACGACGACGCTGAGCGCCAAGGATTCGCGCCTGGCCCTCAAGCACGCCTCCGACCTGGACGTTCCGATCTCGGTGAACGGGGCGGCGCAATCGATGATGCGGCAGGCCCAGGTCCAGTACCCGCGCGAGCACTACGCCGCGGTCCTAAAGCTCTACGAGGCCGCGGCCGGCATTGAACCGCTGCGCTCGGCCGGCGACAAGCTCTACCCGAACGTCGCCGAGCTGGACATATGAGCCAGGGCCTGGGGATCGGGTTCATCGGCGCCGGCGCGATCGCCCGGCTGCGGCATGCCCCCGGCCTGAGCGAAATCGACGGGGTCGAACTGGTCGCGGTCGCCAACCGGACCAGCGCCTCGGGCGAGAAATTCGCCGCCGACTTCGGAGTCCGGACCGTGTACCAGGACTGGCGCGGGCTGTTCGGCGACGATCGGGTCGACGCGGTCTTCATCGGGACCTGGCCGTATCTCCATTCCGAGATCTCCGAGCAGGCGCTGAAGGCAGGCAAGCACGTCTTCTGCCAGGCCCGGCTGGCGATGGACGCGGCCGACGCCCGCCGCATGCTGGCGGCCAAGGAGGGCACCGACCTCACGACGATGGTCTGCCCGCCGCCGCACGGCATGCAGTTCGCGCCCCGGATAAAGCAGATAGTCGAATCGGGTGCGCTCGGCCAGATCCGGCACCTGGTGGTCCGGGACTTTAACGCCTCCTACCTGGACCCGCAGACGCCGCTGCACTGGCGCCAGCGCGAGAGCCTTTCCGGGGCCAACACGCTGACCCTGGGGATCCTCTACGAGGTTTTGTTGACCTGGTTCGGACTGCGAGCCGATTGGGTCCTGGCCGGCGACGCGACGTTCGTCGCCGAACGCCCGGACGGAGATTCATCGGCCACGGTCGAACGGCCCGACGCGGTGTTCGTCACCGCGGGCCTGGAAAACGGCGGGCTGGCCAGCCTGACCTTCTCCAGCAATGCCGGCGGCGCCGGCGAGACCGCGGTTTCGGCCTACGGGACCGGTGGAAGCCTGCACTGGACGGGCGGCCCGCCCAGCAACGAGGGGGGCTCGCTGACCCTTAGGCGAGCGCCCGAGTGGGCTGACGAGCAGTTCGACCCCGACCCGAGCGCCGCCTGGCAGGTCGAGGCCGATTTCATCGCCGCGGTGCGCGCCGGGACCGACGGGGAGCCCAGCTGGGAGCTGGGCCTTGAGTACATGCAGTTCGTGGAGGCGGTCGAACGGTCCGCCCGCACCGGCCGCAGGGTCAGGCCGGCCTCGCTTTAACCCTCTTCGGAATCGCGCAGCCCGATCAATCGCCGGTTGCGCGGACCGGCCGCCAGGAGGATCAGGCCCTCGGCGTCAAGGTCGGAAGGTCTAAGCGGCTCGTTGCCGCGCTTTAAGCCGTTGACCCTCACCGCTCCCTGGGCGATCAGCCGGCGGGCCTGCGAACGGGACGGGGCCAGGCCGCATTCGACCAGCAGCCGGCGCAGCTCGAGACCGTTTTCCAGGTCGGCCGGCGATACCAGCAGGTGGGGCGTGGAGGCGGCCTGTTCTCCGCCGCCGAACATCGCCGCCTGTTCGGCCCGCGCCGACGCGGCCGCCTCGGGTCCGTGCACGATCGCGGTGACCGAATCGGCCAGCAGGCGCTGCGCCCGGCGCGCGGCAGGGTCGGTTCGCAACTGGCCGCCCGCGTCGGCGATCTCGGCGTGATCGCAGAAAGTGAACACCTTCAGCGCCGCCAAAACGTCCTCGTCGGCGAAGTTGTACCAGTACTGGTAGAAGTCAAGCAGCCGGGTGCGCCGGGGGTCGAGCCAGATCGTTCCGGCGGCGGTCTTGCCCATCTTCTGGCCCCCGCGGGTCTGCAGCAGCGGGAAGACCAGCCCGAAGGCGCGGTCCTCGGGGCCGAGCGTGCGCCGGATCAGGTCGGTTCCGGCGACTATGTTGCCGAGCTGGTCGGAACCGCCGATCTGCAGGCGGCAGCCGTACTCGCGGTAAAGGTGCAGGAAATCGTAGGCCTGGATGACCTGGTAGCTGAATTCGGTGAACGAGATCCCGGCCTCGCTGCCGATCCGCCGGTTGACCGACTCACGCGAGAGCATGACCGAAACCGGGAAGTGCTTGCCCACGTCGCGCAGGAATCCGATCAGGTCCAGGGGCGCCAGCCAGTCGAGGTTGTCGACCATCACCGCCGGCGAGTCATCTAGGTCAAAGTCCAGCATCGCCTCGAACTGGCGCCGCTGGGCGGCCGCGTTCTCGGCCAGGGTCTTCTGCCCGAGCAGGTTGCGCTCGGCGCTCTTGCCGGAGGGGTCGCCGATCATGCCGGTGCCCCCGCCGAGCACCACGATCGGGCGGTGCCCGAACCGCTGGAAGCGGGCCAGCGTCAGCAGCGGAACCAGGTTGCCGACCTGAAGCGAGGGGGCGGTCGGATCGAACCCGCAGTAGAGGGTCATGCGCTCGCGGTCCAGGATCGCGCCCAGGTCCTCGTGGGTCTTGGAATGGACCAGGCCACGCGCTTCCAGTTCGGCGAAGACGCCGGGACGCGGCCGTGTCGGGGTCAATTCGCGGCTACCTTGGGACTATCTGGTTCCGGGGCAAGTTTCGGCAAAAACCCGCTCCCGCTCGCCGAATGCGGGGCGCTGCGGCCAGAACGCCCGCAGGGCGGGATTTTCGCGAATCTGCACCCCGCATAGTCCAACATTTAAATGTGATTTGAACCAGACCAGGCCCCGGCAATGATCGATTACACCAGCCACGAATCCCTGCTCGGTTTCGAGATCGAGCAGCTCAAGGAGGAAGGGTGCGAGCCGACCGAGCTCGCGGACCGGTACAACCGCCTGCAGATGCACGGCGCCCCCGAGTCCGAGTTCGAGTCGCTCTGGCCTTTGGCTGACGCCCTCTCCGGCACCGGCCCGATGGAAGAGGACGAACCCAGCGACCTGGAGCTGATCAAGGCCGCCCGTCCCGCCGCCCGCGCGCAGCTGGACGAATCGCCCAAGGACCTGGACGACGCCATCGCCGGGGCCTGGCTGGGACGCTGCGCCGGGTGCCAGCTCGGCAAGCCGGTCGAGGGTTGGCCGCACTGGGCCATTCGGCGCTACCTGGAGCCCGAGCACGCGTTCCCGCCCGACGACTACATCCCATACATTCCGGACCACGACGTCGGGATCCCGATGCACCGTTCGGCCGAGGAAGCAACGCGCGGGAATTTTTCCTCGATGGCGCGCGACGACGACATCGACTACATGATCTTTGCGCTCTCGATCCTGGAGCGCCACGGATTTGAATTTGCTCCCGCCGACGTGGCCAATGCCTGGCTCGAGGGCATTCCGGCCAACATGACCTACACCGCCGAGCGGGTCGCCTACAGGAACCTGATGCTGGGCATCGCCCCGCCCGAATCGGCCAGCGCGATGAACCCGTTCCGGGAATGGATCGGGGCCCAGATCCGCACCGACGTCTACGGTTACGCCTGCGCCGGCGACCCCGCCGCCGCGGCCGAACTGGCCTATCGCGACGCAGTCGTCTCGCACACCAAGAACGGCATCTACGGGGCGCTTTTCGCCGCCGCCGCCAACGCCGCCGCCTTCACCACCGGCGATCCGCTCCAGGCCCTGCTGGCCGGAATGGACCAGATCCCGGCAAAGTCGCGCCTGCAGCGCGAGTTGGAACGCGTGATCGGCCTGAGCGAAGCCAGTCTGGACTGGGAACAGGCCCTGGCCGAAGTGATGTCGACCTGCGGAAACTACCACGGCGTGCACACGATCAACAACGCCTGTTTCGTGGCGATCGGGCTGCTCTGGGGCGAATGCGACCTTGAGAAGACGATATCGATCGCGGTCGCCTGCGGCCTCGACACCGACTGCAACGGCGCGACCGCCGGATCGATCGTCGGCGCGATCCTCGGGGCCCGCTCCCTGCCCGGCGCCTGGATTGACCCGCTCGGCGACCGGGTCGGCAGCATGGTGGCCGGATTCGACGGATCCCGGATAAGCGACCTAGCCGAACGGACCCACGCGCTAGCAATGAGCCGCTAGTTGCCGTCCTCGAGCCGGCTGACCCATGCCGGCATCGTGGTGGCCAACATGGACCTGATGATCGGGTTTTACAGCGGCGCGCTCGGGTTCGAGCTCCAGCACCGTTTCCGGCGTGGCGACGAGTTAATCGAGAAGGTCGTAGGACTGAAGAACGCCGACGTGGAAGTTGCGATCCTGGGCACCCAGGCGTCGCCGCGCCAGATCGAACTGCTCTGCTACCACTCGCATCCGGACCGGCCCGGCCCCAGGCGGGCCAACGCCCTGCACGCCAATCACGTCGCCATAGAGACCGACGATTCGGCCGGCATGCACGAACGCCTGCTGGCCGCCGGCGGGAGCCCGATCTCGGGTCTGGTCAGCGCTCCGGGCGGGGCCAAGACTGTCTGCTACGCCCACGACCCGGAGGGCGGCATCATCGAAATCATCGGCGATTACATACTTGGGTTGACGGACTGCCAACCATCCTGCATTCCCCCTGCCACGCCATCTTGTCCCGGCAAGAAACTCCGCGTGAACCGTTGCGGGAACATCCGGATGCGCGCCGTGATCGCGGGCAGGGTCCGGTCCGCCCACCAGATGCGCCCCTCCTGCTTGACTTCGCCGCCAGCCCGACGGATGGGCGGGGGTCGCGCTCGCCCTGCACCACCAGAGCAACGTCAATTACCCCGCCCGGCAATTCCAGTCGCAGCCGGTCGCCATACCCGCGCCGCCTCGCGCCGGCGGGCCGGGGGCATCGACCGGGCCGGCGGAAACCGTTGCGCTCTTGCCGGCCGGACGCGGGCGATCAGACCGGTCGCATGCCTTGCCGACGCCGACAGTTGAGCAAATCGCTCACTTTCTCCAGCCCCGGACCCGTCAGTAGCAACGAGCGGTATACACAAACGCAAACAAAGCTGATATATACTCTACGCCCCGCCAAGTCCAACCAGCAGAGAGCCATAGCCCGGGGCGATGTCCGAAATCTTCCGTACCTACACCCAGCGCGGCTACGTCTCCCGCTGCGGCTGCGAGCATCTCAACCGGGTGCTCTCCGCCAGTGCCGATCTCTACAACTCCGAACTCGAACACTGGCGCGATTCCTACAAGCAGACCGGCAAGAGCGATTCACTGTTCGACCGGATGAAGGCGTTCACCCGCACCCGCAACGCCGATGAGTTTTGGCAAGGCGTTTCCGTCGACGTGGGCCGCGGAGTGCTCGTCCGCGCCGACCGGGCCAAGAAGTCGTTCTACCGCCGGGTCAAGAACAAAGAAAAACCCGGCTACCCCCGTTTCAAGCCCGGTCACCGCTACCGCACGATCCAGCTCGAGCAGACCACCCCAGCGATGGTGCGGCCCGACCGGCACGGCTACGTGATCCGGATCAAGGGTCTGCCGGCGGTCAAGCTCCGGACCAACGTCGAATTGCCGCCGTCGGAAGACCTGAAGGCCATCCGGATCACCTTCCGGGGCCGGCGGGTGCGGGTGAGCCTGATCTACCGGGAGGATGCAAGTCCGCTTGCCCGCGTAGCTCGGCCAGGGTCGGTCTCGACCTGGGAGTGCTCTCCCGAATAACCACCAGCGACGGGGAAAGAATCGAGCGCCGTCAGCTAGACCGCGAGGCGTTGAAGCGCAAGCAGCGGAGGCTCTCGGCCTGTAAGAAAGGGAGTCGCCGCTTCCGCCGCCGGCGCCGCATCCTGGCCAACGCCCACGACCGGGCGCGGGTCAGGAACCGCAACCAGTGCCATGAGATCACCACCCGGCTGGTGCGCGAGAACGGCTACATCGCGCTGGAAAAACTAAACGTTGGGAAGATGACCCGGAAGGGCGGAATCAGAAAAACCGGCCTAAATAGGGCCGTGAGGGAACAGAATTGGTCGCGGATCGTCAGTCAGCTCAAGATCAAGGCAGGATGGGCCGGACGCGAGCTCGTATTCGTTGACCCCAGAAACACCTCGCAGCGCTGTTCGGGCTGCGGGGCGTTAGTCAAAAAGAGTCTTTCGGAGCGAAGGCACGTGTGCGGGAGGTGCGGTCTTGAACTTGACCGCGATCACAACGCGGCCGTCAATATCCTCTGTAAGGCCCTCTCGGGTGGGACTTTTCCCGAGGCCGTCGGCGAGGCGGCGTGAATATATATCGGTTGGCATTTGTCAACTCAGGTATTTAAGTCCCAAATCATCCAGGTGCACGCCCGGGCCAACGAGTACCCGGCGGAGTAGCCGCCGAAACCGGCCATCGGCCGGCCGAGGCGCGCGGCGCCGCGTCCACCGGGCTCAGTAGTAGAGGCGCTGGCTCCGCTTCTGCTCTTCGTACTCGGCCCGCATGGCGACCACGTCCTCGTAGGACGAGACCTCGGGCACCGAAACGTCCCACCAAACGCCGGTGTCGGCGGCCCAGCGCGACGGCTCGACCTCGCATTCGATCAGGACCGGCTGGCGGGCCACCGAATCGGCCCGCCGCAGGGCTTCGCGCAATTCGTCCAGATTGGCGGCGGCCAGCCCGACTGCTCCCAGCGACTCGGCGTTCTTGACGAAATCAATACCCGCGTATGCGCCGGTCAGGCGGTCGGTCGCCTCCTCGCGGGCGCGGAATTCATTCCCGAACGCGCGGCCGGTCTTGGCCTCCTGCAGCTTGCGGATGATCTGAAAACCGTGGTTGTTGGCCAACACCACCACGACCTTCAGGCCCTCTTTGGCGGCGGTGACGATCTCGGTGTTGTTCATCAGGTAGGTGCCGTCGCCGATGAAGGTGTAGACGCTGGCCTCGGGCCGGGCCAGCTTGGCGCCCAGCGAGGCCGGCAGTTCCCAGCCCATGCAGGAGAAGCCGAACTCGACCAGCGGCTGACCGCTGCCCTCGGAGATCCATTGCTGCTGAATGTCGCCCGGCGGCGAACCGGCCGCCACGGTGACGAAGTCGCCCGGGTTCAGATGCTCGTTGAGCGCCTGGATCACCTGCGCCTGGTTCATGCCCTCGCCCGGCGCGGGCGGCCTTACCTCGCCCTCGAGCTGGGCCCGCCATTCCTGGTTCAGGCGCCGCGCCCGCTCGGTCCAGTCCGGGTCGGCCCGGTAATCGGATGCGGCCAGTAGGAGCTGTTCGAGCGCGATACGAGCGTCGGCCTCCACCGCCAGGCCGCCCTGCTTGTAGGCGTCGTGTCCGGCGACGTTGATGTTCAGGAACGCCACGTCGGGGTTCTGGAAGAGCGAATTCGAACCGGTCGCAAAGTCCGAGTAGCGGGTGCCGATGCCGATCACCAGGTCGGCCGTGGCCGCGATCCGGGCGGCCTGCGGAGTCCCGCAGACACCCATACCGCCCAGCGCCAGATCGCCGGCCATGCGTCCCGCGGACAGCCCCGCATGGGTCTCCCCGACCGGAATCCCGCAGCTGCGGGCGAACTCTCCCAGCACCGCTTCGGCGTCGGAATAGATCGCTCCGCCGCCGGCCAGGACCACCGGATTGCGGGCCGACCGCAGCAGTTCGGCGGCGGCGTTGATCGAATCGGGATTGGGGTATGGCCGGGCGATCGTCCAGGTGCGCTCGCTGAAGAAGTGAACCGGCCAGTCGTAGGCCATCATCTGCACGTCCTGCGGCAGCGCGATCGTGACCGCGCCGGTCTCGCGAACGTCGGTCAGCACGCGCATCGCCTCCGGCAGGGCGGTCAAAAGCTGTTCGGGCCGCGAAACCCGGTCGAAGAAGCGGCTCACCGGCCGCAGCGTGTCGGCGGCCGAGGTGTCGAAGCTGACCGGGTGCTCCAGCTGCTGGAGCACCGGGCCCTGGTGGCGGGTGGCGTAGTTGTCGGACGCGAACAGCAGCACCGGCAGCCGGTTGATGGTGGCGGTGGCGGCGCCGGAGACCATGTTGGTCGTGCCCGGACCGATCGACGCCGTGCAGGCCATCACGGCCCGCCGGCGCATGGCCTTGGAAAAGCCGGAAGCGGTGTGCACCATCGCCTGCTCGTTGTGGGGCTGGTGGTAGCGCAGCAGGCCGCGCTCCTCCTCCAGGGCCTGTCCCAGCCCGGCCACGTTGCCGTGACCGAATATGCCGAACATGCCGTTGATGAGGCGCTGGCGTTCGCCGTCGAATTGACTGTACTGGGCGGCCAGAAAGCGTACGATCGCCTGGCCGGCGGTAAGCCGCACGGTTGCGGACATGGCTGCGGCCCCATCCTCTGGTTGGATTTTTCCGAATGTGCGCCGATTCTATTGGCGACCCGTTCCCGGTCCGCGTCGGTAGAAAATACGTGGGACAGCGGCGGCCAGCGTTCGGCGCGCCAACGACAGAAGGTCTCGGCTCCACTTCTATGGATCTGCGTGGCATTGCGCCCGTCGTCCCCACTCCGTTCGACCAGGCTGGCGCGAACGTCGACCACCCCGGCCTGGACAACCTGTCTGACCTGCTGGCCGAATCGTCGGTCGGCGCGCTGGTGACCCTGGGTGTCGCCTCCGAATCGCGCGCTCTTTCAGAAAGCGAACGGTCGGCGGTGGTCGAAACCGTGGTCTCTTCGGCCAATGTCCGAAAGCCGGTCATCGCCGGGGTGGACGGGTACACGCAATCGGCGATCTCCCAGGCCCGGACCTACCGGAGCCTGGGGGCGGCCGCGATCATGCTGCGGACCCCGCCGGGTTGTGGCGGCGCGGCGCTGGCAGAGCACGTAGGCGCGGTCGCCGCCGCCGCGGACCTGCCGATCATGCTGCAGAACGCGCCCCAGGAAACCGGCGTCGACGTCCTGCCCGATGACCTGGAACTGCTCTGCCGGCAGGTCCCGACGGTCTTTTCCATCAAGGAGGAGTCGGCCGCGGTCGGGGCGCGTACCTCGCAGCTGGCGGCGGCCGGCCTGCGGGTTTTTACCGGCAACGGCGGGATCAACTACCCCGAATTCGCGGTCCGCGGCGCGGTGGGCTGCGTCCCCGGCCTGGACCTGGCCCCGGCCTGGCTGCAGATCGACCGGCTGCTGCGCCAGGGATCCGGCGAGGCCGGCGTTTCCGAATACGAAAAGATCCTGCCCCTGCTGACTTTCGGGATGCAGTCGCTGGACCTCTACATGCAGTGCCAGAAGCGCTATTTCAAGCGCCTCGGGGTGATCGGCTCGGCCAGCGTGCGAGGGCCGGCGTGGGCGTTCGACGAGGTATCGCGGCGGACCGCCGATCGGCTGTTCGCGCGCCTGGCGCGCCGCGGGGTGCCCGGATTTGACCGGGCCGTATTCGACCCGGGACCGCCCGCCGAACGGAAAAAATCTTGAGCGCCGCCCCGGTCGTTGCCGTGGCGCCGGCCGCGGACGGATCCGACCGCCGCGTCGCGGTCGTCCCGGGCGACGTCGGGAAGCTGCTGGAATCCGGATACCAGGTGGCGGTGCTCGCCGGCGCCGGCCGGTGGGCCGGTCACGCCGATGACGAATACCGCTCCGCCGGGGCCGCGATAGCCACCGAGCGCGGCGAACTGCTCGCCGGCGCCGCGGTGGCGGCGATCGCCCCCTACCCGGGCGAAGGCGACCTATCGCTCCTGCCCGCGGGCGCAACGCTGGTCGGCCTGCTGGACCCGATCGCCCGGGCCGGACACATCGCCGCCGCCGCCGAGCGCGGACTGCGCGCGTTCGCCTTCGAGATGGTCCCCCGGATATCGCGCGCCCAGTCCCTGGATGCGCTCTCGGCGATGGCGACCCTGGCCGGCTACAAGGCGGTGCTGGTGGCGGCCAACCGGCTGCCGCAGATCTTTCCGCTGCTGATGACCGCGGCGGGAACCCTGGCCCCGGCCAAGGTGACGGTCCTGGGGGTCGGGGTCGCGGGCCTGCAGGCGATCGCCACCGCCAAGCGGCTGGGCGCGCGGGTGTCGGCCTACGATGTCCGCGCCGAGGTCCGCGAGCAGGTCGAGAGCCTAGGGGCGCAGTTCATCGAACTCGACCTTGACGTGGAAGGCATCCAGACCGTCGGCGGGTACGCCCGCGACCAGTCGGCCGAATTCCTGCGCCGGCAGCGCCAGCAGCTCGGATCCGTTCTGGCCGACGCCGACGTCGTGATCACCGCGGCGCTCGTGGCCGGGGCCAGGGCGCCGGTCCTGGTCACCGAGGAGATGCTGGCCAGGATGCGTCCGGGATCGGTCCTCGTCGACCTGGCCGCGGCCAAGGGCGGGAACTGCGCCGCGTCGGCGCCCGGCCGGACCGTCGACCGCGACGGCGTGGCGGTGGTGGGGCTCAGCGACGCCGAATCGCAGCTGGCCGCGCATGCCTCGCAGATGTATTCGCGCAACCTGGCGCGCTTCCTGGCGCTCCTGGCCGAGTGCGACGACGATCCCTCAAGGGACGAGATCCTGTCCCAGTCGCTGGTTGCGGCCGACGGCAGCGTCTGCAACCGGATGGTCCTGGATCAGCTTTGCCCGCCGGCGGCGGAAGACGGAGGCCCCGATGCCTGAGGGGCTCGTGCTGCCCACCATCCTGGCGCTCTCGGTCCTGCTGGGGCTTGAGCTGATCACCAAGGTCCCGCCGACCCTGCACACCCCGCTGATGTCCGGGGCCAACGCGATTTCCGGGATCACCATCGTGGGAGCGCTGGTTGCGGCCGGCGCGGCCGACGGGCCCTGGCCGACGGTGCTAGGCACCGTTGCCCTGGCCCTGGCGACCGTCAACGTTGTCGGCGGTTTCCTGGTCACCGGTCGCATGCTGAGCAAGTTCAGGCGCCGCAAGTGACCTCGGAAACCCTGATCGGGGCCGCCTACCTGGTCGCCGCCGTCCTCCTTGTCGTCGGCCTGAAGGGCATGGCCTCGCCGCGCAGCGCGGTGCGCGGGAACCTGCTGGCCGCCTCCGGCATGCTGGTTGCGGTCCTGGCCACGCTGACGGCCTCCGAGATCGTCGATTACCTCTGGATCGGGGTCGGCCTCGGCGCCGGCGCGGTGCTGGGCGGGGCCCTGGCCTTCCTGGTCCGATTCACCGCGATGCCGCAGCTGGTCGCCACGTTCAACGGATTCGGCGGGGCGGCCTCGGCCCTGGTGGCGGTCGCCGCCGCCCTGGTCGGCGCGGAAGCCGCCGACGGCTCGTTCCAGGTGACCGTTTCGGTCGCGGCCGGGACCCTGATCGGGGTGCTGACATTTGCCGGGTCCCTGGTTGCGCTGGTCAAGCTGCAGGGACTCCTGCGCTGGCAGCCCCGCATCAACTGGTTCCACCGCGGCAGCGTCGCCGCGCAAGCGTTGCTGGGCCTGGCGCTGGCCGGGCTTTACATCTACCAGCCCGACTGGATCTGGTGGCTGCTCGGAGTCGCGCTGGTCGCCGCGATCCTCGGATTCGCCATAACGTTCCCGATCGGCGGCGCCGACATGCCGGTTGTCATATCGATGCTCAACTCGCTCTCGGGCATCGCGGCGGCGGCCACCGGATTCGCCCTCGGCATCGAGATCCTGGTCATCGCCGGGTCGCTGGTGGGCGTGGCCGGGCTGATCCTGACCCTGATCATGAGCCGGGCGATGAACCGCTCGCTGGCCGACGTGGTCATGCGCAACTTCGGGACCGCCCGGACCGCCGAGGACGACATCTACGAAGGTCGCGTGACCGCCACCAGCCCGGACGAGGTCGCGATGGTCCTGGAGGTTTCCGACAGCGTGCTGATCGTCCCCGGTTACGGAATGGCGGTCGCCCAGGCCCAGCACGCGGTGCGCGAGCTGTCCGACCATCTCAAGGCCGGCGGCGCCAAGGTCGGGTACGCGATCCACCCGGTGGCCGGTCGCATGCCCGGGCACATGAACGTCCTGCTGGCCGAGGCCGACGTGCCTTACGAGGAACTGCTCGAGCTCGATCAGGCCAACCCGCGCATGCCGCAGACCGACGTGGCGATCGTCATCGGCGCCAACGACGTGGTCAACCCCGCCGCCGCGTCCGATCCGGCGAGCCCGATCTACGGCATGCCGATCCTGGAGGCCGGCCGGGCCCGCACGGTCGTGGTCGTCAAGCGGTCGCTCTCGCCCGGATTCGCCGGCATCGCCAACGAGCTGTTCGCCTCCGAAAACACGGTGATGCTATTCGGCGACGGCCGCGAGATGACCGAGCAACTGCTGCGGTCGCTGCAGGCGGGATAGGGATGACGGTCAGCACCCGGCAGCTGCGACGCCTGTTTTTCGGGCTCGGGATCGCCGCCCTGGTCGTCTACCTGGGCGGGTTCATCGTGGACGCCGGCCGCGAGCTCGGGTCGGTGATCCTGATATTCCTCTTCGCAATGATGCTCAACCTGCTCCTGCTCCCGCCGGTGCGCTGGCTGTGCCGCCTGCAGGTGCGCGGGCGGGCGATCCCGTACACGCTGGCGGTATTCGTTGTCGCCATCGGCGCATTCCTGCTTATCGCCGGGCTGGTGACCCTGGCGATCCCGTACCTGGTTCGCGACCTGCGCGAAATCATCTCCCGGCTGGGCGACTATTCCGAGGAAGCGAGCCAGCTGTACAGCTGGGCGCTCGACCTGCTGGCGTCGCTGGGGATGCCGGTAACCAGCGTCGAACAGGTCATCGACGACTACGCCAGCACCCTGCAGGGCCTGGTCGGCCAGGCCGCCACCGAAGTACTCCACGGCCTTACCTCGGTCGCCGCCGGGGCGTTCAATTTCGTCCTGGTCCTGATCGTGACCGTGTACATGATGCTGAACTGGGACCCGGTACTGGCCAAGCTCCGGCGAAGATTGCCGGCCTCCTGGTCGCGTTACCTGTCGACCGGGGTGAGCACCGTCGAGAGCGCCTTCGGGGCCTACATGCTCGGGGTACTGGCCGAGGTCGTGCTGTTTGCGATCGCGGTCGCGGTCGTACTGCTGATCGCCGGCGTGGAACCGTGGCTGTTCCCGGCGGTTGTTTCCGGGATGCTCCTGGCGATACCGATCGTCGGAGCCCTGATCGGGCTCCTGCTGCCGATCCTCATCGCGCTGCTGGATTCGTGGACGACAGCGGTTTTCTGGGTCGGCATCCCGCTGCTGATCATCCAGGCGGTGCTGGAGAACCTGGTCCGGCCCAACATCGTCGGACAGGTGGCCGGGGTCAACCCGCTGGCGCTGATCGCCTCGGTCCTGGTTGGGGCCGCACTGCTCGGGTTCTGGGGGATCGTCTTCGGCGTGCCGGCCGGGGTTCTGATCTCACTGATTCTGCGAGCAATCTTCCTGCGCTGGGCCGACGACGCGCGGGCGCGCGAGGACGGCGAAGCCGACTCGGCCGAAGCCCCCGATCCCGGCCCCTCCGAATCTGCGGATACCGGCCCCGCCGACTCCGTCTGACCGCGGCCGCCGGGCCGCGGCGCCGAATTTAACGGACCGGAGTCCCGGCGCCCGGCGAGGTCTGGCGGTCAAGCGCCGACCGCAGGCGGTCGGCCACGGCCGTCTCCTGCGCGACGATGTTGCTCTCCTCGTGGGGGTCGTTCTCCCCGTCGAAAAGCAATTCGCGACCTTCGGTGTGGTCCACCACCAGCTTGTAGCGCCCGTCGCACACCACGTCGAAACGGGTCACCCGGATCACCCGGTAGGAGCTTCCGGCGCCGCGCGCGCCGCGCTGATTCAGACCCGAATAGGAGTAATCGTGCACGCCGCGGGCGCGGCCCTCCAGCACCGGACGCAGGGAAAGGCCGTCGCTGTCCGCCAGCGGTTCGGCCCCGGCCAGGTCGAGGAATGTCGGACCCAGGTCGTTGACCTGGGCCAGCGCGTCGGAAACGCGCCCGCCTTCGATTCCCGGGCCGGCGATCACCAGCGGCACCCGCAGGGCGCCGTCGTAGTAGTTGGATTTTTCCCAGCAGTCGTGATCGCCCAGCATCTCGCCGTGGTCGGACGAGTAGACGATGATCGTGTTCTCAAGTTCGCCGCGCTTTTCGATCGCTTCCAGGAAGCGTCCGGTGTGACGGTCGATGTTCTCGATCATGGCGGTGTAGTTCTGGCGGATCCGTTGGTGGTCGCCGGGTTCAAACTCGGTGCTGTCGACCGGGCCCGGGAAGCGGCGGCCCTGGACCGAGTCCCACATGCTCTGGGTTACGTCGTTGGGTTCGTGCGGACCGGTGTAGTTGATCTGCATGAACCAGGGTTTGCCGATCTCGACCTGGTCCAGGACGCTGAGGCAGTTGTCGGCGATCCAGTTGTCCGAATAAAGGCTCTCGGGCAGCGGGGTGGGCTGGGTGTCCAGGAAGTAATGGCGGCTCTTTAAGTCCTTGACGTGGGCGTCGGCCCAGCCCTCGCGGTGAAGCATCGCCATGTACGGTCCGGCCGGCTCCTCGGCGCCGGTGACCACACCGGCGTGCTTGCCTTCGCTATCGATCCCGCGCGTGAACCCCCACTGGTCCAGCCAGCTGGAGCCGTCGGTCTTCCATTCCGCGGTGCCCTTGTGCAGGTCAACCTTTCCGACCGCGCAGACCTCGTATCCGGCGTCGCGCAGGTTCCGGTAGAAGAACGGCCCGTCCAGGGGCGTGTCGTCGTAGTTGTCGTTTGACCCGCAGCGCCAGAAGTTCCGTCCGCTGGCCAGGCAGGCGCGCGCGGGCGCGCACAGGGGAGAGCTGGTGACGGTGTGCTCGAACCGGACTCCGTTTTCGGCCAATCGGGCCAGGTTCGGGGTCCGGATGTCGAGCTGCTCGTTCCAGGGTCCCCAGTCCCAGCGCTGCTGGTCGGGAAATATGAAAAGCAAGTTGGGTGGGCGCTCGGCCATGGGGTCTCGTCTCCTCAGGTTCGTGGCGGCGGGGCGGGTATTAGACGGCGATGCCGTTGCGGGCGGTTTCGGCGCGGATCAGCTCGAGCAGGGATCCGGCCCGGTCGGGTTCGCTGGCGGCCAGGTCGTTGGTCTCGGACGGGTCCGATTCCAGATCGAAAAGCTGCGGCCCCAGGCCGTATCCGTGCTGGTGAACCAGCTTGTAACGCCCGTCAAAGGCCGCGTCCCAGACGTAACGATCGGACGGGTGTTGGGCCGACACGCCGGTGTATCCGCCGTGGTAGCGAAGTCCCGAGAAGAGGATTTCGCGATGTCCCTGGGTCGGGTCTTCCAGCGCCGGGCGGATGGACTGCGAGTCCATGTCGGGGACCGGGTCGGCGCCGGCGTAGTCGATGAACGTGGCGGCCAGATCGAACATCTGGACAAGGGCCGGCTCGTCTGCCCCCGGGCCACTCCCGGCCCGGCCGCGATCAGAGGCACCGCGAGCGCGGACTGCCAGGGCCGCGACTTCTGCCACTCGTCGTGATCGCCCAGCATCTCGCCGTGGTCGGACGTGTAGACGATCACGGTGTTCTCCAGCTCGCCGCGCCGCTCGATTGCGGCGATGATCTCGCCGATGCGGGCGTCGATGTTCTCCAGCATGGCCCCGTAGTTCTGGCGCGCCCGGTTGTGGAATTCGGCATCGTGCTGGCTGCTGGCCAGGGGTCCGGGATGCTCGACGCCCTGGCAGGACTGCCACATCGAGGCGGTTATGTCCTGCGGCTCGTGCGGGCCGGTGAAGTTGACCTGCATGAACCAGGGCTGGCCTTCGGGCAGCTCGCGCAGGATGTCGATCGTGTTGCGCCCGATCCAGTTGTCGCCGTAGGCAAAGTCCGGCAGGGTGGTCGGAAAGGTGCTGCCATAGTCCTTGCCGTCGCTGTAATCGCGACCGCGGCGTTCGAAGTCCTGGCAGTGGGCCTCGGCCAGATCGTTCTCCACCAGGAACTTGTAGTAGGGCCCCTGGGCTTGGCCGGTGTCGCGGAAATTGCGGTAGCCGTCCCACTTGCCTTCGTTGTCGATTCCGCGCGTGAATCCCCAGTCGTCCAGGCCGTTCTGTCCGTCCAGGCCCCAGCCGCCGGAAACCTTGTGGAGGTCGAACTTCCCGGTCCCGCAGACCTGGTAACCGGCGCCGCGAAGCTGCTGGTAAAAGGTCGGAAGGTCCAGCGGGTAGTCGTTGCCGTTGTCGATGACACCGCACGAACCGTAGGACCGCCCCGAGGCCAGGCTGGCCCGCATCGGCGCGCATAGGGGGCTGTTTACGATCGCCTGATCAAACTGCACCCCGCGCGCGGCCAGGCCCGCCAGATTGGGCAGGCGCAACGGCGACTGCGGGTTCCAGGGCCCGAAGTCCCAGCGGTGCTGGTCGGGGATTAGCAGCAGAAGATTGGGGCGCGTGTCCGGCACGAGTGGTCAGCTCCGGGTGTCTTGAGTTGCGGGTCGGCGGGTCCGCCGGGCGGCGGGCGCGGCCGCCCCAATTTGAACACGGCCGACGCCCGCGGGCCCCAAATTCCCGCGCGCGCTCCCGCCGCACCCGGCTACAATTTCTCCGTTCATCACAGTCGCCGATCCGATGGCGACGGGGTGCTTTATATGCAATCAACGTCGGCGTTGCCCAAGCGCGGCGCCTGGCGGACCCTGGTGGCGCTCATCAGGGACGAAGAGGCCCGGAGTGGGTACCTGTTCGTCCTGCCATCGTTCGTCTTTTTCCTCATATTCACGCTGGTGCCGGTGCTGGCGTCGTTCTATCTGGCCTTCTTCCGCTGGAATCCGCTCGACCCGTTCACCGCCGCGACCTTCATCGGGGTGGACAACTTCGCCGAGCTGATCACCAAACCGGACTTCATCCGCACCATGTGGAACACGTTCGTGTTCGTGGTTGTCTCGGTCGCGATCATGATCTGCGGAGCCCTTGGCACGGCACTCGCGCTGAACCAGGGGATCAGGGCCGAATCGGTGTTGCGCGGCCTGTATTACTCGCCGGTGGTCACGTCGCTGGTTGCCACCGCGGTCATCTGGCTCTGGATATTCGACCCCCAGTTCGGCGTCGTTAACGCGCTGATGGAGTTGGTCGGGCTGCCCAACGACCTGCGCTGGGCCTCGGATCCGGTGCTGGCAATGCCGACCGTGATCATCACCTTCGTCTGGCGGGAGGTCGGGTACTTCACCGTCATCTACCTGGCCGGCTTGCAGGGAATTCCCTCGGAACTGAAGGAAGCCGCCCGGATCGACGGGGCCAACGCCGTAACCACGTTCCGCTACGTGGTAGTCCCGCTGCTGATGCCGACCACGCTTTTCGTGCTGGTTCTGGGGATCCTGCGGGCCACCCAGAATTCCTTCGCGGTGATTTACATAATGACCGGCGGCGGGCCGGTGAACGCCACCAACGTGATGGTGTTCTACATGTACCAGAACGCATTCGAGTTCTTCCGGATGGGATTTGCGAGCGCGGTTTCGCTTTTCATATTCATCCTGATCTTTTCGCTGTCGCTGCTCCAGTTCCGGCTGATCGGCGCACGCACGGAGTACCTCTAGATGGCCCAGACCCAGGCGATCGAAGCCCTCGCACCCGACCCCGCGCTGACGATCCGCTCGCGGCGGGCCCAGAACTGGCACCGCGTCGGAAGGCTCATCCTTTACGCCGCCCTCATCTTGGGCGTTCTCTTCGTGACGATCCCCTATCTGTGGATGCTCTCGGCCTCACTTAAGCAGGAACGCGAGATCTACGAACCGGGCCTGAACTTCCTGCCCAATTCGATCTACCTGCAGAACTACATCGACATCGTCCAGGACTACCAGATCATCCGCTGGCTGTTCAACAGCTTCTTCATCGGGTTCATCGTCATCGTCTCGAACATGACGTTCACCGTGCTGGCCGGCTACGCTTTCGCGCGGCTGCGCTGGCCGGCGCGCGACTTCCTCTTCTACGTGTACCTGGGCGCGATGATGATTCCGATCCAGGTCCGGCTCATTCCGAGCTTCATCATCATCAAGGAACTGGGCTGGGTCAACACCTACCAGGGAATTGCCTCGCTGCAGCTGGTCGAATTCTTCGGCGTGTTCCTGATCAGGCAGTTCATGCTCAACATGCCGCGCGAACTCGAGGACGCCGCCCGGATCGACGGCTGCGGCTGGTTCCGGGTCCTATGGCAGATCATCATCCCCAACTCCAAGCCGGCGCTGGCCGCGCTCGCGATATTCACCTTTACCGCGTCCTGGAACAACTTCCTCTGGCCGCTGGTGGTGATCAACCAGGAACACTACATGACCATCCAGGTCGGGCTCGCCAGCATGAAGGGCGAGATCATTCCCTGGGGCCTGCTGATGGCGGGAACGATGATCTCGGCGGTACCGCTGTTCATCGTCTACATCATCCTGCAGAAGCTGTTCACGCAGGGCATCGTCATGAGCGGAATCAAGGGCTGATCCGCCGCGGCCTCGCGCCGCCCCCGAATCCCTGATCCGCACGCCGCCACCGCACGGGCCGCAGGGCCGGCTTCGGCAAGCGGGCGCGGCCCGCCCCGGTCAGGTCAGGTCGAAGCGGTCCAGGTTCATCACCTTGGCCCAGGCCCTGACGAAGTCGCGCGCGAAGGTTCCCCCGGCGTCGGACGACCCGTACACCTCGGCCAGCGCGCGCAGCTCCGAATTCGAGCCGAACGCCAGGTCCACGCGCGTGGCGGTCCAGACCGGTTCGCCGCCGCCGCGGCCCTCGAACGCGTCCCCGGCCGGCAGCCACTGGATGCCGGGATCGAGCAGGTTCAGGAAGAAGTCGTTGCTGAGCGTTCCGGGACGGGCGGTCAGGACGCCGTGGCGCGAGCCCCCGCTGTTGGCGCCCAGCACGCGCAGGCCGCCGATCAGCACGGTCATTTCGGGCGCGGTAAGCTCCAGCATCGCCGCCCGCTCGATTAGCAGCTCCTCGGCCGGGCGCTTCTCGCCGTCCGCGACGTAGTTGCGGAAGCCGTCGGCGCGCGGCTCCAGCACCGCGAAGGAATCGGCGTCGGTCCAGTCCTCGCCAGCGTCGGTCCGTCCCGGGTCGAAGGGGACCGATAGGTCGTGCCCGCCGTCGCGGGCCGCCCGCTCGATCGCCGCGCATCCGCCCAGGACGATCAGGTCGGCCAGCGAGATCCTGGCTCCGCCGCCGCGCGACCGGTTGAATTCGGTCCTGATTTTCCCGAGCGCCGTAAGCACCGCGGCCAGGCTTTCCGGGTCGTTGACGGCCCAGTCCTTCTGCGGCGCGAGGCGGATCCGGGCCCCGTTGGCACCGCCGCGGCGGTCGGTGCCCCGATAGGAGGCCGCCGCCGACCAGGCGGTGTGGACCAGCTGCGCGACCGTGAGCCCGCTGGCAAGGATGCGGGATTTGAGTTCGGATATGTCCTTTTCGCCGACCAGTTCGTGGTCGACGTCAGGCACGGGGTCCTGCCAGAGGAGCTTTTCGGCCGGTACCAGCGGTCCCAGGTACCGGCTGCGCGGCCCCATGTCGCGGTGCAGCAGCTTGAACCAGGCCCGCGCGAACGCGTCCTCGAGCTCGGCCGGGTGCTTCAGGAAGCGGGTCGAGATCGCGGCGTACGCGGGGTCGGCCCGGAGCGCCAGATCGGTGGTGAGCATCATCGGCGGGTGCTTGACCGCAGGGTCGTGGGCGTCGGCCACGGCGGCCGCGGCTTCGGCCCCGCGCGGGCGGAACTGCGATTTGCCGGCCGGACTCTTGGTCAGTTCCCACTCGTGCCCGTACAGGTTCTCCAGAAACTCGTTGTCCCAGCGAGTGGGCTCGCTGGTCCAGGCGCCCTCCAACCCGCTGGTGACCGAATCACCGGCCTTGCCGTCGCCGTAGCTGCTCGCCCAGCCGAGCCCCTGTTGCTCTAATCCAGCCGCCTCCGGATCCGGTCCCACGTGCGATTCGGGTCCGGCCCCGTGGGCCTTGCCGAACGTGTGTCCGCCGGCGATCAGCGCGACCGTTTCCTCGTCGTTCATCGCCATCCGCTCGAACGTCTGGCGGATGTAGCGGGCCGCCTCGGCCGGGTCCGGGACTCCGCCCGGCCCCTCCGGGTTTACATAAATCAGGCCCATGTGGTCGGCCGCCAGCGGTCCCTGCAGGCCGCCGTCTGAGTCGTGGCGCTCGTCGCCGAGCCACTCGCTCTCCGAGCCCCAGTCGGTCTCGTCCGGCTCCCACACGTCCTCTCGTCCGAACGCGAATCCGAAAGTCTTAAAACCCATCGATTCGAGCGCGCAGTTGCCGGCGAACACCAGCAGGTCTGCCCAGGACAGGCTCTGCCCGTACTTTTGCTTTATCGGCCAGAGAAGTCTGCGGGCCTTGTCGAGATTGGCGTTGTCGGGCCAGCTGTTCAGCGGCGCGAACCGCTGCTGGCCCGAACCGCCGCCGCCCCGACCGTCGCTTACCCGGTAGGTTCCGGCGGCGTGCCAGGTCATGCGGATGAGCAGCGGCCCGTAGTGGCCGTAATCGGCCGGCCACCAGGCCTGCGAGGTCGTCATCACCGATTCGATGTCTTCCCGCAGCGCCTCAAAGTCGAGTGACTCGACCGCCGCCCGATAGTCGAATCCGTCCGGCAGCGGATCGGACTGCGGCGAGTTTCGGCGCAGGGCGGCGAGGCTCAAACGGCCCGGCCACCAGTCTTGGTTGTTGGTCACTTCAGATTCCCAGTCGGATCGTCTCGCAGGAAATATTGTGCCGCCGGCGCCGCGGCCGCGAACCGGCGGTTCGGTGGTGCCCGCGCGCGCGGCGCATTTAATTCACGGTCGTCCCGGGACCCACGAGCCGGTCGGGCTTTCGGTCCGACCGGAGTTGATCAGCCGGCGGTTCTGCTGCGAGCGCAGCGCGCGGGCGTAGACCTCGTCGGGATCGTAGCCGCGCCGGGCGCGGGCCCGGAGGTCTTTGAGGGCGTCGGCGTACTCGGGGTTTTCGATCTGGTTGACCAGCTCGTCCGGGTCGGCGGCCAAGTCGAACAGCTCCTCGGGTTCACCGTGGTAGTAGTTGTACTTGAGGTCGCCGACGCGCACCATCCGGCAGGGCCCCTTGGCGGCCACCGCGGTGTAGTCGGCGATCACCTCGCCCGGCCCTTCGGATCCGCCGCCGGCCAGCTCCAGCAGGCTCTGGCCGGACCAGTAGTCGGGCGAATCCACGCCGGCCGATTCGAGCAGCGTCTGCGTCACGTCGATCAGCGAAACCGGCTGGTTCACGCTGCGGCCGGCGTCGACCCTGCCCGGCCAGCGCACGTGCAGCGGCACCCCGACCGAATCCTCGTAGAAAGTCTGCTTGGTCCACATCCCGTGCTCGCCGACCGCGTCACCGTGGTCGGATGTGTAGACGATCAGGGTGTCGTCTCCCTGGCCGGACTCGTCGACGGCGGCCAGGATCTGGCCCAGGCATTCGTCGCAATAAGTGATCAGGCCGTAATAGGCCGCCCTGGCCCTGGCCACCAGTTCGGGGTCCACGTCCACGTAGGAGAACCATTCCGCCAGTCGGCGCTTGTGCGGGTGGATGTCGTCCATGTGGGCGGGAATTCGCGGCTGGTCGGCGTGCTCGGGGTAGTACATGTCCCAGTACTTCTGGCGCGCGATGAACGGGAAATGCGGGGTGATCAGCCCGACGAGGAGCGCCCAGGGCCGGCCCTCGCTTTCCTGGGCGCGGATGTAGGTGCTGGCCTGGGCGGCGGCGACTTCGTCATAGGCCGAATAGGCGTGCTCGCCCGGTCCGGCCTGGGTGAACATGCTGTAGTCGGCGGCCGCGTTCTCGGGGTGCCAGCCGACCCAGTCGGCGGTCAGCCTCGGGCTGGCGTTGCCGTGCACGTCGGAGAGGATGCGGCGCTGGAAGCCGTGCATCTGGTCGGCGCCCTGGAAGTGCATCTTGCCGCACAGGACGGTCTCGTAGCCGGCCGCGTTGAGCAGGTGCGCCCAGGTGGCCTCGTCGCTGCTGAGGGTGGCCGCGTTGTCCCAGGCCCCGACCCGCGGGGTGTGCTGACCGGTCATGAACGAGGCCCGCGAGGGGTTGCAGATCGGCGAATTGCAGTACGCGTTGCGGAACGTGGTCCCCTCGTCGGCCAGGCGCTGCATGTGCGGCGTCTTGACGAAGGGGTGCCCGTAGGGCTCGGTGAAGCTGCGCGAGTGTTCGTCGCTCATCACCACCAGGATGTTTGGTCGTTTGGACATTGGCGTGCCTTTGGCGGGATCGAATTAAGGGAAGTGGCTGCGGCGCCGGCCGGTCAGGCGAAGTCGCCGCCCTGCCAGGGCTGGCCCCAGGGCTGGTCGCCCATGGAGCCCACCAGCTTGGAGCGCGACTGCTGCGAGTGCGTGACGCGGCGCGCGATATCGTCCGGCTCCCAGTCCTTGAGCGCGGCCGCGGTCAGCGTCCGCACGGTCTCGGCCCGGGCGGGGTCGCCGGCTAGGTCGGAGAGCTCTTCGGGATCGTCCTCCAGGTCGAACAGTTCGGGCCGCTCGCCGTGGTAGTAGTTGAGCTTGTAGCGGCCCCGGCGGATGCTGCGGCCGGGGGCGATCGAACCGTGCGCGTAGTAATCGCAGATCGCCTCCCCGCCCCCGTCCGGCTCCTCGCCGTTAAGCAGCGGCAGGAGCGAGGTGCCCTGGCAGAGTTCGCTGTCGGCGCCGGCGCCCTCCAGGACCGTCTTTACCACGTCAAGCAGCGAGGTCACGCGCGTGAAGCGGCTGCCCGGCGATGTGACTCCGGGCCAGCGCACCAGGAACGGGATCTTGGTCGAGGCGTCGTAGAAGCCGCACTTGTACCAGAGCCCCTTTTCGCCCAGCTGTTCGCCGTGGTCGGCCACGTAGATGACCACGGTGTTGTCGCCCAGCCCCAGGTAATCGAGGGCGTCGACCATCTGGCCGATCTTCTCGTCCGCGAACGTGCACATGCCGTAGTAGGCGGCCCGCGCCTTGCGGATCTGCTCGGCCGGGATGTCGCGCGACTGGAACACGTCCAGCAGGCGCTCGTTCTGCGGATGCAGCTCGCCCAGATCGCCGGCGCCGTGGCGGGGCATCTCGACGTTGTCGGCAAAGTACTTGTAGAAGTGCTGGTCGCGGGCGATGAAGGGGAAGTGCGGGGTGAAGATCGACGCGCAGATTGCGAACGGGCGTTCGCGCCGGTCCGGCTGGGAGAGGAATTCGACCGTGCGCGTGGTCACCTCGTCGTCGTAGCGCAGGTGGAAATAGTCGCCCGAGCGCGGCGTCTTGGTCAGGCGGCGGGCGTTGTCGATCGCGTCGCCGAAATGCCCGCCCGTCGACCAGTCGGGCAGGCGCCCGGTGGTGGTTCCGCCGCCGTGAATGTCCTCCAGCAGGCGGTGCTTGAATCCGTGCATCTGGTCGGGCCCGACGAAGTGCATCTTCCCGCACAGGGCGGTGTCGTAGCCGAGCGAATTGAGCCGGTGCGCCCAGGTGATCTGGTCGGTGCGCAGGGTGTTGGCGTTGTCCCAGACTTCGACCTCGTGCACGTAGCGGCCCGACATGAAGGACGCCCGCGAGGGAACGCAAAGCGGCGAATTGCAGTAGGCGTTCTCGAAAACGGACCCTTCCGCCGCCAGGCGGTCGAGATTCGGGGTCTGCACCGTGGGATGGCCGTAGACCGAACTGTAGGCGGGGTTGTGCTCATCGGACATGATGATGAGGAAGTTGGGACGGTCCATTTACCCTGCTCTCGGGGAATCTGGTGGCGGAGGCCGACTGGCCCACCCAATTTAAAGATGTCCGGGCCGGCCGGACCGGAATTGTCGGCGCCAGCGCGGGCCAGTCTGGAAAAATGACCGCACGGACCCAACGGCAGTAGCAAAGACAAAGACGCAAGGCTATGAACCAGAACAGGGTGGCGTTGGTCACCGGCGCCAATCGCGGGATCGGACTGGAGCTCTGCCGGCAGTTGGCCGGCGCCGGCTTCAGGACGGTGCTCTCATCGCGCGACGAGCGCCTGGGCGCGGTGGCGGTCCAGCACCTGGCCGCCGACGGGATCGAGGTCCTCTACTGCCCGATGGACGTTACCAAGCGCTTCACGGTGGACCGGGGAATCGATTTCGTGCTCGGCGCCTGCGGACGACTTGACGTTCTTTACAACAACGCCGGGGCGCTGCTGGACGAGGCGCCCGCGCCCGATAAGGTCGCGGTGCTGGAGACCACCGACGCGACCCTGCTGGACAGTTTCCAGGTAAACGCGCTGGGCGTTTACCGCGTGTGCCGCGCCGCGTTTCCGGTCATGCAGCGCCAGGGATACGGGCGGATCGTGAACGTGACGTCGGGCGCCGGATCGCTGGCCCTGATGACCGCCCGTCACCCCGCCTACAGGATCTCGAAGGCCGCTGCCAACGCGGTGACGCGGGTGTTCGCCGACCAGGTCGGCGATGCCGACATCAAAGTCAACTCGGCCGCGCCGGGCTGGGTGCGCACCGACATGGGCGGCCCCGACGCCGAACGCGACGTGGAGACCGCCGTCGCCGGACTTCTCCCGCTGGCGCAGCTCCCGGCCGACGGCCCCAACGGCGGGTTCTTCAAGGACGGCCAGGCGGTCGACTGGTGAAGCCCGGCCCTGTGGGCCAGGCCTGGAGACCGGGGCGTTGAGCGGCCGCGGCGGGCCCAGGTTCCGGCTCTATCGCAGCGAAAGCGACCGCTACCTCTCCGGCGTGGCCGGCGGCCTGGCCGAAATCCTGGAAATTGACTCGACCCTGGTGCGGCTGCTCTGGGTGCTGGTGGCCCTGGTCACCTCCGGCGTGGGCCTGTTCGCATACCTGATCATGTGGGCGATCGTGCCGGAGCGATCGAAATTGCCGGCCGGGTCCGTCTCCGAACCCGAGCGCGGGGACGCCGCGCCGGCGTCTGCCGATTCCGGCCCGGAATCATCGACCGCGACCGAAGCCGCCTCCGCCGCGTCGCGGCCCTCGAACGGACCGGTGATCGCCGGGGTCGTCCTGATCGTCATCGGGACGCTGTTCCTGCTCGACAACTGGGTCCCGCTCAACTTCTGGACGTACGTCTGGGACCTGGTCGGGCTGGCGCTCCAGTTCTGGCCGCTGATCCTGGTCGCGGCCGGGGTCCTGCTCGTCTACTCGCGCCTGCGCCGCTAGAAGATCACGCAATCGATCGGCCGGGCTCCTGGCCGATCGGTCATTTCAGCCCCAGCGCGCTGCGCACGTCGGCGACGTCGGGGTACCCGTGCTGTTCGCGGTGGTACCAGTTGTCGAAGAAATTGTTGGTCTTGAACCATTCGTGGCGGCCGTCGCGGGCCTCGTGGCGCACCCGGTGGGCGAATTCACGCATCTCCTCGTCCGTGAACGGTTCGAAGTTCTCACCGATGGCGATGTCCTGGTCAAGGTCCTGCAGATTGGTCAGCCCGCAGCTGAGTGTGGTTATCGGCTGCGAAAGGGCGAATCGGCGGCAATCCTGCGCGGTCAGGCCCCCGTCCCGGATGAACTGCCCGTTGCCTCCCAGAGACTTCATGCCGATGCAGGCCATCCCGCGTTCGGTCACGATCGGCAGAACCTGGTTGATAAAGCTCCGGTAGGACGCGTCGTAGACGTTGATCGGCATCTGGACCGCGTCCCAGCCGTCGAAGCGCCCCAGCATCTCCACCAGGATCGCGGGATGCTTGTGACCGGTGAACCCGATGTAGCGGGTCTTGCCCTGGGCCCGGGCGTCCAGCAGGGCCTCGAAGGCCCCGTCCGGTTCAAAGCACCACTCGGGATCGTTGTCGTAGTTGATTTCGTGCAGCGAAAGCAGATCGACTTGTTCGGTGCGGAGGCGTTCCAGCGATTCGTCGATCTGCGCCGCCGCGCTGACGCGGTCGCGCGCGCAGACTTTTGTGGCCAAGAAAAGCTCGTCGCGTCGACCCTCGATCGCGGCCCCGACCCGCACCTCGCTCGCGCCGTCGCCGTAGTCCCAGGCGGTGTCGATGAAATTGACGCCGCGGTCGATCGCGGACTTAACGATCGCCACCGACTGCTCGAATGAATTGCCGGGACGGACGATGTGCCCGCACCCGACGGCGACGATGGTCACCTCGTCGTCGTGACGGCCGAATCGGCGAGTTGGAATCATCGGATCGGCCTTTCCCGGCAAGGTGCTGGCGGCGGCGGGCGGACCGGTCGGGAGTATTGCAGGCGGCCGGAATGGCCCGAGTTGCAGCCTTCCCGATAATAAATTTGGGAATAGTTGCAAGATATTCGATCGACGGAGCGAGCGCGCCCTGACCATGGGTAATACCGCCCACCCGACCCGGCAATCCGACCAGCGCCTGGGCCGTCGGCGCCTGCTTGGACTGGCCGCGGCTGGCGCGGCCGCGTTGGCCGCCGCCCGACCGGTGCGGGCCGCCCTGCTCACGCCGGCCGCGGCCGAAGAGGCCGCCCCGCGGGACCGCGAGAACATCGTCTACGTCCCGCAGACCGGCCACAACGTCAGCGGCTCGATCCTCGACCACTGGACCCGCTACGGCGCCGACCAGACCTTCGGCTGGCCGGTGTCGGAGGCGCAGGCGCGCGGCCCGCAGACGGTGCAGTTCTTTGAATTCGGGGCGCTGATAACCGACCCCGACTTGCTGGAACTGACCGGGGTCCGGTCGCTGGCGGCCGGGTCGGACTGGATGCACCGGCGCTCCCACCAGTTGACCAACCTGGTGCGGGACTTTACCGAGGCCGAGATTCCCTGGGAGACCGGCGTCGGGATGCATCCCGCGTTCGCGGCCTGGCACCGCGACACCGGCGGCGTCGCCGCCTGGGGCGACCCGGTCGACTGGGCCTATCGGCTGGACGAGGCAACGATCCTGCAGCCGTTCCAGAAGGTGGTCGCGGTCGCCCGCGACGGCCAGCCCCCGCACCAGCTGCCCATCGGGCGCTCGCTGGCCGCGGCCTACGGGCTATCCCAAGCGGGTGTGGCGCCGCGCAAGGGCGCGCGTCTGTACGACCCGACCGACTTTCTCCCCTCGCTGGGTCCGGCGCAGGGGCGCTGGGTGGACGTGAACCTTTCCAACCAACTGGTCACGCTGCACTCGGCGGAGGGCCCGGTGTTCCAGTACACGACTTCCTCGGGCAAGGATCTCTTCGAGACCCCGCCGGGCAGTTTTCACGTGACCCGCAAGGTCAAGACGGAGCGCATGACGGGTCTCTGGGGCACCCAGGAGTTCTACGACATCAGCAACATCTACAACACGGTCTACTTCACCTGGGAAGGCCACGCGTTCCATTACGCGTACTGGCACGACGACTTCGGCACGCGGCGCTCGCACGGCTGCCTGAACATGCGCCTGCCGGACTCCGCATTCACCTACGATTTCTGCCAGGTGGGCACCCGCATCGACATTCACTACTAACGGGGTCCCGGCGCCGGTCGGCAGACCGCCAATCATCCGCGAACGATCTTTCATGAGCCGATCCGACCCAACGCCGCGAATCCTGCTGGTGGACGACGAACCCAACCTGGTCGCCTCGCTGCGCTACAACCTGCGCCAATCCGGGTTCAGGATCCATGCCTGCGCCAGCGCCGAAGAGGGCCTGAAACACCTGTCAGAGAGCCCGGTGGACCTTGTCCTGCTCGATGTGATGCTCCCGGGGATCGACGGGTTCGAGGCCTGCCGACGGATCCGCGAACTCTCCACCGTGCCGGTCGTCATGCTAACCGCGCGGGACGATGAGATCGACCGGGTGGTCGGGCTCGAAATCGGGGCCGACGACTACGTGACCAAGCCCTTTTCGGTCCGCGAGCTGCAGGCCCGGATCAAGGCGCTGCTGCGTCGCCACGCGCTCCTGCTGGGCGAAATCGCGTCGCAGAACTCGGAGGCGCCGCTCATCGACGGCGACCTTGTCCTGGACCGCGCCGGCATGCGGGTCGACATCGACGGCGACCCGGTCGACTTGCGCCCCAAGGAATTCGATCTGCTAGAGCACCTGCTCGCCAATCGCGGGCGCGTCATATCCCCGGAGGACCTGATCCGCCATGTCTGGGGACACGACTTCATCGACGACACGCGAACGGTGCGGGTCCACATCAGCCAGTTGCGCCAAAAGATCGAACCCGACCCGACCAAGCCCCAGCGAATCCAGACCGTACGCGGTTCGGGGTACCGCTACGCCCGCCCCTAGCGTGCCGTGATCGAACGCTGGGCCTGGCTGCTTTTTCCCGCAGGCATCCTGCTGGGGGTGCTGATCGGGATCTCGTCGCAGGGCTGGGGTTCGCCGGGCGGGGCGTGGCTGGCGCTGGCCGCAGGCGCGATGCTGGCGGTCGGCGCGGCGTTTGTGTCGCGGCGCTGGCTGGGCCGCCGCCTCGACGCGATGACCGCGGTTGCGCGGAGGCTGGGATTCGGGTCGGCCGCCCTGGCCGAATACCCGCGCCTGGCCGACCGGATCGCCCGGCGCGTCGGGCGCGGCGAAGCACTGGCCCGAGACCTTCAGCACCTGCTGGACAACATGGCCGACGGGGTGGTGGTTCTCGACGGCGACGACCACGTGGTCGCAATCAACGGGGCGGCGATCCGAATTTTCGGCGCCGACCACAACGAGGACAGCGGGATTTCGCTGGCCCGCCTGACTCGCGACGCCGAGATCATCGACCTGGTCGGAAATGTCCGCGAGGACGCGGTCACGCGGCGCCGGATCGTCCGTCCGATCCAGCCCGACCTCACCCTGCAGGTGGTCGCTACCCCGGTCGCGGTGGGGTCGACCACGCGCGTTCTGCTGATCCTGCAGGACGTTACCGCGATCGAGGGACAGCGCGAGGCGCAGCGCGATCTGATCGCCAACATATCGCACGATCTGCGCACCCCGATCGCGGCCATCAAGTCGCTCTGCGAGGCCCTGCTGGGCGGGGCGGCCGACCTGCCCCGCTACCGCGACGATTTTCTGAACCGAATCGATTCCGAGGCCGACCGGCTGATCGGCCTGACCGAAGACGTTATCGCCGCCGCCCGCGCGGACGCCCTCACCAACCGGATGGACTGGGAACAGTTCGACCTGTCGATGATGGTGGCCGAGCTGGGCAGCCGCCTCGATCCGGTGGCCCGCCGCGCCCAGGTGGAGATGGAAGTGTCCGACGCCGGCCCGTTGCCGGTTATTGCGGACCGGCCCAAACTTGAGATCGCGACGGCGAACCTGATCCTTAACGCGATTAAGTTCACGCCGCCCCACAAGGCGATCCGGGTCGGCTGCGAAGAGGGACCGGAAGGGGCCCTGGTCCGCATCGCCGACCAGGGCAGCGGAGTCGAACCGGAGATCCAGGATCGGATTTTCGAGCGGTTCTTCAAGGGCGACCGTGCCCGCGGCGCCGCCGGCGCCGGCCTGGGCCTGACGATCGCCAAGCAGATGATCGAGCTGCACGGAGGTCGCATCCAGGTGCTTTCGGCCGGCGCCGACAGCGGATCCGAGTTCATTCTTTCGATTCCGGATCGGCGCGGCACGAACGTCGCGATTGCCGAGGTTGACGGTTCGCTGAATGCGTATTGACGCTCCGTTGACATAGGCCGCGCGGCGGCGGCGCGGCGCGCCATAACTTTGCTTTGGGTATGAAGTTCTAGCCCCTGGTAAACGCAATATGAAGCAACTATCGCGACGCCGCCTGATGGCCGCTGGCGCCGGCTTTGCCGCCGTGACCGCCCTGGCCGCATGCGGCGAGGAGGAGGCCGCTGCGCCGGCTCCTGCCGCCGCCGCTCCCGCCCCGGCCGCCGCCCCCGATCCTGAACCGGCCCCGGCCGATGCGGTCGAAGATGCGGCAGCCGACGACGGCGCCATGATGGAGCTCAGCGGCACCATCCTGGCCGACGGATCCTCGACCGTCGGTCCGGTCACCCAGGCCGTGGCCGAGGAATTTACCAAGATCTACCCGAACGTTCGCGTTCCGGTCGGAATCTCGGGTTCCGGCGGCGGGTTCAAAAAGTTCTGCATCGGTGAGACCGATCTCTCCAACGCCTCGCGGGCGATCAAGGACACCGAGATCGCCACCTGCGAGGAGAACGGGATCGAATTCGTTGAGCTCACGGTCGCCTTCGACGGGCTGGCGGTCCTGGCCAATCCCAGCAACACTTGGGTCGACTGCCTCACCGTTGATGAACTCAACAAGATCTGGGGCCCCGAGTCCGAAGACGAGATCACCAACTGGTCGCAGGTGCGCGACGGTTTCCCGGACGAGGAGCTGGTCCTCTACGGACCGGGCGTCGACTCCGGAACCTTTGACTACTTCACCGACGTGATCAATGGTGACGAGGGTCTGAGCCGAGGCGATTTCACCCCGTCCGAGGACGACAACGTCCTGGTCCAAGGGATCGCCGGCGACTCCAGCGCGACCGGATTCTTCGGTCTGGCCTACTACGCCGCCAACGCCGATCGCCTGAAGCTGGTCGGGGTCGACGGCGGAACGGGCTGCATCCTGCCTTCCGAATCAACCGTCAACGACGGAACCTACTCGCCGCTGTCCCGCCCGCTGTTCTTCTACGTGAGCAAGCCGGCGGCCGAACGACCCGAGGTCGAGGCGTTCATTCACTTCTACCTCGAGAACGCCAAGGACGTGGCCGCCGACGTCGGCTACGTGGCGCTTCCGGATGCGATGTACGCCGAGCAACTGGAAATCTTCAACAGCCGCTAACTGCGGCTGTGGAGCACGGCCGCCGGCGTTCTAAGCCACGGCGCCGCCGGCCGAATCTCCCCTTGGAAGCCGTTCCATGTGCAAAATTTGTGCGGCCGGCCGGTCCGCCGCGTTTCTGACCGGTAGTTGATGCAACAGCAACAGTCCCTAGACCTCTCGCCCAAGCGCAAGCGCGTTATCACCGAAGGCGTGGTGCGTGCGATTCTTTTTTCGGCCGCCGCGGTGTCGGTGCTAACGACCGCCGGCATCATATTCACCCTGCTGGGCGAAACGCTCCAGTTCTTCACCCAGGTATCGCCGGTCGAGTTCCTCACCGGCACCCGCTGGACGCCGCTATTCGTGTCCCAGCACTTCGGAGTGCTGCCGCTGGTGAATGGAACCATCGCGGTCGCGGCGGTGGCCATGTTCATCGCGGTTCCCTTCGGCCTGCTGGCCGCCATCTTCATGTCGGAGGTCGCGGCCCCGAGGCTGCGCACGATCCTCAAGCCGATGCTGGAAATCCTGGCCGGAATTCCGACCGTCGTCTACGGGTATTTCGCGCTGCTTTTCGTAACGCCGATCCTGCGCGAGATTTTTCCCGACATGGGAATCTTCAACGTGCTCTCGGCCGGGATCGTGATGGGTTTCATGATCCTGCCGATGATGGCCTCGATCGCCGAAGACGCCCTGCAGGCGGTCCCGGTCGGCCTGCGCGAGGGATCCTACGCGCTCGGGGCGACCAAGCTGGAGACCGCGGTCAAGGTGATCGTCCCGGCCGCGCTTTCCGGGATCCTGGCCGCCGTGATCCTCTCGATCTCGCGGGCGATCGGAGAGACCATGATCGTCGCAATCGCGGCTGGCCAACAACCGCGGATGGGATTCGATCTTCTCAACTCGATGGAGACCATGACCGCCTACATCGTTCAGGTCTCCCTGGGCGACACCCCACAGGGGACCATCGAGTACCAGACGATTTTCGCGGTCGGCACCCTGCTGTTTGCGATGACGTTCGTGATGAACATGCTCGGCGACTGGCTGGTTCGCCGGTTCCGCGAGGTTTATGAATGAGCCCGCAGTCCCCAACCGGCGGCATCGCGCATTGGCGCAAGGCCAAGACCTGGATCTTCTACGCCACGACCACTGCTTCGGTGGCGCTGGCGCTGACCGTGCTTGCAGCGCTCCTCCTGGACGTTTTTGCGCGCGGTCTACCGGAGATCGACTGGAGCTTCCTTACCAGTTTTCCGTCGCGTTTCCCGGAGCAATCGGGGTTGCGCTCGGCCCTGCTGGGGAGCCTGTGGCTGATCGGATTCACCGCCATGATCTCCTTCCCGCTGGGCGTGGCGGCCGCCATCTACCTCGAGGAGTACGCTCCCGAAAACTGGGTGACCCGGTTCATCCAGATAAACATCGCCAACCTGGCCGGAGTGCCGTCGGTGGTCTACGGCCTGCTCGGTCTGGGGCTGTTCGTTCGGACCTTGGACTTGGGCCGCAGCATCGTTGCCGGCGCGCTGACAATGTCGCTGCTGATCCTGCCGATCATCATCGTGGCCTCGCGCGAAGCCATCCGGGCGGTTCCGGACTCACTGCGCGAGGGCGGTTACGCGCTCGGCGCCAGCCGCTGGGAGGTCGTCTACAAGACGGTCCTGCCGGCCGCGCTGCCCGGCATTCTGACCGGTACGATCCTGGCCCTCGCGCGGGCCATCGGCGAGACCGCGCCGCTGATTACCATCGGCGCCCTGACCTACATCGCCTTTGATCCCGAGGGGCCGATGGACCTGTTCACGGTTTTGCCGATCCAGATCTTTAACTGGGTGTCCCTGCCCAACCCCGAATTCGCCTCGCTCGCCGCCGGCGGAATCGTCGTGCTGCTGGTCGTATTGCTGGGCGCGAATTTGACCGCGATCATAATGCGTTACCGATTCGAGCGAGCCAACCGTTGATGCAATCAAAAATACGTCCCACCGGGACCGCCGCACCGCCGGCGCCCGCGGCGAGGGAGCTTCCGACCGGTAACGGGCAGGCCGCGACTCCGCCGATCCTGGCAACCAAGTCGGTCAATTTCTGGTACGGCCGCAACCAGGTGCTGGAGGACATAACGCTGGCTATCCCGCGCAACCAGGTGACCGCGATCATCGGTCCGTCCGGTTGCGGCAAGAGTACCTACCTGCGCCTGTTCAACCGGTTGAACGAAATGGTGCGCGGGACCCGGGTAAGCGGAAAGGTGCTCTACCGCGGCCAGGACATATTCGCCCGCGACGTCGATCCGGTCGAGGTGCGGCGCCAGATCGGGATGGTCTTCCAGAAGCCGAACCCGTTTCCCAAGTCGATCTACCAGAACGTCGCCTACGGCCCCAAGGTCAACGGTTACAAGGGCGACATGGACGAACTGGTTGAACGTTCGCTCCGCCAGGCCGCGCTCTGGGACGAGGTAAAGGACGACCTGAAGCGCTCGGCGCTGGCGCTCTCGGGCGGCCAGCAGCAGCGACTCTGCATCGCCCGCGCGATCGCGGTCGCGCCCGACGTGATCCTGATGGACGAGCCCTGCTCGGCCCTGGACCCGATCGGCACCACCAAGATCGAAGACCTGATCCGCGAGCTGCGCGAGAAGTACACGATCGTGATCGTCACCCACAACATGCAGCAGGCCGCCCGAATTTCGGATCTGACGGCCTACTTCCTCGTAAACGACAGGGACGCCGGCGAGTTGATTGAGTTCGACGAGACGCAGAAGGTGTTCACGAACCCGACCGACGAACGCACCGAGGCCTATATCACCGGCCGGTTCGGCTGACAGCCATGTCCATCGGAACCCAACGGCACGAGTACACCAAGAACCTGGAACTGGCCCAGGACCGCCTGATCGTCCTGGCCAACCGGGTTGAACGGTCGGTCCGCGACTGCATCGAGGCGGTGCGGCTGCGGGACATGGACATGGCGCGGCAGGTAATCGCCCTCGACGACGAAATCGACGCCCAGGAAATGGCCATCGAGGAGCACTGCATCGACCTGATCGCCACCCAGGCGCCGATGGCGGCCGACCTGCGGCAGATCATCTCGGTGCTGCTAATTGCCTCCGAGCTGGAGCGAATCGGCGATTACGCCGAAGGCATCGCCAAGATCGGTATCCAGATGGGCGAAGAACCGCCGCTAAAGCCCCTGATCGACATTCCGCGCATGGCCGAGATATCCACCGGCATGCTGCACACGGCGATGCTGGCGTTCACCGAGCGCGACATGCAGCGGGCCTGGGCGGTTCGGCAAAAGGACGACGAGATCGACGATCTCTATCAGCAGGTCCTGCGCGAGCTGCTCTCCTACATGATCGAGGACCCGGCCTCGATCCGGCGCGCCACCTACCTAATCTGGATCGCCCACTCCCTGGAGCGAATCGCCGATCGATCGGTGAACATCGCCGAGCGCTCGCACTACCTGGTTACCGGCGAGCAGGGCGGACTCAAACCTTCCTAGCGCCGGCGGGCCCGGTCCCGGGCTCAGCCCGAGCGCCTGCTGAACGAATACGAGTCGGGATCGCGGCCGCCGTATTCCTGCGCCGGGTGGTGTCCGGAGAGCCCCTCGTAAGCGGTCCCGGTCGAAGGTCCAGGCAGCTGGTCCTCGGTGTCGATGAGGACGTCGGCCAGCTTGCGGGTCAGCTCGAACCGCTTTTCGCGCCAACCCGGGTCCTCGTAGAGGTTGTCGAGTTCGAGCGGGTCCTCGGCCAGGTTGTACAGCTCGCCGTAGGGCTTTGAGCCGTAGTGGATCAGCTTCCAGTCGTGGGTGCGCAGCATCTTCATGTTCAGCGACTCGGCGAAAGCCCAGTCCCGCCAGGGAACCTGCTCCTTGGCCAGCAGGCGCCTGAAACTCTGGCCCTGCAGGCCGATATGGCCGTCGACCCCGCAGAAGTCCAGCGCGGTCGGCACCAGGTCGACCGCCTGGAGCATGTCGGAGACGATCTGGCCGCCGTCGTATTCGCGCGGGTAGCGCACGATCAGCGGCACGTGCGTGATGTGGTCGTAGAGCATGCGGCCCTTCCAGAGGACGCCGCGGTTGCCCAGCATCTCGCCGTGATCGGCGAAGAAGAATATGACCGTATCGTCCAGCACGCCCTTGCGCTCCAGGGTCTTAAGCAGGCGGCCGATCTCGCGGTCGACCAGCGAGATCGTGGCGTAGTAGTAGGCCTTGATCCGGGCCAGCTTCTCCTCGGTGAGCAGCGAGAAGTCCTGCTGCCCGGAACTGGTCCGGTACTCGGGCCAGCGCATGGTCTGCGAGCGATAGAAATCGGGCGGGATCTCCATGTCGTCCGGGTCGTACATGTCGGCCACCGAATCGGGCGGATCGAACGGCATGTGCGGGTTGCAGAACGAGAACCAGGCAAAGAACGGATCCTCCCCGCAGTTTTCGATCATCTCCACCCCGCGCGCGCCGATGAACGAATCGACGTAGTTCTCATCGCCCAGCGGGAACACCTCGGCCCCGAAGTTCTCGGTGTTGTTCCAGCGCTTGACGTGCTCGAAGTAACGGGAGTCAAGGCCCTTGGACCCGAGCATCGTGCGGTACTCGTCGTAGTCGGAGAACATCTTGCCCTCGACGTAGACCCGGTCCTTGAATCCGTGGTTCTCCTCGATCGGCGTAAAGTGCATCTTGCCGATCGCCATCGTGTGGTAACCCGCCTCGCCCAGCATCCGGGCCAGGTTCGGGTCGTCGGGCAGGTTGTACCAGTTCCAGCGCACGCCGGTCACCCGCGGGAACCGGCCGGTGATGATCGAGGCCCGCGAGGGCTGGCACATCGGCGAGTGAACGAAGAATTTCTCGCACAGCACTCCCTCGCTGGCCAGGCGGTCGATGTTGGGCGTCTTGACCCGGCCGCCGCTGGTGATTCCCAGCGCGTCGTAGCGAAGCTGGTCCATCGTGATAAAGAGGATGTTGGGTCTGTCGGTGCTCACCTTGCGCTCCTGGCAATCGCCGCCGGCCGGCGGCGGTCGGGTTCGTTCATCAGCGCTCGGCCCGCCAGACCCGGACCCGGCCCGCGGCCGGGTCTAGCTCGACCCGGTCGCCGGTCATTATCGAATCGATCGGATCGGGATCGAGGCCGGCCATCAGTGGAAGGTCGGCCAGGGCCGCACCCTGGACCATGACCGGATTGGTCGACGAGAAGATCAGCCCCAGCGGCGCCATGTCGCGCGAGGCCATCTCGGCCAGCATCCACGACGTGGCGATTCCGCCCTTGGCGGTGGGGAACACCAAGACCCGCTCCAGGTAGCTCTGGCCGTAAAGGTCGTGGGCCGGCCGCGAAAAAACGCCCGCTTCGCGGTCCAGGTCGTAGCGGGCCGAAAAACCGGACTGCGAAACCAGCGCCACCCCGGTAACCGGCGGCCCGACGCCGGCCTTCCCGCTGAAGCTCCAGGTCGGGCGGTCGGCTCACGGAATCTTCCCGGTTACGGCGGCCTCGATGCATTCGGCGGTGCCCCGCAGGGCCGGCTGGTAGCCGTAGCCGGAAATTATGTTGGCCAGTTTGGCCGAGTCGGTGACGATGGTCCGGTAACCGTGCGAGCCGACAAGTTCGTGCGGGGCCATCACGTAAAAGCAGGTTCCGGCGATAAGCTCCACCCCGGCCTCGGCCAGCGCGCCGGCGTGGCCGAGCCGTTCGGCCTCGAGCCGCGCCATCGGACTGGTCGTGGCCAGGCAGAGCACCGCCTCGCTCACCCGCCGGCCGTCGAACCGCGCCGCCAGGTCGGCGATCTCGGTCGGCGATAGCTGCGGGGCCGAGAACGCGACCACGTCGGCCGAGTCCGAATCGGGCGTGAATTCGGCCATGAACCGAGCAACCGCGGCATCGTCGACATCCAGCGTTCGCTGCGGCGCGGCGCCCCCGAAGGCGGCGTCCTGGTCGGGGGCTTCCGGGGTCACTCCGACCCAGTGGAACATCGGCGTAGACCCGAAGCTGGCCAGCGCGGCGCCGAAGAATTTGAGCTCGTCCGGGCTGGGCGAACCGATGTCGCCGCAAAAGCACGGGACTTTCCAGTAGTCGTTTAGTTCGCGGCCCACCATCGCGCCCAGCGCGCTCCACTGTCCGCGGCCCACGGGACGCGCGCTGACGCGCACCAGGACTTCGGCGCGCCGGTTCTCGTCCAGGTGCATCCCGTAGCGCGGCGTGCGACCGGTGATGCCGGCGCAGAGGGCGGCCGGCCCGGCCTCGAAGTTGGATCGCGCCCCGCAGATTGAATTGGCCCAGATCACGGTCCCGGTATCTCCCCAGGCAAGGTGTTCGCCCAGGTGCGGCTGGTCGACCAACTGGTAATTCACGCACGTTAAGCACATGTGCGCACCCATCTCGTCCAGGGCCGCGTTGATGTCCCGCGTGCGCTCGTGCCAGATTTGGCGCTGGCCGATCACGCCGGGGCGGTCCGGGTCGGCGGCGCCGGCGTTGATCGTGGTGGGGATCCTGAAGCGCCCCTCGCGGGCGGCGATCGAGCGAAGGTAATCGACGCCGAAGTCGCGCAGCGATTCGGCGTCGGCGGCCAGATGCGCCGACCGTACGGGCACGAAATCCTCGGCGCCGAAGAATTCGCCCACCTTGATCTGCATCTGCAGCGCCAGACGGGCCGCCTCGCCGGACTCTCCGGCCAGCATTGCCCGTTCTTGGGAGTTGAGCCGCATCGCGGTCAGTGTCGGCTCCGATGGCGATTGGCCCCGGGCGGTATCCCGCAGGCAAGTAGATTGTGCCAATGCCGAGCGGGCCGGTCCCGGATTGGTCTGCAAGAATGCGGATTCGCCGCGCGCGGCAGCGCCGGCAATTCCCGCAAACGCGCGGGCGCGGCGAACCGTTCGGCGGTCGTGATTGGGGTGTGCGGCCGGACGATCCGCCCTTTTTGCGAACGAGGCGCAGTGACAGTTCGACCGCCGGCGGGCCGGCTGCGAGACCGGCCGTACGTGATCTTCACCATCTGCCAGGCGCTCGCCATGGGCGGCTGGATGCCGATCCTGCTGCTGCTGGCCGTTTACATGCGGGATCACCTGGGCGCCAGCGTAGTCGCGGCGATGGTTTCGATCCTGATCATCCAGCTGCTGGCTTCCACCGTCGGGCTGTTTGCCGGCTCGGTCGCCACCCGCTGGGGAGGCCGTCGCACCTTCCTGATCGGAGTGGCCGGCATGATGGTGTTCGCCGGATTGCTCAGCCGGGTCGATGCCGGCTGGCAGGCGATCGCGCTGGCCCCGCTGGCCGGTCTCGTCATCCCGTTCTACTGGACCGGAATCAGCACCTACGTTCTGCAGGCGGTCGCGCCGCGGCAACGCGGCGCCGGGACCGGAATAAGCGCCTTCGTAATGTCGGTGGCTCCCGGAATCACCGCCCCCATACTTACCGGCCTGGGCCAGGTTTACGGGATCGGGACGACGATTCTGGGCGGGGCCGCGCTGCTCGCGTGCGCGGTCGTGGCGACCCAGTGGATGCTGCCCGAACTGGCCGGCTCCAACTCGGTGCGGCGACCCGAACGGCGGTTCGAGTTCGCGACCTACATCTCCCTGCTGCGCGGCCGGAACAACTCCGTGGCCGCGTTCACGCGGCTGGTTTCCGGGGTCTCGCACGGCGCATTTCAGCTGCTGTCGGCGCTGATCCTGCTCGACGTGACCGGAGAACTCGCCGCGGTCGGCTTCTACCTGACCGCCGGCGCGATCGGCGGCGGCGCTTCCCAGGTCCTGGTCGGCGCCCTTTCGGACCGCGTCGGCCGGCGCAACCTGCTGATCGCGGCCAAGGCGGTCGCCGCCGCGGCCGCGTTCCTCTTCTGGCGGACCGACTTGCTGGCGCTGCTGCTGCTTGCCTCGACCATGCAGTCGTTCTCCCAATCGGCGTTCCAGACCCTGATCACCGCGATCACGGGCGATCTGGTCGAGCCCGAGGAAATCCCCGCCGTGTCCGGATTGCACACCAGCCTGTACTCGGCCGGAATGTTCTGCGGGGCCCTCATGGGCGGCCTGCTGTGGCAGCTGGACGGCAGGGCCCCGTTCCTGATCGTCGGAGTCCTGATCATCCCTTCGGCGATCAGCGCGATCGCCCTTCCCCGCAAGACAATAGCGGTTTGAACCGGGACGACCCCATTCATGGGCACGGCCTACGTCCCTCCGCAACCGGATGGCCGCCGCGGATTTGGCAGGGATCCGGACGCAACCGGTCCGCGATCATCCGGGAACGGCGCGGCCGGCGGCGGGCCGCCTGTCGGCACGACTTCTGCTGGGTTCAGGTGCGGTGGCGGTAGGTTCGACCGCGGGGCGGCTGCGCGATCGGCCGTACGTGATTTTTTCGCTGTCGCAGGCCCTGGCGATGGGCGGGTGGCTGCCGGTGCTGGCCCTGCTGGCGGTCTATTTCCGAGACCATTTGGGATCCACCGTCCTTGCGGCGATGGTCACGATCCTGGTCATCCAGACGGTGGCGTCGGCGGTGAGCCTTTTTGCCGGGTCGTTCGCTTCCCGCTGGGGCGGTCGCCGCACCCTCCTGATCGGGACCGCCGGGATGATGGCTTTCGCCGCCCTGCTCAGCCTCATCGGGGAGGGCTGGCAGGTGATCGCGCTGGCGCCGCTGGCCGGTCTGGTGGTCCCTTTTTTCTGGACCGGTACCAGCACCTACCTCCTGCAGTCGGTCGCGCCGGCTCGCCGCGGCGCCGGGACCGGCGTAAACGCTTTCGTGATGACCCTTGCCCCGGGAATCACCGGTCCGGTTCTTACCTGGCTGGGCCAGGCGGTCGGCATCTGGTCGGCCATCCTGGGCGGGGCCGGCCTGCTGGCGATTTCATCGCTGGTGGTGCTGGCCCCGCTGCCCGAGCTGGAACCGGGGCCCGGCCCGGCGCTTGGGGAGCGACGGTTCCCGCTCTCCGGCTACCTGCGCCTGCTCTCCGACCGCTTCAACCTTGCGGCCGCATTCGCGCGTTTGGTTTCGGGCCTGAATTTCGGGGTCTTCCAGCTGCTCTCGGCCCTGGTTCTGCTGGACCTTACCGGCCAGCTCGCCGCGGTCGGCTTCTACCTGACCGCCGGCGCGATCGGCGGCGGCGCCTCCCAGGTCCTGGTCGGAGCCCTCTCGGATCGAATCGGACGGCGCAATCTCCTGGCCGGGTCGATGCTCATCGGCGCCGGCGCGGCGCTGCTCTTCTGGCGATCGGAGATCCTGCCGCTGTTGCTGCTCGCCGCCGCCATGCAGGCGTTCTCGCATGCCGCCTACCACACGCTGATCACCGCGATCAGCGGGGATCTCGTCGCTCCGGCGGAAATCCCGGCCATTTCCGGATTGCACACCAGCATGTTCTCCACCGGCATGGTCGTCGGCGCCCTGCTGGCGGGCCTGCTCTGGCAGGTCGATCACCGGGCCGCGTTTCTGGTCGCGGCCGCGCTGTACGCGCCGGCGCTGTACAGCGTTTTCGTGTTGCCGCGCCGAACCCTGCAGGCTTGAACGGAAAATCAGGGGAGTTGGTTCCGGCAAGTGGGCGCGCATCCGTCCGCCGCCGTGCGGACGGAATTCTGATTACTGCGCGATCCCCGAAAGGCCCATCAGAACGAACCATTGGCAGGCACCGCGTCGGCCGCGCCTCGGTGCGATGTGAATACGTCCACGCCTGAATCCGCCCCGCCCGCCAGCGGTCTGACCGACAGGCCCTTCGTGGCCCTGAACGTCTGCTTTGCGCTTTCGGTCGGGGGCTGGATACCGATCCTGACCCTGCTGGCGGTGCTGATGCGCGACCGCCTGGACGCGGGCCTGGGCGGAGCCGTGATCGCGGTGCTGATCATTCAGGTAATCGCCACCGTGGTCAGCCTCTATGCCGGGACGTTCGCCGCGCGCTGGGGAAGCCGCAAGTCCTACCTCCTGGGCACCGCCGGGATGGCGGTGTTTGCGGTCCTGCTCGGCGTCGCCAACGAGGGCTGGCAGGTGATCGCGGTGGCGCCGCTGGCCGGGCTGGTGATGCCGTTTCACTGGACCGGCACGACCGCGTACATCCTGCAGGCGGTGGACTCGCGGCGGCGCGGATTCGCAACCGGCATCAACGCGCTGGTCATGGTCGCCGCGCCCGGGGTGTCAGGGCCATTGCTCACCTACCTGGGCGCCGAGTTCGGGCTGAGCGCGAGCATTCAGGGCGGAAGCGCGATCGTGGTCGCCGCCGCGCTCGCGATCTGGCTGCTGCTGCCCGAGTTACCGACCCGGCAGTCGTTCGGTCGACCCCCGTCATTCGCCGACTACCCGCGCCTGCTCTCCGACCGCGCCAATCTGATCGCGGCCGCGGCAAGGCTCACGATGGGGCTCTCGTTCGGGGTGTTTCAGCTGCTCTCCGCGCTGGTGGTCCTGGACCTGACCGACGATCTGGCCACGGTTGGGTTCTACCTCTCGGCCGGGGCCATCGGCGGCGGGCTGTCGCAGGTCCTGGTCGGGGCCGCCTCCGACCGCTTCGGGCGACGCAACCTGCTGTTCCTGGCCAAGCTTTTCGGAATCGGCGCCTGCCTGCTCTTCTGGCAGGCCCCTTCCCTGTTGCTGCTGCTGGTCGGGGCGACCATGCACTGGTTCGCCCAGAGCGCGTATCAGACGCTGATCACGGCCATATGCGGGGACCTGGTGGCCCCGCGCGATCTCCCGACCCTGTCCGGCCTGCACACCAGCTCCTTCTCGGTCGGCATGGTCGTCGGCGCGGTCGCCGGCGGACTGCTCTGGGGGATGGGTTCCGGAGTGCCGTTTCTGTTCGTGGTGTTCTGCCTGGCGCCGGTCGCGGCGGCGCTGTTCCTGCTGCCGCAGCGTACGCTGGCAAGCTGAATCAAATTGCCGACCTGCTCGTGCGAGGCATTCGCAACGGCGCGCCGCGGCCGATGCGCGGCCAGCCAGCCGTTGCTCGGGGCCGACCGACCCGAGTCCGATTCCCTCGATTCGATCCCATGCAGCAGGTAGCCGGCCCGCCCCCGGCCGCGCGTTCGGCGCGGCGCACGATCGTCCTGCTGACGCCGATCACGTTTCTGGCCGCCGGCGGCTGGGCGACGACGATGTCATTTCTTTCCAGCTTCGCCGCCACCGAGTTCGACGTCGGGATCCTTTCGGCGGCCCTGATCATGATCGCCGTGCACGGCGGCTCCTTCACCATGGGCGGGGCGCTCGCCCTGCAGGTGATCAACCGCTGGGGATCCAAGGCCTCTTACGTTGCCGGGATGGGCCTGATGGCCGCCTACCTGGCGTTCCTGGGCATCACCCAGAACCTGGTCCTCGGCATCCCGTTCGGCCTCATCGGCGGGCTGGGCCTGGCGATGCACTGGACCGGCCTGCAGAACTACATCCTGGAGATCGCTCCGCCCCAGCACCGCGGGCTGGTCGCGGGCACGGTTTCGTTCATATTGTTCGGATCGGTCGGGGTGACCGGACTGGTGCTCGGATTCATAACCGGCGAGGGCGGGTTCGCCCGCTTCGTGGCCATTTCCGGATCGATGATGGTCGTGGCGTTCCTGCTCTCCCTGAAGATGCTGCCGAACCTGGGCGTGGGCAAGGGCGCCCGCCCGCCCGGAAACGTTTTCGCCGGCCTGCGCAACCCGAATCTGCGGCAGATGTCATACGTGCGGGCGGCCCACGCGGCGGCCTATGCGCTCTTTAACCTGATGGCCGGCCCGCGCCTGTACGAGGCCGGCGGCGGGCTCGAGTACGTCGGCCTGCTGGCCTTTGCCGGGTCGATGGCCGGCGGGGTGGCCCAGCTGGTGGTCGGGCGGCTCTCGGACCTATTCGGGCGCACCGGCCTGCTGCTGACGCTGCTGGGGTTGACCATACTCTCTTGCGTAAGCTTCATCTTTCTGGACAACGTCTACCTGCTTCTGACAGTCACGTCGCTGCACTGGTTCGCCCAGAGCGCCTTCCAGACGATCCTGATCCCCCTGGGCGGGGACCTTTCGCCGCCGGGCCAGAGCGCCAACGCGATGGCGCTGCAGACGGTGGCCTTTTCGTTCGGCCTGGTGGGCGGAGCGCTCTACACCGGCCTGCTGTCGGCGACGGCCTGGCCCGAGGCCGGTTTCTTTCTGACTGCCGCCCTCCTGGCGATGGTCATACCGGCGGCATTCAAGCTGCGGGCGGCGCTGGCCGGGATGGTGGCCCAGCAATGATCAGATCGCTGCGCAGGAGCATCCTCGAGGCGTACGCTCACCGACCGGTCCGCATCGACGGGATCCCGCATCAGACCGCGGCCACGACCTGGGCGTGGTTCTGGCGCGACCTGCTGATCCGGATCCCGCCGATAGTCGCCCTGCCGATCGCGCGCGGTTTCTACGAAGGCAGTTTCCCGGGATTGGTCGGGATGGACGGCGGCGGCTGGGCGCTGACCCTGGCCGCATCGGCGGCGGTGATGGCCGTTTGCACCTGGTTCGTCTTCATCTACCCCTCGCAGCAGTACCGCTATACGGCCGGTGGCCTGGTCATCGGCGGGATTTTCTTTTTGATCACCAACCCGATCGCCGAAGAGATCTTCTGGCGCGCGTTCGTTCAGGACATCCTGGCCGACTGGATGGGATTCTGGCCGGCGCTGCTGATTACCTCGCTCGTATTCGGACTCCACCACTGGTTCGCCGGATTCGGACCCCGGTTCATCACCCTGGCGACGGTGGGCGGACTCTCGTTCGGACTGCTCTTCGAATGGACCGGATCTTTGCTGGCGCCGATAATCGCCCATTCGGTTGCCGATCTGGCCCTGTTCGTTACCGGGCCGGCCCTAAAATTGCGCCGCTCAATGGCGGCCGCAAATTTGTCCTCGTAGCTCAGCTGGATAGAGCGTATGGTTGCGGACCATAAGGTCGGAGGTTCGAATCCTCTCGAGGACGCCGGGGCCTGGCTTTTGGTCGGCTGCAATTCCAATCAGACTGCCCGGAATTGGATACGTGCCTGCGAACCGTTGGAATTCCGACCCGCGTGGGCGGCCTAAACGATTGGCGCCAGCGGTGAGGTCGCGATTAGAGAATCGCGATTCCGGAAAAAACCAAGAAAAGATTGATTGATGGCGAGGGAGGATAGTCCGCGGATTGGCGTGAATACATCACCGTAGATCCGAGCGTTTGTCACGGCCAGGCCTGCATTGCGGGAACGCGCGTGACGGCGACCGTGACCTTAGATGACTTGGCTGCCGGATTGACTGCTGAGGAGATCAGAGAGAGAGTTATCCGTCTGTTCCTGCCGATGCAGTCAGAGCTTCCCTTCAGTACGCCGCCGAGCTAGCCCGCGAGCGAATCGTACCCCTCAGCGCGTAGGCGCGACCCGTGCGGTTCAAATTGGACGAGAACTTGCCGGGTCAATTCAAGAACTTGTTTGCCGGATCTTGCCACGATGTCGAAACGGCACTGAACGAAGGGCTTGGCGGGGCGTCGGATTCGGCGATCGCATCTGCTTGCATCGCTGAACGTCGGATGCTGATAACCCTGGATCTGGATTTTGCTGACATCCGCAATTACCCGCCGGGCAGGCACTCGGGAATCATTGTGCTGCGATCGCGTCTCGCGACGCGATATTGGGATTGGGTCAGATTCTGGTTGAGCGATTCGCCGAAGCAGTTCCAAGCGGCCAACTTTGGATAGTGGACGAGTCGCGGATTCGAATTCGGGAATGATGGTGCCGCGGAATTGCGGCTCAGCGGTATGACTTGGCTTGCATCTCGAACAGGCGCGCATATTCGCCGTCAAGCTGCATCAATTCCTCGTGCGAACCCTGTTCGAGGACCCTGCCGTCGGCGATGACGACTATGCGGTCCGCGATCCGCACCGTGGTGAAGCGGTGCGAGATCAGGATCGCCATGCGCCCCTCGGTCAGCCCGCGGATGCGTTCGAACACCTCGGCTTCGGACTCCACGTCCAGGGCCGCGGTCGGTTCGTCCAGGATCAGCAGCTGGGCGTCGCGCATGAAACCCCGCGCCAGCGCGATCTTCTGCCACTGGCCGCCGGATAGATTCACCCCGCCGCTGCCGAACCAGCGTCCCAGCTGGGTGGCGAATCCGGCCGGCAGCTCCTCGATGACCGGGGTGGCGCCGCCCTTTTCGGCGGCCGAACGGATTCGGTCCATGTCCTCCAGCCGCGCGATTTCCCCGAATCCGACGTTGTTGGCGGCCGTTTCCTGGTAGGTGCCGTAGTCCTGGAAGATGACCCCGATCTGGGAACGGATGTCGGCAACGGCGTATTCGCGCAGGTCGCGCCCATCGATCAGGATGCGCCCTCCGTCGACGTCGTAGAACCGGGCCAATAGCTTTATGGCGGTGGTCTTGCCGGCCCCGTTGACGCCGATGATCGCCACCTTCTCGCCGGGCCGAATCGCGAACGACAGTCCGCGGAGAACTTCCTGGTCGGTGCCCGGGTAGGTGAAGTGGACATCCTCGAAGACGATCCCTTCGCTGATCGGTCGCGGCACCCGCTCGCCTCCGCCGCGGTTCGGCACAAGGGGAGCGAATTCGAGGAAATCGTAGAAGTTCTTCACAAACAACCCGCGCTCGTATAGAGAGGCGATGCTGGTGAGCACCATCCCCGTCGTCAGCACGGTCTGCTGGTAAGACTGGAAGAACAGCGAGATGTCGCCGAGCGGCAGCTCCTGGCGGTATACGCCCAGGGCGACATAAATGAACACGCCCAGGCCGCCCGCGGCGCCGAGCGCCTGCAGCAGGAAGCCGGCCCGGTTGCTGCGCACGAGCAGGGAGCGGTTCTGGAGGTGGAAGCGGTCGAACGTGCGCCGGTAGATCCCGATCAGGTACCGTCCGAGATCGAAAATCCGCATCTCCTTGATGTAGTCGTCGTTGGTGATCAGCCAGCGGAAGTAGGCCAGGCGCCTCACCAGCGGCGAGCGGAAGGTGAGCAGCCGGAACCGTTCGCGCGAGTACATGACCTCGACCAGCAGCGACGGGGCGGTCGTGACCAGCACCACCGCCACGACCCACCAGGAGAGCGTGAACAGCAGCCCGATCATCGTCGCCAGGGTTATCAGGCTCTGGGCCAGACCGAAGGTCTCGTTCACGATCTGCACCGGGCCCTCGCGCGCCTCGCGCTGCGCGTTCTCCAGGCGGTCGTAGAACGCCGGGTTCTCGAAATATGAGACGTCGAGCGACTCGGATTTCTCCAGGATCATCAGATTGGCCCGGTTCGAGAAGAGGTCGCCCAGGGTGCCGCGCACCAGGGCGATCCCGGACCTGGTCCCGAATCCAGTCAGCTGGGCCAGGAAATTGGCCCCGACCATCATCAGAATCGGACCGAGATCGCCGTCGCCGCGCCCCGAGATCTCCAGGCCGATCCCGTCCATGATCTGCTTGAACGTCCAGACCTGCACCGCCGGGACCAGGGCCGCCAGCAGGGTCAGACCCGCCAGCGTGATCGTGAGCCGCGGACTCGTCTCGTAGACCAGCAGCATCACCCGCGCCGCGTAGCGCAGCGCTTCGGGAAACCGGGCCATCCGGATTTCGGCCTGGGGGCCTCCCCGACGGTGGGCCAACGCGGTCAGCTCCCAGCCTTGATTGGAGGCCGGCAGCCCCTAATTGAGCTGCTCAAGCCCGAACTGCTGCAGGTAATTGGACATGACCGGCTCCGGCCGGGTCATTATTTCCAGGATGTAGGGCCGGTCGTCGGCCGCCGCCGCCAGGCCGCGCCGGAAGGCCGGGGCGAGCTGGTCGTGCTCGCCGATCCGCTCGCTCTCGACCCCCAGCGCCCTGCCTATCGCCGCGTAGTCGCCGCCGAGTCGGTCGGCCCGCCACTTCTCCACCGCGGTCGGCATGTGCTTTTCGTACCCCGACATCACCTCGTTGTTCAGGATCACGGTCAGCACGCCGATATCGTTGCGGGCGGCGGTCTCAAAGTCCATGCCGGCCATCCCTACGGCCGCATCGCCCATGATGTTTATCACCTGCTTTTGCGGGCTTGCCAGCTTGGCCCCGTAGGCCAGGCCCAGGCCGTACCCCAGCTGGGTGGACTTTCCCCAGCCGATGTAGTAGCCGCCGGGACGCGACTTCCAGAAGGGAGCGGTCTGATCGCGCGGGAAACCCGAATCGTGGGTGACTATGGTCTCATCTGGGTCGACCGCCGCCATCAGCTCGCCGATCACGTGGTAGGGACTGAGCGGGGAATCCCGATCCTCGAACCGGTCCGACCACTGGGCCATCCATTCGGCGTGGGCGGCCTTAATCTGCGGGCGCGGATCGCGGCGCGGGTTCGCGCCGGAGTCCTCGATCTCGGCCAGCACCTGCCCAAGCACCAGGTCCAGGTCGCCGATCACCGCGTGAGCCACCGGATAGTCCTTCTGCAGGTCGACTTCCGAGTCGATCACCTGGATGAGGTCGGCGGAGGCGGGTAGCGACGCCTGTTGGTTGGCGATGGAAAAACTCGAACCCAGGCCCAGGACAAGGTCGGCCGAGGCGACGAACTTGCACGCCGGCAGGGTGTTGGCCTTTGCAAACACCCCCAGCGAAAGCGGGTGGTCTTCCGGGAAGGCGCTCTTGCCGTTCAGGGTCACGCAGACCGGTACGTGCAGCCGTTCGGCCAACTCGATCAGGCGGGGCGAGGAATCGCTGTAGAGGACGCCCGCGCCGGCGTGAATGACCGGCCGTTCGGCCGCCGTAAGGCGCCTGACCAGTTCGGCCACGTCGGCCGGGTCGCCCATGCTGCGATGCCGGCGGGCGGGCCGGTAGGAGCCCGCGTCGCCGGGAAAATCCCGGGCCCCGACGTCCATCGGCAGCTGCAGCAGGACCGGTCCGGTCTTGCCGTTGCGCAGGAGCGTGAACGCCCGCCGCATGCGGTCCAGGGTCACGTCCGGGGTCGCGATTTGGCCGGCCCACTTGGTGATCGCGCGGTAACTGGGCACCGCGTCGAACATCGGCGTTATGTCCAGGCGGTTCGCCCGGTAGGAGCCGGTCAGCACCAGGAACGGGGTCGAATCGGCAAAGCCTTGGGCGACGCCGCCGAACGCGTTTTCGGCGCCGGGTCCGTACTGGACCGCCACCACCCCGATTCGCTCTCCCCGGCTAACGCGCGAATAGCCGTCGGCCATGTTGATCACCGTGCGTTCGGTACGCCCGATGATCGGCTTGATCCCTACTTGGGCGCAGGCATCAATCACCGGGTTGTGCGGGAACGCGAAGAGGTACTCAACCCCCTCGGCCTTGAGCGCGTGGGCGATTGCCTGGTGGCAGTTCATGCGGCGGACATCTCCGGTGGCGATTGGCGCGTGGGCAGTCTCCCAGATTTTGCGAGACCGGACGCCATTGCCTGTGGCGACCGTCGGAGCGACCTTGGTCGACCGGGCGGGAGTGTGGAAGCGACAGGATTTAGCGAGTCTTGCAACCGGCCGGATTCTCCCAGGTGGCCGTGGCAGGCCTTCCCTGAGCGTCGCCGACCAAACCGGAAATGTTTAAGCACGATCGCGACGCTCGCACGGACACGCTCGAACGATTTGGATTCTGCCGTACTGAACCTCGCAGCCTCGGTTTGGCAATAATTCCGAAGATCTCGTTCATGGAATCCAAACGAAGCAAAAATTTCTGGTGAGCGTTTATCGGGAAGCGGAGTGGTTTGTCGTCCAGGCGCTGGGAATCGACGTTGCCAGCCAGGGCAAAACCGTTGACGAATCACTCGGGAACCTCAAGGAGGCACTCGAGCCCCACTACGAGCCGCCAAATGCCCATTCGCACCCGCAAATCCTCGAGATCGAAGTCGAGGTCATGGCCGGTTAAACCGCTCACCTACCGTGAAGTCGCTCGCAAGCTTCGATCCGCCGGGTTTCAGATCGTCAGTCAGAAGGGTGGCCACGTCAAATTCGCCAAGGCTGAAGGCCATGCGGTTCGCACGGCCATAGTCCCGCGTCATCGCTAAATTGCCGTGGGAACTTTGCGCAGCATCGTGCGTCAGGCCGGATTGACCGCCGACGAATTCGACCAGCTTTGACCTCACAACACCAACCCGTCGACCAAATCCTCACCAGCGTTGTGGCCGCATGCCCTTGACCATTTCGCCGAACCGGCGCTACCTGCTCGATTCGGATGGCAACCCTTTCTTCTACCTGGCAGATACCGCCTGGCGGCTGCTTTATCGCCTGGACAGGGCGGAGGCCGATCACTACCTGAGCGACCGGGCGGCCAAGGGATTCAACGCGATCCAGATGGTCGTGTTCGACATCCGCTACCAACCCAATCGATTCGGACACGCACCCTATGCGGACGACGATCCGTCGCGCCCCAACGAGGCGTTCTTCGAGCACCTCGACTGGGTTGTCGACCGCTGCGAGGAACTGGGCATGTACGCCGTGCTGCTGCCCAACTGGGGCTACGTCGTCACGGCCCGCACTCCCGGCGGCGAGCACTATCTCGAGCGCCCCCTGGTCGACGAATCAAACGCCTACGCGCAGGGTAACTTCCTGGGCCGGCGCTATCGCGGCCGGCCGGTCATCTGGATGCTGGGCGGCGACCAGCCCGAACACGGCAAGGCCGAAGTCTTCGGTCGCCAGGCGGCCGGGATCGCCGACGGCGACGGCGGCAGGGGCCTGATCACCTACCACCCGAGCGGGCAACAGAGCTCCTCGCAATGGTTCCACGCCGCCGAATGGTGCGATTTCAATTCCATACAGTCCGGGCACTTGCTTGAGAACCCGAACTGGCGGATGGTCGAGCATGACTGGTCGCTTGACCCGCCCAAGCCGACGCTGGACGCAGAGCCCATGTACGAGAACATGCCCCAGTTCCTGCGCGACTTCTACCCCCGGGCCGACGCCTGGCTCGTTCGCAAACAGGCCTACTGGGCGGCGTTTTCCGGGGCCTGCGGCCACACCTACGGCTGCAACGACGTGTTCATGTTCTGGCGGCCGGGCGGGCCCGAACCGACCTTCGGCGCCAATCTGCCCTGGCCGATCGCGCTCCAGTTGCCGGGTTCGCACCAGATGGGATTTTTGCGGGAGCTGATGGAGGGGATCCCCGATTACGCCAGCCGGATTCCCGACAACGACCTGATCGTCCGCACCGACCGCGCCGCCGACGCCGGGCACATATGCGCGACCAGTTCGGCCGACCGCAGTCTGGTTCTCTGCTACACATCGCACGGTCACGGCTTCACCCTCGACATGGAGGCCCTGTCGGCCGAATCCCTGAGGGCGCGCTGGTTCGATCCGCGGGCGGGCGAGTACCAGGATCCGGCCCTGGTTCCCGGCCGCGCGTACCACACCTTCAATCCGCCCAAGACCGGGCAGGGCTACGACTGGGTGCTCAGGATCGAACCGGCGTAGTACGGGCGTTCGGCCGCGCTTCCGCGAACGCGCGGTGAAGGCGCGAGATCGGGAGGCGCGGAACCGGAGCCCTTTGCGTTTAGTGGGTCAGGCGCGAACCCGGCTCACCGCAGGATGCGCTGATCGCCCAGGTCCTTCCCGCCTATGGTCCTGGTCACCGATCCGCCCAGCACCTCCCTGACCTCCAAATCGGCTAAGGCGTTGACCACCGTATAGAAGGTGGGCAGGTCCTCCCACGCGGACCGGTGAAAGGTCACCGACCCCTTCCCAACCCGGTGTTCGATCACCTTGCGGTTGGGCGTTTCCGAGGGCGTCAGCACGGCGTACTGCAAATCGGCCTCGCCCCAGAACTGCGTCTTCGGGACGTATTTGTAGTGGAGCATGCCGTCGACCGATTCGGCCGGGCCGGCGTCGGGCGGAGGCCCCAGACCCTCTACCTGCAGGTCCATGAACTTGTGTCCGAGCCACCCGGCGGTGCAACGGGTCTTGCCGCCGCAAACGATGGGTTCCGGCAGTTCGCAGTAGATCTTGGAGAACCCGATGTCCTCGCGCCCGGTGATGATCGGGTCGGCGAGGTTCTCCCAGAGCACGGTCAGGAACGGTCCCCGCGCCCTGTCCCGTTCTCCTTTGAACACGGACGCGATTGTGACTCCGAGCGTGTTGTAGCCGCGTCCGGCCAGCCATTCGATTTCCTTGATGTAGGAAGCGTTCACGGTAACGACCGGCCGTTCGCCGACTTCGAATCCCTGCGGGAGCAGCGCGTTCAACTGATCGCGGTCGGAGAGAAAGCTGACCGAGACCGAGGTGGTTCGGGGATTGCCATCGCACGCGAACTTGCGCCCGCCCGGCCCCTGGCGCGGCCCCAGCGAGGGGCCGAAATGGGTGGGCATCCGGTACATTTTTCCGGGTTCGAACTGATATGGCATCAATACCTCCTTGGTGAGTCGGTGCGTTAGTCGGAAATCAGATACGGGTACATCGCCAGCGGGGTGGTGGCCATCAGTCCGGCGTCCACCGGGAGGACGACCCCGGATATCCAGCGCGCCTCGTCGCTGGCCAGGAACAGCGCCGCCATCGCAACGTCCCAGGCCGTGCCCTCGACCCCCAGCGGCGCGGCCTTGCGGCGGAGCTCGCGCATCTCGGCCGACATCCTGCCCTTGACCAGGGCGCCGAAGATGTGGCCGGGGGCGATGCAGTTGGTCCGGATGTTCTGGCGGCCGTGATGCCCGGCCATGTTCCGGGTCAGGGCCACAACCGCGCCCTTGGCGGCCGCGTAGGGGATATTGCGGGAGGATCCGGTCAACAGGCCGTCGATCGACGAGATGTTCACGATCGACCCGCCTCCGCCCGCGGCCATCCGGGGGACGGAGTACTTGGCCATCATGGCCATGCTCTTGAGGTTCACGTCCAACACCCGGTCCCATTCCGACTCATCGAAATCGGTGACCGTTCCGCGCCCGGTGATGCCCACGTTGTTTACGAGGATGTCCAGTTTCCCGAACCTGGCCGCCGCCGCCTCGACCGCCGCCCCGCACTCAGCCTCTCTCGTCACGTCCGCCGCGAAGACCGACGCGACGCCGCCTTCGGAGGCGATCTGCCGCCGGGTCTTTTCGGAGTTCTCGGTGTCAAGGTCCACAAGCAGGACGCGGGCCCCCTCACGGCAGAAAGCGATCGCGGCGGCCGAGCCGGTCCCCTCGATTTCTTCGTCGCTCCGGCCGGCGCCGGTGACGATCGCGACCTTGCCCTTCAGCCGGTCAGCCATGCTCGACTCTGCGATCGGGACCGGTCACGGGTCCGGCGCGCCGCGGCCGGTCGATCCGACCTACCGCTCCGGATCCGGTGGCGCCGGCAGCGCGCCCGAGCGGATGTGGACATCGTGCTGCGGGAAGGGGATTTCGATGTCGGCCTCGGCGAACCGCTGGTACCAGGCGCACAGCAGGTCGGTGAGCGTGCTGAGCCGCTTGGCCGGCGCTTCCACCCAGTAGATGACGCGGAAATTGAGCGCCGAATCGCCGAATTCGCGGAAGAAGACGCGCGGTCCGGGCTCCTCCAGCACGTCGGCGTGGGCCACCATCTCGGTCATGAGGATATCCATCACCTGTTCGGGGTCGGAACCGTAGGCGACGCCGACGGTCGCATCGCCCCGTACCCGCGTGTTGGTCAGGGTCCAGTTGTCGAAGTGATTGGTGATCAGCTCCGAATTGGGCATGATCACCTCGGTCCCGGCGAAAGTGCGGATTACGGTGGAACGCAGCCCGATCGATTCCACGATCCCGGTGACTCCTGATATCGAGATCACGTCGCCGTCCTTGACCGGGCGCTCGCCGAGCAGGATCACGCCCGAAACGAAGTTCTCGGCGATGCGCTGCATGCCGAAGCCGAGTCCGAGTCCGAGCGCCGAAAGCGGCAGCAGAACCACGTTCAGGTCGAAGCCCAGCGAGGAGGCGGCTATGTAGAACCCGATGAAGATCACGATCGCGCGGGTCAGATTGGTGATCAGCGTCGCCAGCGACCGGCTCAGATCCAGGTCGGTAATCCACTGTTGCACCAGTTCGGCCGCGACGTGCGAGACGTTCCAGGTAACCCAGACGATGATGAGCGCCAGGAAGATTCCGCTGACGGTGAGTTCGGAATCCTGGATCTGGCCCAAACCGAACCGCCCGACGCCCAGCTGCTCGACGGCCAGGTAGAAGCCGATCAGGACGATCGCGACCTTGACCGCCCGCAGGGCGGCGCGGTCGGCGCCGTCGGAAAGGTCCCAGCGCCGGTGGAGCCAGCGGTAGGCCAGCCACGCCGCAATCCGTGAAACGATCAGGCCGGCCAGGGCGAACGCGGCCGCCGCCGTCAGGCGGCCGGCCGACAGCGTGAAGTCGCCGAGCGAGAGCAACTCGAAGTTCCAGTAGTCGGCCAAGGGAGGTCGCCGCTTCCGGGTCAATTCGGGGCTGGATCGCTGCGATTCTATGGACGCGGGACCATCCCGTCCGGGCCCGGCGAAGGCAAACTTGGACGTGCAGGCTCCGCCCCCGCGGCGGGGCCGCGATTACCACCCGTGGGCAGAGATTTCCGAGCGAGGCTGATGAACGACGGCAACTTCGTAAAGCGCAAGATCGAAAATGGCCAGGTTTCGGTCGGCGCGTTCCTCAATTTCGGATCGCCGATGGCCGGCGAGGCCTGCATCGCCGCCGGTTACGAGTGGGCGGTGGTCGACGCCGAGCACGGCGCCTGGGACCTATCCGCCGCAACGGCGGCGTTCACCGCGATCGAGGCTCGCGGCGGCATACCGATGGCCCGGGTCTGGGACCACGACAAGGAAACGATCAACCGGATGCTGGACGCCGGCGCGCTGGGAATAGTCCTGCCGCACGTCTCCACCGTCGAGCAGGCCGTAGCGTTCGCCTCGGCCTGCCGCTACCCTCCGCGCGGCCACCGCTCGGTCGGTTCCTCGCGGGCAACCCTGATGAACCCCTCCTACCGCGGCGACTGGGCCAACGACAACATCCTGGTGATCCCGCAGATCGAGGATCCGCTGGGGGTCGAAAACGCGGCCGCGATCGCCGCCGTCGACGGCATCGACTGCATGTTCATCGGCCCCAACGACCTGGCCCTGGAAATGGGGCTGCGCGGGGACCAGGCCTACGTCGATCCGGGCCACCGGGCCGCTTTGAGCAAGATCCTGGCCGGCGCCCGCTCGGCCGGCAAGCCGGCCGGCATCTCGGTCAGCTCGCCCACCCTGGCGCGCGAATTCGTCGAAGAGGGATTCACGCTGATAAACCTGAGCAACGACTTCCGGCTGCTCCAGTCGGGTTGCGCCGAGGCGCTGGGGACGCTCGGCGCCTAGGCACAAGTGGGGACCCGGGTTCAGCCGGGTCCGCGCTGCTCCGAACCCAGTTTCAGCACCGGATTGGACAGGGTGCCGATGACCCGGTGCTCGATCTCTACGACGTCGCCGTCGCGGACGGCGCAGTCCTCCTCGACGATTATTCCGGTTCCGGTGGTTAGCACCGTCCCGGAGTGGATCGGATTGTTACGGATCAGGTGATCGACTAGGTCGGAGAATTCGCGCCGGATCTGCCCCAGGTCGACCCGCCCGGAGAATATCGGCGCCCCGTCGCGGACGATCCGGGCCTCCAGTTCGCCCGACCGCGGATCGGGCAGTTCGTCGGCGGTAACGACCACCGGTCCGATCGCGATGCAGCCGTAGAAGACCTTGGACTGGGGTAGGTAGAGCGGATTGGCGCGCTCTATGTCCCAGGCCGAGTTGTCGTTGCAGAGCGTGTACCCCAGGATCCGACCGTCCGAAGCCAGGACCAGGGCCAGCTCGGGTTCGGGCGCGGTAAATTCCGAATCGGAACGGATGGTCACCGCCTCACCCGGTCCGACCGCGTGCCGGTGGTCTCCCTTGTAGAAGAGCTCGGGTCGTTCGGCCAGGTACACCTGGTCGTAGATGCCGGTGGGGGCGCTCATGTCCTCGTCGCGGAACTCGGCGCTCTTGCGGTAGGTGACTCCGGCGCCCCATGCTTCTGGAATCTGCAGCGGGACCGTCAGGCGCGGGAGCGGAGCGCCCGCGCCGGAGCGGAGCAGGCCAAGCGAGGGCCCCTCTTCGACCGCGGCCGCGTCGGCTACCTGGGCCAGCGATCCACCGCTCTCCTCGGCCGCCCTGACCAGTTCGATGAGGTCGGCGTGATCGGTGAACGACTCCACCCCGTCCCCGACCAACCGTCCGCAGCGGCGGTTTCCGTCGGCGTCGATGTATCCAAGAAGCTTCATTCCGGGCTGGTCCTCCGGGTGGTGCGAACGGTGATCTGCAGGGTCTGGGCGCGCGCACCGAACAAGCGCGCCGCCGATCCGCTGGGTATCGCCAGCTCCAGATAGCCGGCGCTGCCAACGAGTGCCACCAAATGATCGTATTGGCTGTAGGTGCGCGCCGGCGCGCCCAGCTCCAGCATGCGCCGGCCGTCCTCGACCAGCACCGCGGCGTTGCCGATGTCGGGGATCTGATCGCCGTGGATGTTGGTGACCAGGTTCCCGAACCGGTCCTGGTGGAGCACGCGGCCGCGCAACTCCCCTTCGACTTCTTCGGCGCGGTGGAGCTCGAGCCGGCGCGCTTCTTCCAGGGGCCGCCCCATCTTCCGGAGCAGCGGAATCAGCTCGTCGTCGCCGGCCAGCGCCAGTCGGGCGCCGACCGGGGCGAACACGTCGCGCCCGTGGAACGTGCTCGAGATCCGGTCGCGCCAGAACGCGGGATTGGTCAGTTCGAAGAATTCGGCCTGCCCGCCTTCAGCTGTTGCGGCCTGCGCCTGCGGCCACAGGATCCCGTTGTCGGGTCCCACCAGGACCGCCCGCGGAGTCACCAGGGCCACGGCGGCACGGTCTCCACCCACTCCCGGATCGACTATTGCGATCACGACCGTCCCGGCAGGCAGGACCGGCAGGGCCGTCTCGAGCAGGAACGCCCCGTGCGCGATGTCGTGCGGTCGGACCGCGTGCGAGATGTCCAGCACGAGCGCGTCGGGCGCGATCCCGGCCAGGACCGCCTTCATCTGCGCCACGTACGTATCGTCGAGGCCGAAATCAGTCAGCAGGGCGATCGGGCGGGTCACGGGGTCCGCCCGGCGCCTTCGGCGGCATCGATGCCGTAGGCCGATCGCGCCGCCCGCACGCCGTGGCGGATGGCGGCCGCGAGGGCGTCCGCGGCCAGGGCGCCGACCAGATCGGAACGGGCCCCGATCCGCGTTTCCCCGCAGGCGGCGGCAAAAACCGTGTCGCCGTCGGATGCGGTATGGGTAGGCCGCACCGCCCGCGCCATCCCGTCGTGGGCCATGCGGGCGACCAGGGTGGCGCCCGGTTTGTCCAGTTCGGCATTGCAGACGATGGCCGCGATGACGGTGTTTCCGAGGCCGTCGTCCATCAGCTCATAGGAGCGCTCCGGCGCGGCCACGACGCCGTCGATGCGAAGGCCCGCCAGCTGCGCCCCGCTCTCGTCGACCACCGTGCCCAGCGGATTGACCGCGGCCAGCGCCCCGACCAGCAGCGGGCCGCGTTCGATCAGGGCCGCGCCCAGGCCGGACTTGGTTCCGGCAGATCCCGGCCCGGCGGTCACGCCGGTTCCGGCCCCCACGTTGCCGCAGTCGAACCCGCCGCCATCGGCCGCAAGGTAGGCCGCCGCGCCCTCGGCCGGTCCCGGCCAGACCGGATCGGCGGTGGCCAGGTCAAATACGACCGCGGCCGGGACTATCGGGACCGGCCCGGCCGGAGTCGGGTGGCCGCGGCCCTCGGCGCGGAGCCGGTCGGCGACGCCGCCGGCGGCCGAAAGCCCCAGCGCGCTGCCGCCGCAGAGGACCAACGCGTCGATCCGGTCGACCTTGGCCAGAGGGGAGAGCAGAGCGATCTCGCGCGTACCCGGCGAGGAACCGCGGACGTCCACCCCGGCCACCGCCGGGGGATCGAACGCGAGCACCGTGCAGCCGGTGCCGGCCAAGCGGTCGGTGTAGTGACCGATCCTCAGCCCGGGGAGCCTTGCAAATCCGCTCCCGCCCGGGGTCAGGACCGCTCGCCCTCCGGCACCTTCAGGCAACGCCTTCCCCGATTAAGTCGTCGACGCGACGTCGCAGCGCCGTCTCGGCGTCGATCCCCAGTTCGTCGGCTTCGGCCACCAGTTCGTAGATGCGGTCGGCCAGCGCCGCCGCCGCGGCCGGCGAACCGCCCGGAACGTCGCCCGGCTCCGGCCCACCGCGGGCCCGGGCGATCTGTTCGCGGGCGTATTTGAGCGCGGGCAGGTAGCCGGGGATGGGCTTGGCCTCGCCGGGCGGGTTGCCCGATCGCTCCTCGGCCTTTACCGACTGCCAGATCGCGATCGCCTCGGCCGGGTCGCTCGCCCGGGCGTCGCCGAAGACGTGCGGATGACGGCGAACCAGCTTGGCGTTGAGCTCGGAAACCACCGCGGCCACGTCGAATTCTTCCGCTTCGGCGGCGATCTGGGCCTGCATCAGGATCAGCAGCAGCAGATCGCCCAGCTCCTCGGTGAGTCCGGCCATATCGCCCGATCCGGCGGAGGCGACTTCGTAGGCCTCCTCGATCACGTACTGGCCCATGTCCTCGATCCGGAGCGCCCGGTCCCAGGGGCACCCGTCCTCCGAGCGCAGGACCGCCACCAGCTCGAGGGTCTCCCCCAGAAGCTCGAGCGCGCGGCCGCGCGGGTCCGATTCGGATTCGGGAGCGGTCAATGAGTCCCCAGTTCGGCGAGAGCGGAGGCGGCAGCCCGCGGGCGTGGCTGGCTGGGTCAATTTTGGCAATTTGACCGCCCGATTCGGACCGGCAATGGCGCCTCGATACATAAAATTTCGCGGATGTTCGAACTCCGCAAGACGCCGCTTTACCGCCAGCACCTGGCGGCCGGCGCGCGCATGGTCGATTTCGCCGGCTGGAGCATGCCGGTCCAGTACGAGGGCCTCATCGCCGAGCACAGCTCGGTGCGCGAGCGCTGCGGCATGTTCGATGTTTCCCACATGGGCGAATTCCTGGTGGAGGGACCTCAGGCCCGGGACCTGCTCCAGCACCACTTCTCCAACGACGTCGACCGGCTGCGCGACGGCCGATCGCAGTACACGCTGCTGCTGGGCGAGGACGGGGGAGTCGTCGACGACGCCATGATCTACCGCTGGTCGGAAGATCGCTACCTGGTAGTTGTGAACGCGGCGAACCGCGAGGTCGACTGGGAAACGCTAAGCCAGCCGCGCTTTGACGCCGCGCTGCGCGACATCACGTTCGACTGCGCGCTGCTGGCGGTCCAGGGGCCTCAGACCAACCAGTTGATCGAGGATCTGGCCGACTGCGACCTGTCCGGCATCCGGCGCGCCGGAATAGTGGCCACCCAATTGGCCGGCCGGATCTGCTGGCTGGCCCGGACCGGCTACACCGGCGAGGACGGATTCGAAATATTCCTTGAGGCGGGAGACGCCGCCGAAGTGTTCGCCGCGCTCTGCGACGCCGGCGTCGCCCCGGCCGGTCTGGGCGCCCGCAACACCCTCCGACTGGAGGCCGGCATGGCGCTGCACGGCCACGAGCTTTCAGTCGAAATCAACCCCTACGAGGCCAATCTCGGCGGAGTCGTGCGGCTCGACAAGGGGCAATTCACCGGCAGCCGACGGCTTGCCCAGATCAAATCGGAGGGGCCGGCGCGGCGCCTGTTCGGCCTCAGGATGGAGTCTCGGCACGTGCCCCGCGACGGCTATCCGGTCGACACCGCGCGCGGGCCCGGCGAGGTCTCTTCGGGCACCTATTCGCCCACCCTGGAGTGCGGAATTGCGATGGCTTTCCTGCCCCCGGACTGCAAAATTGGCGACGCCGTCGAGGTGGTGGTCCGGGGCCGGTCGGCGCCGGCGCGCCTCTGCGAACTCCCCTTCTACTCCAACGTGCGGCGCTGGCGCGCGAAGCCGTCCTGACAGTCCGCTCCAAGACAACCGAAAAGACCCGATCCGGAGGGCTACGTGAACCCCCAAGACCGCCGCTATTCGCGTGAACACGAATGGGCCCGGCCGGAGACCGAATCCGAGGTCACGGTCGGGATCAGCGACTACGCCCAGAGTGAACTCGGCGACATCGTCTTCGTCGAACTGCCGGCGGTGGGAACGAGCTTCAAGCAGATGGAGCCGTTCGGAGTCGTCGAGTCGGTGAAAGCGGTCTCGGACCTGTACGCGCCGGTTTCGGGCGAGGTCGTGGCGATCAATTCCGGACTGGAGATGGCCCCCGAACTGGTCAACGACGAGCCGTTCGGCGGCGGGTGGATGATCCGCCTGCGCATCGGCGATCCGGCCGAGCTGGACTCGCTCCTGGATTCCACCGCCTACGACGCGTTGATCGATGAGTTACGCGCCTAACACCCCCGACGACCATGCGGTGATGCTGGACGCCATCGGCCGTCCCGGCGATCGACGACCTGTTCGTTGACATCCCGGCAAAGCACCGCGACCCACAGCTGGGCGTCGGACCGCCGTTGGCCGAGATGGAGGTGCTGGAGCACCTGGGCCAGCTGGCCGGCAGGAACCGGTCGCTGGGCTCCGGCCCGGCTTTTCTGGGCGGCGGCTGGTACGACCACTACGTGCCGGCCCTGGTCGACCAGATGCTGCTGCGCTCGGAGTTCTACACCGCCTACACACCCTATCAGCCGGAGATTTCGCAGGGCACGCTACAGGCGATTTACGAGTTCCAGAGCCTGATTTGCGACCTGACCGGACTGGACGCGGCCAACGCCTCCATGTACGACGGCGCCTCGGCGCTGGCCGAGGCGATCGCGCTGAGCCTAGGGGCCACCGGCCGGTCGAAAGTGGTCCTTTCGGCGTCGGTCGACCCCGCCTGGCGCGCGGTGGCGTCGACGTACCTGGAGCCGCTGGACGTGGAGATCCGACAGCCCGCCACCTGGCGCGCGGACGGATCCGGGCTGGCCGACGCCAGCGCCGTACTCTCGGATGAGATCGACGCCGAAACGGCCTGCGTGGCGATCCAGCGCCCAAATTACCTGGGCTGGCTCGAACCGGTCGACGCGGTTATCGCGGCCGCCCCGCGAGGCCGGCGCGATGGTGATCGTGGCCGGCGAGCCCGTCGCCCTGGGCCTGATCAAACCCCCGGGCGAGCTCGGCGCCGACCTGGCGGTCGGCGAACTGCGGCACCTGGCCGGAGCCCCGGCCCTGGGCGGACCCGGCGCCGGGTACTTCGCGCTGGCGCAGCGCTACCTGCGGCGGATACCGGGCCGCATCGCCGGGCGCACCCGCGATTCGAACGGGAACGAGGGCTACGTCCTGACCCTGCAGACGCGCGAACAGCACATCCGTCGCCAGCGCGCGTCCTCGAACATCTGCACCAACCAGGCGCTGGTGGCCCTGGCGGCGACCATCCACCTCTGCGCCCTGGGCAAAGGTGGGGTTCGGCAAGCTGGCCACCCTGAGCCTGCAGAACGCCCACCGCGCCCTGGCGGCCGATTGGCCGGCCGGGTTCGCCCCTGATGCGGCCGGCCCGGTCGTGCGCGAGTTCCCGCTGCGCTGCCCGGTCCCGGCGGCCGAGGTCAACGCCCACCTGGCCGAGCGCGGCATCGTCGGGGGAATCGACCTCGGACGGCTGGACCCGGCGCTTGACCACCATCTGCTGCTGGCGTTCACCGAGCGCACCGGCTCCTCCGCCCTGCAATCGCTCCTGGGCGCCCTGGAGAGCGTCTGATGCGGCGGCGCGAACCGGTAATCTACGAGCTCTCGCAGGAGGGCCGCAGCGGGGTCGCCCTGCCCGATCCCGACCCGGGGATGGGCGGACCCGAGGACCTGCTGCCGGCCGACCAACTGCGCCGCGACCTGCCGCTGCCCCAGGTATCGCAGGTGGACGTGGTGCGGCATTTCGTGCGACTCTCGCAGAAGAATTTCTCGATCGACACCGACATGTACCCGCTGGGTTCCTGCACCATGAAGCAGAATCCCAAGATCAACGAAGCCACCGCCCGCCTGGAGGGCTTCAACCGGATACATCCCGGCCAGCCCGACGAGCAGCTGCAGGGCGCCCTGGAACTGCTCCACCGGCTGGGCGGCCAGATCAAGAAAATCACCGGCTTTCCCGGAGTCACCCTCCAGCCCTCGGCCGGCGCCCAGGGGGAGTTCGTCGGACTGCAGCTGATCCGGGCCCATCACCTGGCCAACGGAGAACGGCGGCGGCGGATCCTGATTCCCGACTCGGCGCACGGCACAAACCCGGCGACCGCCACGATGTGCGGATTCGAGAGCGTGGCCATTCCCTCCAACTCCGACGGCGAAATAGATTTCGACGTGCTGATGGGAGAGCTGGACGAATCGGTGGCCGGGCTCATGATGACCGTGCCGAATACGCTGGGGATCTTCGAGACCCGGATCGACGAGGTCTGCCGGGCCGCCCACTCGGTCGGCGCGCTGGTCTACTGCGATGGAGCCAACATGAACGCGATGCTCGGGCGGGTGCGGCCGGCCGATCTGGGGATCGACGTGATGCACCTGAACCTGCACAAGACGTTCTCGACCCCGCACGGCGGCGGCGGACCCGGCGCCGGGGCGCTGTGCTGCGCCGAAAACCTCGTCCCCTACCTGCCGGTGCCCACCGTCGAACGGGCCCCCGACGGGAGCTATCGGCGCGAATGGGAACGCCCGCGATCGATCGGCAAGGTCCACTCGCACCTGGGCAATTTCGGCAACCTGGTGCGCGCCTACACCTACATCTGCTCCAATGGCGATTCCGGCCTGAAGGGCATCGCCGACAACGCGGTGCTCAACGCCAACTACCTGCGCACCCAGCTGCAGGACGACTACGACCTGCCGCACGACCGGATCTGCATGCACGAGGTGGTCTTTTCCGGATCGCGCCAGAAACGCCAGGGCGCGAGCACGCTCGACATCGCCAAGCGGCTGATCGATCACGGGTTTCATCCGCCGACGGTGTACTTCCCGCTGGTGGTGCGCGAAGCCCTGATGATCGAACCGACCGAGACCGAATCGCGCCAGACCCTGGACAGGTTCATCGCCGCTATGCGGTCGATTGCGCGCGAAGCCGAAACCGAGCCTGAGAAACTCCTTGAGGCCCCGACCAGCGCGCCGGTGGGGCGCCTGGACGAGGCCACCGCGGCGCGGCGCCCCGACCTGCGCTTCCGCCATGCCTGACCGCTGCCGCGTCCGGGGGCGCTGACCGCGCGGTGCCTGGTGACCGGAGCCGCCCGCCGCGCCGGATCGCCCATTTCGATCTCGACCAGTTCTTCGTGGCGGTCGAACGCGCGCGCGACCCGGGCCTGGCCGGCAAACCGGTGATCGTCGGCTACCCCGGCCCGCGCGGGGTCGTCTCGACCGCATCGTACGAGGCGCGCGCGTTCGGGGCCCATTCGGCCCAGCCCATGGCCGAAGCCCTGCGGCTCTGCCCCCAGGCGGTGGTGATCGCTCCGAAGCGCCGGCGCTACGAGGCCGCCTCCGAACAGTTCCATCGGATCCTTGCCGCCCACGCCCCAATCGTGGAACCGGGCGGCCTGGACGAGGCCTACGCCGACCTGACCGGGGTGGAGGCCGGCGATCCGCAGGGCCCGTGGCGCGTCGCCGAAGCGGTCCGCCGCGACGTGTCCGAGCAGATCAAGGTGAGAGTGTCGGTCTGCATCGCCGGCGGCCGCACGACCGCCAAGGTCGGATCCGACACCGTCAAGCCCGACGGCCTCCTGGAAATCCAGCCGGGCGGCGACGCGGCGTTCCTGGCGCCGCTGCCGATCCGCGACCTCCCTTCGGTGGGGCCGCAGTTCGCCGGCCAACTGGGCGAGGCGGGAGTTGAAACCATCGGCGATGCGGCGGCCCTCTCAAAGCAGTGGCTGGCCGAACGGTTCGGGCGCCGCGGAATCGTCCTTTACGACCGCGCCCGCGGAATGGATCCGACCCCGGTGCGGGCGGGCTCGGCGCCCGCCAAGCAGGTCTCGCGCGAGACGACGTTCGATGCCGACATAACCGCCCGGTCGCACCTGCGGCAGGTGCTCTCCCAGCTGGCCGAATCGGTCGCCGCCGACCTGCGCAGTGGGGGCCGGCGCGCCCGCACGATCACGTTGAAGGTGCGCTGGTCGGACTTTTCCACCATCACTCGCTCGCAGACCCTGTCGCAGCCGATTTACGACACCGAGGCGGTCGGCGTGGTCGCCGACCGGCTGCTGCGCCGGGTCGTCGCCGCCGCGCCGGGCCGGGCGGTGCGGCTGCTGGGGATTTCGGCCGGCAACCTCGAAGAACCGCTTCGGCAGCTGGCGATGGAATCGATTTCAGAGGTCGATCCGACCGGTCGCCAGCGGCGGCGGGCCGAACGCCGCGACGCCGCCCTGGACGCCATCCGGCGCCGCTTCGGGCCCAGGGCGCTGCGCCGCGGCCCGGCGCACGAGGAGGACTAGGATCGTGGCGCCGGCGCGCAGGGTGCGGCTCTCCAAGTCGCGCTACATCGCCGGCCGGCAGTGCCCGCTGCAGCTCTGGTACCGGGTCTACGATCCGCTCAAGGAAAAGGTCGATCCGGTGCTCTGGGAAGGCGCCGAGGAGACCGCCCGCGGGTTGTTTCCCGGTGGGCGGGCCGGCAGCATGCCGGGCGCGGTGGGAGAGGGCGACATCGAGCGGACCCGGTCGCTGATGGCCGATCCGGAATGCCCGGCGATATTCGAGGCCGCGATCGCTCACGATCGCCTGCTGGCGGTAGTCGACGTGCTGCACCGCAAAGGGGCGAGCTGGGACCTGATCGAGGTCAAGACCGCCACCCGCTACAACCCGGGCCGCACCTCGGCCGCCAGCCAGCCGTACATCACCGACGATGTCGCCTATCAGCTCGAAGTTCTGCGGCGGGCCGGGGTCCCGGTCCGCAAGGCGTGGGTCTATCACCTTGATTCCGAATACGAGCTGCGCGGGGAGCTCGACCTTGGCGCGCTATTCCATCGCCGCGACGTGACCGCCATCTGCCGGGAACTGGCGCCGCGGGTCCAGGCCGAAATTGAGGACTTTCTGGCCCTGAGCGCCGGCGCCGAGCCCGCTGCCGAACCCGGCAGCCGCTGCCGGACTCCCTTCGATTGCCAATTCCAGGAACGGTGCTTTAAGCGGAAGCCGGAGCACTGGATCTTCACCCACCTGAACCGGCTCAACCACCACCACCGGAACTGGCTGGGCGACGAGGGGGTCGAGTCGGCGCTCGAGCTCGACGCCGCCAACACCTCCCGGCTCCCGGACCCGGCGCGCCGCCGCCATCTGCGGTTCCGGGACGTCTACGCCACCGGCCGGCCGTACGTCGGCCCCGGGCTGGCGGCCGACCTGGAACCCCTCGGCCCGCCGTCGGCGTACCTGGACTTTGAAACCATCAATCCGGCCATCCCGCGCTTCGAGGGGACCTCGCCGTTCCAGCACCTGCCCTTTCAGTACTCGCTGCACGTGTGGCGGGGCGGAGAGGAGCTCGTCCACTTCGATTTCCTGGCCCTGGCCGACGGCGATCCGCGCCCCGGCCTGGCGCGACACCTGGTCGAATCGCTGGCCAAATTCCCGGACGGCCCCATCCTTGCCTACAACGCCAGCTTCGAGCGCGGCTGCATCGAATCGCTGATTCGTTTCACGGCCGCGTCCGAACCCGATCTGACCGGGCCGCTGACCGGCGTTCGCGACCGCATACACGACCTTTTGCCGGTGGTTTCCGCCAACGTCGTCGCGGCCGACTTCAAGGGTTCCTACTCGATGAAGGCGGTCGCCCCGGCGGTACTTGTCGAGGGGAGCGGCTACGAAGATGCTGAAATCGCCGACGGCCTGGCCGCCCAGCGCGCGTTCGAGGACCTGGCCGCCGGCCGGACCCCGGAAGAAAGTATCGAACAGGTGCGGCGCGATCTCCTCGCCTACTGCAAGCTGGACACGCTCAACCTGCACAAGGTGCACCGCGCGCTGATGGACCCGCGGCAACTTGCGCACGCCCTGACCGCCGCGCCGGCGCGGGAGTGAACCGGGCCGAAGTTCAGCCCTGGGCCTGCAGCCCGTAGCGTTCGCTTACCAGCGTGGCCAGGTTGTGGGCCAGAAGCTCGTTGGTGAGCGGACCGATTCCGCCCGGTACCGGGGTAATCGCTGACGCCACCTTGCTGACCTCGGCAAAATCCACGTCGCCGCGGACCTCCGAACCAACGAAGCTGAAGCCGGCGTCCAGGACGATCGTCCCGGGTCGGACCAGGTCGGCGGTGATCATTCCGGGCTTGCCGGTCGCGGCGACCAGGATGTCGGCCGACCGCGTGACCTCGCGCAGTTGCTCGGGTGTCGTCTTCGAGTGGCAGTAGGTGAGCGTGGCGTTGCGCTGCAGCAGCAGCCATCCGGCCGGGCGCCCGACGTTGCCGCTGCGCCCGATGACCGCAACCCGCCGGCCGGAAATCGGAATCTGGTTGTGGTCAAGCATCCGCAGGATTGCGCCGGCGGTGGGCGGGGCCAGTTCGCTGTAGCCAAGCGCCAGGTCCATGATCCGGCGCGGGGAGATGCACTCGAGGTCCAGGTGGCTCTTCACCGCCGCCACGTAGGGGAGCGTGCGCGGCCCGCCGAAGTCGACCGTGAAGGATTCGGGCAGGGGTTTAAGCACGATCACGCCGTGCATGTTCGGGTCCGATTGAAGTTCGCGCAGGTCGTGGTAGAACTCGGCCGCGTCGGTGTCGGCCGGGTAATTGCGTGCCTGCACCGGTATCTGGTAGCGGCCGAAGGTGCGTTCGATGCTGCGCATGTAGGTCGCGGTGGACGGATCCTGTCCCACCGACAGGGCGGCGACTTCCATATCGCCGTGGTCCCAGCGCACCCGGTCGAAAAACGTTCGCAGGTCCCGGCGCAGCGCGCGCGCCGGCTCGCGGCCCGTAAGTTCTAGGTGATCGGCCAATTGCCCCTCCGAATTGATTCTCAATTTTGACCGTCTACAACCTGCGGCGGGCAGCATCGGCAATGTCCTGCCAGGCCCGCCGGTCCGCGTCGGCGGGGCACGACGGGAGGTTCGCGTCCAGGTTCGCCAGGGCGATCCGGGCCGCGGACTGGGCGAGCAACGACCCGCCTTCGGCGTCGCTGGCGAGCCGAGGATTGCCGATTTCGGCAACCGTCCGTCCGGCCTCGATCACCGCCTGCGCCGCTTCCAGGATCGACACCGAGGTCGCAGACGCGGCCTTGGCGGCGTGCCTTATCGCCCTTTGGCGCAGTTCTTTCTGGTCCGCGTCCGATCGCGGCATCCGGATCGCCCGGCGATAGCCAATGTACGCGTTGGAATCGGCATCCACGGCCGCGACGGCGTCGGCCTGGGCGCGGCTGCAGGCCGCGCGCGCGGCCTCGATCATCCCTCGACCGGAAGCTTCGAGCGATTCGGGCTTTGCATAGTGCGAGGCCATCTGCACGAGCGCAGCGCCCATCGCGACCGCGGCGGCCGCCGCCGCCCCGCCACCCGGGGCCGGCGAGTGCGCGGCCAGGGCGTCGGCGAACGCGCCGATCCGCGGGCCCTGCACATCGGGGATGTTTGGGTTCAAATACCTTCAACCTGGCCGTGCGCCGGCCGGACACGGGCAGGTCCAGGTTCCGCCGGTCGCTGGACGCCCTGGCATTGCGAGGTCCGCAGGGTTCGGGAGCTGCAGATACCCTTTCATCGTGCTGGCCTCCGATGCTTGAGCAAACTGGGTCTTACCCAGTATTGTGAAATGTCCGCTTGTGTTCTTCAATCGTCGTCACTGCTCGGATCACCCCTGCAGCGCCGACAGGAACCGGGGAGCGTTGAGGATTCTCACCCCTTCGTGCGCCCCAAGCGGCAACAGATGCCGCCGGTCCCCGGTCACTAGGTACTCGGCGGCAGCTTCCACGGCACACTCCAGGACGCGGTTGTCGGCGTGGCCGCCCTCGATCACCTCCGGGAGTCTAGGGGGGTAGATCACCGTCGCAGCGTTTGCAAGCGCCCTGAGGGCCTGGGACGAGCGTTCAGCTTCCCAGTCAAACTTGCGGGTCAACACCCCGGCGGCTTCCTCCAGGATGAAGGTGGACGAATAGAGCTCGAACCGCCCTCGGAGAGCAAGCTCGAGCACCATGCGCTCATTGCCGGGGAAGTTCAGGCCGGAGACTATGACGTTTGTGTCGAGGACGACCCTCATGCACGGTCCGAGCCAGCCTCGGCCCGATACTCTTCCACCAGACCGGCGACGTCCTCAGGGCCGATGCCCTTCTCCCTGGCCCTCTGCTCACCGTACTGAAGCAGTTGTCTCCACTCGCACTCCTCGATATAGCGGAGCACGGCATCCCGGAGGAATTCGCTCCGGGACCGTCGCTGCCGCTTCATGACTTCGTCCACCCGGTCAGCCATCTCCGGCGGCAGGGAGAAGGTGATAGTCTTTGTCGTTCGCGGCATAATCAAATCTTTGTTAACGAGTCTTACCCAGATAGTGCGTCATCGCCGGCCCAATTGTCAAGTGTCTCGGGCTCGGACTCTCGGCACGTGTGCAGAACCGCCTCACAGGGCGCCGGAAACAGCTGAGTCGCCGCTGGTCGCGATCGTCGGACCGACCGCCAGCGGCAAGACTCAACTGGCGATCGAACTCTGCCGGAAGATTGGCGGCGCGGTCATCTCGGCCGATTCGCGTCAGGTGTACCGCGGCATGGACATCGGGACCGCCAAGCCAGCGCCGTCCGAGCGCGGCGGGATCGATCATCACTTGCTGGACGTGAGGGCGGTTGAGAGCCCGTACTCGCTGCCTGAATTCCTCCGCGACGCCAATGCCGCGATCGCCAGGATCCGGTCCGGGGGAAGTGTCCCGGTCGTGGTGGGCGGGACCGGGCTTTACGTTCATGCGCTGCTTGCGGGGTTCGCACCCGGGCCGGCCGATCCCGGGTTGCGCGGGGAGCTCGAACGGGACCTGGAACGATTCGGCCTGGAGGCGCTCTTCATGCGCCTCCAGGCGATCGATCCCGAAGCCGACCGAGCGGTCGACCCCAAAAACCCGCGCCGCGTATTGCGGGCCATGGAGCGGCGGATCCTGCTGGATCGCGGCGAATCGGCGAGAAGCTGGCCGGAGCACCCTTCGATGGTCCTGGGTATCTGCGACCCGACGCTGCGCCGGACCGAAAAGATAGCCCGACGCACCCGCTCGATGCTGGACGCGGGACTCACCGACGAGGTCCGCCGGCTGCTCGCCGCTCACGGTCCGGCGCCAGTCCTGCGTGCCACGATCGGCTACTCCGAATGCGTCGATTACCTGCTGGGGCGCCGCGACCTGGCCTCGGCCGAGCAGTCGATCCGGACCGCGACCAATCAGTACGCGCGGCGGCAGATGACCTATCTGAGAAATAAAATGCGCATTCAATGGCTTGACCCCGACCTGCCGCTGCTCCAGCAGGCGCTGGCGCGGATCGGCCGGACCGGCCAGCCGACCTAGTCGGAATTCAGACCCATGCGATTTACCAAGCTGCACGGAGCCGGCAACGATTTCGTGCTCGTCGACACGCGCTCGGAGGACGAGCGCGACTGGGCGGGGTTCGCCCGGTCGGCGTGCGATCGGCACTTCGGAGTCGGCGGGGACGGCGTGCTGCTGGTTAAGGGCGACCCAGGCGACGGTCTTGAGATGGTCATGTACAACCCGGACGGTTCCGCGGCCGAGATGTGCGGCAACGGGATCCGCTGCTTTGCCAAATACCTCTTCGATCGGGGCGAGATCGGTCAGGGCCGGACCGGCGTTCTTACCGGCGCCGGACCGCTCTGGGTCCAGGTCCTGGGCGACGGCCCGCACGGTCTCAGGGTGGCCACCTCGCTCGGCGTGCCCGACCTTGACGCGGCGGCGGTGCCGACCACGTTGGCCGCCGACATGGCCGTCGAGGTTCCGCTGGAGGTCGGCGGTGAGGAGATCGAACTGACCTGCGTGAGCATGGGCAATCCCCACGCCGTCGCCAGGGTCGAATCGCCCGAGGATTTCGAGCTCGAGCGCATCGGGCCGCAGATCGAGCACCACCCGGCGTTTCCCGAGCGCACCAATTTCGAGGTTTACGCCCCCGTCGAATCGCCCGATGGGCCGATGCTGCGGATGCGGGTGTGGGAGCGCGGCGCGGGAATCACCCTGGCCTGCGGGTCGGGCGCGGGCGCCACGGTGGCGGCGGCGATGAAGACCGGCGCGGTCGAATTCGGGCGGGTCGGCCTCCAGGTTGATGGCGGCCGCCTCGAAGCCGAGTGGGATCACGAGCACGACGACCTGATCCTGGTTGGTCCGGCCGTGACAGTTTTCGAAGGCAGCTGGACTCCTTGAACCAGCTGGCAAAAATCTCAAAAAGGCTGGTCAATTGACCCTGGATGCAAACACCCTGATCGCGCGTCGGATCGCCGAGCTGCCGCCCTACCTCTTCGCGCGGCTGGACGCGCTGCGTGCCGAGAAGGCCGCGGCCGGAGTCGATGTGATACCGGTCAGCATCGGCGACCCCGATCTGCCGACGCCGGAACCGGTGGTGGAGCGGCTGCGCGAGGCGGCCGGCAACCCCGCCTACCACCGCTACAACGAGACCGCGATTCCGCAGTTCCGCCGCGCCATTGCCGATTGGTACCGGCGGCGGTTCGGAATCGAACTGGACCCGGACCGCGAGATCGTCCCTCTGATCGGTTCCAAGGAAGGGATCGCGCACGCCCCGCTCGCCCTGGTCGATCCGGGCGACCTGGTCCTGGTTCCGGACCCGGGCTACCCGGTTTATTCGATCGGCACCGAACTGGTCGGCGGCCGGGTGTCATTCATGCCGCTGCTGGCCGAACGCGGGTGGACCCCGGACCTGACCGAGGTCGATCCGATGGACCGGGAAGCGGCCAAATTGATGTGGCTCAATTACCCCAACAATCCGACCGCGGCCGCCGGGTCGGAGGAATTCTTCGCCGAAGCGCTGGATTTCTGCCGCGGGAACCAGATCCTCCTCTGCCAGGACGCGGCCTATTCCGAGGTCACGTTCGACGGGTTCCGCGCCTCCAGCGCCCTCTCGCTGCCGGGCGCGCGCGAATACTGCGTCGAGTTCCACTCGCTGTCCAAGACCTACAACATGACCGGCTGGCGAATCGGCTGGGCCGCCGGCAACGCCGACGTGATCGAGGCGCTGGCGCGCGTGAAGAGCAACATGGACTCGGGCATGTTCGCCGCGATCGAGGCGGCCGGGGTGGCCGCCCTCGAAATGCCCGAAAAATGGATCACCCAGCGCAACCAGGTCCTGCAGGAGCGCCGCGACCGGGTGGTGGAGGCGCTGCGCCGGATGGGGCTGGCGCCCGAAGTTCCCGCCGCCAGCCTCTATGTCTGGACTCCGGTGCCGGACGGGTTCGATTCCAGTTCCTGGGCGGCGCACGTGATCGACGAGGCCGGGGTCGTGGTTACCCCGGGACTGGGTTTCGGTCCCGGCGGCGACGGCTACTTCCGGATTTCATTGACCACGCCGGACGAGCGCCTGGACGAGGCGATGGACCGGCTGGCGCGACTCAGCATTTGAGCTCCGACTCCGGGGAGTCGGTCTACCTTGTAGGCCTGGACCTGCCCGGGCGCGGCATCTGGACGCCGCAGGACAGCCTGGCCGAACTCAAGGATCTGGCCCGTTCGGCCGGCGCCCGAGTCTGCGGAGAGACCCTGCTGCGGGTTCGCCGCCCAAATCCGGCTCTGCTCATCGGCGCCGGGCAGGCCGGTGAAGTTGTCGCCGAAGCCGCCCGCCTCAAGGCGCAGGCGATCGTGTTCGACGCCGAACTGCAGCCGCGCCAGCAGCGCAACCTGGAACGGAAGGCGCGCCGCAAGATCCTCGACCGGACCGCCCTGATACTGGACGTCTTCGCCAGCCACGCGGGGTCGGCCGAAGGGAAGCTGCAGGTCGCGCGGGCCCAGATCGACTACCTGTTGCCGCGGCTTTCCGATCTCTGGGTCCAGTTCTCGCGCACCGGCGGCGGGATCGGAACGCGCGGACCGGGCGAGACCCAGATCGAACGCGACCGCCGCGAACTGCGGGCGCGACTTTCGACCCTGGACCGGCAGATCGAACGGATCCGGAAGCGGCGCTCGATCGCCCGCGCGCATCGCGCCGATGCCGGCCTCACGGTCGCCCTTGTCGGCTATACGAACGCCGGCAAGACCAGCCTGCATTCGGCTCTCAGCGGGAGCAGCGACGCGGGCGAGGCGCGGATGTTTGCGACCCTGGACCCGAAAGTCCGTCGGGCGGTGCTGCCGGGCGGCCAACTGACCCTGCTGATCGACACGGTCGGATTCATCAACCGGTTGCCGCCGCGCCTGGTGACGGCCTTTCGGGCGACGCTGGAGGAAATCGAATCGGCCGACGCCATCGTCCACGTCGCCGACGTTGCCGCCCCGCACCTGGCGGAAAGGGTGGAAACCGTCGTCGCCACGCTCGAGGACATGGGTCTGGCCGACAAGCCCAGCGTCCTGGCCCTGAACAAGTCCGATCGGCTGCCCGAGGAGATGGGCGCGCCGCTGCCGGGCGGGGTCCTTGTTTCGGCCCGGACCGGCGCCGGACTGGATGATCTGCAGGCCGCGATCGGGAATGTAGCCACCGCCGACTGGGCGCAGTTCGCGGTCCGCATCCCTTATCGCCAGACCGCCCTGCTCGAGGAGATCAGGGCCGGCGGCCGGATCGCCGACCTCGAGTACCGGGGCGACCGGGTGCTGGTGCGGGGCAGCGGCCCGCCGGCGCTGCTGGACCGGCTCGGCCGCTACGCGGAGCCGGCGCCCTCGGGCAGCTGACGGATTCGGACCGGCTTGAACCACCGCGGGTCGTGTACGATTCCCAGGATCACCGGGCCTCGTCGCCCTCGCAGCCCGCGACCCGATCGGGATCTCTGATTGCGTCCCACTCCTCGGCGGGAACGGCCGGGCTCAGGATGTCGCCGGTGATCCGGATCGAGTCCCGGTATCGACCAAACATAGGTGGCGCGGAATTGCGGGCGGGAACAAGCCTGGCGAAGGGCTCGCCGTGCTTGGTGATCAGGATCTCCTGGCCGGTTTCGTTGACTTCGTCCGCGAGCTCCAGGCAGCGATCTTTGAATTCGGCCGCCGGAATCGTGCGCCGGTGACCGCTGTCGCCGGTCATACCGCACCTCCGTTTTTTCTGGTGCGCACCATACGCCTCAACTGTTTGCGGCCATCACCATGTCCGGCTGGACGGCCAACCCGCGCTCGCTGATTCCGGCAACATCGCACTGACCCGGGGCCGGGATTTGATCCGGCTGAATTTGGAAACATCTGCCTGGCGATTTCACGATCGGCCGGGATCTGATTCGCGGACCGCGGCGGCGTCGGCGAGCGGCTGGGAATACCGGTCGAAAGCCGAGCGCAGGTGTTGGATCGAATAGTGCGCGTAGATGGTCTTGGTCGTCTCGGGCGAAGCGTGCCCTAGCAGATCCTGCACCTGGGACAGGTCGGCCCCACGGTCCAGCAGGGTGGTGGCCTTCAGGTGCCGGAAATCGTGCGTGGACGCGGCGACGCCGGCGATCCGGGCGTAGCGCTTGACGGTCAGCCATACCGACTGCGGCGAGAGGCGCAGGTTTTCGCCCCGCGGACCGGGACTTCCCCGCGTCGGATGCCGCACGAAAAGGGGCGCGTAAGGGTCGCTGCGCAGCGCCAGGTAGGCGGCGATGTGTCCGAGCGTGCTCTCGTCGAAGAAGACCACCCGCTGCTTGTTGCCCTTGCCCGTGATGATGGCTTCGCCGCGCCGCCCGGCCTCCACGTCGACCCTGTTGAGGGAGGCGACTTCCGAGCGCCGCATCCCGGTGCTGTAGAGGGTGTTCAGGATCGCCCGGTCGCGCAGAATGCGGACCGCCAGTTCGGGGTCGGAACGGTCCTCGGGCAGCGGCGTCCGGTTGGCCGCGTCCACCACCAGCGCCAGCGCCGAATCGACCCGCGGGGTGATGTAGTTCTTGCGGACCTTGACCCGGCGCAGCTGCTCGCGCGAGCGTTCGATCGAGATGTGCGGGATCGCACCCTCGCCGGCCAGGTAGCGCAGCAGTCCGCGCAAACCCGAAAGATAGGTCTCGACCGTGGAGAGGCGGTCACGGCCGTGGAGATCGACCAGCCACAGGTAGAACTGCTCCAGCGACCGAACCGGGATCGATTCGGTGCCTGCCGTCGCCGCATCGATCTCCAGCGCGTCCAGGTAGGCCCGGAAGGCCTTCAGACCGGTGGCGTAGGTGCTGCGCGTCGCCGGCGATTTGGCCCGATTGGCCAGCAGAAAACCGTCGATCGCCCGCTCAATCGTCATTGGGAATCAGGCTCCAAGGCGAACGGGACCGAGCGGCATGCGATTGCACTGCCTTGCCGGCAGTGACGGCGGAAGACGGTTGGCATTGGTATTCGTAAGTACCCTGTTCTGAATATGTGTTAAGGGCGTTAAGTATATGTGAACGAAAGTCGGACCGGGCGATACGTAACGCGGCACCGGCGATTTCGCGATTCCCGGCACCGCTGACCATGGACTGCTTCGCTGCTGGGCGCATGTTTTTCCGGTTTCTCCAAATTTGGAGGTAATGACCCCGGTGACGAATCCGACCGCGGTTGGCATGAGCGGGCCCAAATCGCGCCGGAACGCTGCATCTCATATAAGAGACGAATTCACCGTACTTTACATAATAAGAAGGCGTGCAAACGGGCCCGGCCCGGACGCCTAGTCGAGCGCTGATACCAAGCTCGATAATCGGGCGCCGCCGCGCAGCACCAAGGGGATGCATGCAAGTTCCTGACCAGGACGCCAACGCCGGTCTGATTGCCCGAGCCGCGGCGGCGGCGGGCGCCCCCTGGGCGATGGCCGGACTCTCGGGCCTGCTCGCGGGAGGCCTGGTAACCGCCCTCTACTTCCCGCTGTTCGAACTGGGCTGGATGGCCAATCCGGCTTTCGACTTCGTCGATCTGCTGATCCGCTATTCGCCCGGTCAGCTGGCGACCTGGTCGATCGAAACCCTGGGCCCGGCGGGCAAGCAGCTCCTCGAGGCCTCCGGGCTGGCGACCTGGATCCTGGCCGCCGGGGTGCTTTCCGCCCTTGTCTACCGGTTTGCGCCGCGCACCGACTCGCTCGCCCAGCGCGCGCTCCTGGCCGGCGCGGTCTTCCTGGTCGTCGAGCTTGCGATCGAGCTCCTGGCCGGCCTCTCGTTCTACGGGCTGGGCGGCATATTCTGGCTGGCCGCCGCGGCCTGTCTCTACGGCTATCTCTCGCAGGTCTACTCTCCGTGGCCCGCCCCCGCCGCCGAACCGGCCGCGGAAGCGACCTGGCCGCCGCCCCGCCGACCCGGCTGGCTCCAGCGCCGCTCCCGGCGCGAGCTGCTGGCGCTTTCGGCTGCGACCGCGGTGGCGGGATCGTTCGGCGCGATCACCGCCCAGCAGGGGATCCTGGCGTCACGGGCCGAGCCGCCCAACCCCGAACCGGTGGCGATCGAGGGTTTCGATTCCGATTTTGTGCCGGCCGCCTACACCCGCCCGCTGGTCACCTCCAACGAAGACTTCTACCGGATCGACATCTACACCCGCACGCCGACGTTCGCGCGCTCCAACTGGTCGATGCAGGTCGTCGGCATGGTCGACCGCGAACTGAGTTTTTCAATCGACGACATCGAACGGCTGCCGATGCAGGAGATGTACGGAACCCTGCAGTGCATTTCCAACGAGGTTGGCGGCGAGCTGATCTCCACGACCCGCTGGACCGGGGTGCCGTTGGCCGAAGTCCTGGATCTGGCCGGGCTGCAGCCGGGCGCGCGCGACGTGGTTTTCCACGCTCCGGGCGGGTACGACGATTCCATCCCGATCGAGAAGGCCCTGGAACCCACCACCCTTTTGACCTACGGTATGAACGGCCAGCCGCTGCCGCCCGGGCACGGATTTCCGCTGCGGGCCTACATCCCCGACATCTACGGGATGAAGAACGTCAAGTGGATCACCCGGATCGAGGTCACCGACCGCGATCACGAGGGTTACTGGCAGCGCCGCGGCTGGTCGGACATCGCGATCGTGAAGGCCACCAGCGCCTGGGACCTGATCGGGCGGCGCCGGACCGGCCGGGTGAAGGTCGGCGAGGACATCATCGGGGGCATCGCGTTTGCCGGCAACCGCGGAATATCGGCGGTCGAGTGGCGGCGCAACGATTCCGACGTATGGACGCCGGCCGAACTCGAAGACCAGCTCAACGACACGACCTGGCGCCGCTGGAAGGCCAACCTGGGTCTGGAACCGGGTACGTACTTTCTTGAGGTTCGGGCGTACGACGGGGCGGGCGATCCGCAGCCCGAGAAACGGACCCCGACCCATCCCGACGGGGCCGGCGGCTACCACCTCATCCAGCTGGCGGTCGACGAGTAGTACTGCGGCTTGGCCGCGGGCGGGTGAACTCGCTTGCGGGCCTCGCGCCCAGCCGGCGCGAGCCAGAGAGCGGTCCGCGCCGCCGCCGCGCCGGACTATCCAATAATTGATTCGGAAGTTAAGTGGCGCCGGGGAACCGAACTTGGTCCCGGCAAGGGGTACCGATGCGCCTGACCCAGGATCAAATCGACCATTTCGACCGCGAGGGCTGGCTGATCGTCGAAGGGATCTTCGATCCGGAGACCGACTTCGCCCCGCTGCTCGCCGACTACTCGGCGATCGCCGACCGCCATGCCCCGGACCTGCTGAGTCTGGCCCAATATGCCGGCTACGACCGCGCCTGGACCTTCGAGCGCAAGATGCTCTATCTGGCCGAATGCACCGGCGGATTCGATCACCAGCCGTACGACATCTCGCTGCCGCCCAAGGGAATCGATCCCGAACTCGAGATGTACACCGGCGAGGCGGCCTTCCGCCTGCTCTCGCACCCGCGGCTGCTGGACGTGGTCGAGTGCTTCATCGGATCGGAGATCTACTCCAATCCGGTCCAGCACGTCCGGGTAAAGGTGCCCGAGCGCAAGGTTCCAGACAACCAGACGGTATCGAACATGGGAATCGGCAACGCGACGCTCTGGCACCAGGACAACGGGGTAATCACCGAGGACGGCGACATCACCCCGATCCTGACCTGCTGGGCCCCGGTCACCGACGCCAGCGTCGACATGGGCTGCCTGGCCGCCATTCCGCGCTCGCACCGATTGGGCCTGGCGCCGCACTGCCTTGCCTCGACCGGGCTGCACATCCCCACCGAGAACGTGGAAGAGAGCCTGATGCGCCCGCTTCCGATGGCGGCCGGGTCGGTCCTGTTCCTGCACCGCCACACCCTGCACCGCTCGCTGCCCAACGTCTCCGATGCGGTGCGATTCAGCTTTGACCTGCGCTACTCCCCGACCGGGCTTCCCACCGGCCGCGAGGTCTTTCCCGGATTCGTGGCCCGGTCCCGGCTCGATCCGGCAAGCGAACTGCATGACGCCGATGCCTGGTCGCAGAGCTGGCGCCGGACCCAGCTGGAACTGTCGGAGGTAGGCAACTACTCTGGCAATCGCTATAACGCCGACGCAGTCTTCTGCTAGGGAGCGGAAATGGACGCCAATCGCAAATACCTGCTGGTGAACCGGCCGCGCGCCGAGCCTTCGCCTTCCAACTTTTCGCTGGTCGAGGAGCCGGCCTCCCAGCCGGGCGAGGGCCAGGTCCTGGCCCGCACGATCTGGCTGAGCGTCGACCCCTACATGCGCGGCCGCATGCGCCCTTCGCGCAGCTACGCCGATCCGGCCGGCCTGGGCGAGGTGATGGTCGGAAGCGGAGTTGGTGAGGTCATCGCCTCGCGCTCACCGCGCTTTAAGCCCGGCGACATAGTCGAGGGCGACTTCGGCTGGCAGACGATGCCAACGGTCGACGCCGACGGGCTGGATCTAGTCGATCACCACCTTGCGCCGATCTCGACCGCCCTGGGCGTGCTCGGCATGCCCGGCATGACCGCCTATTTCGGGTTCCTCGAGGTGGGCCGCCCCCAGCCCGGCGACACGGTCGTCGTATCGGCCGCCTCGGGCGCGGTCGGCGGCGTCGTCGGACAGATGGCCCGGATTGGCGGAAACCGGGTGGTGGGAATCGCCGGTTCGGACGCCAAGCGCGATTACTGTCTGGAGCGGCTCGGCTATCACGCCTGCATCAACCGCCGCGAGGAAGACGTCGGCGCGGCGCTGGACCGCGAGTGCCCGGACGGAATAGACATCTACTTCGACAACGTCGGCGGGCCGATCCTGGACGCGGTGCTGCAGCGGATCAACCTGCGCGCGCGCATCGCGATCTGCGGGATGATCTCCGAATACAACCTGCCCGAACCCGAACAGGCCATTCGCCCCACCCGCGCCCTGCTCTCAAACCGCGCCACCATGCAGGGGCTGCTGGTGCGCGACTGGTGGCACCTGCGCCAGCACGGCCGCAGCCGGCTGGCCGGCTGGATCGCCTCCGGCGAGCTCTACTACCGCGAGGAGACCGTCGAGGGGTTCGAGAACATGCCCCAGGCGCTGATCGGGCTGCTTGAAGGAGAGAACTTCGGCAAGCGTCTGGTCAGGGTCGGCGACGCCCCGCCCGGCGTGAGCGCCGGCGGAGACGCGCAATAAGGGAAAACTCCCGGCGCCGCGTTGACCGCGCGGACCGGTGGCGGTTCGGCCTGCAATTTGCTGCCAACGGATTCGTTGCCAACAAAACTGCGGTTAGATCTGTCGTCGGCGGTCGGGCCGTACTGACCGGGCGACACCGGTAACGGCGGCCTCCCCGGCCAGCCTGACTTTCCGTTCGAACCCGGGCCGCTACGCCAGCTGGTCGAAGCGGGTCAGCACGTCGAATATGCAGTCGGCGCCGAACCGCAGGCACTCGACCGGGATCCGCTCGTCGGCGGCGTGAATCAGCCTGAATATCTCAATCTCCGGCGGCAGGTTCATCGGCAGGAATCCGTAGGACTGGATTCCGATCCGGCTGAATTCGCGCCCGTCGGTGGCCCCAACCATCAGCATCGGCATCGGCCGCGCTTCCCGGTCGTGCTCGATAAGTACCTGCTCCAGCAGCGGCAATAGGCGCAGGTCGGGCTGACCGAGCGGCTCGCTCATCGCCTGCGGAGGATCGAATTCGACATCGTCACCGACCAGATCCTCCAGATCTGAGACCAGTTTTTCGGGCGATGAGCTGGGCAGGATTCGGGCGTCGAAAATCAGCTCCACCGCGCTCGGAACGACGTTGAATTTGTCCCCGCCCTTGATCACGGTGACGTTGACCGTATCGTGCAACACGCAGTCGAAAACGTCGCCGCGCGGTCCCATGCGATCCAGCGCGGCATCGGCCCGCTCAGGGTCCAGCAGGGAAAGCACCAGGGCCCGCTCGGGGTCCTTCAGGCCGTTGGCGACGGCCTCGATCATCCCGGCCGCGGCCGGCGTCACCGAAACCGGCAGGCGGTTCTGGTCGAGCGTGGTCAGGACCCGCCCCAGGCGCGCCATGATCCCGCCGCGGTGGATCATCGCGCCGTGGCCGCCGGGGCCCTTGACCCGCCCGGTCAGGCGGACTACCGTTTTCTCCGACACCTGGATCGGGTAGTAGGTCTGACCGAACATCGTCTCGCGGTAGCCGCCGAACTCGCCGAGCGCGAACTGCACACCTTCAAACTGCTCGGGGTGCCGATCGACCATGAACTTGGCGCCGAATTCGGCCCCGGCTTCTTCGTCCGAGAGCAGGCAGAGGATCACGTCGCCGGGCAGTTCGGCCCGTTCCTGGACGGCGCGCAGGAAGGCGGCGATCATCATCGCGTCCCCGCCTTTCATGTCCAGGCTGCCGCGCCCCCAGATCACGCCGTCGATCATGTCGGCCGCGAACGGGTCCCTGGCCCAGGGCTGGCCGGCGGTGGTTACGACGTCGACGTGCCCGTACATAAGGAGCGGCGGCTCGTCGCCGCCCGGGATGCGGGCCAGGAGGTTGGGGCGGTCCGAATCCAGCGCATAAAGGGTTGACTCGACCCCGTACTCGGCCAGCAGTCGCCGGACCCATTCGATGCAGGCTCGCTCGCTGCCGGGCGGATTGGTCGTGTTGAACCGGATCAGGTGCCGCAGCAGCGTCCCCGGGTCGGCATGGATGCCGGCCAGGTCCTGGGTCAGCGCCACCGTTCTCCCCAGTCGGAGGTTTCGTAATGGCTGCGCACCAGCCAGTCGGTCAGGGCGTCCGAGAGCCGGCTCCGCTCGGCCGCGCAGGCCGGGTCGCCCCACCGGTTCCGGGTCTCCCCGGGGTCGGTTTCGAGGTCGAACAGCTGCCCTTCGTCGCTGTCCAGGAAGCGCACCAGCTTCCAGTGACGGTCGCGGACCATGGTCATAAAGTCCCACTCCAGCCCCATCATGTCCTCGCGCGACTGCTCGCAGAAGACGTAGCGGTGTCCGCGGGCGTCCGGGCTGCCGGCCAGGGCCGGACCCATGCTGATCCCTTCGAACCCGTCCGGAACGCTCAATCCGGCGAATTCGAAGATCGTCGGCGCCAGGTCGATCCACGAATAAAGGTCGTCGACCCGGCGGCCGCCGTTAAACCGCCCCGGCGACCAGACGATGGTCGGCACGCGGGTGACTATGTCGTAGAAGGTCCATTTCTGGCTGTGCCCGTGGTCGCCGAGGGCGTCGCCGTGGTCGGAGGTGAAGATCACGATCGAGCCCTCGAGCAGGCCGCGGTCCTCAAGGGCCGCCAGGATGTTGCCGACCTGGGCGTCGATCATGGCGACGTTGGCCATGTAGCAGGCGCGCTGGTGCTGGCGCTGCTCGGGGGTGGGATCGAGCAGGTGCACGATCGAATCGTGGTCGACCTCGGCGTTGTGCTCGCGCATGGCCTGGAACGGCCATGGCTGGCCCTCAATCTCCGCCGGGGCCGGATCGACGATCCCGAAATCGCGGTCGCGGTATTCGCGCTCGTAATCCGGGGTCGGGTCGTACGGGGGGTGCGGACCGGGAAAACCGATCTGCAGGAACAGCGGTTCGCGCACGTTCTGGTGCTTTATCCAGTGGGTTGCAAATCCCCCGACGAAGTTGTCCGACTGCAGGTCCTCGTCAAAGTCCCAGACGAACGCCCCCAGGCTCTGGCGGTAGTCGGCGCGCTCCCGGTACATGATCCGGCCCGGCTTGGGGACCACGCCGCGGGCGATCAGGGCCTTGTCCCACTCGTCGATGAATTCGGCCCCCTGCAGGTAGCGGTCCTTGTTCTCCACGACGTAGCGCTCGTCGAATCCGGCCTCGGACAGAAACGGGGTCGTGTGCATCTTGCCGATGTTGACGGTGTGGTACCCGGCCGCGCGGAGGTCGCTGACCCAGGTTTCGCGCCAGGGGTCGCCGTTCTTGAAGATCCGGGTCGTGTGCGGGTAACGGCCGGTGAACAGGCTGGCCCGCGCCGGCGCGCAGGAGGTGGCCGGGATGAAGCAGTTGTCGAAGGAGACCCCTTCCCGCACCAGCCGGTCCAGGTGAGGGGTGTCCATGTAATCGAAACCCAGCGCGCCGATGGTGTCGAACCGCTGCTGATCGGTGATGATCAGGATGATGTTTGGAGGTTGTTGGGGCAACCCGGAACCGCCTTGAGTGGTTGCGGCGCTCGTCCGGCCGCAAGCAACCAAATCCTAATTCCGTCTGCGGGCATGCTCGGCGAAAATCGGACCGAGGTCCCGGCCGACGGCGCTCGGGCCCGAACCTGTCAAATCCCGGAAGCTGACCCCGATCCATGCCCGACCAATCCCAGCCGCCGCTTATCGGATTAACTCTCGGCGACCCAACCGGCGTTGGGCCCGAGGTGGTGGCCAAGGCATTGCTGCACGACTCAATCTACGAGCGCCTCCGGCCGGTCGCGATCGGAAGCGCGTCGGCCCTGGAGCGAATCCTTCACATCTGCGGAATCGATCTTGCGGTCCGGACGATCGGGGACGTTGACCAGGCCCGGTTCGAGCGCGGAACTATCGACACCCTCGACATCTGGAACCAGGATCACAGCGACCTGCCGTTCAAGGAAGTCACCGCCGCCGGCGGCGAGGCCGCCGTCACCGCGGTCATCGAAGCGGTAAAGCTGTGCGCGGCCGGCCGGCTCGACGCCATGGCCACCTCGCCGCTGCACAAACTTGCCATGAAAATGGCCGGCTACGATTACCCCGGACACACCGAGATAGTCCAGGAGTTCTCGGGCGCCAGGACCTCCCGGATGATGCTGGTTGCTGGAAAACTGCGCGTTATCCACGTCTCCACCCACGTCGGCCTGGCCGAGGCGGTGACCCTGGTGCAGACCGACCGCATCGTCGAGGTGATCGAAATCTTCCGGCAGGCCCTGCAGGACATGGGCATCGAATCGCCCCAGATTGCGGTCGCGGGCCTTAACCCGCACGCCGAACCCGGCAACCTGTTCGGGATGGAAGACTCCGCCCAGGTCGAACCGGCGGTGCAGCGCGCCCGGAGCGACGGGATCGACGCGCTGGGCCCGATGCCCCCGGATACGGTCTTTGCGCGCGCCGCGCAGGGCGAATACGACGGGGTGGTGGCGATGTACCACGACCAGGGGCACATCGCGGTCAAGATGCTGGGCATCCACAACGGCGTAAACGTGACCCTGGGCACGCCGGTCATCCGGACTTCGGTCGACCACGGGACCGCATACGGGCGCGCGGGCGACGACCGCGCCGAGGAGACCAGCATGCTGAACGCGACCCTGTTGGCGGCCGACATGGTTCTCGCGCGCCGCCGCCGCCAGGTGGTTGCGGCCGCGCCGGCCGCGGCCGGTACCGGCTAGGTTCGGCGGACCGTTCAGGAATCCAGGATCTGGTCCACCGTGGTTCGATCGGGCAACGAAGACGACGCCCCCCAGCTGCCGGCAGGCCGCTGCTCCCGCGGCGCTGGCGAATCGCAGCGCTTGAGCAAACCCCATCCGTTCCAGCAGCCCGACCGCCAGGGCGCCGCAGAAGGCGTCCCCGGCCGCGGTGGTGTCCACGACCGTGGTTGAGAACGCCGGCAGCCGGATCCGCTCCCGCCCGTCGCTGGCGCAGAGACCGCCGGAACCGAGCGTGATCACCGCCGCCCTACCGCAGAGGCCGGCCAGCCGGTCGGCCAGCTGCGGGGCCCGCCGATGATCGGGCGCCGGTTCTCCGACCAATGCGCCGGCCTCGGTCTCGTTGACCACCAGGAAATCGGCCAGCGCGAGCAATTCCGGCCCCAGACGGCCCGGCGGGGCCGCGTTGAGCAGGGTGATCGCGCCCCGTCGCCGGGCGGTCGCGAAGGCGGCCCGAATCGGCTCGACCGGGATCTCCACCACCGCCATCACCAGCGCGGCCGCCTCGACCGCCTCGCAGGCGGCGTGCCGGGGCGCGACCTCGCGGTTGGCGCCGGCCGCCAGGGCGATGCTGTTCTGACCCTCGTCGTCGATCGTGATGAGGGCCACCCCCGAGGATCGTCCGGGTATCTGGTCGATGTTGTCGACCCCGATCCCTTCCCCCGCCAGCTGGGCGAGGCGGTCGCTGCCGAACTGGTCCCCGCCGACTGCTCCAACCATGTGCACCGGGGCCCCCAGGCGGGCCGCGGCGATGGCCTGGTTGGCCCCCTTGCCGCCGCCGAAAATCTGCAGCGGGGATTCGGTCAGTACGGTTTCGCCCGGCAGCGGCAGGCGCGGGAGCTGCAACACCAGGTCGGTGTTGATGCTTCCGACCACCGCAATCGAGCGATCCGGCCGGTTATCGGAATCCAATCCGGTGCCCTCCGCGGAAACTGCTTCCTGAATGACAATAGCCTCTGGCAATCCGGGTCCGGGTTTCGGACGCCGAAGTCTGACCGGCCGGGCGGCGTGAAGCCGGTCCGCCGCTGATGTCCAATCGGTCCCCGGCGATTCCGGGCCGGGCCGGCGGGTCGTCCTGGCGCCGCATTTCCTGGACGCTGCCGGTATTCGGGTTCACCCTGCTGGCGGTCTTTGCGGCCTGGCTCTTTACTCCCGAGCCGCGCGCGCCCGATCCGGTGGCGGCCTCCGAGGACCCGGTTTCGGCGGCGCCGGCATCCCCGGCGCTGTCGCGGATCGAGGACCTCCCGCCGGACTGGTTGGGCGACATTCCGGCCTCGATTCCCGATCCCGGCGCGCTGGTGCCGGACTGGCCGACCGACCAGCCGTTCTCGGCCCTGATCCTGGGCATCGACCGCCGCGGCGACGATCCCTCGGGCCGCACCGATACGATGATCTGGCTGCGGGTGGACCCCCGGACCGATACCGCCATCGCGGTCTCGGTGCCGCGCGACATCTGCGTTGCCAACTGCGCCGAGGAACCGGTCCGGATCAACGCGGTCAAGGACCTGCATGGCCCCGAGGGGCTGAAGCAGGAAGTCGGCCGGCTCCTCAATCAGCCCGTCGACTACTACCTCGCGGTCGAATTTCCGGGGTTCGTCGAACTGGTCGACTTTTTCGGAGGGATCGACATCTACGTCGAGAAGGCGATTCGCGACCAGACCTTCCCGGCCGCCGACGATTCGCGCTACGAACACTTCTACCTCGAGCAGGGCGAGCATCACCTCGACGGGGCTACCGCGCTGAAGTTCGTGCGCACCCGCTACCAGGACGGCGACTTCGGACGGGTCCAGCGCCAGCAGCAGTTCCTGCGCGCGGTCCGCGAGCAGTTCGTCACTCCGAACCTGATCGTGCAGGGACCGGCGCTGGCGGGCCGGCTGGCGTCTACCTTCGAGACCGACTTCCCGCTGTTCTCGCTGCCGTCGCTGACCAAATTGATCCTCGACGTCCAGCCCGGGGAAATCACGTCCGGAGTCATCGATTACGAACTGGGAATGGTCGAGCCGACCACCAGCGAGAACGGCGCCCAGGTGCTGCTGGCCTACCCGGAGGCGATCCAGACGTATGTTTCGGGCCTGATCGAGAACTCGGCCGCCGTCGCGACCACGCCGCTGCACGCGGCCCCGCCCGCCCAGCGCCAGGAGCTTGAACCTTGAGTGAATCCAGAATGGGGATCGCCGATCCGGCGGCCCCGGCCGAAGTCCTGGCGATCGGGACCGAGGTCGTGATCGGACGGATCCAGGACACGAACTCGTCCTGGCTTGCCCAGCGCCTGACCGAGGCCGGCGCCAGGGTCGACCGCATCACCGCGGTGGCCGACGATCCAGATCTCCTGGAAAACGTCTGGCGCGACGCCGTGGCCCGGCGCGCGAGCCTGGTGCTGGCCACCGGCGGACTCGGCCCGACCCCCGACGACCTGACCGTGGAAGTGGCCGCCGCGGTGGCCGGGGTCGAGGTGATCCAGCATCCTGAGGTCATCGCAAGCTACCGCCGTCGGCGCGAACTTTCCGAATCCGAACCGCTGCCACCGCATCTCTACAAAATGTCGTCGGTGCCGGAAGGCGCGACCGTTTTCGAGAACGGGCCCGGCTGGGCGCCGGCGTTTGCGATCCGGGTGGGCGAAACCGTGCTTGCCTGCATGCCGGGTCCGCCCAGCGAGATGCAGTGGCTCTGGGAGGACTCGCTGGGACCCTTGGCGGCGGGCTGGTTCGGCGGGCGGACCGAGTCCGCGCGCGTGCTGGTGACGATGTTCGAATCCCAGGTCTCCCCCATCCTGGGGCTGGTAATGGACCGCCATCCCAACTCCTACCTGAAGGCCTACGTGGCCCTGGGTTCGCGCAACGTCGGCCTGCCGGTCGACGTGATCGTGCGGCGCGAGCCGGGCGGCTCCGAGTTACCCGAGGTGATGGCCACGCTGCGGGCCCTGGTCGAGAGCGCCGGCGCCGAAATCAGGCCCTGGTCCTGACCCGGCCCGGAGCGCGACCGGTTCCCGCTCAGAGCCCGCGCGTGACCCCGGAGATGACCATTTCCTGATCGGAGATGATCAGCGTCTTGGTCTCGATCGGTATTCGCGGCAGGCCGGCGTCGACGGTGGCCTTGACCGCCTCCACCGCCAGCTCGCGGAACCAGCCCGGGGCCGCCAGCGCGCCGAGGCGCGCGCTGTCCAGGGCGACCCGGCGCTCTTCGTCCTCGATCCGTAGCCGGGTCTTGAGCAGGTACTCGAAATCGACCCCGAGCAGGTGCAGCCGCCCGCGGAAGTCGATGCCGTCGTCGGCCAGGTAGGCTTCGCCGCCGGAAATCCCGAGCAGCGCCAGTCCGGGCTGCGACCAGTCGGCGAACTTGCTGTACATCTCGGGCTCGGAAATCTGCAGCAGGACCGGCTGCGATTGCCCGGTCAGCCGCGATTCGGCGACGGCCCGGTTGATCGGCTCCAGTTTCTGGTCCAGGCGGCGCAGGTCGAGACCGCTGCGCGAAAGCGAGGGGTATCCGCCCTGGTCCTCGATCGGTCGCGAGGCCAGAAAAACCACCACCGCGAGCGAACTTGCGAGGATGATCAGCAGCAGCGTCTTGGAGCGCACGAGTTAAGCCGGTTCCGGAGCGTACCTAGAATGAGTCCGCCGTTGCCGCGACGTTCCCCGCCGACCCGTCCGGGCAGCCGGTCCGAGGCCGATTAACAAAATCCGAGCAACATGGAATTTTTCGTTCCTTTTCGCAATCTCTGGACCGGCCTCGGAATTCTTTACTACGACCTGCTGGCGCTGGCGCTGCGGGCCCACCTGCCCTGGTTGCTGTTCATGTTGCCGTGGTTCATACTGCTGGCGGCCCTCCTGCTTAACGCGCTTGGGAATCCGGAATTTGCCGAAGCGGTGCGCGAGACCAGCTTCCACCCCCTGGAGCTGCTGGGGCTGCCGCTGATCACGGCGGTGACGATGGCGGCCGCCGGCCCCGCCACCGCGGCGCTGTACGACGTGACCTGGAAGCTGCACGACCAGCACCAGGATCCCAGCTGGCGCGGGTTCATGCAGTCCCTGCGGGCCTATTTCTGGCGCGGCTGGGCGATCGCCACGATCGACATATGCGCCTTCTACGCCCTGGTCCTGGCGTTCTTCTTCTACTGGAACCAGGGCGAACTGGCCACCCAGGTGGTGGCCGTCATGGTCACCTATCCGGTGATCTTCTGGTTCCTGCTGCAGCCCTTTCTGATGCCGGCGCTGACCCAGCTGGACGGCTCGGTCGTGCAGACCTTCCGCAACGCGGCGGTCCTGGCGGTCTCCAGTTTCTCGGTCACGATCGCGTTGCTGATCGTCACCCTGATGGCGATCGCGGTCTCGCTGGTGCTCAACTTCCTGATCTTCCTGGCCGCCCCCACGGCGTTGGCCGTCTGCGGGCAGCTCAGCACTCGCATGCTGATCGAGCGGGCCCAGGGACGGACCTACTAGCCCGAAGGTGACCGGTCGGCGTGGCTGAACTTCTGGCCCGCGATCTGACCGTACATTTCCGGGCGTCCGGCCAGGGGTCGCCGTCGGACGAACCCGGGCCGCGGGTCGAAGCCGGCAAGGTGGTGGCGCTCGACAACGTCGACCTGCAGATCCCGGACGGCCAAACCCTGGCCCTGATCGGGCCGTCCGGCTGCGGCAAGACGACCCTGATCAGGGCGCTGGCCGGGCTCCTGCACCCCACCGCCGGCAACATCTGGTTCGGCGAGCGCGAGGTCACCGAGCTTGCGCCGCGCGACCGCGACGTGGCGGTCGTGTTCCAGGAATACGCGCTTTATCCGCACATGCCGAGCGGCGGGATCGTCTCGTTCTTTTTCCAGATGCACCGCCGCCGCCCCGAGATCCCGGAGCGGATCGTTAGGGCCTGCGAGATCATGGGACCGGGATTCGACGAGCTCCTGGACCGCAAGCCTGGCCAGCTCTCCGGCGGCGAGCAGCAGCGGGTCGCGATCGCGCGCTGCATCATCCGCGATCCGGCGATGTTCCTTTTCGACGAGCCCCTGGCCAACCTGGACGCCGGATCGCGCGCCAAGATCCGGATCGAGACCAAGCGCCTGCTGCGCCGGTTCGGAACCACCGCCCTCTACGTGACCCACGACCAGCGCGAAGCCGCCGCGATCGGCGACGAGATCGCGGTGATGGTCGGAGGGCGGATCGTCCAGCGCGGACCCTATCAGCAACTGCGGCGTCATCCGGCCAGCACCGTGGTGGCCGGGTTCGTGGGCCAGCCGCCGATGAACCTTTTTCCGGCCCGCGTGTTCGAGGGTTCGGTCCGCATGGGCGGGTCGGGGGCCCGAATACGTCGGTCGCGAATCTCGATTCTTGAAGGTGAAGAAGTCACCGTGGGCGTCCACCCCGACGAGCTGGAAGTCTGCGCCGCCGAGGATGCCCTGGTCTTCCTGGAGGCCGAGTCGATCCAGCCGCGGCCCGAGCAGCGCGCGGCGCTGGTGACCGGACAATGCCACGGCTGCGAATGCGGCGCGCTGCTCCCCATTCGGGCCGGCGCCGTCCCTGGCGACCTGATACCGCTGCGGGCGGTCGAGGACCGCTGGGTTCTGTTCGACCGGGAAGGCCGTCTGGTGCCGTAGCCGCGGCCCCTGTCGAGTTGACATAACAAGACTGTACGCGGCCGGAGCCCGGCCAGTGGAGCGGATATACTTTTTCGACAGCACGGGCAACAGGCTGGAACGACCTTGGAGTGGGCTTCTTGACAAGCCCACTTAAGTTGTTTTAGGCGCAAGTTGTGGAGGCTAAACCGAATAGTTGACGGAGGTCTGGACGGTGAAAAGCGAGTTCGAACTCGCCGCCGCGCAGATCGCCGCCGACAAGGGCCTGACCATCGGTGACGTTATCGAGGCGGTTCGGGTAGCGGTCGAATCGGCCTACATCGATCTGCCCGGCTCGCTCGAGGACATCTACGCCGAGGTGGACACCGAGGGGTCCTTCACCGTATTCGCCAACAAGACGGTGGTCTCCAAGGTGTCCGATCCCGACACCGAGATCGCCGTGGCCGGCGCCCGCGAGCTGGACCCGTCGGCCGACGTCGGCGGCGTCGTGCGGGTGGACGTGACGCCGACCGGTTTCTCGCGCATCGCGGCCCAGAAGGCCGGCCAGGCGATGCGCGATACGCTGCGCGAGGCCGAGCGCATGCTGGTGCGCGACCTCTACACCGACCACGTCAACGAACTGATGGTCGGCAAGATCGTGCGGATCGAAAACCGCGGCGCCATCCTGGAATTCGGCCGCGCCGAGGCCCTTCTGCCCCCTTCCGAGCAGATTTCAAGCGAGCGGCTGCGACCCAATTCCTGGCTGCGCGTTCTCCTGCTGGAGGTGCGCGAGGTGGGCCGCGGGCCGCAGCTTCTGGTATCGCGCCGCCATCCCGACTTCGTGCGCAAGCTTTTCGAACGTGAAGTCCCGGAAATAAACAACGGGGTGGTCAGCGTGGTCAACATCGCCCGCGACGCCGGAGTCCGCTCCAAGGTCGCGGTGCAGGCCATGCAGGAAGGGCTGGACCCGATCGGCACCTGCGTGGGAATCCGCGGTTCGCGAATCCAGAACATCGTCCGGGACCTGGTCCCCGAAAAGGTCGAAATCGTCCAGTTCTCGGAGGACCCGGCCGCCTACGTGGCCAACGCCCTCTCGCCGGCGCGTTCGATGCGGGTCGTGATCGACCCCGAGCAGAATCTCGCCGACGTCCAGGTCGCCTCGGACATGGTCTCGCTGGCGATCGGCCGCGAGGGCCAGAATTCGCGCCTGGCGGCGCGCCTGACCGGCTGGCGGATAAACATCCGTGACGCGGCCCAGCCCGACAAGCTGCGTTCGGAGGCCGCACCCGATCCGGCCATCCTGCTCGGCGACGAAGACCTCGAGGACCTGGCCGAAATCCTGGGCCAGGACCTGGACGAGCTTGACGAACCGGAAGCCCCGGACGACCAGGACGCCCTGGCCGGCCCCGCCGGCGAGGCATTGGAACGCGGCGAGGCTTGACCGAACTCCCCCACAACCGTCGGCATCGGCTGCCGCCGGCAGCTAGGACCTGAGTGGCCCGCCGACGCGCCCGGCGCCGCCCGCCGGGAAGACGCCGCCCGCCGCCGCGCAGTCAAGCCCCGGCCGCGGCCGAGCGCACCGAGGTCGTCGTCGCCGCGCCGGAGCGCCCCGAGAAGGTCTCGATCCCTGAATCGATCACGGTCTCCGACCTGGCCGGGCAGATCAACATGTCCGGCGCCGAATTGATCGGGGAGCTGTTCAAGCAGGGGATCTCCGCCAACCTGAACGCCCCGCTCGATTTCGAGACCGCCAGCCTCATGCTGGCCGATCTCGGGGTTGAGGCCGAGCTGGCCGAATCGGCGCCCGAACCCGAAGCGCCCAAAGAGGACGACATTCCCGAGCCGGACGGCGAACGCGGTCCGCGCCCGGCGGTGATAACGGTCATGGGACACGTCGACCACGGCAAAACGACCCTGCTGGACACGATCCGCAAGACCGACGTGGCCAACCAGGAAGCCGGCGGGATCACCCAGAGCATCGGCGCCTATCAGGTCGATGTCGACGGCCGCTCGCTCACGTTCATAGACACGCCCGGCCACGCCGCGTTCACCCAGATGCGGGCCCGCGGCGCCGGCGTCACCGACATCGTGGTCCTGGTCGTGGCCGCCGACGACGGCGTCATGCCCGAGACGCGCGATGCGATCGGCCACGCGCTGGCCGCCGACGTGAAGATCATCGTGGCCGTGAACAAGATCGACCTGGAGGGGGCCAACGTCATGCGGACCCTGGCGGCGCTGGCCGACGCCGGCCTGCAGGTCGAACAGCTCGGCGGCGACGTCACCAGCGTGGAGGTTTCGGCGCTCACCGGCCAGGGCGTCGAGGAGCTGCTCGAACTGGTCCTTCTCACCGCCGACCTGGACCCGCCGCAGGCGAGATTGGACGGCCCGGCCCGGGCCACGGTCCTGGAAACCCGCCTCGACCGCTCGCTGGGTCCGGTCGCCACGGTCCTGATAACCGGCGGGGTGCTGAGCGTGGGCGATCCTTTCGTGCTCGACGCCAGCGCCGGCAAGGTGCGGGTCCTGGTAGACCCGCGCGGGAACCGGGTGCGCAGCGCGTCCCCGTCGATGGCGGTCGAGGTCGTGGGGCTCAAGGAGATCCCGGTCCCCGGCCAGACCCTCTACGGTATTGAGAACGACAAGCAGGCGCGCGGAATCGCCCAGGTCCGCCGCGGCGCCCAGGCGCGCGCCCAGGCGCGCAATTCCCTGGCCAACCAGCTCAGCCTCGAACAGCTCGCCCAGCAGCTGTCGCAGGGCAGGGTGCAGCAGGTCGACCTGGTGATCAAGGCCGAGACCGAGGGCGCGGCCCAGGCCACGGTCCAGGCGGTGGAATCGCTCTCGACCGAATTCGTGCGCGTGAACGTCGTGTTCCAGGGCGTGGGGGCCATAACCGAGAACGACATCAACCTGGCCACCGCGGCGTCGGCGATCGTGCTCGGTTTCGGGGTCCAGGCAAGCGCCAACGCGGCCGCCCTGGCCGACCAGAACGGGGTCCAGATCCGCCAGTACTCGATCATCTACGAGCTGATCGAGGACGTCGAGAAGACCCTGGCCGGGCGCCTCAAACCCGAGCTGGTCGAGATCATCGACGGCCGCCTTGAAGTGCGCGGGGTGTTCAGGACCGAGCGCTCGCTGAAGATCTTCGGCGGAATGGTCGCCGAGGGCCAGATTTCCGACGGCGCCCAGGTCCGCCACTTCCGCGAGGACGAACTGATTCAGACCGGCCGGATATCGGCCCTGCAGCGGTTCCAGGACCGGGTCAACTCGGTCGCGGCCGGGTTCGAGTGCGGCCTGTCGGCAAATCTCCGGCGCGTCGTGCGAATCGGCGACGTCATCGAGGCATTCCACGAAGAGGAACAACTGCCGGGTTAATCGGCATCCGGGCAGAGCATGTCCTACCGACCGCAAAAGATCGCCGCCCAACTGGCCCGCGAACTGGGACAGATCCTGGCCCACGAAGTCAGCGACCCCCGTCTGCAGCAGCTGATCATCACCAGGGTCACCGTATCCGGCGACCTAAAGCACGCGCGGGTGCTCTACGGCGCTCCGGGGTCCATGTCGGACGGACAGCGCCTGCAGGCCACGGTGAGCAACGCGGCCGGATTCCTGCGCCATCGCGTCGGCCAGGTCATGCGCATCAAGCTGGTGCCGGTGCTGGACTTCCGACCGGACCGCGGCTACTGGGAGGGCATGGACACGGTCGAGCTGCTGGCCCAGCTCGAATCCGATTCCGACACGGGAGACGCTTGAGTCGGCCGCAATGGGCGGTTTCACTGTTCCCGTGTACAAGCCGCGTGGGATCACCTCGACCCAGGTCGTGCGCATCCTCAAGCGGGCCGGCGGCTACGCGCGCATCGGGCACGGCGGGACCCTGGATCCCCTGGCCGAGGGCGTGCTGCCGATCTTCGTCGGGCCGGCCACCCGGATGACCGAATACCTGCACGCCGGATCGAAGACTTACCTGGCGGCGGTGCTGTTCGGGGCCACCAGCACGACCTGCGATCTGGGTGGCGAGGTTTTCGATTCGAGCCCGATCGCGCCGGCGCCGTGGCGGGTGCGCGAAGCCCTGCGGCAATTTCGCGGACCGATCATCCAGACGCCGCCAAGCTATTCGGCGGTGCGCATTGATGGTCGGCGCGCCTACAGCCGCGCCCGGGCCGGCGAGGCGGTGGAGGTCCCGGCGCGGTCGGTGGTCATCCATTCGCTGCGGGCGATCGAATTTGACTACTGGAGCACCCGCGACCTGGCGCTCACCGGGCGGCTGGAAGGGCTCAGCGGCGCGGGCCGGATGGTCGCCGCGCTCGAAGTCGTATGCGGCACGGGCACCTACATCCGCGCCCTGGCGCGCGATCTGGGCGACTCGGTCGGCAGCGGCGCCCTGCTGGCCGGACTGCTCAGATCGAGGGTCGGACCGTTCGGCGCCGGGTCGGCGGTCCCGCTCGCCCAGGCCGAATCGCTGGCCCGCGCGGGCAGGCTCGCCGATGTCGCCCACCCGCCGGACGAGGCCGCCCGCCACGTCCCGGCGGTGCTTTTGGGCGCGGGCAAGGCGAAGGGGTTCGTCCACGGGGCGTTCGCCCCAGTAAATGCATGCGTGGGACCCTGCCGGGTCTACGCGCTGGACGGACGGTTCCTGGGCCTGGGCGAGGTGGAGGCGGACGGCGTACTGCGCCCGCGAAGGGTTCTGGCGGCAGCCGCAGGCGGCGGGCAGTGACCGCGGTCTGGTCCAAGGCCGATCCGATTCCGTCGGGCCGGGAACTGGCGATAGCGATCGGCAAGTTCGACGGCGTGCACCGGGGCCACCGGCAACTGCTGGGCGTGCTGCGCGACCGCGCCCGGCGAAAACGGGCTGGAGAGCATGGCGATCGCCCTGGACCCGCACCCGCTCGCGGTTCTGGCGCCCGATTCGGCCCCGCTGGGGATCAATTCCACCCAAGACCGCGGCGAGCTGTTGGCCCGGCTCGGTCTGGATCACGTCAAGCTGCAGGAATTTAACCGGGAACTGGCCGGTCTGTCCGCGGACGAATACCTCGGCCGGCTCGCCGCCGCCGGCGTGCGCATGCTGGTGGCCGGAGCCAACACCCGCATCGGCCGCGGCCGGGCGGCCGGATACCCGAAATCAAGGCCATCTGCGCCCGGCTGGGCGTGGCCGTGCGGACGGTCCCCCTGGCCAGCGACGGCGAGGCTTACAGCACGGCCAATCTGCGCGCCCGCATCGGTTCCGGCGACCTGGCCGGGGCCGGCGCGATCAGCGGCCGCCGCCACAGCCTGGCCGCCCGCGTCGAGGGCGGCGCGGGACGGGGGGCCGAACTCGGTTTCCCGACCGCCAATCTGACCCCGGACCCGAAACTGCAACTGCCGCCGGACGGCGTCTACGCGGTATCGGTCCTGCTGGCGGGCGAAAGATCGCTGCGGGCCGGAGTGGCCAATCTCGGCGTGCGCCCCACCTTCGGCGGCGACCGCCGATTGCTGGAAGCGCACCTGTTTGATTTCGACGCCCGCTTGGCGGGCCGGCGCATGCGGGTCTATTTCG
>CAXXYJ010000007.1:0-5727 GCA_963664795.2 Chloroflexota bacterium | reverse complement strand
GAGGACCAGCTCGCTGTTGGGGTCGGCGGAGACGCGGTCGACGACGAAGGAGTCGCCGACGCGGACCAGGTTTTGGCGCGATGAGGCGTTGATTACGGCAAACATGGGAGATTCGGGGAGAGGCGCGGCAGTGCGTTGAGCGCCGCCAAATCTAGCAAATTAGGCCGCGGTGGTCAATCCGGACGGCCAAATCCTGGTCCCGTGCTACCGCCGCTTCTTCTTGCCGCCGCCGCGGCCGCGCTGGCGCCGCACCCGGGCGCCCTGGTTGGCGGGCGGCAGGCGGGTCCGCCAGATAAGGTAGGCGGCCGGCCCCACGATCCAGACCACCAGGATCAGCAGTCCCCAGACCGCGCGCCACCACAGCGGGATCTGCCAGGCCGGACGCCTGGTCACATCCAGCAGGGCCAGGACCACCAGCACGAAATTCAGCGGGATGACCAGGAAGTAAAGGATCGCGCCGAAAGTCTGATCGGGCACCCTCAACTCCCTCCGTTGACGAATCGCGGTTCGATTCCGGGCCGCTCAAAAATCTAACCGGCCGAGACCCGTCGGCCAGGGTTTGGAGTTTCGGGCCAACTAAAATTGCGCCCAACAAGACCGTGCCCACGGGGCACCCGGCATCAACAAGGCTGAGGGACCGGGAGGCGAGAAATGGCGGTGGCCGCCAACACGGTGCAGTCGACCCGCGCCCTTATGCAGGACAAGCTGGCCGGCATCGTTCCCGATTTCGAGATCGAATACAAGGCCGAAATCGCGTTCGCCGTAAACCAGCTCAAGCGCGAACGCGGCGCGGTGATCCTGGGCCACAACTACATGGAGCCGGCCCTCTACCACACCGTCTGCGACCATCACGGCGACTCGCTCGAGCTCTCGCGCATCGCCGCCCGCACCGACGCCGATCCGATCGTCTTCTGCGGGGTCAGGTTCATGGCCGAGACGGCCAAGATCCTTAATCCCGAGCGCACCGTGCTGCTGCCGGCCAAGGTTGCCGGCTGCTCGCTGGCCTCATCGATCAGCGCCGCCGACGTGCGCTCGCTCCGGGAGCAGTACCCGGGCGTGCCGATCGTGGCCTACGTGAACACCTACGCCGACGTTAAGGCCGAAGTCGACATCTGCTGCACGTCGTCGAACGCCCAGGCGGTGGTCGATTCGCTCGATTCGGACACCGTGATATTCCTGCCCGACGAGTACCTGGCCCGCAACGTGGCGCGCGACTCGGGCCGGCGCATCATCCTGCCCGGCAACCGTCCGGTCGGGGCCGAGCGCGCGGCCCGCGACGCCGATGTCGGCCTCGAGCACACCCTGGTCGGCTGGCGGGGGCGGTGCGAGGTGCACGAGCAGTTCACGCCCGAGGACGTGGCCGACGTTAGGCGCCAGTTTCCCGACGTGGTCGTCCTGGCCCACCCCGAATGCAGCCCCGAGGTGGTCGACGCGGCCGATTTTTCCGGCTCCACCGGGGCGATGATCGCCTACGTGAACCGGGCCAAGGCGGGCCGCTACCTGCTCCTGACCGAGTGCGCGATGGGCGACAACATCGCCGCCGAGGCGCGCGACAAGGAAATGCTGCGGCTCTGCTCGGTGCGCTGTCCGCACATGAACGAGATCACCCTGGAGAACGTCCTCGAATCGCTGGCGCGACAACGTGCAGCAGATCGAGGTCGAAGAGGGGCGTCCGCCGCCGCGCGCTCGGCTCGATCGAGCGCATGCTGGCGATCGGCTAACCGGTCCCCGCCGCGCGGGCCGCCCGGCCCGCGGCGCAGAACTTTCTAGCTGGCGATTACCTCGTGGTAGTCGGCGACCGAGCTGTTGCGGATCTTTTCCTCGGCCGAACGCTGGATCTGGCGCACCCGCTCGCGGGTCACGCCCCACTTGCGCCCGATCTCGTCCAGCGACGAGGTCTTGGTGCCGTTGAGTCCGTAGCGCAGCTGCAGCACGTCGCGCTCGCGTTCGTCGAGCTCGCCCAGCGCGCTGCGCAGGACCGAGTAGCCCTGGGCGCGCATGAACTCCTCGTCGGGCGAGGGGGCGTGGTCGTCGGCGACCTGGTCGAGGATGGTGTCCTCGCCGTCGTCGCCCAGGGCCGCGTCCAGCGAGACGATGGTGCGGCCGGCTTCGACGATCTGGGTCACGCGCTCGGCGGTCAGGTTCAGCTCGGCGCCGATCTCGCCCGGCGTGGGTTCGCGGCCCAGCTCGGCGGCCAGGCGGGGGCGGATCTTGCGTATGTTGCGCAGGGCCTCGATAACGTGCACCGGCAGGCGGATGGTCCGCGAGTCGTTCGAGAGCGCGCGGGTGATCGCCTGGCGGATCCACCAGGTGGCGTAGGTCGAGAACTTGTAGCCGCGCCGGTAGTCGAACTTCTGGACCGCCTGCATGAGGCCGATGTTGCCTTCCTGGATCAGGTCGGTGAGCGAGAGCCCGCCTTCGGCGTAGCGCTTGGCGATGCTGACCACGAGGCGCAGGTTGGCCTCGATCATGTGCGCCCGCGCGTCCTCGTCGCCGTCCTCGATCCGCTTGGCGAGTTCGACTTCCTGCTGGGCGGTGAGCAGGTCGACGGTGTTGATCGCGTTCAGGTAGAGCCGCAGCGAATCGCGGATCGCGGCCGCGTTGTTGCCGCTCGCGGCCCGCGCCAGCGGTCCCGCGCCCTTGCCGCCGAGCAGGCCGCGCAGCTGGCGGTACAGCTTCTTGCGCGACTCGTAGCTGCCGGCGCGCGTGTATTCCTGCTCGTCCAGTTCGGCGTTGATCTGCAGGGTCTTTTGGTCGGACATTTCCAGTCTCACTCTTGAAATTGGCGGTTCGGTTTGGGAATTGAAGTCAAATTTCGGGTTCGTTGCTAAATACGCGCAGCCATGCAGATTGGATCATTGGCAGTGCCCATCGCGGGTTTCGCAGGCGATGAGTATTGCGGTGCTGACTTATCAGCGCACGATCGCTGGGTCCCGGTACGGGGGTGCGATCAGGGCCGCATCGCGGCGGTCGTTCGGATCTTCTTGCTTTTAGCTGGCGGGTATTCGGCTAGGCGTTGGAAATTTGATTCGGTCACACTTTCAGAGAATCCAATATAACAGAAGGGCCCGGTTTTGCAGAACGGGTCCGTACGGCCGGTCCGAACCGACCTGCGGATTAGCTACCGCTAATCGGGCCGGGTTCGGCTGAGGTCAGAATTGATGCACCCTGATCGGAATGACAAGCCAAGCGGATGGAGCGGGAATTGAAAGAAGCCGCGTCCCCGCGGGAATTCGTAGTCCAGATCCTGCGCCGCCACGGGCCGCTGGGCCTGGCTGAGATCGCCGATCACTACGGCGCGCGGGTCCAGTCGGTGCGCCCGCAGCTGAACTGGTTGCTCGCCAACGGCTACGTCGAGGTCGAATCGGTCCGCTCGGGCGTCGGCAGGCCGCGGCACAGCTACCGCCTCACCGGCCTGGCCGACGAGATGTTCCCCAAGGACTACCGCGACCTTGCGGTCGAGCTGATCGAATCGGCCGCGACCCAGGGCGAGGTCGACCTGGTCCGCTCGGTCTTCCTGCGGCGCGAGGTCGAGGTGGAATCGGAGATCCGGCCCCAGCTGCTGGGGCGCAGCCTGGAACAGAAGCTCGAAGTTATCTGCCGGGTCCTGAGCGAGCGCGGTTACATGGCGCGGTTCTATCCCGGCGAAGACGGGTTCGTGCTGGAAGCGCGCAACTGCCCGGTTTCGGCGGTGGTGGAAGTTACCGACATGCCGTGCACCTGCGAGCGCGACATGATCGCGCGGCTCCTGGCCGGCGAAGCCACGGTGGAGTCGTCCAAGCGCCTGCCGCTCGACGACGACATCTGCTCCTACGACGTCCGTCCGGCCACGGTGTCGGCGCCCGGACCCTGACCAAGCCAGGGGCGAGCGCGATCGCGCCCGATCCCGCCGCCGGACGGCGCATCTACCTCGACCACGCCTCGACCACGCCGGTCAGCGACGCGGTGCTGGCGAAAATGATTCCCTTCTTCGGAGCCGACGGCTACAACCCATCGGGCCTGTACCGCGAATCAAGGCGCGCCCGCGCCGGCCTCGACCGCGCCCGGGAGCAGGTCGCCGACGCCCTCGACTGCGAGCCGCCGGACGTGGTCTTTACCGGTTCCGGCTCGGAGGGGGCAAACCTGGCCATCAAGGGCGCCGGGCTGGCCGCCCGGGACCGCGGGCGGCCGGTTATCGTAACTACCGCGATCGAGCATCACTGCGTGCTCGGCGCCGGCGAATACCTGCAGCGTTTCTGCGGATGCGAGCTGCGGGTTCTGCCGGTCGAGCCCTCGGGCCTGGTCGACCCCGAACGGCTGGCGGCCGAACTTAGCGACCGGGTCGGGCTGGTCTCGATCATCTACGCCAACAACGAGATCGGGGTGATCCAGGACATCCCCCGGCTGGCCGGGCTCGCCCGCGCCGCCGGGGCGGTCTTCCACACCGACGCGGTCCAGGCGATCGCCAGCTGCCCGGCCGGGGTGGACGAGCTCGGGGTCGACCTGCTCTCGATCGCGGCCCACAAGTTCTACGGCCCCAAGGGGGTCGGCGCACTGTACGTGCGTCCCGGCACCAGGGTGATCCCGCAGGTGCAGGGCGGCGATCAGGAGAACCGGCGCCGCGCCGGGACCGAGAACGTGGCCCTGGCGGCGGGATTGGCCGAGGGCCTGGCCCTGGCCCGCCGGGACCTGGAACCCAACCGGGCGCACGCCCTCCGCCTGCGCGGGCGCCTCCGGGAAGGGCTGGCCCGGATCGAGGGGGTGGTTTTCAACGGCGACCCCGACCGGCGCCTGGCCAACAACACCAACGTCTGCATCAGCGGCGTCTCGGCCGAAAAAGTCCTGCTTGAGCTCGACCGCGCCGGCATCGCCGCGTCGTCGGGCTCGGCCTGCACGGTGGCCTCGGCCGAGCCCTCGCACGTGCTGCTGGCGCTGGGGCGGCCGCCGGAGCTGGCCCGCGGCAGCCTGCGGATCACCACCGGTCCCGAAAACTCCCTCGCCGACATCGATCGTTTCCTGGATTCGCTGGCGGACATCCTGCAAAGAGTCCGCGGCGGCGCCCTGCCCGCCCATGCCCCATAATCACTGGCAGGGAAGCAAAACCACACTGGACGCTGCTGGGCAGACCTGGATGATCACCGTAAGCAGGCTGGCCGCCGACTACATCGGCAAGACGCTCGAGGTACCCGACAACGCGGGCAAGTTCATCCGGATCCGCGTAAACAAGGGCGGCTGCGCCGGGTACGAGTACGACCTGGCGCTGGACAACCGCCTCACCGACGAGGACCTGGTCCACGAGCACGGCCAGCACCGGATCGTCTTCGACCGCGTCACCGGCACCCTGATCGAGGGATCGCAGCTGGACTTTAACGAGGACCTGATCGGCCGCGGATTCCTGCTTCGCAACCCCAACGCCGAGGTCACCTGCGGCTGCGGGACCTCGTTCAACATCAAGCCGCGCCGTTCGCCGATGAAGCACATGCGAGCCAAGCGCGAAGACCGCCCCCGTTCGGAGTGAGCGCCGCCGGAATCCGGCAGATCCCGACCGACCGATTTGACCGGCCGGTCCGCGACCTGCGGATTTCGCTGACCGACCGCTGCAACTTTCGCTGCAGCTACTGCATGCCGGCCGAGGTTTTCGGCGAGCACTACGAGTACCTGCCGCGATCCGAGATCCTCTCTTTCGAGGAAATCGAGCGCCTGACCGCGGTCTTCTACGGTCTGGGCGTGTCCAAGCTGCGCCTTACC
>CAXXYJ010000006.1:0-17923 GCA_963664795.2 Chloroflexota bacterium | reverse complement strand
GACCCCGGCGCCTGTTGACCAGCACGTCCAGGCCGCCGAAGTGTTCGACTGCGGTCGCTACCATCGCCTCGGCGTCCTCGTTGCGGGCGACCGTCGCCGGCAGTGGACACGGCCCGACCGCCGGCGGAGTCGATCTGTTCGACGGTCTTGCGCGCCGACTCCTCGGACAGGTCGGCGACCACGACCCGGGCCCCTTCGCGGGCGAAAAGTTCCGCCGTCGCGCGGCCGATTCCGGAGCCGCCGCCGGTTACCAGGGCAACTTTGTTGGCAAGCCTCACTGCGTCCTCCAGGGGCTGGGCGTCCACGAAGGTGGTCGCTCATTTTCCGATTGACGCCGCACCGGTCTCGGGCGACCTTGGCGGCCGGGCGACGGCGCGGAAAGAGGTCGTACCGCTAATCTGGCAAAGACCCTCTGGCATCCAAGGAGCGGCCCAGCGTGGTAACGGTCAAGGAATTCGAATCGCCCTGCGTCCATCCCAACGGACTGCAGTGGGCGGACGACGAGCTGCTGGTGATGGACCAGAAGACCGACGACGTCTTCGTGCTGGACACATCCGGAGACGTGTCGCGCCGGATTCCCACCCCGACCGAGAACGGCTCCGGCATCGCCCTCGGGGGCGGATTCATCTGGACCGCGTCAAACGGCAAGACCGAGGTCCGGCCGCCGCGGTCCCAGCGATACCGGCCTCGGCTGGGTCCTCAAGCTGGATCCCGATTCCGGGGAAATGGTGGACCGCTTTCGGACCCCTGACGGCGGCGGCGTGCACGGACTCGAATGGGGACGACGGGAACATCTGGGGTCACCGGGTTCAATCCGCTGGCGCTGCACCTTGTGGACGGGGAGGGCTACCAGGTCCTGGCCACCTACCCGGTCGAGCTGCCGCGACTGCACGGACTGGGCCCGCGAGGGCGACGGAATCTGGTGCGCGCACAACCGGCGATCAGGTGATCGTCAAGTACGACGTCGAAAACGGCAGCGAACTCGACCGGATCACCTTCGGATCCGAGGGACGCGTTCCCGCACGGGCTTTCGATCCGCGACGGCGAGCTCTGGTACTGCGACGCCGACTACAGGGTGGCGGGGTTCGAGGGGACCTGGCGCGGCTGGCCCGAAATCGGGCGGGTTGTTAGCTGAAGGCCCATCTGCGAGCGCGGCGGCGAATTGAGTTTCGGCAACGTCCGGCGCGCCGGCGGTCGCCGAAACTGACGCGAGCTTGACCACCCAGGCAGACCCCGCCGGGTATTTCACGACCGACCGACGATTCGGGCGCTGGTGGCTAATCGATCCCGGCGGCGAACCGTTCTTTTCGCTGGGAATGAACCACATCGACCCGGCCAGCCTGCGCTACGCCGAGAACCTTCACATCTGGCGGGACCGCTACGGTGGCGACACGATCCGTTGGATCCGCGAATCGGTGGCCCCCAACCTGCGCCGCTGGGGCTTCAACACGGTCGGCTGGGTGCAGGAAGTGACGGTCAAGCAGTGGCGGCATTCGCGCTCGTTCACCGCCGAGGAATACCGCGCCCTGGCGATGCCGTACTGCCATCTGCTGCCGTTTACCGAATCCCACCAGTGGGAACAGCACACCCGGCATTTCGACTTCCGGACCCCGGACTGGGCCGAGTGGGTCGACTACGTCGCCCGGTCGCACGCCGCCGAGCTGGCCGGCGACCCCAACCTTATCGGCTACTTCTATAGCGACTGCCCGACCTGGGCGCACGATCTGCCCCAGAACCGGTGGCGCGGCCCGATCTTCGATCCCGAGCTGCTGGACAGCGAGAGCGGCCGGCGCGAGCTGTCCGCCCTGGCGCGGAGCTACTACCGAACCACCCACGATGCGATCCGGCGCTACGACCCCGGCCACCTGATCCTCGGCGACCGCTACGAGGCCAATGCCCGCCTCCCCGGCCAGGTCGTCGAAGCGGCCCTGCCGTTCGTGGACGTAATCTCCTTCCAGGACTTCGCGCGGCCGGCCGAGCACCTTGACCACTGGCACCGCCGCACCGGGAAACCGGTACTGCTGGCCGACGCGGCCGGGCACGGCGAGGTGGACTGCGAGGGGTTCATCGCCAACGACGGGGCCTGGTACGCCGAGGTCCTGGCCGCGCTGCTTCAGAATCCGGGCTGCGTGGGCTTTCACCTCTGCGGCGCGTACCAGCGCAACCGGGCGCGCCGGCGCGGCCTGCTCGACGAACAGGAACGCGAGGACCGGGTGAACGTGAACCAAATTGCCGACGCCAACCGGCGGGCGGCCCGCTGGGCCGGCGAGCTTTCCGGGAGGGCGAGGGGCTAGAGCGCACATTTAGCGGACCTAGCGCAGCGACCGCTTAACGGACCGTTTTCGCCCGATCGGTCAGCTTCTGCCTAGGACCCCGCGAGCCGACCGCTAATTCGGTCGGCGCTCAGGCATCGTCTTTGCCGATACCGGCCGCCCCTCCGAGAGCGTATTCGCCGATCCCATCGGCCTGAAGATGGACGGATACGCTTACCGGGCCCGGCTGGCGGATGAGCGCCGCTATTGCGCGGCCGGATATGCCTTCGGCTGGTCGGATCATCCGTTGGGGTTTGGGCGCTTCGGCGTAGACGCCCCGGAGAAGGCGCGGGAATGGGCCCTGGCAAGGATGGGCTTGCCCGCCGCACCATGTCGCGAGTATTGAACGGCCGCTCCGGGATCTCGCCTGGAATGGCCATTCGACTTGAGAAAGCCGGACGGATCCGTCCGGTTCTGGTGGCAGTCAACGTCCGATAGTTTTGGCCGACGGTGACCGGAATCTAATGGCCGTCAACAGGGGCAGAGACTCATTCCGGGAACGCTGAGGCGAAATGATTACTGACCGCGCATGTTGAGGCCAAGCCGCCCCGAGGGGGCTGAAGTTGCATGGTGACCATTGGAGTTCGCCGCTCGGCGGCGAACCGAATTCTGGGACTGGCGGGATATTCGGGTTGGCGCGGGCCTTCCGGACATCAACGGCCTGGAAATGGACGCTTCAGCAAATCAATCGTGAAGTGTACCGGCACGCGGTACATTCAATTCGTGATTCGTTCAATTCGGCACCGAGGGTTGAGACGGTCATACGAGCGAGATGACTCCAGCAAAATTTCCCCGCATCAATTGCGTCGCATCACCGTAGCGCTATCGGATCTGGATTCGGCCAGCAGGCCACGCGATCTGAAATTGCCAGGGCAAGGGCTCCATCCACTCAGAGGGAATCGGAAAGGGTATTGGAGCATTTCGGTTTCTGGCAACTGGAGAATCACTTTCAGGTTTGAATCCGGCGACGCGTTCGACGTTGATCTAGTCGATTACCACTAACGAGGAGCAAGGCTGTGCCAATGAAGAATCCGCCCCACCCTGGCCGCAGTGTCAAAGAGAGCTGCTTGGACCCCCTCGGCTTGAGCGTCACTGACGCAGCCGAGGTCCTGAGAGTGGCACGGCACACCCTTTCGCGAGTTTTGAACGGCCGCTCCGCGATCTCGCCTGACATGGCCATTCGACTTGAAAAAGCCGGATGGTCCAGTGCCGATTTCTGGATTAACCGTCAGGCTGCCTATGATCTGGCCCAAGCACGCAAAGGTGAAGGCCGCATAAGGGTTGAGCCGTACCAACCGCAGCCCGCAGCCCACGAGGGAGTCTGACCCAACGCTGATTCAGGGATTTACCCCGACAATGCGACCAATCTTGCAAAGGCAGGCGAAGAGTCGACCGCCGCGGGCCATGGCTGGCCACCGCCACATACTCGCGCTTAAGTCAACCCAGGAAAGCACTTTCGAAGTTGGATTTGTAAGGGGCTAGCGAGGACCCCATTTGCGGGCCCTGATCGAAAACATCTGCGGTATTGAGTCGTTGTTCACGGGGAACCGCCACCAGCCGTCGGCGCCGCGGACCATGTGCGGAAAGGCACGGTAGGCGCAGTAGGGGTATTCGGCCAGAGATTCGATCACAAGACCTGCGTCGCAGAGCGCGCTAACCACGTCGCCGAGGCTGTGCTGCCACTCGAAGCAAGGCGATTCGACCCGTCCGCCGCCGGCGTATGTGGGCTGGTTGCCGGGTATTTCCAGTACGTGGTGGAAGTATGAGTTTTCGACCTGCAGTCCCTCCGGGGCGGGTTCGAACGTGCCGAGCAGGGGATGGAAATCGACGATCAGGAACTTACCGCCGGGCCTCAAATGACGGTGGACGACCTGCGCCCAGCGCTCCAGGTCGGGCAGCCAGGCCAGCACCCCGTAAGTCGTAACCACCCAGTCGAACTGCTCCTTGAGAACCGCCGGCAGCTCGTACACGTCGGCGCAGACGAACCTGGCGTCGGTACCGGCCTCGCCGTTGAGCTGACGGGCCAGGGCGATCGCCCGGTCGGAAAAATCCACCCCGGTGGCGCGGGCGCCCAGGCGCGCCCACGAAATCGTGTCCAGCCCGAAGTGGCACTGCAGGTGCAGAAGGCTCCGCCCGGCGACTTCGCCGACGGCTTCCAGTTCGATGGGACGCAGCGACTGGCGCCCGGATCGAAAGCCCTCCAGGTCGTAGGAGTTTGAACCCGCGTGGATCGGCGTGCGCTGGTTCCAATTGCCGCGGTTCAGCGCAAGGCGGTGATCCAATTCGTGCCGCTTTCTTGGGTTTTGGTCCGGCGCCGTTCAGGCAACCCGGTTCTGCGGGTGCCCCTCCAGGAACGCGATCACATTCTCGACCGCGCCCTCGTTAAGCAGGTCGGCGCCCTCCGGGGTCATGTCGGCCACGTGCGGGCTGAGAACGATGTTCGGGCAGGCAAGCAGCGGATTGTCCGGCCGCGGCGGCTCGGGATCGAGCACGTCCAGGCCGGCCCCGGCCAGGTGACCGGACCGCAGGGCCTCGACCAGCGCCCCCTCGTCGACCAGCCCGCCGCGGCTCACGTTCACCAGCAGCGCGCCGGGTTTCATCAGTCCGAGTTCGCGCCCGCCGATCAGGCGACGCGACTCCGGGCTCAGCCGCAGGTGCAGGCTAACCACGTCGGATTCGGCCAGCAGGGCGTCGAATTCGACGTAGCGCACTCCGAGCCGCTCGGCCCGCTCCGGGTCGGGGTTGAACGTCCAGGCGATGCAGTCCATCCCAAGCGCGTTGCAGATGCGGGCGAATTCGGCCCCGATGTTGCCGGTCCCGACGATGCCGACGGTCTTGCCGCGCAGGGACACCGAGTGTCCGGAGGGCCATTCGCCGGCGCGGATGGCGGCGGTCTGCTGGGCCAGGCGGCGGGCGGCCGCAAACATCAGGGCCACGGCGTGTTCGGCCACCACCGGGGCGGTGCGGCCGGGCAGGTTGCAGACGGTGACCCCGCACTCGCGGGCGGCGGCCAGGTCGATCATGTCGACTCCGATCGAAAGCGACGCGATGAGCCTTAATTCGGGCAGGCGGCGCAGCGCCTCGGCCGGCCAGGCAACCGAGCTGCGGGTGTTGACGATCACTTCCGCCCCGCCGGCGCGCGCGACAAGTTCGTCAACGTCGGCCGGCAGATCCCGATAGATCTCCAGGTCCCCGTACCGGTTGAGCCGTTCCAGGTGCGGCGAACCCTGAATCTGGGGAGGAAAGTCTCCCGGCGCGACCATCTTGACCGGGCGCGGGTAATTGCCCGAGGGTGGAGTTTGAGCCATTTCGCCCGGATTCGAAAACCGTATTCAGGCATGATTATTGTCCGGCTCCGAGGGCGCACGGACCGCTCGCCCTTCAATTAACTTTGATTGTGGAACCGGGCCGGTCGACGGGCCCGAGCTTGCAGGGACGCTGGCCAATGCAGACCAACATCGAATTCGATCCCGCCTACGCCCTCCTCACGGTCAATCTGGACCCGGGCGAGAGCATCAAGGCCGAACCGGGCGCGATGGTCGCCCAGCGCGGGGTCGAAATGGAGACCGGATCGGCCGGCGGCGGTCTGATGCGCGGTTTCAAGCGGATGCTGGGCGGGGAGTCCTTCTTCATCAATACCTTCACGGCCGAGTCCGGCGGCGGGCAGGTGAGCCTGGCTCCGTCGACGCCGGGCGACATCGGAACGTTCGAGGTGGAGCCCGACGAGGACCTGTTCATCCAGGCCAGTTCTTTCATGGCCTGCAGCGCCAACGTCCAGACCGACTCGCAGTTCCAGGGCTTCCGCGGGTTTTTCAGCGGCGAGAGCGTGTTCTTCCTGCGCGCTTTCACCGAGGACGGCGCCGGTACGGTCTTCTACAACTCCTACGGCGCGATCAAGAAGCTGTCGGTCCAGCCGGGCAGCGAACTGGTGGTCGACACCGGTCACCTGGTCGCCTTCACCGACGAGGTCGACTACACGATCGGCAAGGTCGGCGGCCTGCGGTCCCTGCTGGTCGGCGGCGAAGGCCTGGTGATGCGATTCACCGGCGAGGGCCAGGTGTGGGTCCAGACCCGCAACCTCTCCTCGCTGGCGGCGCGGCTGGTGCCTTTCCTGCCGTCGCACAAGCGCGGCCAGTAACGGGGCCGGGCTTCCGATCCGGCGTACCGGCGCGTATTCAGTCGGGGTCGCCGGCTGCGCCCACCACCAGGTACTGGTGCTCGCTGAGCGGATGATGTTCGAGTTCGGAGAAGCCGGCCTCGAATGCCAGTTCGAATAGCCGGTCGCGGCCGATGCGCCGCTTGCGCGGCGGACCGAAGTCCGAGTCGCGCAACACCCACTCCAGCATTCCGCAGCGCCCGGAGGGTTTCAGCAGCCGCCGCGCGGCGGACAGGAAGCGGACCCAGTCATCGGCGTGGTGGATGACGCAGCCGAGGAACACGAGGTCCAGGGACCCGTCGTCAAGTCCGAATTCGTACTGGCTGCACTCGCGGACCAGGACGTTCTCCAGGCCGGCCCCGGCGACCGATTGGCGGCAGAGCTCCAGCATGTCCGCGTCTATGTCCAGCGCATGGACGCGGCCGCGGCCGGCGGCGCTCGCCAGGCGGACCGTGTAGTAACCGGGGCCGCAGCCGATATCTGCGATCTCGGCGTCGGCCGCGATCCCAAGGAGCGAGAGCACGATATCGGAATCGGCCCACCGCTCGCGCTCGGGCGAGAGCAGCCGTTCGGCCATCGTCGGTTCGCGGCCGGAATCTGATTCGTTGGCGGGGCTGTCGTTCATCTGCGGATCCTCCGGCCGATCACGCGCCGTCCCCGCGACCGAGGCGGCCAGGGAATTGTCCCGGACGCCCCGCGGGGCGGGGTCGCGACCGAGCTTCCCGGGGACTCCTTAGCGCACCAGATCACCCGGCGCGTGGCGAAGATCAAAGAGTTCAAACAATCGGTGCGATTCGCTCTCGGGAGTCACCGCAACCGCACGGGGCTTGATTCCGAGCCCTGAAGCTTCACCGGCGGCGGGATCGAATGCCGCCCGTTCAAAGGAAGTCCGCCACATGAGCCGCAACCCGCAGGCCGGGCAATTCGAGCCCGACTGGGAATCCATTCGCGGGCACCAGGTGCCGGACTGGTACGACGACGCAAAACTCGGGATCTTCATCCACTGGGGGCTGTTTTCGGTACCGGCCTGGGCGACGCCGGTCGGCGAGTTCGGAACCGTCAGCGAGGACCGGTGGTTTGCCAACAATCCCTACTCGGAGTGGTACCTGAACACGCTCCGCATCGAGGGTTCGCCGACGTTCGAGCATCACCGCGAAACCTACGGCAGCGGGTTCGACTACATGGACTTTGCCGATGAATTCAACTCCCGGAACCGGCGCTGGGACCCGCTCGCGATGGCGCGGCAGTTTAAGGAGTCCGGCGCCGGCTACGTGGTCCTGACCAGCAAGCACCACGACGGCTTCACGCTCTGGCCCAGCCGGGTGGAGAACCCGCACCTTGCGCCCGGGCGCCGCTGCAGCGAACGCGATCTGGTCGGAGAACTGACCGACGCGGTCCGCGGCCAGGGAATGCGGATGGGGCTCTACTACTCGGGCGGGCTCGACTGGAGCTTCAACCCAACCCCCATCACCACCTTCGACCTGGTCGGCGAGACCATCAATCACACCCCTGAATTTGCCGCCTACGCCGACGCGCACTGGCGCGAACTGCGCGAGCGCTACGACCCGATCATCCTCTGGAACGACATCGGATACCCCGAGCAGGCCGACCTGGCCGCGATCGTGGCCGACTTCTACAACGACCACCCCGACGGCCTGATCAACGACCGTTTCGAGACCCGCAAGCCCGGACCCGGCCGGCGCCACCACGACTTCACCACGCCCGAGTACAGCCAGTTTGACGAGATCACCCCCTGCAAGTGGGAGTCCTGCCGCGGCCTGGGGTATTCGTTCGGCTACAACCGGGCCGAGACCGACGAGCACACCCTCTCCGAGGCCGCGCTGATCCGCCTGCTCTGCGACGTGGTGAGCAAGAACGGCAACCTGCTGCTAAACGTCGGCCCGCGGGCCGACGGCGCCATCCCGCAGATCCAGGCCGACCGACTACGCTTTCTGGGCGCCTGGCTGGCGCGCAACGGCGCGGCGATATTCGGCACCCGGCCCTGGATGCGCGCGGCCGGCGAGACCGCCGAAGGGATTCCGGTGCGGTTCACCGCCGGGCGCGACGCGGTCTACGCGATCGTGCTCGGCCAGCCCGGCCCGGATGGAATCAGCCTGCGGCTCGACCTGCCCGGTCAGCTGCGGGAAGCGGCCGTGCTCGGGGCCGGCGGCGACGCAGCGGCCAGCTACCGCAACGGCCGCCTCCTGGTCCGGCCGCCCGAACCGCTGCCGGATTCGCCGGCCCACGCCGTTCGCTTCCGCATCATTTGACGCCCAGCGCGGTTGGGCCGCCTCGCGGGGTGAATTCCCGGTCGAACTCGACCCGCGGCCCCCGTCACGAGATCCGGCTGTGGCCGGTGCGGTGCGCGCCGATCCAGTCCCAGTCGAGCTCGACCCCGACCCCCGGTCCTTCCGGGGCGAAGACGTTGCCTTCCGAATCGATCCCGTCGAGGTCGTCGTTGTAGTCCAGGTACACCGGCGCCCTGGTGGTGGGGACTCCGGGGTGAACCAGGCCAAGCTCGTAGTAATTGGTGTTGCGGATCGCCGACATCAGGTGGCGGTGGACCGGTCCGGGACCGTGAAATTCGACGTCCAGGCCGAGCCCTTCCGAAGCGTGGGCGATCTTGAGCGCGCCGGTAATCCCGCCGTCCTCGTGCGCTCCGGCCCGCACGTAGTCGGTGCCCTCGGCCAGGATGAAGTCCACGTGCTGCTCCAGGAGCCGGACGTGTTCGGTCTGCAGGATCGGAGTGCTGAGCAGCTGCCGGAGCTTGCGGTGCGCGAACGCCGACACGCCGCCGTCCTTGAACGGGTCCTCGTACCAGAAGAAGGCGGCTTCGTCGCAGGCCCGCCCGACCGCCAGGGCCTGCCCGAACGTGTCGATCTCGCAGGCCGGGTCCAGCATCAGCTCCATGTCCGGCCCGACCGCCGTTCGCACCGCCCGGATGTTCTCGATTTCGCGCCCGATGTCGGCGGCGGCCTTGCCCCAGCCGTGGATCTTGAACGCCGGATAACCCATCTCGCGGCACCGGACCGCGAATTCAGCGAACTGCTGCGGTTCGGAAAGCCCGCCGTTCTCGTCCCCGTGCAGGGTGGAAGCGTACGCCGGCAGCGGACGCCTGGTGCCGCCCAGGAGCCGATAGAGCGGCTCGCCGTAGAGCTTGCCGGCGATGTCCCAGAGGCAGATGTCGATCAGTCCCACCGCCAGCTTGTCGTAATGCCGCAGGCCGCGCTTTAGGTCGTTGTAGATCCGCTCGCGCGCGGTCGCGTCCTTCCCGATCAGGTAATCGGCGCACATCCGGACCTGGGCTTCGGCCGGCCCCGCGTTGATCGGGAATTCGCCGCTGATGCCCTGGTCGGTGCGGATCTGGAGGATCGCGCCCTGCTGCCTCAGCCTGCCGCCGGGCTCGAAGACCAGGTTGAAACCGTTGTAGTCGCGGCCGACCTGGTCCAGGGTGTATTCGAACGTCGTGATCTCGACGGCGGTTATCGTTGGGCCCTTGTTCATTCGTGACTCCGTATCCGGTCCGGGCACGGTCGGATTCTTCCACGACGTGGATTTCCGGGGGTTGCGGCTTCGCCGGGGCGGCCGATCTGCCAGCAAATAATGAGGTCGAACCAGGGCCGCCCGCCCGCGGTCGGCCGCCGCCCGGAAGCATTCGGCGGGCAATCGAATTGACGAGCACATGAGCATCCCCAACCCGACCCGGAGCGCGGGCGTGGCGACGGCGCATCCGCTGGACCCGCTGACGCCGGCGGAAATCGAGACCGCGGCGGCCCTTGTCCGCGCCGACCCCCGCGCGCCGGCCGCGCTGCGGTTCGTGAGCGTCGATCTGCGCGAACCGCCCAAATCCGAGGTCCTCGCCCACGCGCCGGGGAGCGCCTGCGAGCGTCAGGCCTGCGCGGTTCTGCTGGACCGTGAATCCGGCGTCTGCATCGAGTCGGCGGTCTCCCTGACCCGCTCGGAGATCGCCGGCTGGCGGACGGTCGAGGGAGCCCAACCGTCAATCACCCCGGACGAGGCGGCCGAGTGCCAGCAGGTGGCGCGGAGCTGCCACGAGTTCATGGCCGCGATTGCAAAACGCGGCGTTGAAGACCCCGACCTGGTGATGCTCGACCCCTGGTCGGCCGGCCACTACGGCGAAGAATCGGCCGACGACGAAGGCCGGCGGGTGGTGAGGGCCCTTGCTTACCTGCGCGCCGAACCCAGCGACAACGGCTACGCCCGCCCGCTGGAAAACCTGCTGACGGTCATCGACCTGAACCGGATGGAGGTCGTGCGGGTTGAGGATCACGGCGCGGTTCCGTTCCCGCCGGAACCGGCGAACTGGACCAGCCGCTACGTCGCCCCGACGGGCCCGGCGCCCAGCCCGCTCGAGATAACCCAGCCGGAGGGTCCCGGGTTCTCCATCGAGGGCCGGGAGGTCAGCTGGCAGGGATGGCGGTTCCGGATCGGCTTCAACGCCCGCGAGGGTCTGGTCCTGCACACGGTCGGCTACGAGGACGAAACCGGGTTGCGGCCGATCCTCCACCGGGCCTCGGTCTCGGAAATGCTGGTCCCCTACGGCGACCCCGGAATCACCAGCTACCGCAAGAACGCCTTCGACGTGGGCGAATACGGGATCGGGGTGACCGCGAATTCGCTGGCCCTGGGCTGCGACTGCCTGGGCGAGATCCGCTACTTCGACGCCCACATGGTCGATTCGGAAGGCGCCCCCAGGACGATCGCGAACGCGGTGTGCCTGCACGAGGAAGACGACGGCGTTCTCTGGAAGCACACCGACTGGCGCACCGGCGAGACCGAAGTCCGCAGATCGCGCCGGCTGGTGTGCTCGTTCATCACCACGGTCGGGATCTACGAATACGGCTTCTACTGGATGTTCGGCCTGGACGGGTCGCTCGAGCTTGAGATAAAGCTGACCGGGATCCCGAGCGTCACCGCGCTCGCCCCGGGCGAGAAGGCGAGCCACGGGGTGGAGGTGGCGCCCCGGCTCAGCGCCACCCTGCACCAGCACTTCTTCAACGTCCGGATGGACCTGGACGTCGACGGCCGGGGCAACAGCGTGCGCGAGGTGGACTCGGTCTCCCTGCCGCCGGGGGAGGACAACCCCCACCTGAACGCGTTCGTGGCCCGGCCCCGCCCGCTTGAATCGGAAGCCGCCGCGCGCCGGCGCTGCGAGCCGTCCGCCAGCCGCTTCTGGCAGATCGTCAATCCCGGTTCCCTGAACCGCACCGGCCAGCCGGCCGGCTACCGCCTGGTGCCGGGCGAGAACGCGACCCCGCTGGCCCGCGCGGGAGCATGGGTTTCAAAGCGGGCCGGCTTTCTGCGGCACCATCTCTGGGTGACCGCCTACGACGCGTCGGAGCGGTTCGCGGCCGGCGAATATCCCAACCAGCGGCCCGGCGACGACGGACTTTTCCAGTGGACCGAAAGGGACCGCCCGCTGGTCGATGCCGGACCTGGTGGTCTGGTACACGTTCGGGCACACCCACATCCCGCGCACCGAGGAATGGCCGGTGATGCCGGTGCACAAGCTCGGCTTCATGCTCAAGCCGGACGGGTTCTTCGAAAGCAATCCCGCGCTCGGGCTGCCCGCCGCCGGCGGGGCAGCGCACGCGAAATCGGGCGACGCCGCCTCCGGTCCGGACTGCCACTGAACCGAGCGCGGCCGGGACCGGCGCTCAGTCGGGCCGGTACCGCGCTTCCTGCTCGAACGGATACAGCGGCCGGCGCCGATGCCGGTATTCGAACGTGGAAAGGTCCGCGCTGGTCAGCCCCGGGGTGTTTACCAGGACGATCCGGGAAGCGATCGGTTCGTAGGCCGGCCGCGGCGAAACGACGCCCTTGGCCACCACCACGCGGTATTCCTCCGGCCTGACCCCGACCGCGTACATCTGCTGGCGGGACGTGTTCCCGTCGCGGTAGCTGGTGAGCACCAGCGTGTGGCCGTCGGCGGTCTCGAGCACCGCGGTCGTCCCGGAATCGAAGAACCGGTAGCCGGCGTGGGTGGGACCGCGATCCTCGTACCGCCCGTCCGAGATCCGGGCCACCCGGGCGCTGACCCGAACCGGTTCGCCGTGCAGGTCGTCGGTCTTCCCGCCGACCGCCAGTTCGACCCGGTTACCCGCTCCGGCGGCAACGCATGCTCCAACCGCCTCGGGATCGTAGAGGGTCTGCAGGAGTCCTTTGACCCCCAGTTGCCTTGCCCGGCGCAGGATGTGGGTCGAGTCCGCCGACGATCCGCCGCCGATGTTGTCGCCCACGTCCATCAGGACCACCGGACCGGCCGCGGGGCGGTCGCCGCCCTGCCCGGCGGCGATTGCCAGCGCCTCGTCGATACCCGCGATTTCGGCGTCCATCTCTGCCCGCCGCTCCCAGGCGCGCCGGGCCATCCAGCTGCATCGCCGTCGCGCCAGCGCCCGGTCGCCGTCGGCCACGACCAGGAACGACATGCCCATCTCGGCCACGTCGGCGTAGGGGTAACCCTCGGCGAGCGAGGTCGAGAGGATGCCGGGTTCGGACTGAACCTGCAGGCTGTCCCGGACCAGCCCGCGCATCGGCTCCTCGCCGGTGAACTGGCGCACGATGTTGATCACCAGCGGCGGGGTTTCAAGCCACTGGCGGGGCCGGACCCGCCCGCTTGCGGTCAGATGCAGCAGTTCGGCGCATTCATATGCGCGCCGGCTGGCGTCCAGGTGCGGGTTGGTGCGGTAGATGGTGATCACGTCGGTAGCGCGAACCGTGGCCGGCGAGACGTTCGCGTGCATGTCGAGGGCCATTCCGACCGGGACGTCCGGTCCCACCGCGGCCCGGACCCGGGCGGCGATCTCCCCGTCCACGTCGGGATATTGCTCCGAGACCGCGGCGCCGTGGTTGGCCAGCAGCACCCCGTCCCAGGGTCCGCCTTCGCGCAGCATTGCGATCATTTCGCCGACGATGCGGTCGAACGCGTCCGCGGTGATGAGACCGATCGGGCCGGTGCGGGCGTGCAGCAGCGGAACCGCCTTGAATCCGAGTTCCCGGCCGGCCTCAAGGAAACCGCCCGCGGTGGCCTGCGACTGCCCGAACTTCTCCACGATCTGCCCGCCCCGCAGGATCCCCTCGCGCTCGAACGCGGCGTTGTCGGCCGGCACCGAGGAGAAGGTGTTGGTCTCGTGCGAGAGCCCCAGCAGCGCGAACCTCATCGGGCCCCAACTCCCGGGCCGGCGCGCAACCGGGCGAATTCGACCCCGGTCAGTTCGACCGAGAGTTCCCAGACGCGGCGCGCGAGCGATTCGTCCCGGGACGAGCGCGAAGAGGACACCGCGACCGGGTGCCCGCGCTCCTGGAAAAGACCCCGCGGGCCGTAGTACTGCCCGCCGACCGCCTCCGGCGCCGCCGCCGCGCGCAGGGTGGGCAGGGCGCCCATCGCCGGCCCCTGGACCAGGTTGCGGCGCAGCCAGCCGCGCCAGCCCGGCCTTCTCCGGCCGAACCGGCTCCCGAGATTGGTCGCGGTGTATCCGGGATGGGCCGCCAGCGACCCGGCGTCGACCCCGGACCGCCGGAACAGGCGCTGCAGCTCAAAGGCGAACAGCAGGTTGCAGAGCTTTGAGCGGGCGTACGCGCCCCAGGGCGAATACTTGGCCTCGGAGTGCAGCAGCCGCTCGCGGTCGATTCGCCCGAATCGGTGCGCGATGCTGCTTACCGTCACGACCCGGGCCGCGGGCGTTTGGGCGATCAGGTCGATCAGCAGCCCGGTCAGGGCGAAGTGCCCCAGGTGGTTAATCCCGACCTGGAGTTCGAAGCCGTCGCGGGTCCGGAGGTAGGGCGCGGCCATCACCCCGGCGTTGTTCACCAGCACGTGGAGGTTCGGATGGCGTCGCCGAAACCGCCGAGCGAAATCGGCAATCGACTCCAGGCTGGCAAGGTCCAGATCCATCAGCTCGGCGCGCGCGCCCGGGGCGGCCCGCCGCAGCCGATCCAGCGCCGCCGCGCCCCGCTCGGGCGACCGGCAGGCCATGACCGTGTCGGCCCCGTGCCGGGCGAATTCGACCGCGGCGGCATAGCCGATTCCGCTGCTGGCCCCGGTCACCAGGACGACCCGCCCGCCCAGGTCGGGCATGTCCCCGGTCGTCCAGCGCCTGGACAATCTGCCCATCACCGGTTAGCGCTCCAATCAATTTCCCGGCCCGACCCGGCCGCCGATTGCCACCAGTCTGCCGAACGGACCGCGGAGCCGCCGCGAATATCCGATCGCGGGCAAAAAGGATCCGGCGCTCTCATCCTCCGACGCGGCGGTGGGCCCAGCCGATGCCGGCGCGCCCCGCGATCGCAAAACTCGCGGCCAGGAAGTTGAACAGGATGTCGACCGGATCGAAATGGCGGTCGGGAATCAGAAGCTGCAGCGCCTCGTCCAGCGTCCCGATCAGGGTGGTGAGCGCGAGCGCCCAGAGCCAGGTGAAGCGCACCCGGCGGCCGGCGGCCGCCCGTTCGGCCAGGGCGGCGTAGACGAACACGCCCAGGACCGCGTATTCGATCAGGTGCGAGCGCTCGGCCAGGACCGCGGTGCGCAGGAACAGCATCAGCAGGATCGTGGCCGCCCCGGCCGCGATGACCAGGTTGAGCCCGCTGGGTTTTCGGGCCAGGCCCTGCAAAAGCACCGTCGCGGCGACCAGGGCCATGCCGGCCAGGAAAAGCAACGCCGACGCCGCCTCGAGCAGCCCCCGCTCGGCCAGTTCCGCGGCCAGGCGGCCGCCGAACCACAGGGTCGAAAAAATCGCCGCCGCCGCCGCCAGGGCGATGAGCCACATGCGGAGCTCGCGCGCCGAGGCGAAGAGCCCGGTCCGGGCGCTTGCCGCGGCCGGGGAGCTCTGTCGGCGCGGGTTCAGTCGGGGGCTCCGGTCGGCAAGGGTTTCGGCGATCGGGCGCAGACCGGAACGCGTTCGCCGGACCCGTGATCGGAGGCCGCGGCCCGCACGGGAGTCAGGCCGACGCCGCGGTGGCGCGGTCGAACAGGTCGAGCACCCGCCGGCTCGGCGGGGCGGTCAGCAGGCAGGCCGCGACGCCGGCCAGCAGCGCGGCGAAGAATCCCGGCGTGGCCGGCTGCACGTCCCAGATCCCGCCCGGCCCTCCGCTCTGCAGCGCCCAGACCGAGGCCACCAGCGTGCCGGCCAGGATCGAAACGATCGCGCCCCAGCGATTGAAGCGCCGCCAGTAGAGGGCCAGGATGGTGACCGGCCCGAACGCCGCCCCCATCCCGCCCCAGGCGTAGCTGACGAATTCGAAGATCGATTCCGGATAGAGGATCGGAATCGCCGCCCCCACGCAGCCGATGACCACCAGCAGCGCCCGGCCCAGCCAGACCCTGGACTTTTCCCTGAGGCTGGCGGCAAATTCCCGGACCCCGGGCAGGTCGCCGGTCGCGACCGCCGAGGCCAGGAGCAGCTGCGAATCGGCGGTGCTCATCACCGCCGCGATGACCGCCGTCAGGAGCAGCCCGGCGATGGCGGGATGGAAGAAGGATTCCGAGACGACCAGGTAGACCCGCTCCGAATCCCCGAGCTGGTCGAGCAGGCCGGCCTCGGCCAGAGCCGGCTGCGCCATCAGCCCCACCGCCAGGGCCAGACCGTACACGGCGATGAGCCAGGCGATCGAGATGTTCCGGCTCCCTTCCACCCGGGCCCGGCTCTCCAGCGCCATGAACCTTTGCAGGATCCGCTGGGCGCCGAACGCGCCGAACGCCCAGCCGGCGGTGGAGAGGAAGAACAGTGGGGTAAGGACCTCCCCGTCGCGCCGTCGCTGAACGGGTTCCAGAACCCGGCCGGGGATTCGGTTCCCGCCCCGGGGCGAGGAATTCAGCGCCAGCGCGACCGTGATCAGCAGCAGGCTGGCCAGCATCAGCAGGGCCTGGAAGACGTCGGTACGCGATACGGCCAGGAACCCTCCGATGAGGGTGTAGGAACCGACCGCGGCCAGGGTCAATGCGATACCGACGACCGGTTCGATGCCAAATAACGTCCCGAGCAGCTTGGATCCGCCCACCAACCCCGAACTGATGTAGAAGATCACGAACAGGATCGTGACCAGCGACGAGAGCGTGCGCAGGGTTCCGGACCGGTCGTCGAAGCGGGTCTCGAAGAACTCCGGGATCGTGAGCGAATTCGCGCGCCAGGATCGTGTAGCGGCGCAGCCTTTTGGCCAGGAGCGACCAGCTCAGCCAGATGCCGATCACCGCGCTGGCCGGGAGCCACCAGGCGACCGCCCCGCCGACGTAGGCCAGTGCCGGGAGCGAGAGCATCGTAAAGGCGCTGGTGGTGGACGAGCCGGTGCTGAGCGCGGTCGTAAAGCTGCCCAGGCGCCGCGCTCCGAGCACGTAGTCGGACATGTTGCGCATCTGCCGCGCGCGCAACACCGCGATCGCGATCAGGAGCAGGAAGTATGCCCCGAACGGCACGACGATCCAGGTGGTTGCCATCGGGTCCCGTCAACTCGGAGATTGCTAGCGGCGGACGCGAAATTACCGCCGCTTTTTAAGGGAGCGAGGCATCGCGGGGCGCGGACGAATTCTCACCACCGCGGCGCGTTTACGTGCAACCGGCCGGCCGCTCCCTGCCCGCAACCCCCTGTCGCCGCGCCGGTCCTCCCGATCCGGCCCGCGAACGCTGGGCCCTGGTTTGGACCGCCCCTCGAAGCCGGGGCAGTTAGCCTTTTTGGAAAGGCCGCAACTGCCAGCCCGCGACCGGCGGGGGAGGGTATTGATGAGGGCGCCGATTCCATTTCGAACCAGGATCCGAATCCCTGCCTTTCCCATCCCGGCGGGCCGTCTCCCTGATCCGGCGCCGGGAATCGGCGCCGGGCTCGCCCGGCGGGCGGATCGCCCTGGCGGCGGCGGCGCTGACCGCGCTGCTGGCGCTTCTGGGCGCCTGCGACCCGGAACCGTCCGAGCAGGCGGGCATATCGGATCGGCGTGATGGAGTCGCTGACCGGCCCCGGCGAGACCTACGGCACGGTGGCGATCCAGTCCAAGACGATTGCGGTCGAGGACATCAACGCCGCCGGCGGGATCGACGGGCGCCCGCTCGAGCTGGTGGTCGAGGACTCCAAGTGCGGCGCCCAGGACGCGATCAACGCCTACAACAAGCTCACCGACGTGGACGGCGTCCGGATCATCCTGGGAACCTCGTGCAGCGGAGCGATGCTGGGCGTGGCGCCGCTGGCCGAGCGTGACGGCGTGATCCTTTTCTCGGGCCTGGGCCTCGAACCCCGACATCGCCAACGCCGGCGACTACATATTCAGGACCCAGATCAGCGACATCGAAGTCGGTGAAAGCACCGGCGACATCCTCTGGTCGGACGGAATTCGCAATCTGGCGACCATAACCGAGGAGACCGACTACGCCGAGGGGCTGCGCCGGATCACGGTGGAACGGTTCGAGCAGAACGGCGGCAGCGTCGCGGCGGCCGAGCGGTTCGGGTCCGA
>CAXXYJ010000005.1:0-2332 GCA_963664795.2 Chloroflexota bacterium | reverse complement strand
GTCCGAGGCCAGGTAAAGGGCCGCCCGCGCAACCTGCTCGACCGTGATCAGTTTGCCGGTCGGGACCCGTGCCATCAGCTGCTCGAGCGGCATGCGGCTGCCGGAGCCGGCCGAGCTCCAGAAAAGCGGCGTGTCAGCGTATCCGGGCGAGATCGAATTCACGCGAATGTCGTGTTTGGCCCATTCCTCGGCCAGCACGTAGGTAGTCATCACGACCCCCGCCTTGGACGCGCAATAGGCCGCCCGCTGCGGAATCGCCCGGTAGCCGGCGACCGAGGCCACGTTCACGATCCGCCCGCCCCCGCCCTGGGCGATCATCTGCCGGCCGGCGATCTGGGCGCCGAAGAACACGGCGCTGAGATTGAGATCGATCATCTGCCGGTACTCGGCTTCCACCACTTCCTCCGAGGCGCTCCCGCCGGCCCGCCCGGCGTTTCCAACCCAGATGTCCAGGCGCCCGAACCGCGCAACGACCGCCTCCACGAACGCCTCCAGGGCGGCGTTGTTGGTCACGTCGGCCTCAAACGCAAGGCCCGCGCCACCGGTTTCCTCGATCCCCGCGATGACAGTCCGGGCGGCCGGCAGGTTGATGTCGCAGATCGCCACCGACGCGCCTTCTTCCGCGAACATGCGCGCGATTCCCCGGCCGAATCCGTCGCCGCCGCCGGTAATGGCGGCGATCCGGCCGGCGAGTTTGCCCGCGGCCAGGCTCATTCCTCCCAGTCCGGCCAGCTGCGCAGCCGGGCAGCGATCCGCTCGGCCGCGTGGCCGCGCCCCTGCTCGCGCAGGTAATCGATCCAGTAGTCGTAGGGGACGTACTTGAACGGGCCGGTCTCGACCACCTTCGGCATCGGATCGCCCGGGTGGCCGGGGCGGCCCGCCTGGCGGTGGACCCAGTCGCTCAGGAGGTGGTCGAGTTCGGCCACCACGTCCGGTCTTTGGCCGGCCACGTTACTGGTCTGGCGCGGATCCGAGCGCATGTCGTAAAGGCTCAGCGGCGGGTAATCGAACAAGCCCGGATGATAGGTCCGGGTCAGATACCAGTCCCGGGTCCTGACCGAGCGCTGGCAGGCATACAGGCCGTGCGAGAGCACCAGGTGATCGCGGGCTTCGAATTGGCCCGATCCGGACGCGAGCAACGGCGCCAGGCTGGCCCCGTCCCATCCCGGCTGCGGGTCGACTTCGGCCAGCTCGCACAGGGTGGGGGCGATGTCCAGGCTGTAGACGAATTCGTCGCAGGCCGCTCCCTCTGCAAGCCGCCCCGGCCAGGAAATGATCAGCGGGATGTGGTGCGGGGCCTCGTAGCCGTTGCAGTGATCGCCGTAGATCCCGAATTCGCCCTGGGCCTCGCCGTGGTCGGCGGTAACGATGATGCACGTATCGTCCAGGACCCCTTTTTCCTCCAGAACGGTAAGCAGCTGGCCGATGTGGTGGTCAACGTACGCGATCGAGCCGTCGTAGCCGTTAATCCACTCCTCGTAATCGCTCAGCCGGTCAAAACGCGTATCGGGCACGGTTCCGGTTTCGGGATCGCGGTAGGGGTTCACGGTGGGCGGCGTGAACGGCCCGGAAAGGTCCTGCTGGGAGTCCAGGGTGGCCTGGTCGGGCCAGTCCGGCGGCGGCTGCCCGCTGAACTTGGTCATCCATTCCTCCGGCACCCGGTAACGCCGGTGCGGGTCCCAGTAATTGACGTGCAGCAGCCAGTCTTCCCGCTCGCAGATCCGCTCCAGCACCGGCAGGGCGGCGGCGTTGACCTCGTCGGCGGTCTCGTTGCCGCGCTTGAGGGTGTGGTGATGGTACTCGCGGAATCCGGAAGTGTGCCAGAAGGCGTGATGGCGGTCGGCGAACGAGGAGACCGAGGCCGTGTAGTAGCCGTTGAGCAGGAAGTTCCGGGCCATGGTCAGGGTCAGGCCGCCGGCCCGTTCGAGGTGTATGTCGGCCGGCAGCCGGTATTCGGAACCCGGCCCCCAGTGGGTCACCACCCCGTTGTTGATGCCGAACATGCCGCCGAACAGCGAGGCCCGGCCCGGCACGCAGGGCGAGTCGGACACGTAGCAGCTGTCGAATCTGGTGCCGCGGTTGGCGATCGAATCGATGTTGGGCGAGGTGTCGCGGTGATAGCCGTAGCACCCAAGGTGGTCGGGGCGCTGCGAATCTATGTCAATTAGCAGGACGCGCACTGCGGGCTCCTCCAATGCGGGGGTCTTTGTCGCGCGGAACGACGTCGCCAGTCGCCAGGAACCAGTCGGTCAGCAGCTCGGCGAGCTCTAGCCGAATCGATTGGTGATCGGGCGAGTCGATCAGATTCACCTGCTCGCCCGGGTCCGCGACC
>CAXXYJ010000004.1:0-25015 GCA_963664795.2 Chloroflexota bacterium | reverse complement strand
CCCCGATCGTGGCCGCGCTGGGGTCGGCCGGACTGCTGATATACCCGGCCGGCGATCCGGTCGCCGAGGAACTGGCGACCGGGCATCCGGGTCCCAAATTCGCCTACGGGATCGGCGCCGGCCAGCTGCGCGCCGAGCAGCTTGACTCACGCTCGGACCGGTCCAGGTTCCGGCTTACCGGCCAGGGTCATGAGGCGGAAGTCGAACTCCCGCACGGCGGGCGCGGCCAGGTGCTCTGCCTGCTGGCGGCCCTGGGAGCGGGGCTGCGGCTGGGGTTCGATCCCGACCAGCTGATCGGCGACTGCGCAAGGCTGCAGCCGCCGCCGGGCCGGCTGCGCCGCCTGGCCGGCAAGGGCGGCGTCACCCTGGCCGACGACAGCTTCTCGATTTCGCCGGCCTCGCTCGCCAACGGCCTGGAGCTGCTGCGCCGGTCCGAAGGGCGCCGGATCTGCGTGCTCTCCGGCTTCGAGCACCTGGGCCCGCACGAGGCGGCGGCAGCGAGGCGGGTGGCCGACGACCTGGCCAAGATCGACGAGGTCGTCTTCTACGGGCCGGACACCGCGGCCCTGCGGTCGGCGGCGCGCGCGGCCGGACTGGCCGACGGCCAGATCCACCGGGCCCTGAACCCGAGCCAGGCCCGCCTGCAGGTGGACCGCCTGGCATCGCCCGGCGACACCGTCTACGTCAAGGGGGGACCGGGCGCGCGCCTGGAGCAGCTCCTGGCCGAACTGATCGCCGATCCGGCCGACGCGGCCCAGCTCTGCCGCCAGACCCGGATCTGGCAGAACGTGATAACCATCAATCCCGACGAGCCGGTCTGGGCGCGGATCGACCTGGACGCTATCACCGCCAACACCCGGGCGTTCGGCCGGCACCTGGGCGACGGCGCCGAGCTGATCGCGGTGCTCAAGGCCGAGGGTTACGGCCACGGCGCGCTCCGGGTCGCCACGGCCGCTTTGGACGGCGGCGCCAATCGGGTCGCGGTCGCCCGGCCCGGCGAGGCGCGCGAGCTGCGGGCGGCCGGGCTGGACGCGCCGATCCTGGTCCTGGGAGTGACCCTGCCGCGACAGCTCCGGGCGGCGGTGCTGGCCGACTGCGAGCTGACCGTCTGTGACGCCGATCAGATCCGGTCGCTCGATTCGGCCGCGCGCGGACTGGGGCGCGAGGTCGCCCTGCACCTGAAGATCGACACCGGCATGGGCCGAATCGGGGCCCGGCCGGCCGAGGGGCCGGACCTGGCGCGTCTGATCGAGGAGTCCGAGAACGCGACCCTGGCCGGGGTCTACACCCACTTCGGGCAGGCCGGCGACGCGGACCTGACCCGCGCCGGGGAGCAGCTGGCCGAATTCGAAAACGTCCTCTCCGAACTGGATCGGGCCGGCATCGACCCGGGCCTGCGCCACTGCGCCGCCACCGCCGCGGCGCTGCGCATGCCGTCCGCACGCCTGGACGCGGTTCGGCTCGGGATCGGCCTGCTCGGGCTGGCACCCGGACCAGGGATCGAACTACCGCCCGGCTGCCGCCCGGCGCTTTCCATGCACGCGCGGGTAGTCCAGGTCCGGCCGCAGAAAGCCGGATCGCTGATCGGCTACGGCACCACCGGACGCCTGGAGCGCGACGCGCTGATCGCGACCGTGGGCGCCGGCTACGGCGACGGCTTCCGGCGCGGTCCGCGGTCCTGGGGGCCGGTGGCGATCCGCGGACGCCAGGCCCCGATCGTGGGCCACGTCTGCATGGACATGTTCATGATCGACGTGAGCGGAATCCCTCAGGTCCGGGTCGGCGACCAAGTCGATCTGATCGGCCCCGAACTGCCGACCCAGAGCGCCGCCGATAGGACCGAGACCATCGCCTACGAAGTGGTCTCGTCGCTGCTGGCGCGGGTGCCGCGTGTCTGAGATCTACATGCACAGCTGGACTTTTCGCGAGCGCGGCTTTGGCGAAGCCTGCCAGGCCGCGGCCGCAATCGGTTACGACGGAATCGAAATATTCCCGGGACATTACCCGGATCCCGGCGACCCGGCCGGATCGATCGCGCTGCTGGCGGACGAGGCCCTGGCCGCCGGGACTTTGGTTACCGCGGTCCCGCTGCGCGCCGACAGCCGCTCGGCGGCCGAGTTCGACCAGGCCGCCGAAGTCACCGAAAAGGTTCTGGCCGCCGGATCCGAAATCGGCGCCAGATTCGTCAACTGCATGATCTCGGAGATTCCAGGTCCGAGCTGGTCGGAGGCCGGTTCGGCCGCGATCAGCGGACACCAGTGTAGCTGGACCCAGCATTATGTAAAGTTTTTGGCCGAATCCTCGCTTGACCGCGACTTCAGCGTCTGCCTCGAAACGCACATGGTGTTCGCCCACGACAGCGCGGCGGCGGCGGCCGGTTACCTTGAAGGCCCCGCCGGGCGATTGGGCATCACCCTCGATCCGGCCAATCTGGCCGGGTACGGTCACGGCGAAAACTGGTCCGAGGCGCTGGCGGTAGCCGGCGAGAAGATCTGCTACCTGCACGCCAAGAACCACCGCGGGCGCGGGCAGGGCGCCGACTACGACCGCGTCCTGGCAAACGGCGACATCGACTGGGCCCAGGTGGTCGGCAGCCTGCGCCAACGAGGGCCGCTGCCGCCGGTCTGCATCGAGTATTCGGGCAGCTCGGAACCCTGGAGCACCGCCGCCCGCGACTTCGAATTCCTCCAGAGCGTTATGGCCCGTTAGGTGGGGTTCAAGCTCTCCGAACTGGAGCTGGCGCTCGGCCGCGACCTTGCGGGCGACCCGGAGCTGGAATTTAGCCGGGTCCAGTTCGATTCGCGGCGCGAACTCTCAGAGAGCCTGTTCGTGGCCCTGCCCGGCGAAAGGACCGACGGGCGCCGGTTCGTGGCCCAGGCCCTTGCCGGCGGGGCCCGCCGGGCGATCGTGAATTCGCCGGTGCCGGACGCCGATCCGGAGCGCCAGATCCGGGTCGACGACCCGCTGGCCGCGCTCACCCGCCTGGCCACCCTGCTGCGCCGGAAGCGCGCCCCGCGGGCGGTGGTGGGAATAACCGGGTCTAACGGCAAGACCACCACCAAGGACATGGTCGCGGCCGCGCTGCAGCCGCTCGGCCGGGTCCACAAATCCCAGGCCAGCTTCAACGCCGAGATCGGGGTCCCGGTAACGATCGCCGGCCTGGACCGGGAAGTCGATTTCGCGGTGGTCGAACTGGGTGCCCAAGAGATCGGCGAGATTACGCGCTACTGCCGCATCGCCGATCCCACCGACGCCGTCATCACCAACATCGGGCACGCCCACATCGGCCTTTTCGGTTCGCGCGAGAACATCGCGTTCGCCAAGGGCGAGCTGGGTGCGTGGCTGCGGCCGGAGGGAAATCTGGTCCTTAACGCCGACGATCCCTTCGCCGACCAACTCGCCCGGCGCACCCACGGCCGGGTGCGCTGGATTTCAGAACGTGATCCCGACGCCGAATTCCACGTCGGCGCCCGGCCAACCAACCGCGGGCTCTGTTTTTCGCTTAGCTCGCCTGGGGGTTGCGCCGAGGTCGAGTTGCCTACGCTATCGCCCAAGGTGGGTCTTGCCTGCGCGGCGGCCGCGGCCATCGCCGACTGCCTGGGTATCCATGTCCACGACGCCGCCACCGGCATGGCCGGGGCCACGCTGGCGCCGCGCCGGATGCAGGTCCTGACAAGACGCCCCTGGCTGGTCATCGACGATTCCTACAACGCGAACTACGAGTCCGGGGCTTCCGCACTGCAGGCCCTCGCCGGCGTCCGCGTACCGGGACGTCGCGCCGCGGTGCTGGGGGAGATGCTGGAGCTGGGCCGGTTCGCCGAGCGATCGCACTCCGACCTCGGTGCCCACGCAACCGACCTTTCCCGGCTTCTCACCATCGGAAAGAACGCGCGCCTTATCGGCGAATCCGCCAGGTCCGGAGGGCTGGCGCCGGAGCGCTGGCGACACTTTGAGGCCGATCCCGGCGACGCCGAGTCGGTGGCCGCGGCAGTCGACGGAATCGAATCCGACCTGCGGGACTGGCTGCGACCCGGCGACGCCGTGTTGGTCAAGGGGTCGAACGCGCTCAACCTCGCCCAGATCGCGACCGGCATCGCCGCCACCAAGCCGTAGGGTAGACCGCCGGGGAACGGAGTCGCCGGTCGGCCAGTCAAAGCTAACTGGGTTCAGCCGCCCGCCGCCGACGGTGCGCGCGGGCTTCAATGCCGGATTTCGACTGCCTACTCCTGGTCGCGGTTTGGCAAGGGTTCGGGCGGTCGGCTCGGACCCCAGATTGCCTTCAGCTGTTGAAAATCGTCATACGACGCGTCGGGGAGTCGAGGCAGGCGGTCGCGGAGGCTGGCGAGCGATGCCTTCTCCGGGCGATTCGGCCCCTCCACCGCCGTCAACTTGGCGCACGGCCGACCGTATCGGGTGATGATCACCTCCGCGTGCCGGTCCAGGCCGGCGATGACCTGACCCAACCTGGCTCTTAGTTCGCGCATGCCGATGGTGGTTTCGCTCGGTGCCATTGGGTTCCCGCGACTCAAACATCACGTCAAGGGATGATAGCCACCCGGTTTCGAGGGAGCGGCGGTCCCTCGAGTCCACGCAAAGAGCCGCGACCGCGCGCCAGTTCGGTCGGCGGCAATCCGCATTGCGTCGCGCGATGCCGGCATCGCCAACGCCCGGACTTGAGCTCCGGTCAGTGTCGGCGGCGGGCGATCGCGTCGGCGACGCGCGCTCCCTGCACCCCGGCCTCAAAGTCATGGACCCGCACGACGTCGGCTCCGCCGGCGATTGCGAGCGCGTGGGCGGCCACGGTTCCCGCCAACCTATCCGGGAAACGGTCGGCGGCATAGCCGATCACCGACTTGCGCGAGGCCCCAACCAGGACCGGCAGGTCCAGTTCCCGCCTGATTTCCCCAAGGCGGGACAGAAGCTCCAGGTTCTGCTTGGGACCCTTGCCGAACCCAATCCCTGGATCGACGATGATCCGCTGCCGCTCGATTCCGGCCGCGAGGGCGGATTCGATCCGGCCGCGGAGCTCCTCAATGACAGCCGCCGTGATGTCATCGCTATCGACGCCGGCAAAGTGCTGTCCGAACGATGCCTCGCGCACCGAGGTCTGCTTGCGATGCATCAGGATGACGGGTGAGTCGGTCCGCGCCGCCAAAGGAGCCATCTCCGCATCCGCCTGCAGGGCGGAGATGTCGTTTATCAGGTCGGCGCCTTGGCCCAGCGCCGCCCCGGCGACCTCGGCCTTGTAGGTATCGACCGATATGGGCAGGTCGGTGACCGCGCGGACGCGCTCCAGGGCCGGCAGCAGCAGCTCGAGCTCGCGCTCGGCCGGAACCGGCTCCGAACCCGGACGGGTGGATTCGGCGCCGAGGTCGAGCAAATCGCAACCGGCGGCGGCAGCGGATTCAACGCGCCGGGCCAGGGCGTCCAAGTCGGTTCCCAGGCCGTCGCCCGAAAATGAATCGGGCGACAGGTTGAGAATCGCCATAACGTAGGTTCTGTGCCCCCATCGCAGGCTGCGTCCGCGCAGTCGCAATGGCGGCCAGTTCCGCGAATCGCCGGTCACGTCCGGCGCCCCGAAGTGATGGACCCGTGAATCTGAGCAGCAATGATCGCCAGGCCGGCGTCTCGGCCGAGCCGGTCGGAGTCGACGGCGACGGACGCCTGCGGCCGCCGGAGGGATGGTCGGCCGGCGAGCTTCACGTCCACACATCGCATTCGGACGGCACCCGCACGCTGGAGCAGATTCTTGGCCTGGCCGGCAGGCTGGGGCTCGATACCGTCGCCGTCACCGACCACGACAAGATCAACGAGGGTCTGCGGGCGATCCCGCTGGCCGGGCGGTACCGGACCGCCGCCGTGGCCGGAACCGAAGTGACCACGCGCACCCAGCACCACGTCCTGGGCCTTTTCGTCAAGCGCCCGGTCCGGCTCTACAGGAACATGGCCGACAGCGTGCGCGCGATTCGCGACCAAGGCGGCCTGGCGATCCTGGCCCATCCGTTCATGGCGGTGCCCAATTCCAGCGGCCCGCGCCGGATCCTGGGCTGGCTGGAGAAGACCGACTTCGACGGAATCGAGCTGGAGAACCAGTACCTCTCGCCCGAGCGGCGCGAGCGGCTGCGGGCCTTTTACGACCGCCACCGCGAACGCCTGGGGGCGGCGATCGGCGGGACCGACGCCCACTTCGGCGACCTTGGCCGCCACGTCACGCTTTATCCGGGCCGCGGACCCGACGACCTCTACCGGGCGATCAGGGAGCGCCGCACCGTCGCCGCCCGCAGCCGGCTCAGCTACCCGCGCGCCGGCGTGGGCGAACTGGCGCTGAACAACTACCGGAGCCTGGCCTGTCTGAGCGTCTACCGCCTGCGCGCCCTGCTGCTGGGGCGTTACGAGTAGCGGCCGGGGCAGCGGGCAGCCGCCGCGCTAGCGCAGCCGGTCGACGATTGCCGAGATGTCCTGGCCGGGCGTGGCCCGCTTGTACATCGAAGTGGTGGTGTCGGATTCGTCCGGCCAGCGCGAGAACATGATGTCGTCGTAGGCTGGCTGTTCCAGCTGGAAAAAAGTTCCAATGGGGATCTTGTCGCCCCAGGCGAACGAAAACTGCAGCGCCTGCTGCTTCTTGGCCACGATTTCGGCCGCATCGCCCGGATCCTGGACCTTGGGTTCGTGACCCTCTGAGGCCACGTCGTAGACGCGCGGCACGCGCGGGTCGCGGTCGCGGCCGGAGAACCACTCCATGGTGTTGATGTCGTTGTAGACCGGGCACGGCTGCAGGACGTCGATGTAGGCGGTCCCGCGGTGCGAGATCGCGTCCACCAGGATCTTGGCCAGTCCGCGCGGGTCCATCGCATAGGCGCGGGCCACGTACGTGTAACCGGCCGAGAGCGCCAGGCCGATCGGGTTTATCGCGTCCTGGATCGCGGGCTCGGCCATGCTCTTGGTCTGCTGGCCCTTGATCTGGGTCGGCGACGCCTGGCCCTTGGTCAGCCCGTAGACGCCGTTGTTGAAGACGATGTAGGTGATGTCCAGATTGCGGCGGCCGGTGTTTACGAAATAACCGGCGCCGATGCCGTAACCGTCGCCGTCGCCGCCCATCGCCAGCACGGTGACCTCACCGTTGGCCAGCTTCAGGCCGGTCGCCACCGGCAGCGCGCGGCCGTGCAGGGTGTGGAACCCGTAGGTGCTGATGTAGTGCGGAGCCTTGCCGGAGCAGCCGATGCCGGAAACGATGGCGACCATGTGCGGCGGGATCTGCAGCTCCGCCAGCGCCTGGCGGACCGCGTTGATGATCCCGAAATCGCCGCATCCCGGGCACCAGTCGGGCTGAATGTCGGAGGCGTAACTGCGGGCAGTCAGCTTCTCCAATTGGGCTACCGGCATGTGGCTTGCATCCTCCCCGCGGTCGTGATTTTCAGTCTATGGATGAGATAGAACCAGCCGACCGACGCCGCCGGCCGTATGCCGCTCGACGCCGTGTTCGACTTCGGTCTGCGAGAAGGGGCGCCCGTCGTACTTGAGCACCCGGTTCTCGATCGTTATTCCGGTTTCGGCCGAGATAAGGCGGCCGAGCTGGCCGGTGAAGTTGTCCTCCACCAGGATCAGGTTCTTGGCCTGACCGAGCACCCGGGCCACGCCCTCGGTCGGGAACGGCCGCAGCATCCGCAGCTGCAGGTAGTTGGCCGATATTCCGCGCCGCCCCAGCGAGGCCAGGGCGTCCCGGATCGCGCCCTTGGTCGAACCCCAGGCGACTACCGTGAAATCGGCCTCGGGATCCCCGTGGAGCTCGAACCTGTGATGGTCGGGCACCTCGGCCGCGATGGTGTCGAGCTTGCGCATGCGCTTTTCCATCTGCTCCATGCGGTTCTCGATGCTCTCGGAGATCTTGCCGTAGGTCGTGTGTTCGTCCGACGTGGTGACGAATTCACCGCCGGCCTCGCCCGGCACCGAGCGCGCCGAAACGCCGGATTCGGTGACCGCGTGGCGCTCGAACTTGCCGTTGCCGTTGAGTGGATCGTAGCGCGGACCGGAGCGGACCTGCAGGTGGTCGACTTCGAGCCCGTCAACCGACCAGTTGCTGTTGGCCAGGTGACGGTCCAGCAGTACGACGACCGGCAACTGGTATTCGTCGCCCCAGTTGAAGGCCTCGAACGTGAGGTCGAAGCATTCCTGGAGGTCGCCGGGGGCGACCACGATGTGAGGGAATTCGCCGTGGCCGGGCTGCAGCGCCAGACGCAGGTCGGTCTGGCCTCCGCGGGTGGGGAGGCCGGTGGAGGGGCCGCCGCGCTGGTAGAGGCAGACCACCGGTCCCGGGGTCTCGGTTATCGCCGCCAGCCCCAGGCCCTCGAGCATGAGGGCGAATCCGGGCCCGGCCGTCGAGGTGGCCGCGCGAGCGCCCCCGAAGGCCGCTCCGACCGCCTGGTTTATGCAGGCGATCTCGTCCTCGGCCTGCAACACCACGATCGGGAATTCGGACTGGATTCGTTCCAGGAAGACCGACTCCTCGGTCGCCGGCGCGATCGGGTAGTAGGTCTGGAACGAGCAGCCGGCGTGCAGCTTGCCCAGCGCGACCGCTTCGGCCCCGCGCACCAGCGCCCGATGCGGGCCGCCGTTCGACTCGGCCGGGGTCAGGGAGGGACCGAACGGCTCCTCCAGCAGCGAGTGCATGTACTCGTGGGTAACTTCGATGACCGAGGCGTTCAAGTCGACCAGGTTGGCGCGCCGCTCGCCCAGGCGCTCGCGCAGGATCGTGATGATCGGTTCGGTGTCGAGCCCGACGAGGGCGAACGAGGCCGCCACCGAGACCATGTTGCCCATGATGTCGTGGCGGCGGGCCTGGTACTGGACGCCGGCCCGGGCCACTCCTTCGCGCAGGACCTGCTCGTAGGGGAGCGAGTAGATGTGGATGTCGTCGCGACCCAGTTCCTCGGGGTCGATGTCCAGTTCGGAGTCGACGATCAGGCCCCCGCCGGGGGAGATCCGGTGAATGTGCCCGTTGTGGGTCCGGTACGGGGCGTCGACGTCGCCGAAGATGGTCTCGCGGTCAAGCGCCAGCAGCAGGTCGACCGGTTCGACGTGCGAGTGGACTTCGTTCTCGGATATGCGCACCCGGAAGAACGAATGCCGCCCCATGATGTTGGAGTGGTACTCGATGTTGGCGAAGACGTTCAGTCCAAAGCGCAGACACGCCTTGGCGAATACTTCGGCTGAGACATTGATCCCGCTTCCCTGGGGTCCACCGATCATCCAGGACAAGCGGTTCTGTGTAAAGCTAGCTCGGCTCACGTTGCCGTTCACTTGGGGAAACTGCGCTGTCTCCCTGCATATTGGATGGGGATGCCGCGGTTAGTAAGCACCGGGGCGGGTGTTAAGCAGCACGATTTAAGGTTACTGTAATTTCTGACAGTTGCGCGTGCTCGGACCCGCCATTGAACCAATCGCCTGACGCCGCCCCGACCGAAGAATTCCCGCGCGGCGGGACCTCTCCCGAAATCATCGAAAAGCCCTGGGGGCGCGAACTGATATTTGCGGCGACCGAGCTTTATCTGGGCAAGGTGATCGAGATAAACGGCGAGAGCCGCCTGAGCCTGCAGTACCACCCGCGCAAGGACGAGACCCTCTACGTGACCAGGGGGACGGTGGAAACCGAACTTGGAGAGGTCGATCGGCCGACGCGGACGGTCACCCTGCGCACCGGCGACTGCCTGCGCCTGCGCCCCGGGACCGTGCACCGGTTCGCCGCGATCGGCGGCGACGCCCAGTTGATCGAGGTGTCCACGCCGCACCCCGACGACACGGTCCGGCTGGCCGATGATTTCGGGCGGTCCTGAAGGCCGTTCGCCGGGCCCGGCCGGGTCTCTCCAACCTAGTATTTTGTTGAGGTTTTGGACGACCGTCCGACAGCACCAAGGGAAACGCGATGACGGTTAACGCGACCAAGGCGATCCTGGCCGCCGGCAAGCCCGCCATCGGCTGTTCGCTCGCCTACGGCTCCGAACTCGCGGCCGGGCAAATGGCCCAGGCCGGGTACGACTGGGTGATGCTCGACCAGCAGCACGGCTACTGGAACGAACACAATCTGCGGCTGGGTTTCCTGGCGGTAATCCAGGGCGGATCGACGCCGGTCACTCGCGTTCTCACGAACCGCTACGACCTGATCAACAAGGCGCTCGAATCAGGAGCGCTGGGCCTGGTGATCCCGATGGTCAACTCGGTCGACGAGGCGGCCGCGGCCGCATCAGCCTCGCGCTATCCGCCGCGCGGTTCGCGCTCGAACGCCGGCCCCTACATGACCTCCACCTTCGGGCCGGGCTATGCCAGCTGGATCGACGACGAGGTGTTCCTGGCCGTCCAGATCGAATCCCAGGCCGCCGTCGAGAACGCCGAGGCGATCCTGGGCGTCGAGGGCGTCGACGGGTGCTGGATCGGACCGTCCGACCTGGCCCTGGACATGGGCCTGAAGGTCTCCGACATGGGCAATCACCCGCGCCATAACGAGGCCGTCGCGCACGTCCTGGAGGTCTGCAAGTCGCTGGGCAAGGCGGCCGGCTACGCCTGCAGCGTCCCGGAGATGGGCCGGCGCCGGATTGCCGAGGGATTCACGTTCGTCAACATCGGCTCCGATTCAGGTTTCATCGCCGAGGGATCGGCCAGCGTGCTGGCCGAGTTCAAGCCCGACTGACTTGATAGCGCGCCGACCGGCGCGGGGAGAACCAGATGGACCTTGGAATCGGCGGGAAGGCCGCGCTGATCACCGGCGGCAGCCGTGGCCTCGGGCGGGCCATGGCGCACGCCCTGGCGGCCGAAGGCTGCAACGTCGCGATCGCGGCCCGGACCGCGACCACCCTGGACGCCGTGACCGCCGAACTGGATGAGTTGGGCGTGCGGTCGCTGGGGCTGGAATGCGACGTTACCGACCGCGCCCAGGTGGAGGCGGCGGTAACGGCGGCGGCCGACGAATTCGGCCGGCTGGACATCGTCATCGCCAACGCCGGCGGCCAGCTGCGGCCGGGGCTCTTGGAATCGGAAGACGAGGACTGGCAGTTCACGCTCGACATCAACCTGATGCACGCCGTGCGCCTGATCCGCGCCGCGGTCCCGCACCTCTCCCGGCAGGGCGAGGCGGCCGCGCTCATAACCGCCTCGATCACCGGCGCGCGGGTCCAGGTGCCGGCCCAGTACGGGGCGGCCAAGGCGGCGCAGATCTACCTGGCGACGGCGCTGGCGCGCGAACTGGCCCAGTACGACATCAGGGTCAATGCGATCTCGCCCGGCTCGATCGAATTCGAGGGCGGCAGCTGGGGGAAGCGGCGCGCGGAGACGCCAGAGGTCATGGCCGAATTTGCCGAGAACCAGTTTCCGTTCAAACGCCTGGGAAGGCCCGAGGAGATCGGCGAAGTCGCCGCGTTCCTGTGCTCGCCGCGCGCCAGCTGGCTGACCGGTCAGAGCATCGTGGTGGACGGTGGCCAGATGAACGCGGGTCTTTGGACGGCCGCCAACTTCCCTGGTCCGCAGGGGAGCTAGGCCAAGCGCGCACTTACCGGCTCAGGCCGGTCAACCCGGTTGCGGGTTCGGGCGCATTTGCCCGGCTTGAATCGCCGCGGGTCGGGCGTTAGTCCGCGCCAGGCGCGCGCGGGGCGGAGGTTGCTTAGGCCGAATCGATCAATTCGCGCAGCCGCCGACCCTCGGTCGACCAGAAATCTCGCAGCACGTAGAGGTCGCCGGAAAGGCTGAAGTGGCGAACGCCCAGTTCCAGATACGGGGCCGCCTGGTCGGGCGATCCGATTTCGACCCGCGGGGTCACCCCCATCTTCATCGAAGTCTCGATGCTGTAGAGCTCGGCGTCCTTGACTGCGGCCGACTCGCGGCCCTCGAAGTTGCCGCTGTTCATCGAGAAGTCGGCCGGTCCGAACTGGGTCATGTCCAGGCCCGGAGTCGCCAGCACTTCCTCGAACTGGTCGATGCAGCCCTTCTTCTCGACCATGATCATGACCACGGCCTGGTTCAGCTTGTTGATGTAGCCCTTCGCGTCCAGCCCGTAGCCCCAGCGGTTGTCACGGGTCGCGCCGATCCCGCGCAGGCCGTCCTGACCGGCCGCGTCGGCGCGCACCGATCCGACCGCCTCGCGCGCATCCTCGGGCCCCCTGACGTCCGAGAACAGGAAGTTCTCGATGCCGGCGCCGGCGGCGCGGATCGCCAGGTAGGGGCGCGGCATCTGGTCGAGCTTAATCAGCGAACTCATGTGCGGAAAAAGGTCGATCGCGCGCGCGAAGTTCTCCAGCGCGAAGTTGTCGAAGGGGCCGTATTCGGAAACGAATTCCACGTAATCGATCTGGCCGGTCAGGCCGATCACCTCGGCCAGCCCCGCCCACACCGATGAGACGCGGCAACCGATCGTCGGTTCGCCGGCGTCGAGCTTTTGCCGGAATACGTTCGGCTTGTCCATCATGGCGTGGCAGCGTCCAGGTTCGGGGCGGGTTCGGGATGCCCCCGCTCGGCGGCCGGAACCCCCGGCAGGGTACCGCGATTATCGGTTGGCAAAGCGGGAATCTCCCGGCCCCGGCAACGCACGGCCAATAGCATTTAAGGGCGCCGGCCGATCCGGGCCAAGCACTCGCCGAGGACACCGATCCATTGACCGAACAGATCCGTTCCTGGCTGGCCGAACTGGTCGGCACTTTCGTCCTCGTCCTGGGCGCCGTCGGCTCGGCGATGGTGGTCGTGGACGAACTCAGCGGAAGCGCCAACATGCTGATCGCGGTACTTGGTTCGGTATTTGCGCTTTCGGCCGGGATCTACATGTTCTACGACATCTCCGGGGCGCAATTTAACCCGGTCGTGACGGTGGCCCTGTTCGTGCTGCGAAAGATCTCGCTGGTCGACGGATTCGGCAACATCGTCGCCCAGTTCGCAGGCGCGGTCCTGGCCACCGCGGTCCTGGCGGCGGCGGTTCCGCACGGCCCCAGCAATTACGGCCTTACCACGGTGGCCTTTGGAACCGAGCTCTGGGAAGCAGTGATCCTGGAGGCGACGGCCACCTTCATCCTCGTTCTGACGATTCTTTTCGTGGCGGTCCGCTACCGCGTCCCGGCCAACGTCGGGGCGCTGGCGATCCCGACCGCGCTGGCCGCCGGCCTGATCATCTCCGGCCCCCTGACCGGGGGGTCGCTGAATCCGGCCCGCACCTTCGGTCCGGCGCTGCTTTCAGGGGAATTCGTCAACCACTGGGTCTACTGGGTCGGGCCCCTGTCCGGCGCGTTGATCGCCGCGCTGGCGTTCGCCGTCCTCACCCTCGGGCAAAGCACCGACGCCGGGGCGCAGGACTAGCTTCGCCGCGCCTAAGTGAGGCGCGGACGCGGCGCTAGGTTCCGGCTTCCTCGAGTTCGCGCTGACGCTGCCGTTCGGCCACCAGCTCGTCGATGCCGGCGGTCAGTTCGGGGAAGAATTCGTCCTCGTCCAGGGTCTTTAGGATCTCGCCCTTGGAGAAGATGACCCCGCGCCCGCGTCCGCCGGCCAGCCCGATGTCGGCATCGCGCGCCTCGCCCGGACCGTTGACCACGCAGCCCATGACCGCGACCTTCAGCGGCTCGTCGACCCGCGCCAGGTGCTGCTCCACTTGCTCGACGAGGTCGAAGAGTTCGATTTCGCAGCGGCCACAGGATGGGCAGGAGACCAGGGTGGTGCCCTGCTGGTGCAGTTCGAGGCTTTTGAGGATCTCGTAGGCGACCGGGACTTCCTCTTCCGGTTCGGCCGTCAGCGAGACCCGGATCGTGTCGCCGATTCCCTCATACAGCAGCATCCCGATGCCGATCGCCGAGCGGATGCTGCCCGCCCGCACGGTCCCGGCCTCGGTTATGCCGAGGTGCAGCGGGTACGGCATCTGGTCGGCGATGAGTCGGTAGGCCCGGACCATCGGGTCGATGTCGAATGCCTTCAGCGAGACCTTGATGGCCTCGAAGTTCTCGTCTTCCAGGATCTTGATGTGCGTCATCGCGTGCGCGACCATCGCCTCGGCCAGCGCCTGGCCGTGCTTGGGGCGCCCGTCGGGGGTGCGGTTTTCAGGGATCGACCCCGCGTTCACTCCAATCCGAATCGGAATGTCGCGCTCCTTGCAGGCGCTGACCACCTGCCGCACCCGGTCGCGGTCCCCGATGTTGCCGGGGTTGATCCGCAGCCCGTCGATATTGGCCTCGGCCGCCAGCAGGGCCAGGCGGTGGTCGAAATGAATGTCGGAGATGAGCGGGACCGGACTGGCTTTGAGCAGTTCCGGCAGCGCCAGGGCGGCCTCGCGGTCTGGGACCGCCACGCGGACGATCTGGCACCCAACGTCGGCCAGCCTTGCGATCTGGGCGCTGGTTGCGGCCACGTCGGCGGTGTTGGTCGTGGTCATCGACTGGACCACCACCGGTCCGCCGCCGCCGATCCGAACGTCGCCAACGTGCACCGGGATCGAGGTTCGCCGTCTGAGGATTTCAGACATGGATTAAGGTCCTTGGGCGATATTTACGGGCGAAGGTTTGGCCGCTAGGGCCCGCCGCCGGCGATTCTTGATATGTCGGCAGCAGTTACCACTACTACAAGTATGAGCAACGCCGCCATACTCACGACCTGCAGCGCTTTCTCGGTATCGGGCGAAATTCGCCGCCCGCGCGCAACCTCGACCACGATCAGGGCCATCCTGCCGCCATCGAGCACCGGCCAGGGCAGCAGGTTGAACAGCGCCACCTGGATCGAGATCGATCCGGCCAGACCGAGCACCAGGGCCGGCCCCACCAGCGTGGCCTGGCCGAACGTATCCAGGATGCCGACCACCCCGGTCAGATTTATCTGGCCCTCGCCCGCGATAGCCCCGGCGGTGTAGCGCGGGAGAAGGGTCAGGGCCTCTCCGGTCTGGGCGAGCGCCCGGCCGAAAGCCTGCCAGGAGGGGTCCGGACCGCGGACGTAATTTATGTGCAGCCCGAGCGGTCCCTGGCCCTCGGGCGGATCGGCGCGCGGGGTGACCACGGCTCTGATCTGGCGGCCCGACCTTTCCAGCACCAGCTGCAGCCTTTGGCCGGAGCGACCGGCCACGACCGACGAGAGTTCGGCCGGCAGGATGTCCCCGCGCCCGTCCAGGGACAGGATGCGGTCGCCGGCCTCGATGCCGGCCAGCGCCGCCGGCGATCCCGCATCGACGGCCGTGACCCTGGTGCCGACCGGCGCGAACAGCAGCGCGGCCAGCAGCAGGAATCCGAATCCGGCCAGGACGTTGGCCAGCGGGCCCGCCGCCAGTACCAGGAGCCGGCCCCAGACCGGCTGGGCGGTGAAGCTGTCGGGCGCCGCATCGGCGCTCTCGGCGTTTTCGCCCAGCATCCGCAGGTACCCGCCGACCGGGAACAGGTTGAGCGTGAAGTTCGTGCCGCCCGCGCGCCGCCGGAGCAGGCGCGGCGGAAACCCGACCGCGAACTCCAGGACCCGTATGCCGAGCGCGCGGGCGGCGGCGAAATGGCCCAGTTCGTGGGCGATGACGATCAGGGTCAGGGTGCCCAGGCCGACCGCGACGGTGCCGGCGGTGCCCAGCATGCCGAGCAGGGCTTCGATCATCGGTTAAGGCGGCCGACCTGGTCTTTGGCGAGCCGGTATCCCTGCGCGTGGAAGGCAAGGGCGTCCGAGATCTGGTCCATGGCGCCGCGCGGGGAGCTCTCCAACACCGCGGCCACGACCTGCGGCAGCTGGTCGAAGCGGATCCGTTCCTCCAGGAAAGCCTCCACGGCGGCGTCATCGGCCCCGACAAGGAGGGCGGGCGCGCAGCCCCCCTCGAGCGCAACCTCCCGCGCCAGGCCGAGCAGCGGGAACCGGACCAGGTCGGGTTGCTCGAATTCAAGGTCGGCGCTGCCGGCCAGGTCAAGCCGCGGGGCGTGCCCGGCGATGGGCAGGCGGCCGCCGACCCCGAGCGCGCAGGAGATCGGAATCCGCATGTCCGGGACCCCTAGCTGGGCCTTCTGCGAGCCGTCGATGAACTCGACCAGCGAATGGACGATGCTCTGCGGGTGGATGAGCACGTCGATCCGATCGGCCGGCATTCCGAAAAGCCAGCTGGCCTCGATTACCTCCAGGCCCTTGTTCATGAGCGTGGACGAATCGATGGTGACCTTCGGGCCCATGTCCCAGGTCGGATGGGCGAGCGCCCGGGCGGGGGTCACACGATCAAATTCCTCGAGCGGGAGCTTGCGCAGCGGTCCGCCGGAAGCGGTGAGGATGATCCGCTCGATGCTGGCCGGATCCTCGCCCCATAGGCACTGCCAGACGGCCGAGTGTTCGCTGTCGACCGGCCGCACGCTGACCCCGTGGTCTTCGGCGTGCCGCATCAGCAGCTGGCCCGACATAACCAGCAGTTCCTTGCTGGCCAGGGCGATGTCGCAACCGGCCTCGACGGCGGCCACGGTCGGTGCGAACCCGCCCGCGCCGACGGTGGCCACCAGCACCAGGTCGGCGCCGGTTCCGGCGGCGATCTCGATCAGTCCGCCTTCCCCGCCGAGGACGGTAACGCCCGCGATCTGCTCGGTGCCCTCGCCGCCGGCGAGCGCGACCCTGCCGACCCCGAACCGGCGGGCCTGCTCGAGCAGCAGGTCCCCGGTTCCGGCCCGCCGCCAGGCCGACGATTTCGAATTGCCCCGGGCAGGCCTCGACCACGCCCAGGGCCTGCGTGCCGATCGACCCGGTGCTGCCCAGGATCGCCAGCCGGGTCGGTCCGGCCATCAGATCAGCCCCTGCCAGCAGCAGCAGGGCCAGCCCGGCCGGAAGGGCGGTCGTGAAGCTGTCGATCCGGTCGAGGATCCCGCCGTGACCGGGGATAAGACGCGAGGAGTCCTTGGCCCCGACGGCGCGTTTTAGCGCGCTCTCCAGCAGGTCGCCGCCCTGGCCGATGAGGCCGACCGCGGCCGCGAGCGGCGCCAGCGCGAGGACCGGCGCATCGACCCAGATCGAGGCCAGCGCCCCGGCCGCCAGCGCCCCGGCCGTCCCGCCGGCCAGACCCTCCCAGGTCTTGCCCGGCGAAATCGCGGGCGCCAGCCGGTGGCGGCCGATCGCCCGCCCGACGGCGTAGGCGAAGGTGTCGAACCCGAAAATGCCCGCCGCCAGCAGGAGCAGGAGCAGTGGTCCGTCGTCGGCGGAAGCGATCAGTAGCCCGCACAGCAGCGCCGGCGCCAGGTAGAGGACCGATCCGGCCGCGGCCGCGAACCCCCGGACCGCGTCGCGGGTCAAGGAGCGGCGCAGCTCCAGGGCGAGCGCGAGCAGGACGGTCGCGCTGCCGGCCAGCACCAGTCCGCTTCGGTAGTCGGGCGTCAAGTCGTCAAAGACCGCCAGGCCCAGCAGCAGCAGGGGCAGCGCCGGCCAGGCGCGCCGCCACCAGGGCGATCCGGCCCGCAGAAGCCCGACGAACTCCCCGGCCGCGGCCGAGAAGGCAAAGACCGCCAGGCCGAACGTCCACCAGCCGCCCAGCCAAACCAGGGCGACCGCCAGCGGGCCCAGCACCGCGGCGCTGGCGATCCGCCAAGCGAGCCCCTCCCTTACCGGCCCGAAACCCGGGGCGAATCGGCCGACACGTGTCCGAAGCGGCGCTGCCGGAGACGGTATTCCTCCAGCGCCTTATCTAGCAGCTCGGGGCCGAAATCTGGCCACAGGCAGGGGGTCCACCAGTACTCGGCGTAGGCGCTCTGCCAGAGCAGGAAGTTGCTCAGCCGCAGCTCGCCGCCGGTCCGGATCACCAGGTCCGGGTCCGGCTGGCCGGCGGTGTAGAGGTGCTGGGCCAGGCGGTCCTCGGTGACCTGCGCCGAGTCCGGTTCGGTCCGCATGAGCCTTCGGACCGCGCGCACGATCTCGCTGCGGCCGCCGTAGTTGAAGGCGATGTTGAGGGTGAAGCGGTCGAAGTTGGCGGTGGCCTTCTGCATCTGCTTGATCGTGAGCCGCAGGACCGGCGGGAGGCGGTCGAGCGATCCGAACACGCAGACCCGGATCCGGTTCCTGAAGATCCGGCGGCGCTCGGCCCGCAGCCGCTCGTCCATGAGCAGGAGCAGGAAGTCGATCTCGTCGGCGGGCCGGCTCCAGTTCTCGGTCGAGAGCGCGTAAACGGTAAGGTGCCGGATGCCCCGGTCCAGGCACGCCTCGAGGATTTCGCTCAATCGCAGGCTGCCGGCGCGATGCCCCTCCGAGCGCGAGAGACCGCGTTCGGCCGCCCAGCGCCCGTTGCCGTCCATGATGATGGCCACGTGCTCCGGTGGCCGCGCGACGGGGGCGGAGGGTTCCGGCGCCCATTCCTAGATCTCGAGGACCTCGGCCTCTTTGCCCCGGCCCAGTTCGTCGATGCGGTCGACTTTTGCCCTGGTGACGCGGTCGAGCTGTTCCAGGCCGCGATGCGCCTCGTCCTCCGAGCACATCTTTTCCTTGGCGGCGGTGCGGATGTCGTCGGCGATGGCCCGGCGGATGTTGCGGACCGCCACCCGCCCGTCTTCCACCTTGCGGTGAACGACCCGCACCAGCTCCTGCCGGCGCTCGGCCGAGAGCGGCGGGAAGGGAAGCCGGATCACGGTGCCGTCGGTGGAGGGGTTTATCCCGATGTCGGACGTTTCGACTGCCCTTATGACGGCTTCGACCAGGCTGCGGTCCCAGGGCTGGATCACCAGCAGGCGCGCTTCCGGGGCCGCGATCGTGGCCAGCGACTTTAAGTCGGTCGGGGCGCCGTAGGCGTCCACCAGCAGGCCCTCGACCAGGGTGGAAGAGGCGCGACCGGTGCGGATGTGGTCCAGCTCCCGGCCCAGCGCGTCGACGGAGCGGTCCATGCGCACGTCGGCGTCGCTTAGGAATTCATCTACCATCAGCCCGGCTCCACCCTTGTCCCGATGCTCTCCCCGCGCAGAACGCCCATCAGGTTCCGGGCCTGGCCGTCCAGCTCGAAAACCACGATCGGCATGTTGTTCTGCATGCAGAGCGAGAACGCGGTCGCGTCCATCACCTGCAGGCGGCGGTTCAACGCCTCAATGTAAGTTATCTTCGGAAAATGCACTGCGTCCGGGTGTTTTTCCGGGTCGCGGTCGAAGACCCCGTTGACCCGCGTTGCCTTGAGCAGGATGTCGGCGTCCATCTCGCTGGCCCGCAGCGCCCCGGCGGTGTCGGTCGTAAAGTACGGGTTTCCGGTGCCGGCGCCGAAGATCACGATCCGGCCGCGCTCCAGGTGGCGCACCGCGCGGCGCCGGATGTAGGGCTCGGCGACCTCGCGCATCTCGATCGCCGTCATCACCCGGGTATCGACCCCCAGGGCCTCGATCGCCTGCTGCAGCGCCAGCGCGTTTATCGCCGTGCCGAGCATGCCCATGTAGTCGGCGGTGGAGCGGTGCATGCCGCGCGCCTGGGCCGATTCGCCGCGCCAGATGTTGCCGGCACCCACTACCACCCCCACCTCGACCCCGAAGTTGCGGGCGGCCACGACCTGGCTTGCGAGCGCCGCCACCCGCTCGGGGTCGACCCCGAATCCGGATTCGTCGGCCAGCGCGGTCCCGCTGAGCTTTAGCATCGCCCGCTTGTAGACCGGGGAGCTGGCCGCGGGCTGCATCAGGGGCGCCGGGTCGGGGCTGGGTCGGGCTTAGATCTCAAACCGGGCGAATTCGGAGACCCGTATGTTCTCGCCGGTGCGGGCGATCGACTCCTGGATCAGTTCGCCCACCGTCCGCGACGGATCGCGCACGTAGCTCTGGTCAAGCAGGGCGTCGCCCTCGCCCTCGTCGTCGGCCCCGACCCGGCCGGGGTCGAGCGCGGCGATGTGCATCGCCAGTTCCTTGGCCAGGGTCTGGAATTCGTCGGTTCGGGCCACGAAATCGGTCTCGCAGGTGAGCTTTACCATCGCCCCCAGCGGGCGGTTGGGGTGGATGTAGGCGTGCACCAGGCCTTCGGCGGTTTCGCGGCCGGAGCGCTTGGCGGCCCGGGCCAGGCCGGCGGTGCGCAGGATCTTGCGCGCCTCTTCAGGGTCGCCTCCGGCTTCCTCGAGGGCGCGGCGGCAGTCCATTACTCCGGCGCCGGTCTCGGCCCGGAGCGACTTGATCGCTGAAATGTCTATCTTGATCATGTCCGGTTTCTCCGTAGATTGGCTGGGTTGGGGGGGGGTCAGTTGCTGGAGTCAGAGCCGCCGGCGGGCGCCGGGGCCTGGCGGCGCGAACGGCCGGACCCGCGGCCGCGGCCCCCGGAGCGCCGTCCGCCGGAGCGCCGGGAGGTCCCGCCTTCGCGGGCGGGCTTTTCTTCGCCGTCGCCGTCGCCGCCGCGGCTGGAGGCTTCCTGCTCGAGCTTGGCCGAAGCCGCCTTCTGCAGGAGGGCCTGCTTCTTGCGGGCCAGGTCGCGGCGGATCTGCTCCTGGCGCTCGCGTTCCTGGCGCTCGCGCTGTTCGCGCTCCACTCTGGCGCTCTCGTAGGCTTCCCAGGCCGGCTGGATGCCGCTGCCCAAGGCTCCCAGGACCAGTCCGACCGACCGCAGCGAGTCGTCGTTGCCGGGAATCGGCAGGTCGACGGTTGTCGGGATCGCAGTTCGAGTCCACCAGCGCAACCACCGGGATGCCCAGCGCGCGCGCCTCGCGGACCGCGTTGGCTTCGCGGTTGGGGTCGATGACCACCAGCGCCTGCGGCAGCTCGGTCAGGTGGGCGATTCCGCCCATCTTCCGCTCCAGCCGTTCCAGTTCGATTTCGCGGCGGCGGCGTTCGCGCTTGGGGAGCGCCGTCGAACGCGCCGTCGGCGTCGCGGATCCGCAGCTCGCGCAGGGTCTGCAGGCGGTGCTTGATCGTCTCGAAGTTGGTCAGGGTCCCGCCCAGCCAGCGCTCGATCACGTAAAACTGGCCGGTGGAGTTGGCGATGTCCCTGGTGGCGTCGCGGGCCTGGCGCTTGGTGCCGACGAATATCACCCGCCCGCCGCGCGATACGAGCGCCGAGAGGTAGGCGTGGGCGGCGTCGATCGCCCGGACCGTCTCGCGCAGGTCGAAGATGTGAATCTCGTTGCGGGCCCCGTAGATGAACCGCGCCATCCGCGGGTTCCAGCGCCTGGTCTTGTGGCCAAAGTGAACGCCGTTGGCCAGCAGCTCTTCCATTGCGACAACGGGCATGGAATCTGTCCTTTTGGTCTTCCGCAGCCATCAACCCACTGGCAGGACCGTCGACTCGCGGCGGCAGGACTGCAGTGGTCCGGCGGCGTGATTGCTAGTTCGGCGTCCCCGGTCCCCGCAACGCGGGGCGGCGGGTCGGCCGCTAGATTTTATTGGCTCGAACCCGGCCGGGTTCTCGGAAAGAATGGGTCGGGGAGGGGGGATTTGAACCCCCGGCCTCGTGCTCCCAAAGCACGCGCGCTAACCGGACTGCGCCACTCCCCGCCGCCGGCGGTGCCACGAGTCTATGGCCGCCGCGGGCACCCTCTGACGGTCACCCGATGTCCTGGGCGGGTGCGCCGATAAGGTCCGCCGACGCCGCCTCCAGGTCCTGGATCTGGACCAGCAGGTCCGGCGCGACGCCGTCCACCGGCCAGGGCGCCGGCTCGGGGGCGGCGTTGGGGTTGGTCACCGGCGGGGGTTCTGCGGCGATGGGTCGCTGGAAACGGTGCAGGATCTGTCCGTCGCTCTCCTCGCCGACCCGCCTGAGCCAGTTGACGTATTCATCGGGATGGATGCTGCGCGCCACGTCGGTGGCGATCATGTACCGGTTGGGCCAGGCCACGAACGACGAATGGAAAGCGGCCAGGCGGCTTTCCTCGTCGCTGCGCTGCACGCGCCGCTCGATCGAGGCGTAGGCGCCGCGGGCGCCGTGTTCGGTCTGGTCGATCGTGCCCGCCGGCAGGTCCGGGTTTATCACCCACTCGTCTTCGGGCTGCTCTACCCAGGCCGAGACCCGCGCGTCGGCCATTTCGACCCGGCGGCCGTCCGGCGTGCCCCAGACGTCGAACGCCAGGGTCTGGCGGCGGCGGTCGTAGCGGCGCGTGATCAGCAGCGCGCCCGGGGTGTCGTTGACGAACCGCATGTCCAGCTGCGGCTGCCAAATCGAGGCGTCGAACCCGATCGGCCAGCCGCCCAGCTCGTAGTAGTAGACCCGGTAGAGGTGCTTGTGCCGCTCCAGCACCGGCAGGCCGGCCCAGAACGCGGCCCGGAAAAGGGTCGTCGAAACCTGGCAGATTCCGCCGCCGATCGCAAATTCGGTCGCGTCGGCCAGGATCACCAGGCCGTCAACGAACCCGCGGTCGTAGTCGATCGGGCCCAGCGCCTCGTTGAACGAGAGCGTCTCGCCCGGCATCACCAGCGTCCCGTCGATGTGCTTGGAGCCCACCTCGATGTTGTGGATCCGGTAGTCGGCCGAGCCCAGGAACGTGCTGTTGCCCTCGGCCAGCTTGGCAACGATTCCCAGCTGCTCGGCGAGCGGATTGGTCCAGGTCAGCGAGTCGTAGAGGACCGGCGCGTCGACCTGGCGGTTTTCGGCGGAGAGTTCGGCCGCCATGCGCCCGGCCAGGCCCTGCCGGTCGAGGCGCCGGCCCTGGACCGGCAGCTCGAACTCTGTGACCTTGGACGTCTCGGGGTCGAACTCGATGTCGCCCGGGATTCCGGGCCGGGTGATGAACGCATCGATCTGTTCCAGCGAGGGCAGCGCCGCCGGATCGAATCCCACCCGCAGCGTCCCGGAGTCCGCGCTCGCCGGTCAGCGCGCCGCCGAGTTCCAGCTGGTCGATTTGCCAGCCCCCGGCCCCTTCGGCGAAATTGATGTTGGCCGGGGCCGAGACCAGCTCGCGGGCTCGCACCAGGGCGGCGGAGGCGGCCGAGTCTCCGATGGCCGGATCCACCGCGATCTGGGTCAGCGGGATCTGCTGCTGGTCCAGCCGGCCGTGGGCGAGCCCGTCGCGCAGATTCGCAAGCGCAAGGTTGGGGTCGAAACCGCTGCCGCTGCGCGCGCGGCGCACGCGCGGCTGGCCGGCGCTGAATTCGATCGTCGCATCGACCGGCGGATCCAGGACCGACCGACCGAGCCCGTCGAGCCAGCGGCGCAGCTTGGATTCCTCCAGATCGAAGGTCACCGGATGCGAACCGCCGCGGCCAGGGACGCGGATCGCCTCCATGAAAACGTCGCGGTAGTTGGCGCGCAGCCCGACGTCGGCCGCGGTCGGGGTCCAGGCGCCGCCGCCGGCGCTGAAGCGTATCGGCGCTGCCAGCCAGCCAGCGACCGCGCGCTCGAGCTTGGCGCGCGCCGGGCCCGGATTCATCCCGCCCAGCTCGACTCCGCCGATCTGAAGGTCGGACGGCAGCGGATCGCGGTTGAGCCACGTCGCCAGCCCGGCCCCGGCGACCACGCCGACTCCGCCGGCGACCGCGCCGGCGATGACCCGCCGCCGCGCCAGCCTGCCGGCCAGGTTATTGCGGACGGACCTGGCCCTCACCGGTTACTACCCATTTGTACGAAGTCAATTCCTCCAGGCCCATCGGGCCCCGGGCGTGAAGTTTCTGGGTGGATATCCCGACCTCGGCGCCCAGCCCGAACTCGCCGCCGTCGGTGAACTGGGTCGAGGCGTTCCAGTAGACGGCGGCGGCGTCGATTTCGCGCAGAAATCTCCGACCCACGCCGTCGTCTTCGGTAACGATCGCTTCCGAGTGACCGCTCCCGTGGCTGCGGATGTGCTCGACCGCCGCGTCCGGGCCGTCCACGACCGCGACCGACATCTGCAGCGACAGCCATTCGGTGTCCAGGTCACCCGGCCCGAGCGACTCCACTCCGTCATTGCCCGGCAGCAGCGCCCGGGCCTCGGGATCGGCGTGCATGATCACGCCGCCCTCGATGAGGCTCGCCCCCACCGCCGGCAGGAACTTGGGCGCCACGGCGGCATCGACCAGCAGGGTGTCCAGCGCGTTGCAGATCGAGGGCCGGCGGGTCTTGGCGTTGACCACGATGCGGTGGGCCTTTTCCAGGTCGGCGTCGCTGTGCACATATGTATGACATACGCCGAAACCGGTCTCCAGGACCGGTACGACCGCGGTGCTGGCCACGAATTCGACCAGGCCGGCCCCGCCGCGGGGGATGACCACGTCGAAATGCGACCGCATCCGGAGCATATCCCCGACGATCGCCCGGTCGGTGTTCTCGACCAGGCCGACCCAGCCATCGGGCAGCCCGCAGCGCCGGCCGGCCGCGCGCAGGGCCTCCACCAGGGCGGTGTTGCTGTGGATGGCCTCCGAACCCCCGCGCAGGACGGTGGCGTTGCCGGATTTGAGGCAGATCGCGGCCACGTCGACGGCGACGTTGGGACGGCTCTCGAAGATGACCCCGCAGACGCCAAGCGGCACCCGCACCCGGGCGATCTGCAGTCCGTTGGGCCGGCTCCGGCTGTCAATCTCGGAGCCGATCGGGTCCGGCAGGGCGATCAGTTCGCGAACGGCGGCGGAGATTGCGGCGATGCGCCCCTCGTCCAGCCGCAGCCGGTCCTGCAGCGAAGCCGACATGCCGGCTTCGGCGGCGGCGGCCATGTCCCTGCGGTTGGCGGAAAGGATCGGGTCCCGGTGCTCGACCAGGGTCACCGCGATCTGCTCCAGGGCGGCGTTCTTCTGGCCGGTGCCGAGCGCGGCCAGGGCCGGCGCGGCGCGGCGGGCGGCCGTGGCGATGGCTACGAGGCCGGGATCGAATTGGCCGCGGTCGGGGACCGTCCCGGCCGCGGGTGCTGCGGTTTGCGTCATAGAACGACCATGTTGTTGCGGTGGATGACCTCGGCTCCGAATTCGTAGCCCAGGCGCTGTGAGATCTGGGAGGAACTGGCTCCTGCAATCCTAGAAACATCCTGGCAGTCGTAGGAAGAGAGCCCGCGCGCGACCTCCCGGTCGTCGGCGTCGAGCACGGTCACCAGTTCGCCGCGCCCAAAGCCGCCGCTGGCGTCGAGCACCCCGACCGGCAGGAGGCTGCCGCGGCGGTTGCGCAGCGCGTCGGCCGCCCCGCCGTCAACGCGGATGGTTCCGCAGGGCGCAAATTCAGCTAGCATCCAGCG
>CAXXYJ010000003.1:0-11870 GCA_963664795.2 Chloroflexota bacterium | reverse complement strand
AACGCTGGTCGAGCGATTGTTCGTGCATCGGGACCGGAATTAGTCGAGGAAGCCTGCCCGAGGCGCCCGATTTCGAGTTGTCCGATAACCAGACAATCTAGATTCGGAACGTGGCAATTGGATTACCGACCGGCAACGACTTTGAAAATCTCCGAATGCGGCCGAATTACGATCCCGAAGCGGTTACGCGACCAATACGGGCTCGACCCCGGCGTGGAAATCGATCTGGTGCCGACCGACGACGGCCTCCTCATCCGCAAGGGTGTCACCGTAGAGCATCCAGTCGAACGCGTTAGCGGAATCCTGGACGGAGTCGAAGGCGCGGTCTTCCCGGTCGAGAGCGTCGACAAATTCATCGACGAGATTCGCGGAACATGATCTCCCTCCGCGCGTTGGCCCGTTGCCCGACCTGCGGCAGTCGATGCCGATGTTTGGTGGGAAATTGGGCTCCGGCCGCGTGGCCCGAGCGCGCGGTAGAACCCGCCGGTCGCAGATTGGGAGCCTACATGCCGCAGTCGGCGGGAACCTTCAATAGGCAAACTGCATGCCGCTTGCACGGCCATCGAGTTACCTGCGGCGCAGCCCCAATTCGGTCCAGACCATTTCCGGGTCGACTCCGCGGTGGGCTAGCAGCACCAGGGCGAAGAAGATGAGGTCCGACACCTCGCTGGCGAGCCGCTCGTCGGATTCCTCGCGGGCGGCGATGCTGGCCTCGGTGGCCTCCTCGATCAATTTGCGGGCGATGTGGGGCCAGCCGCGCCGCAGGCACTCGGCGACGTAGGAGTCGGGCGGCATTTCCCGCTGGCGTTGCGCGATGACCGCGATCACCTCGTCGACGATCTCCACGCCCGGGTCGCTTACTCAAGATTCGGCCTTTCGCACCTGGCGGTAAAAGCAGCTCCGGTTGCCGGTGTGGCAGGTCGGTCCGGTCGGATCGACCAGCAGCAGCAGGCTGTTGTCCTCGCAGTTGACGTAAATGGAGCGGAGCGCGAGCGTGTTGCCCGACGTGGCGCCCTTGCGCCAGAGCTCCCGGCGGCTGCGCGAGTAGAACCATACCTGGCCCGATTCCAGGGTTCTCTCAAGCGACTCGCGGTTCATGAATCCCAGCATCCGAACCTCCCGGGACGACTCGTCCTGGATGACCGCCGGAATTAGGCCGGCGTCGTCCCAGCGCAAAAGGGCCGGGTCCAGTGATTCAGTTTGCTGGGGCATGGTCTAACCGCATCGGATTGCCGCGTTCGGCGAGGTATTCCTTGGCCTGGGCAATCGTAAACACTTTGTAGTGAAAGATCGAGGCCGCCAGGACGGCGTGGGCGCCGCCTTCGGCCAGGGCCTCGTGCAGGTGCTCGAGCGTGCCCGCGCCGCCGGACGCCACCACCGGCACCGGAACGCGCCGGGTCAGTTCGGCCAGCTGCTCGTTGTCGTAGCCGTCGCGGGTTCCGTCGGCGTCGATGCTGTTTAGGACTATCTCGCCGGCTCCCAGCTCCACCCCGCGTTCGGCCCATTCGAGGGTGTCCATGCCGGTGTTGGTGCGGCCGCCGTGGGTCCAGACTTCCCAGCCGCCGCCCGCCTTGCGCATCGAATCGATGGAGAGCACGATGCACTGGCTGCCGAACCGGTCGGCGCCTTCGCTGACCAGCTCCTCACGCTCGACCGCGGCCGTGTTTACCGACACCTTGTCGGCGCCGGCGCGCAGCAGCTCGTACATGTCGGCGGTGCTGCGGACGCCCCCGCCCACCGTCAGCGGAATGAATACCTGCTCGGCCACCGCCCGCATCATCCCCAGGGTTATGTCGCGACCCTCGGCCGAGGCCGAAATGTCGTAGAAGACGAGTTCGTCGGCGCCGGTCTGGTCGTAATAGGACGCCAGCTCGATCGGGTCGCCGGCGTCGCGGTCGGCCGAGAACCGCACCCCGCGCACGTTGCGGCCGTTCTTCACGTCCAGGCAGGGGATGATCCGCCGGGTCAGCACCGGACCGCTCCGTCGGCGAGCTTGAGCGCCGCGCCCAGGTCGATCCGCCCGTCGTAGAGCGCGCGGCCGATGATCAGCCCGGCCGCGCCGGCCGCGGACGCGGCCGAAACGTCGGCCAGTGAGGCGACCCCGCCGCTGGCGATCACCGGCACCTTGACCGCCGCCCCGACCTGTGAAAGCCGCTCGGTGTTTATCCCGCCCAGCATGCCGTCGCGGTCGATGTCGGTGTAGATGATCGCCGCCGCGCCCTGCCGCTCGCAGTTGCGGGCCAGTTCGACCGCGTCGGCGCCGGCGTCGCGCGCCCAGGCGCGCGTGGCCACAATCCCGTCGCGGGCGTCGATCCCGACCGCGATCCGGCCGGGGAACCGCTTGCAGGCGGCCTGAAACAGCGCCGGGTCCTCGACCGCCGCGGTGCCCAGCACCACCCGGTCGACCCCGCCCGCGATCGCCGATTCGATCGCCTCGATGCTGCGCAGTCCGCCGCCCAGCTGCAGCTTCCCCGGCAGGGACGCGATCTGCTCGACCGCGGCGCGGTTTACCGGGCTGCCGCTGCGGGCCCCGTCCAGGTCCACCACGTGCAGCCACTTAGCGCCCTGGTCGGTCCAGTTGCGGGCCGCCTCGGCGGGCGAGTCGTAGAAGACGGTCTCGCGCTCGAAGTCGCCCTGGTGCAGCCGCACGGCGCGTCCGCCGCGGATGTCGACCGCCGGATAGATGATCACCGCAGACGCCCGAGGGTCGCCTAGCGCTGCCCGCAGATGCGGGCGAAGTTGCGGTAAAGCATAAGGCCTCTCGCGCCGCTTTTTTCGGGGTGGAACTGGGTGGCGAATAACAGGTCGCGGCCCAGCACGCTCATGAATTCAAGGCCGTACTCGGTGGTGGCGGCGCAGTAGTCGGCCCCGGCGGCGTCGGCGTAGTAGGAGTGCACGAAGTAGAAGTTGGCCCCGTCCGGAACCCCCTCCAGGAGGGAGCAGGGCTTGCGCAGGCGGACCTGGTTCCAGCCCATGTGGGGCACGTGCAGTCCGGGCGGGAAGAGCCGCACCCGGTCCGGGAAAACGCCCAGGCAGGGGGTGCCGTCGTTCTCCTCGGAGTGCTCCAGCAGGGCCTGCAGCCCCATGCAGACGCCCATGAACGGCCGCCCGCTGCCCAGGTACTCGCGGACCGCGGCGTCCAGTCCGCGCGCGCGCAGGCCCTCCATCGTGTCCAGGGCGGCTCCCACCCCGGGCAGCACCACGCCGGCGGCGTCGGCCACCACGGCGGGGTCCTCGGTCAGCGTGAACTCGGCGCCTACGAACCCCAGCGCGCGCTCGACGCTGCGGATGTTTCCGGAGCCGTAGTCGACCAGGGCTAACACGGCCGGCCTCGGCCCTCGGGTATCAGAGCCTATTGAGCGCGTTGCGCGCCAGTGCGATGCGCTCCTCGCGCGCGGCCGCGAACCGGCGGATCCCCTTAAGGATCGATTCGGGGTCCAGCCGCGACTCGGCGATCACGTCGGCCTCGGTCCCGCCGGTGCGCCAGCGGTCGTCGAAGTCGGAGCTGAGCGCGTACTGCTCGGCGAACGGTCCGAGGTTCGAGAGCGGCGGGACGCGCTTGGTCATGGTGGTGACGAACGTGCAGTCGAAGCGGTCGGCGTCGGAGAGTATCCGCTGCTGGTATTCGGGGTCCTGCAGGCGGAGCAGGTCCTCGGAGATCACCGCCACGATCCGGACGTTGATCCCTTCGGCCTCCAGCTGCGGAATTACCGAGACGAGGTTGTTGGTCGAGGACGACCCCTGCACGTAGACGGTCCCCTGGGGCGGGGCGGCGGGATCGAAGTCGCGGATCACGTAGGCGCCGCGCCCGGCGGCGAGCACGTCGGTGTCGGCGAACCCCTCCCGGTCGGCGACCAGGAAGTCGGGGCGGGCGACGTGGATAACGATCACCCCCGCCTCCTTCTGGCGCGCGGCGTGGTGCACGGCGGCGAAGTAGCCCGGCGCCACGTCGTTGTAGTCCCAGAAATAGAGGTTGATTATCTGCCCGCGCGGGAACATCGTCCACACCTGCGGGGCGAATATCCCGAAGTGGGTGCGGGCGTCGGCGGCGGTTTCCGGCCCCGAGTGCCCGGCCAGCACGGTGAGAACGCCGTTGGCGAACGGCGAGTCCTGGTTCTGCTGCGAAAAGACCCGCACCGGCGTGTACATCAGCGGGGTGAACGCCCCGTAGGTTCCGGTCAGGCCCCAGACCCCGGCGTGGCGGTTGGGGTCCGGCGAGAGCGTCTGCGAGACCAGGCCGGCGATCGTGCCGGCGTTGGCGGCTTCCTCGATCCCGGCCCGCAGGCGCGTGCCGCCGGGATTGGATTCGGCGTCGTACTCGTGCGTGAAGTGGGCGTTCTCCACGTTGATCGAGTCGGAGAGGTCGGCCGCGATAGTGATGAAACGGTTGTCGGTCACGTAGTTGAGCCACTTGCCGAGCTCGGAGATCGCGCGCCGCGTGCCGGCCTTTTCGCCGGCGTTGCGGAACAGGCGGACCTGGGACTCGACCCCGGCCGAGCTGACCGTGATCTCGTCGCGGGGCAGGTTCTCGGGCGCCAGGCGCTCGTCCTGGAAGGGGTCGCGGTCGAGGTTGATGCGGGACGGCATATCGTCGGGCAGGGCGTCGCCGATCGAGACCAGGCGCTCGGCCAGCCAGGCGCCGAGGCCCCCGTCCAGCACCGAGAGCACGGTGTCGATGTTGGTCTTGAATTCGATCAGGCGGTCCCGCTCGGAACCGGGGACGCCGTCGTGGATTCCGGTGAACTCGACCCCGAAGCGCTGCTCGAACGACTTGGCCAGGGCCAGGAAGTAGGGGCTGTTCATGGCCAGGGTGTAAGGGTGCGAGGCCGCGTCGACGATCTGGTCGTGGCCGTTGATCCGGCCGTCGACCGCGCCCGGCCACCAGCCCTTGAGGGTGCGCCCGATGGTGATCATCGGCCGGCGGTCGGAGACGTCCCAGTCCTCCATGGCCTTGAGCGCCGCCACGACCTGGTCCAGCTCGTTGCCGTTCTCGAGCGTGAGGACGTTCCAGCCGTAGGAGGCCCACTGGTGAGGCAGGCTGTAGTCGGTGTACTTGGAGTCGATGACGCCGTCCAGCAGCGAGTCGTCGATGCCGGCGTTGTTGAAGGAGTTCATCACCCGCAGCCGCTTGCCCACCTTCTGGGCCAGGGCGATGGTCTTGATCTCCTGGGCGTGACCCTCGGTCAGCGCCATCTCGCCTTCGAACACGATCGTCTTGCGCTCGGCCGGGGAGCCGGCAAAGTCCCAGAACATGGCCTTGCCGGCCGAGGTCGAGAACCCGACCCCGGAGGGTCCGCCGTTCACGTCGTTGGTCATGTCGGTGGTTTCGGCGTGGCCGGCCAGCGCCCGGATCCCGCGGCCCTTGGCCTGGGCGAACAGCGGGTGGTCGGTCAAATCGTTCTCGTCCAGGATGGTGGCCAGGGCCCCGGCCCCACGCCGGAAACCGATCGCGTCGACGGAGAGCATGTTCTGTCCCGGATCGGTCGCGTAGCGGTCGTCGCCGGTGGCGGCGCGCTGGCGTTCGAGCGCCTCGCAGAGCACGATCCAGAGCGCGTAGCAGGTCGGAATGCAGTGCCCGCCGGCGAGCATGAAGTTGTCGGCGTTGGGGTGCTTGGGGCTTCGCAGGTCGTAGGCCAGTCCGCCCAGTTCGGGTCCGACCAGGTGGACCGCCACGTTGTAGGGCGTGTAGGCGAGCGGTCCGCCGAAGTGCCCGGTCTGCGAGTAATTGCCGAGCAGCACCAGCAGCATGGAGGTCAGAAACGCGGTGTCTTCCAGCTGCTGGCGGCCGTAATCGGGAACTTCAACGCTCAGTTGCCTGGAGCGGTCGGCCCCGGCCAGCGAACCGACCGTCACCGAGCGCGTTGCGGTGCTGGATGTAGCCATTTCAATCCCATTCAGTCGAGCCCCGTGCGCGGCCGGGAAATCTGTGGGCGGACGGCACGGTGCTCACCCTTCAAACGCCCAAATCATGTTAATTGAATATGACCCGCCCTGATTAGGGCGGCGACCACGTCGCAATTAGGCTTAAAGGCTGGCACGCGACCCCTGACCGGCGCCGGGACTGGTCCATCCATGTCGATAGCCACCGCCATCCGGCGTCTGCTAATTCCCCTTTACATGCCTGCATTCTTCTTCTTCGTGGGCGTGGGGATGCTGGTCCCGACGCTGCCGCTCCTGCTGGCCGAATTCGGGGTCAGCTACACCGCGATCGCGGTCGGGGTGGCGATAGTTTCGGTCGGGACGATCCTTTTCAACCTGCCGGCCGGCGTGCTGCTGGGGCGCTTCTCCAACCGCGTGGTCACCACGGTCGGGGCGCTGGTGATGCTGGCCACGACGCTGCCGCTCGTCGTCGCCGACGAATTCACCCAGGTCCTGGTGCTGCGGCTGGTATTCGGCTGCGGACTCTCGATGGTCTTCCTCTCCCGGGTCACCTTCCTGGGCGAGGCGGTCGACGTCGAGCATCGCGGGCGCGCCACCGCCGTGCTGGGCGGAACGATGCGGATATCGCGGTTCTTTCTGGGACCGGCCCTGGTGGGACTCTTCGGCGCCTTCCTGGATCTCCGGATGCTGTTCGCGCTGGCGGCCGCCTTCCAGGCGGTGGCCGCGCTGGCGTCCTGGTTCGGGCAGCGCGGCGAGGACGAGCTCCGCCTCGTCAAGTCCCCGCGAACGAACATGTTCCAGGGCCTGGACGTGGCCCGCGTCTACCTGCAGCCGCGGGTCGCGATCGCCTCCGTGGGGGCTTTCCTGGGACAGTTCACCCGCGCCGCGCGCCTGGCGATCATCCCCTTCTTCGGCGCCTTCGTACTGGAGCTTGACGCCTCCGCGATCGGCTACATCACCGCCGTCGGCGGCGCGCTGGACATGGCCTTTTTCCCGCTGGCGGGCTGGATGATGGACCGCTGGGGCCGCAAATTCTGTTCGGTTCCGTCGTTTTCGGTAATGGGTCTGGGGATGTTCCTGGTCGCGGTATCGGATTCGTGGATGCTGCTGCTGGCGGCGTCGGCGGTGCTGGGGATCGGCAACGGACTCGGCTCCGGCGCCCTGATGACGCTCGGGGTGGATCTCTCCCCGCCCGATCGGATCAGCGAATTCCTGGGCGCGTGGCGCGCGATCGGCGAGGTCGGCGAGCTATCCGGCAGCGTGCTGCCGGGCCAGTTCGGCGACAGCGTTGGGTTTGAAAACGGTTCCATGATCCTGGGCGCGATCGGGCTGTTCGGGGGGCTGCTGATCCTCCTGTTCGTGCCCGAAACACTGCAGAAATCGCCCGCACGCGTGCAAAAATCCGCCTGAACGCGCGAATCGGCCGACCCCTGAACACCGGTATTGGAGGGCGTAGTGAGTTGGGAATTTGAAATCCTGGAAGAGGGCTACACCCTTGCCGAGGGCCCGGCCTGGGACGGACGGCAGCTGCTGTTTACCGACATAAACAACAGCCGGATCATGGCCTTCGATCCCGAGAGCGGGCGCTCCCGGCCCTGGCACGAGGACACCGCGCGCACCAACGGGCTGCTCTTTGACCACGACGGCCAGCTTTACGGCTGCAGCCAGAACCGCGCCGCCGTCTGCCGTTACCGCGCCGGCGGCGAATTCGACCTGCTGACCGACGGGTTCGAGGGCAGGCGGCTCAACAGCCCCAACGACATGGCGTTCGACTCGGAGGGCCGGATCTGGTTCACCGATCCCCGCTACGACGATCTCTCGCCGCCGCGGGAGCTGGACCACCAGTCCGTTTACCGGCTGGACCCGCAGGAAGGCGGGGGCTGGTCGATCGAGCGGGTCACCTTCGACACCACCCGCCCCAACGGGATCCTGGTTTCCCCGGACCAGGACGAACTGTTCGTCTCCAACGCCGGCAAGGACGAGGGCGAGCCGCGCCAGCTGCGCGCCTATCCGATCCTGGCCGACGGATCGCTGGGCAAGTACCGGATCGTGCACAACTTCTTCCCTTACCGCGCCATCGACGGAATGTGCTGGGACACGGAGGGCAACATCGTCGCCACCGCCGGTACGGCCGGCCAGGGGCCCGGCCCGATGATCTACGTATTCGCGCGCTCCGGGAGGATCCTGGAGACCCACCCGGTGCCCCGGGACATGCCGACCAACTGCACGTTCGGCGGCCCCGACCTCAGCGATCTATACGTGACCACCGGCACCGGCGCGCTGCTGCGGGCCCGGACCGGGCGGCGCGGCGCCCTGCGGTTCCCGGCGGCTTGAGCGACCCGGACCCCGAGCGGGGCGGCGCCATGCAGCAACTGGGGATCTCCAACTGGGGGATGCCGCAGATCGAATTCGAGCCCTTCGCGCGGTTCGCGCGCGAAATGGATTTCGCCGGAATCGAGCTGACGGTCCTTGCGAACTGGTCGACCCGCATGGAGGACATCACCCCGGAGAAGGTAAGCGCCTGGCGCGATCTGATTTCCGAGCTCGAACTGGAGCTGCCGGCGATCGCGTCGCATTCGCCGCTGCTGGAAGTGGACGAGGAGACCCTGCAAAGCGGTTATCGGCGCCTGTTCGGCGCGATCGAACTCGCCCGGGAACTGGTCCCGGATCATCCGCCTGCGATCAACACGACCATCGGGGGTTCGGTCGGCGACTGGGAAGGGAAACGACAGCAGGCCCTGGACCGGCTCGGTCCGGTCCTGGAGGCGGCCCGCGCCGCCGGCGTCGATATCGCCCTGGAACCGCACGTCGGGTCGTCCCTGCACACTCCCGAGCAGACCGCCTGGGTGCTGGACCAGCTGGGCCGGCAGAACCTCGGGGTCAACTTCGACTACTCGCATTTCCTGGCCCAGGACATAGATCTTCACAATTCAGTCGACCTGCTGGCGGCCGACACCCTGCACACGCACCTGAAAGGGGTGCGCAGGCGTTGGCCCGATCACGAGTTCCTGGTTCCGGGCGAAGACGACTACGACTATGCCGAGGAGCTGCGCCTCATGCAGGCGGCCGGGTACCGCGGCTTCCAGACGCTTGAGGTTTCGGTCATGGTCCAACGCCGGTCCGGATACGACCCCTTCGAAAGCGCCCGCCTGGGGCACGCGACCCTGCGGCGAGCGTTTCGGGAAGCGGGGGTCTGAACCGAGGGCGCCCGCAGGCCAGTTCACTCATTACGGTCCAGCGTTTCTCAAAGGCGTGAAGGGCCGCCACACGATCGGGCCGATTGATCGCCCGTCGCCGCCGTTGATTCAGGCGACGCCCGATCGCCCGTCGCCTTGGCCGGATTGATCGCGGCAACGTGTTCGGATATTGCAACCCCAGCCGACGGACTTATCGCGATTCACGAGTTCCAGCTGACGCGCGCCGGATGGCGCGCCTCGGGCGGGAGTCGCTCAGGGGCTTCTCGTAAACGACGCGGCCCTCGCGCAACGCCCGCCTGTAAACCAGCGGCGGGCTGTCGCCGTACCGCTCGATATCTTCCGGAGTTGCGATCACCAGATCCACTGCCGCTTTCGCATCGAAAAGGGCCATCCGAATCCTCGAGGTGAGCTCCCAGTGGTCGGCGCCAGCTTTTTACGACCAGGAAATCGAGGTCGCTGTGCGGGCCCATGTCGCCGCGGACGGCGGAGCCGAACAGGATTACCTTGTCGGGGCTCGGCGGTCTTCACGATTCGCCGCGTGACATCCTCTACGTCATCCCAGGTCACTTTGGTGTTACCGAGGCGGTAGGTTCTCATCGAGAGGTTTACGTCGACGAATTTAGCGGCGGACGTACAAATCCTCGCGCGAAACCGAGTCAGGCGACTCCGAGCTCGTATTCGCATTCGTCAACCGCAGCGAATTGCACGGTCAAGCGCCCGATTTCGCTTCACGTATCGCGTGCCGAACGCGCGGAGAAGGAATGCCAGGTCCGCCGAAATGCCCATGGTCATCCGGGCTGCCCCTGCTCGTTATGGAGGAAATCTCCATGCTCCTTGGCGGAAGGGCCATCGCTCAACAAACTTGCGCAGCGACTTCCAATGGCGAGAAGGCGCCTGGTTCTGGCGTCGGAATCGCGTTCGCAATTCACACGCTGCAAGCGCTCCCTAAGGGCCACAGTGACCGCGCCGGCAATTGTCTCGCCGGTAAGATTCGCCAATTCACTAGCCAGTCGGCGGCGTCTCCGAATTCATGATGTTCAGGCTCCATGCTGAAATCCGCGTTCGAGTAGGCGGTCTACCCATATTTCTACCCAATAGATCCATTCCGTCGTTCGCATCACCGGAAGTCTGGCGTCGTCACCGACGGGGCTCGCATGCCGCGTGATGAGTGATGCGTAATTCTGATGGCCTTCTGAACGGCGAAAGGAACTGGTCGTGCGAACCACCTTGAACTTCGATGACGACGTGCATGCTGAAATTAAGGAAATCGCCAACCGACAGTCGAAGTCCCTGGGCGCGGTCGCATCCGACCTGATCCGGGAATCCCTGATGGCCGAACGCAGCCGGGAATTCGACTCTTCTACCGACGAATTCGAGGCCAAGTTCGGATTTCGCCCTTTCGCCAATAGTCGACGCATCGTCACAGACGAGATTGATCAATCGACTGCGCGAAGAAACGGGAGATTTGTGAGGGCGCCGCTGGGCGTGATCGCGCTAGCGGCCTGGCCGGATCGAAACCGAGTCCAGTACTTGGTCGTTCGCAATTGTCCGAGCAAAAACCTCCGATTCGGCCGGGCTACCTGTCCGATCACCGAAAGCACCGGCCAATGAGGCCTGAGCGCGGGAAGCCGGCCGGAGCGTTCGATTAGATTCAATCAGCGCGCAATATCTTTCCGGAGGCAAACATGACCGGAATTTCGCGCCCGGAGGGGCCGCAGGTCTGGCTGCAGGGAGATCCCGAAGAACTGCGCGAGATGATGCCGCTCGGGATCGCGGGACTGGTCACCAACAACCTGATCCTGCGCGACATGGCCCAGAAATACGAGGACCTGCGAACGCTCCTTGACCGCTATCTGGAGCTCGACCCCGGCGCGCTCGTCGTGGAGGTCGACGGCGACACCTACGACGAATTTCTTCATGCGGCCGAAGTGGCCAGCGCCATCTCGGACAAGGTGATCGTCAAGGTGGTCACCAAGCCGGTCGGATTGCGCGGCCCTGGCAACGCTGCGGTCGCGCGGCGTTCCCACGATGGCCACGACGGTTTTTTCGCTAAACCAGGCCGTGATCATGGCCGCGGCCGGCGCCGGCTGGATCGCCCCGTTCGTGGGGCCGACCCATGCCGGCGGCAACGACGCATTCGCCCTGGTAAGGCAAATCTCTCGATGCGTTCCGGGGCCGGCCCAACTCCCCCGCAATCATGGGCGGCATAATCCGCGATCCGGCCCATGCGCACCTGGCGTACTCGGCCGGCGCCGACGCGATCGTCACTTTCCCGAACGTGTACTGGGAAATGCTCGAACACACCGGGACAGACGAGTGGAACATGACGTTCCGGCAAGCCTGGGCGGAGATGGAGGATCGCGGCCAGCTCACCGGTTTCCTGAACCGGTAGGAGTCCGGCGCGCCGGGTTGGCCGGCGCCGGAGCTGGCGGCCGCGCGCAGGCCAGGCCAGCGTCAGGTGCTCAGCGCCCGACCCCCAGTTCGCCGGTGACGGCGCTGGCCGGAAGATCGGTCCGGCCGGTCAGGTACCTGTCGATCCCGCGGGCCGCGTCGCGGCCGTGCGCGATCGCCCAGACCACCAGCGACATTCCGCGGTGGACGTCGCCGCAGGCGAACACCCCCGGCGTGGTCGACATCATCTGGTCGTCGACGGCGACCATGCCGCGGGCGTCGAAACCCACCCCCCAGCTGGCCGAGCAGGCTCTCCCCGTGCGGTCCGGCGAACCCGATCGCCACCAGCACCAGGTCGACCGCGATCGAGAACTCGGTCCCGGGCATGCGGATCATCTTGGG
>CAXXYJ010000002.1:0-39409 GCA_963664795.2 Chloroflexota bacterium | reverse complement strand
AGCCCCGAAACAGGCCAGTCGGACGCCGGCGGGGGAATGGCGGCGGTTAAGGCCGGCCCGGACTCAATCGAGCCGAACCGTGATGATCTCGGCTTAACGGTTGCCGACGCGCCAGACGGTTACTTCGCCCTGGGCGTCCAGGGCGGCGAGCGCGCGCCCGTCCGGTCGCCAGTACAGGTTTCCGACCAGACCGTTGACCGTCGAAGCCCCCTTCGGGTCGCCCTCTCCATCGTGCTTGAGCGACCACACCACGACGCCGCCTTCCCGGTCCCCCGAGGCCAATCGCATCCCGCGGCGGGCGAACGCCAGGGTCGTAACCGGCAGCACGTGCAGGTCCAGGACGCCGGGCCGCGTTCCCTCGGGCCCGTCTCCGCGGAAGCTCCAGACGGTTATCGCCGAGCCGCCGCCGGTGGCCAGCAGGGTTCCGCTGCCGTCGAACGCCAGGGCCGAGGGCTTGCCCGGGTAGCCCGACATCATCGAATCGAGCCCGGTGGAGCGACGCCAGAAGTGGACCGTGTTGTCCTGGCTGCCGCAGGCCACGATGTCCCCGTCCGGGCTCAGCGCCATCGAGACCAGGGAACCGATCCACTCCAGCTTCTGGCGGGACTTGCCGGCCGGGACGTCAAAGAAGGTAACCCTCCCGTAACAGGCGCTGGCCAGCTCGGTGGAGCTGGACCAGGCGATCGCGCTGACCGTGCTGGGATGGTCTTCGGATCGCCAGGGGCTTTCCTGGCCCGGGCCGTGCACGCTGACCTTCCGGGAGCAGGATGCGGCCAGCGACCGTCCGTTCGGCGACCAGGCCAGATGTTCCACCCAGTCGTCCCCGACCTTGATGGTTCGGTCGACCTGACCGTCGGCGGCGTTCCAGACCAGCGCGCGGCCGTCCTGGCCGGCGCTGGCGAACTCGGGGCGGCTCGGGTGCATGTCCAACGCGAGCACCCCGCCTTCATGGACTCCGGGCCGGGACCAGACGTTCGCCCCGGACCTGCCGTCGAAAGCGTAGACGCCGCCGGCGGCGTCACCGACCACCAGCAGTTCGCCCCGTTGGGTCCATCCTCCGGCGATGGCGTATTCGCCGACGCCGGCGGTCCAGCCCGGGCGCAGAACGCCCTTCGGGCTCTCGGCGGTCAAACCAGGCAGGCCTCGAATCCCCGACGTATCGACTGCTCGTCAAGGTTGCGGCCGATGAATACGAGCTGGTTGCGGCGCGGCGTATCTCCCCAGGGACGGTCCGGCTGCCCGTCGAAGAGCATGTGGACACCCTGGAACACGAACCGTCGCGGCTCGCCCGCGATGCTGATGAAGCCCTTCATCCGGAAGATGTCCACCCCGCGTTCGCGCAGCAGTTCGCCAAGCCAGGAGTTGAGCCTCTCGGCGTGGCAGTCGCCTTCGACCTCGATCGCGAACGAGCCCACCTCGTCGTCGTGCTCGTGCTGGGCGACCCAGGTGCGCTCGACCTCGGCCGGGACGGCGCCCGGCAGGCCCTGGGCCCCGTTCGCGCTTGCGGCGGCGCCCGCTTTGACCAGCTGAAGATCGAACTCCTCGGCCAGGTGCTGGGCGTAGAGGCCGACCTTGACCGGCGCGTCTACCTTAAGGCGGAAACTCTTGCGCCCCGGGGAATCAAGCTGCAGGCTCACGTGCTTGCCGATCGCCACGCTTTCGCCCGGATTCACGGGATCGGGCGGTTCGGCGTACCGGCGCACGCACCATTCGGCGCCCTCGCGCAGGGCGTCGTCATCCTCGCCCTGGTCGGAGACGACGACCAGCGACATCTCCGGGTCGGGTCCCTCGGCCAGGCTGATTTCGTAACCGCCGCGGTCGAGCGAGTAGACGCCGGTCCATTCGAACGGGTATTCCGGCTCCAGGAAGGTGGGGCGGCGCTCCAGCGCCTGGTCCAGGTCGAAGGCGCTGAGGTTGAGCACCGTTTCGACCGAGATGTCGGCCTGCTCGCTGCGCACGACCCGGGCCATGTTGTTCATGTCCCGGAGACGGGCCTCTAGCCCGTCCAGCGCGTCGTCCTCGACCAGGTCGATCTTGTTCAGGACGAGCACGTCGGCGAAGGCGATCTGCTCCGAACTCTCGTCGCTGCGGCCGATCTGCTGTTCGACGTGGGCGGCGTCGACGAGGGTGACGATGCCGTCCAGTGAGAATTCGGCCCGGATTTCGTCGTCCATGAAGAACGTTTGCGCGACCGGACCGGGATCGGCGAGCCCCGTAGTCTCGACCAGCACGTAGTCGAATTTGTCGCGTCGCTTCATGAGATTGCCCAGCACGCGGATCAGGTCCCCGCGCACCGTGCAGCAGATGCAGCCGTTGGACATCTCGAAGATTTCCTCGTCGGCATTGATCACCAGCGCCTGATCGATGCCCACCTCTCCGAATTCGTTCTCGATCACGGCTATGCGCTTGCCGTGCTCCTCGGTCAGGATCCGGTTCAGCAGGGTCGTCTTGCCGGAACCGAGAAAGCCGGTCAGGATCGTTACCGGGATGTTTGGGGGTGCGTCCATCTAGTCCTCCTGGAGCAGTGCTGCGAGAGCAGGACTTCCTGTGTCAAATCCCCACGTCGCGCAGACCTGAGCCAAGTCATCGGCGTCAACTGCGTCCATGGGTTTGTGTACCTTCGCCTGAAGCTGGGGCGCTTCGGGCCGAAGCAGACCGATCACGGTTTCGAGCGGTTCGCAGTCTTCTTCCATGCAGGCCAGCTCGGCGACCGTGACGGTGATGTCGTCCGGCAGCTGCAGCGCCTCGCGCAAAACGCGTTTGATCAGTCGGACCCGCTGAAGATTCGGGCGCCGCGGGGCTGAACCGATCAACATGCCGATTGCCTCGCTTGGCGCTTGGTCCGGCGGGCGGCGGGAGCCTTGAAAGTGCCAGCTGCGGCGGCCCGAAGCGGCCGAATCACGCTTTCAGCTTGACGCAACGGCGCCGTGCCCGGCGCGGGATCCGAAGTCAATAAATGAACGGGCAGGGTGAGACGGGACTGCGGGCAACGCGGGCGGGAGCTTGGTGACCGTCAATCGAAAGCACCGCCCTCGGTGGAACGTCACGCCGGGCTGGCGCATGCATTGCAGGTCCCTATCAGCACCACTTCATGCTGCGTCATCTGAAACCCGTCCGGAACGAGCGACTCGAGGCCGTCCACGCACCCGAAGAGATCGAACGCGTGGTTGCAGATCGAGCACAGAAAGTGGTGGTGATGCTCGCGGTTCCTGGGTTCGTAGCGCACGCTGCCGCCCAGCGTCTCGACCGACGTCAGGGTGCCTTCGTCGACGCCCCGACGCAGGGCCCGGTACACCGTGGCCAGGCCGATGCCGGTCCCGCTCAGTCGGCTCCACAGCTCCCTGGCCGACAGCGGCCCGTCGGCCTCGCCGAGGGCCCGCAGGACGGTCCGTTGCTGCTTGGCTCTTTCCATGAAAAGATGATACTCGATTCTCATTTCTGGCCTGAAAATCGCGGGCCGGTGGGGCCCCTCGCAACCCGGCGTACAGGGGCGCCGTGAACCGCGAGCCGGCCGGCCGGCTCGCGCCCCCATAGTCGCCGTCCGGAGGTAGTCTTCGCACCCGGCGTTGCCCGAGTGCGAGCCCCACGCATGTGTGAGCCGGTGCGGGCGCCGCCGCCCGGAGCAAAAAGCCCGGAATCGGGTTCGGGCGGGGCCATGCGCGCACAAGTGAGAATCGAGTATCATTTCGTGCGGGGGTCAATGCAGCCAATTCACGCATTGCCAACCCGTCGGCGGCGCACCCCTGACGATGAGTCGCGTTCACGGATGTTGAATCCAGACTCGGTTAAATCTTGTTCCGGTTGCCCGTTCGTCGAATATCCCGCAACCCACCCGCTTGCTTACCCCGTAGAAGGATGAATTTATGAGGATGCGCCTAAGGTCGCTCGCCCTGGCGGCGATGCTGATGCTGGCTCTGCTGGCGTTTGCCGCCTGTGACGCGAACGGCGACGATGATGCGGCCGACGCGCCCTCTGCGCCGGCAGCGGCCCCCGCAGCGGACGAAGCCGCCGCGCCGGCGGAACCGGCAACGTCGAGCGAAGAGGACGACTCCGATGAACCGGCGCCTCGAAGCGAACCCCTTACGGTGGTGGCCAGCATCTATCCGCTCGGCTTTTTCGCCGAACGCATTGGCGGCGACCTTGCCGAGGTGGAATACCTGGTCAGTCCCGGATTCGAAAACCACGGATTCGTGCCGACCGCTTCGGACCTCCGTTTGCTGGAAGAGGCCGATCTGGTCGTAATGAACGGGCTCGGTCTCGAGCCCTGGCTGGAACGGGCGCTGGAGACATTGAGCGACAACCCGGACCGGGTCCTGGTCGAGGCGGTCGATGAGTCGCTGGCCATTGAAGGCTTCGCGCACGACGACCACCACGAAGAAGAGGACGAACACGGCCACGAGGACGAGGACGAACGAGGACGAAGACGAACACGGCCACGAAGACGAGGACGAACACGGCCACGAAGACGAGGACGACCACGGCCACGAGGACGAAGACGAACACGGCCACGAAGACGAGGACGACCACCACGAGGACGAAGACGAACACGGCCACGAGGATGAGGACGACCACCGCGAGGACGAGGACGAGCACGGCCACGAGGACGAGGACGAGCACGGCCACGAGGACGAGGACGATCACCACGAAGACGAGGACGAGCACGGCCACGGAATGGACGAACACGGTCACGACCACGGCGGCCTGGACCCGCACATGTGGCTTGACCCGGTTCTGGCCGCAGTTCAGGTCGAGCGCATCCTCGATGCATTCATCCAGGTCGACCCCGGCAACGCCGACACTTACCGCGCCAACGCATCGGCCCTGGCCGGTGAACTTGACGAACTCGACCACGAAATCGAAGATGGCCTGGCCGTTTGCCACCATGACCATTTCGTGACCTCGCACGCCGCCTACGGTTACCTGGCCGAGCGTTACGGGATCGAGCAGATTCCGGTCGCCGGGCTTTCCCCGGAAATCGAACCGTCGCCGCGGGAGTTGGCGGCCATCTCGGACCTGATCGCTGAACTGGGACTGGAACACGTGATGGTTGAACCGGTGCTCAGCGGAGAACTCACGCGGGCGCTTGCCAGCGAGCACGACATCGACTTGATTCCGATTCACGCCATCGAAAGCGTCACCCAGGCTGAACTGGACGACCACGATGACTACTTCGGATTGATGCGGGACAACCTGGCCAGTCTGGTGGTGTCACTGGACTGCGCATGACCGAAATCGACTTGCCCAGCGCAGTTGAATGGGATCGCGTCAACTTCGCGTATGACGCGATCCCAGCGGTCGAAGACGTTTCGCTGCGGATTCGCCGCGGCGAGTTGGCGGCCATCCTGGGGCCGAACGGCAGCGGCAAGAGCACCCTGATCAAATTGGCGCTCGGGTTGTTGCAGCCGGATACGGGACGCGTGCGCCTGTTCGGGCGCGAAACGGACCAGTTCCAGGAATGGGGCCGGGTCGGCTACATGCCGCAGGTCGGTTCCGGCGCCTGGCGCGACTTTCCGGCCACGGTGTCCGAAATCGTGGCCAACGGGGCGCGGCGCCGCTTTTCTCCCCTGGCCGTGTTCGGCCGCTCGGAGCGGGCGGAGGTCATGGCGGCGCTGGACGCGGTGGGGATGGTCCCCTTCCGGTCGCGGCGCCTGTCTGAACTGTCGGTCGGCCAGCAGCAGCGGGTGCTGCTGGCGCGCGCGCTGGTCCGCGATCCGGAGTTGCTCGTCCTCGATGAACCCGCGGCCGGCGTCGATGTTGCCGGCGAGGAGCGGCTGTACTCCGTCCTGCGAGACCTGAATCGCGATCGGGGCATGACGATCGTTATCGTCTCGCACGACATCGGCGCCATGTTGCGCGAGGCCACCACGGTGGCTTGCCTTAACTGCAACCTGGTCCAGCACGGCCCGCCGCACGATCTGACCAGGGATGAACTCTCGACGCTTTACGGCGTCCCGGTGGACGTCCTGATCCACGACGAGCGCCACGAGTTCGAAAGCGTCCTGCAGCAGCACCGGTAACCGTGCCGAGCATATTCCAATACGAATTCATGCTGCGCGCCCTGGCGGGCGGAGCGCTGGTGGGGGTGCTTGCGCCAACGCTGGGCACGTTCGTCGTGCTGCGGCGCTACTCGCTGATCGCCGACACGCTGGCGCACGTGGCGCTGATGGGGGTCGCGATCGGCATGGCCACGCGGTTCCTCCCCTCGCTGACGGCGTTGGCGGCGGCGGTTCTTGGCGCGGTGGCGGTCGAGCAATTGCGCGCCCGCGGAAGGTTGCCGGGTGATGCCGCCCTGGCGGTGGTGTTGTATGGCTCGCTGGCCATCGCGATCGTGGTGATCAGCGCCGCCGGCGGGTTCAACGTGGACCTTTTTTCGTTCCTGTTCGGCTCGATCCTGAGCGTGTCGCCGCTGGACCTCTGGCTGCTGGCGGGACTAACTGTGGTGGTAATCGTTTTCGTGGCGGTGTTCTACGTGGATCTGGCGCAGTTGGCTTTCGACGAGGAGTTGGCCAAGGTCAGCGGCGTGCGCACCGACATGCTCAATCTCGTCCTGGCGGTGCTTACCGGGGCGACGATCACGCTGTCGATGCGGGTCGTCGGCGTACTGCTGGTCGGCGCGTTGCTGGTGATTCCGGTATTGACCGGCCTGCGAACGGCGCGCGGCCTCCGCATGGCGATGGGCATAGCCATCGCGACCGGCCTGCTGAGCGCTGGCGCCGGCCTCACGATCGCCTTTTACGGGGACTATTCGGCCGGCGGCGCGATCGTGATCACCGCGCTGGCGCTGTTGCTGCTTTCGCGGATCTGGTCGGGATTGAAGGACTGGGTGGGCGCGATCCGGCGCCGAGCGTCCGGATAGGGCGACTCCGAATCCGCGCCGGAGGCCGGCGCGCGGGTCGAGCGCCCGGCTGCTGAAAGGTCGTCAGCCGATCGGCTCGATGCCCTGCTCCCGGGCCATCTGCGCCAGGACGCCGACCTCGGCCGGCGAGGCGGGCACGCCGTTGACGATCCGGTCGTCGTAGGTGCTCCATTCGATCTCGCCCGGGACGAAAACGCGTTCGAACCCCGGACGCGTCGGTATCTCCCGCATCAGCTGAGCGGTCCGGTCGGCCGAATTGGAGAAGTCGTCGATGTCGGTCACCGCGGCGATGTCGATCGCCAGGAACGTCATGCCGGTCTGGCTCGCCCGCGCGCCGGTCAATCCGCCCAGGGCCTTGACGGTCGAGGTTTCGGCGCCGGCCAACGATCCCGACAGCAGGTCCAGCACGTAACCGATCGCGTATCCCTTCGGTCCGCCGGCGGGCAGCATGGTCACCGCCGCCTCGGCGTCGGTGGTGTCGTTGCCGTCGGCGTCGAGACACCAGCCGGCCGGGATCGGCGTGCCGTGAAGACGCGCCATGCCCACCTTGCCCATCGCCGCCACGCCGGTGGCCATGTCCAATATGACCGGGCGGTCCTCGCCGGCCGGGACCACCCAGGCGTGCGGGTTGTTGCCCATCGCCGACCGCGCGCCGCCATAGGGAGCGGTGTTGACCTGCCCGCCGTTGGAGCAGGCGAATCCGATCATGCCGGCCTCGGCGGCTAGCATCGGCCAGTAGGCGGCGGCGCCGAAGTGGCGCGAGTTGCGCACGCAGGCCAGGCCGATGCCGCAGGCCCGGGCCTTCTCGATCGCGGCTCCGATGGCCCGGTCGGCGGCGATTTGCCCGAGGCCCTGGTCGCCGTCCAGGACCGCGAAGGCCGGACCGTCGAAAAGGACCCGGATGTTCGGCGTCGGGTTTACCGAGCCATCCTGCAGGAACTTGAGGTAGTTCGGCTGCAGGCGGACCACCCCGTGCGAATAGACCCCGCGCAGGTCGGCCCAGACCAGGCTGCGGGCGGTTAGCCGGGCGCCGTCGGATTCGACCCCGCAGGCGCCAAAGAGCGCCGTGCTGAAGTCCTCCAGTTCGCCCGCGTCCAGGCGGACGGCGTGTTCCTGATCACTCACTCGGCATCGCCTCCCGATCCATTCGGCCCATTATGGGCGGGTTTGAATGAGGCCGCGCAGCTCCCGGCAGAAGACTTCGGTGCCCTCGCGGATCTGGTCCAGGTCGGCGAACGAAAAGGCGATTCGCAGGCAGTTGTCGTCGCGCCCGTCGGAGCGGAACCAGGCACCGGCCCAGACGTCGACGCCGCGTTCGGCCGCGGCCCGCTCGATCCCCACGGCGCTGCAGCCGGACGGGAGCTGAAGCCAGCAGAAGAACCCGCCCTCGGGTCGCGACCAACTGACCGGCAGGTCGGCCAGCTCGGAATCAAGCACCGCCAGCAGGGCGTTTCGTTTCCGGCGATAGACCTGCTGCAGACGCCGGATGTGGGCGAACATGTGGCGCTGCATGTAATCGGCGACGATGCGGCTGGTGAACGGACTGGCGCCCAGGTCGTACTTGTGCGCGGCGAGCAGCTCGATGGTCTCGCGATCGGCCATGGCCCAGCCGAGCCGGGTTCCGGCGCCCAGGATCTTGGAGAAGGTGCCGGTGCGCACCACGCGGTTCCCCTCGGCCAGTTCGAAGAGGCTGGGCACGCGCTCGCCGGCGAAGCGAAGTTCGTAGTAGGCGTCGTCCTCGGCGATCACGAAACCGTGCCGCTCGGCCAGGTCAAGGATCTGGCGCCGCCGCCCCAGGCTGGCGGTCACCCCGAGCGGATTCTGAAACGTCGGGATCGTGTAGAAGGCCTTGACCCGCGCCCGCCGGCAGGCGTCCTCGATGTCCTGGGGCAATGGTCCGTGTTCGTCCCAGCGGATAGGCTGCAGGTCGGCGCCGAACCCCTTGAAGAAGCCCGCCCCCCAGCTCGCCTCGTCGATCAGAACCGTATCGCCGGGATCGATCAGGGCGGTCGCCAGCAGCCCCAGCGCCTGGGCGGCGCCGTTGGTAATGAGCACCCGGTCGGGATCCAGCGCCAGGTCCTCGAGCCTTCGGACCTTGCGGCAGACCACCTCCCGCAGCGGCAGGTAGCCCTGGCCGGGGCCGTACAGCAGGGCGCCCGGGTCCGATTCCAGCACCCGCCGGGCCGAACCGGCCAATCTGTCCATCGGGAAGGAACCGGGATCGGGCTGCCCGCCTCCGAGCGGGAATCGAATCTGGGTGCTCGACTCGATCGGGTCGTCGGTGGCGAGCTGCCGGCGCAGGTGTCCGTGCGCCGAGAGCAGGTCCCTCAATCCGCCGCCGGGACCGGGATTTTCCGAGGTCATGGGGACTCCCCTGCTGCAAAGCTGCCCGGCGCGCCGCCGCCGGCGAGTCGGGCCGGATCGAACGGCGCCATCGCCAGCGCGGTATCGCGTTCCAGTATCAGGTTGACGAGCTCGCGCGCGCTGAGCGGGCCCAGCAGCATCCCGGTCCGCCCGTGGCCGGAGCAGATCCAGGCCCCGCCGACGCCGGGCAGCCGGCCGATCAGCGGGAGTCCGTCGCGCGCGAGCGGCCGCAGGCAGGCGGTTTGGGCGACGACCTGGGCTGAATCGATGCGTGAGCAGTAGCGGCGGGCCTGGGCAAGGATCTGGTCGCGCGCTTCCTCGGTGGTCGAGCGGTCGAAGCCGACCAATTCCTCGGTCGTGCCGATCCAGACCTGCCCGTCGGGGCGCGGGGACAGGTAGCTGCCGTCAGGGCAGGAGAACCCGACCGCGGAATGCGGAGCAGGAAGCCGCAGCCGCAGGATCTGGCCCTTGAGGGGTCGGATCGAGTCCTCAAATCCCAGTTGACCGGCCAGGGCGCCGGTCCACGGGCCGGCCGCCAGCAGCACCTGCTCGGCGAGGTGATCGCCGCGCGAACCGCGCACCCGAAAACCCGGTTCCAGGGGCTCCAGCGAAACCACCGAGTCGATCGTGAGTCGGACGCCCGCGCGCTGCGCGGCGGCGGAGAAAGCCCGGGTCAGGCGCTCCGGGTCCAGGCTGGCGGCCGCGGGCTCGTAGATCCCTCCGGCCTGCGGCCGATCGATCCAGGGACAGATCTCCCCGACTTGGTCCGGCTCCAGCCAGCGGGCCCCGCGCCGGCGCGGGATCGGGTCGTCGAGCAGCGCCTTAAGGCCCGGCGCGTCGGCATCGTCCGGGGCCAGCAGCACGCTGCCGCCGCGCCGCAGCTCGTAGCCGGCGCGGGATCCGTCCCGCAACTCTTCGGGCAGTTCCAGGTGCAGTTCGAATGCGGCCAGCATCAGGTCCCGCAGCGGCTGCCGGAGCCGCGATCCGATGGGCGGGGTGATCAGCCCGGCCGAGAAGCCGGAAGCGCCGGATGCGACCTCGTCGGCTTCAAGCAGAAGGCACTTGCGTCCCGAACGGGCAAGGTAGTAGGCGCACGCCGATCCGGCGATCCCGCCCCCGACGACGATGAAGTCGTAGGTTGCATCGGCCATCGGACGGTCTGGGGCGTCCGGTGGCCGCGGGTTTAGAACCCGTCCATCCCCATGTTGTGCATGTCGCGGGCCATCGACTCCGGCGAGACCGGGGCCGCCGGCTGCGGCAATTCGGCCACCATCGCCTCGGTGGTCAGCAACATGGTGCCGGCCGAGGTGGCGTTGTCCAAGGCGATGCAGGCGACGTTGGCGGCGTCGACCACGCCCATCTCGTACAGGTCGGCGAACTCGTCGCTGTCGGCATTCCAGCCGTACCAGGCATCGTCCGAAGAGAGCACCGAATCAATCACCAGCGAAGGAACCGCGCCGGCGTTGGCGGCGATGCGCCGCAACGGGCCGTGCAGGGCCCGTTTCACGATCGCGGCGCCGGTGCGCTCGTCGCCTTCCGGAAACTGCTCGAGGTCGATCGACTCGGCCGCCCGCAGGTAGCTGGCGCCGCCGCCGGGCACGATGCCGCCGTGGACCGCCGCGCGGGTCGTCGAAACCCCGTCCTCGGCCCTGGTCTTGCGCTCGCGCAATTCAACTTCGGTGGCGGCCCCGACCGAGATGATGCCGACCCCGCCGGTCAGGCGGGCCAGGCGCTCTTCGAGCTTCTCGCGGTCCCAGTCCGATTCGGTCGCTTCGAGCTGGGTTCGGATCTGTTCGGCGCGGGCCTGCACCGCGGCGTCGTGTCCGGGGCTTTCCAGGAGGATCGTGGCCATGCGTCCGATGGTGACCCGGTCGGCCTGGCCGAGCCATGAGATGTCGGCTTCCTGCCATGAAAAACCGACGTGGTCGGAGAAGACGGTGGCGCCGGTCATCGCGCCCATATCCATAAGGATGGAGCGCATCCGTTCGCCGTAGGAGGGCGCCTTGATCGCGGCCACGTTCAGCTTGCCGCGCAGCTTGTTCATGATCAGCAGCGCCAGGGCGTCGCCGTCGATGTTGGTGGCGGCGATGAACAGGTTGCGAATGCCGGCGGCCAGGATCTTGTCCAGGAACGGGGCGAACGCGTTTGCGCTGGAGATCTTCGAATCGGCCAGCAGCACGCGCGGCCGGTCCAGGTAGGCTTCCATGCGCTCGGCGTTGGTGACGAAATAGGGCGAGACCCAACCCTTGTCCAGCTGCATCCCTTCCACGTACCGGGTCGAGAGCGACTCGCCGCTGCGCGACTCGTCGATCTGGACCATGCCGTCGTTGCCGACCCGCTCCATGACTTCGGCGATGTACTCGCCGATTTCGGAGTCGTTGGCCGCGATCGATGCGACCCGCTCGATGTCTTCCGAGGTCGCTACCGGTCGGGCGATCGAGCGGATGTGTTCGTGGGCCATCCGGGAGGCGCGGTCGATGCCCCGTTTGAGGATCATCGCGTTGGCCCCGGCGGCCAGGTTGCGCAGCCCCTGGCGCGCGATCGACTGGGTCAGGACCACCGAGCTGGTGGTGCCGTCGCCGACCGCCTCGCCGGTCTTCATCGCCGCTTCCTTGACGATCTGGACGCCGATGTTCATGTAGGGGTCCGAGTACGATTCGGCGAACTGCTTGGCGATCTGGTCGCCGTCGTTGGTCACCTCGGCGGACTGGAACCGCTCGTACATGACGTTGCGGCCGCGCGGACCGTAGGTTGAGCCGACGATGTCGGCGAGCAGGTCCACTCCCTTGATCAGGTCGCGGCGGGCTTCATCGGAGAACTTAACGCCCTTGGGCGGCATTGCGGCGGGGTCCCTCTGTCTGTTGTTTGGTTAACGCCTTGAAGGCGTGGGTTCGAATTGCTATCCGACCACCGCGAGGACATCGCGCTCGGCGATGATGAGGTAGTCGACGCCGTCGGACTTGAATTCGGTCCCGGCGTACTTGGCGAACAGCACGGTGTCGCCGACCTTCACGTCGAGTTCGGCGCGCTCGCCCTTGTCGTTGCGGGCTCCCGGACCGGCCGCCACGACTTCGCCTTCCATCGGCTTTTCCTTGGCGGTGTCGGGCAGCACCAGTCCCGAACTGGTCATCTCTTCACGCTCGATCGGTTTGATCAGCAGGCGGTCACCGAGCGGTTTGATGTCGGACATAGCCAGTATTCCCTTTCGCGGGGGCGGGGTGCGTTCGGCACGAAGGTTTTGTGCGGAAAGGTCCGGGGCGTGACGGTACCGCCGCGCCGCGGCCGGGAGATTATAAAAATTCGGAGCGCGTCGCGCGTGCGCGGCCTTGCGGTCAAGCCGCCTGGGCGATGGTGAGCGGACCTTCCGGCAGCACCGCGACCCTAAGGCCCGGTCGCGCTCCATCCAGCCGCCGGGCCAGGGCGCCGATGTCGCCGCAGGGAAGGCAGCCGATCGCGGTCACCGTTTCGGGCTCCAGACCGGAACTGAATACGTGCACCCGGGCGCGGGTCTGGATGTCGGCCAGGATCTGGGCCTGCCACTGGTCGGGCAGCGGATGCCGCTGGCAGCGGATGCTCTCGAGCAGCTCCGCGGGGCGCTGGCCGCGCTCCAGGTAGCTGCCGAAATGACCGTGGCCGAGCCCCTCGGCGCACTCGCTGGCGATTACCAGGTCGCCCCCGGGGGCCACGATGCGGGCCGCCGCCGAAAGGCCCTTTACGGCCTGGTAGAAGTTCTGGTCCAGGGGAAATCCGCTGTTCGAGCTGATCACCAGGTCGAACCGTTCCGGGACCGGAACGATCGAGCCGGCGGCCACCTGGCGGCAGGCCCGGTCGTGGGCGGCGACCAGTTCGCCGCAGAAAACGTCGGTTACCCTCTTCTGCGCGTCAAGGGCCACGTTCAGGATCAGGTCCGGCGGACAGAGCGCGGCCGCCTCGCGCTGCTCGCGAAAGATCGGGTTGGCGCCGGTGCTGCCCCAGGTCGATTCGGGATGGTCGATCATCTCGGCGTCGTGGTTGGCCAGGATCGATTCGGGCGCGGCCACCCCCGGCAGGGTGAGCTTGGCCCCGCCGGAGAAGCCGGCGAAAAAATGCGGTTCGACGAAGCCGGTGGTGACCCGGTGGTCGGCCTCCACGTACTCTCGGCTAAGGCGCACCGGGCGCCCGGTCGAGGTGACTCCAACTTCGACGTAGTCGGCGCCGCCGTTGCCGGGCTGAATCACCGGATAGCGGGAAAGCAGATCCGGTCCCAGCATCTGCTCCAGTTCCGAATCCGTATTGGCGCGGTGCAGGCCCAGCGCGTTGATCAGCCTGATCGGTCCGCGGTGATCCGCCGGCAGGGCCGCTAGGATCGCCTCGATCATCAGGCGGCTTGGGGCCGGCCGGGTGTAGTCGCAGAAAACGATCGCCAGGCTTGCCTCCGGGCCGACGGATTCGGCCAGGGGCCTTGCCCCCAGCGGGTCGGCGAGCGCGGATTCGAGCGCGGACCGGGGATCTGCCAGCGGCTCCGGAAAACGCGGCCTGATCGTCCGCGCGCCGTCCGGCATTTCGATCGGCAGGCGCCCGTTCCCGTAGGCCAGGTCGATCGCGGTCACATCACCCCTGCGTTGCGCGGCGGGCATGCCCGCCCAAATTAACATAAATATATAGGCCCTATTTCATTCGATCGCGCCGCCGCCCCGTCCGCTGATTTCATGTCCAGCGCGGTGCGCCCGGTTCGAGCCGACCGAACCGCCCAGGAGAATCAAAACGCGCATTTACGACATTTCGGTTCCGCTCGACCGCGATACCCCCACCCATCCCGACGAACCCTCGATCGAAGTCGAGGTGGCCACCCGGATCACCGACGGTGCCAACAGCAACGTATCCACGCTGCGAATGGGAACCCACTCGGGCACCCACGTGGATCCGCCGGCCCACTTCTTCGACGGCACCATGACGGTCGACCGGCTTGACCTGAACATGCTCTGCGGCCCGGCCTACGTGACCGAAATCCTCGGCGTCGATGAGATCGGTCGCGACCATCTCGAGGCCGCCCGTATCCCTCCCGGGGTCCGCCGGCTGCTGATCAAGACTTCGAACTCCACCAAGGAGCTGCTCAAGCAGCCCGAGTACCAGTCGCAGTACTCGGCCCTGATGCCGGGCGGGGCCCGCTGGATCGTGGACCGCGGCGTTAAGGTCGTCGGGATCGACTACCTCTCGATCGAACCGATGGACTCGAAGCGGTTCGACACGCACCGCGTGATCCTCGGCAACCGCCTGGCGATCGCCGAGGGCCTGGATCTGGCCAACATCATTCCGGGGCACTACAACCTCTTCTGTCTGCCGCTCAAGATCGCCCGCGGCGACGGCGCCCCCGCGCGGGTGATCCTGGTGGAAGATCTCTGACCGCAACCAGGCGGCGATGGCGCAAGAACGGGGCGCGGCTCCACGGCTGGCGGGTGACGTAGCCGACTTCCTCGGCCACCTGTCCGGGGAGCGCGGCCTTTCCGCGAACACCGTCTCGGCCTACGCGGCCGACGCCCAGCAGTTCGTCGAGCACCTGCTCGAATCGGGTCGCCGCGACTGGGCGATAGCCAAGGCGGACGTGGACCGGTACTGCGAGATGCTCGCCGGCCGCGGATACGCGATGTCCACCCAGTCCCGCAAGATCGCATCGGTCCGGGCCCTTTACCGCTTCCTGCAGGACCGGGGGCGGGTGAAGGAAAACCCGACCGACGACCTGCACCGCTCCTGGCGGCGGCAGTCGCCGCCGTCGGTGCTCGCCACCGAAGAGATCGACCGCCTGATCGAGGCCGCCACCGCCAGCCCGGGCGAATTCGCCGGCCAGCGCGAGCGCGCCATGTTCGAGGTCCTCTACGGCACCGGAGTCCACGCCAGCGAACTGGTGCGGCTCGACGTTTCCGACGTCGATCTGGACGCGGGCCAGGTCGTCTGCGGCCGCGGCACGCGCGCCCAGCGCGACCAGCCGGTCGGACCGCGGGTGCGGCAGGCGCTGCGCTCGTGGATGTTCGGCGAGCGCCGCAGGGCGACCGGCGAAGGGCAGCCGGCGCTGTTTGTCAACCGTCGCGGCGAACGGCTCACGCGCCAGGGGTTCTGGCTGATTTTCAAGCGGGTCGTGAGAAAAGCCGGGCTGGACCGGCGGGTTTCGCCGCGGACCATCCGCCACACCTTCGCCACGAACCTGGCCGCCCGCGCCGAGTCGGCATCCGACGTGCGCGAAGGCCTCGGCCACAGCAGCGCATCGGCCTCGACGATGTACCGCCGGCTGGCGCGCGAGGATCCCAAGTCCGGAGACCGTCTGCACGGGTCCTGATGGCGCTACGGCCCCGCCACGACATGCCGGCGTCGGCCCGGGCCGCCGCCGCCGGAATCCTCCAGCAGCTTCCCAAAAGACCGCGCCTGGCGATCGTCCTGGGCTCGGGCCTGGGCGCCGTGTCCGAACGCTGGCCGGCGGTGAGCTCGACCCCCTTCCGCGATCTGCCGGGCATGCCGTCGGCGACCGTGGAAGGGCACGCCGGCCGCGTCCTCGGAATCGAAATAGCCGGCGAGAGCGCGCTGATCCTGCAGGGCCGGGTGCACTTCTACGAGTCGGGCAGTTTCGAGCCGGTCGCCGCCTGGGTGCGGGCGCTTTGCGCCTGCGGCATCGAGGCCCTGCTGCTCACCAACGCCGCCGGATCGCTGAATCCGGCCTACCGGACCGGGGACCTGATGATCGTGCGCGACCACGTCTGCCTGCCGGCGCTGACCGGCCCCAACCCCCTGGCCGGCCCCAACCTGGAACCCGGGCCGCGGTTTCTGACCGCCGCCGACTGCTATGATCCGCAGCTGTACGTCTGGGCCGGCGAGGCCGCCGCCGCGGTTGAGGCGAGGGTCCACTCGGGAATCTACTGCCAGGTCGCGGGCCCGACCTACGAGACCGGCGCCGAAGCCCGCGCGCTTGGCCGCCTGGGGGCCGACGCGGTCGGGATGAGCACCGCCGCCGAGGCATTGCTGGCCAGGCACTGCGGAGTGCGCGTGCTGGCCCTCTCGACGATCACCAACGCCTCCGGGGAGGCTTCAGGCGGCGACGAACACCGGGAGGTCGTGGCCGCCGCGACCCGGGCCGCCAATTCGGTCGGAGAAATCCTGGACGCGGTCGCGCGGCGCCTGGTCGGCGATCAGCCGTCGGCTTCGGCGATCAGCAGCCGGTAGCTGGACCAGCGCTCGCGGCTGATTAACCCGGACCGGACGTCGGCCGCCACCCGGCAGCCCGCGCGGCCTTCGTGGTCGCACCAGCGCTGCCGGCAATGGCGCGCGGCGCGTTCGATCTCGGGGAACGCGGCCAGGACCATCTCCTGCGGGGCCTGGGCGACCCCGAAGGTCTTTAGGCCCGGAGCGTCGACCACCCAGCGGTCCGGGTCGACCTGGTAGGCCGATACCGCGGTGGTGACGTGGCGGCCCTTGCCGGTGTGCGAATTGACCCCGAGCGTCTTGAGGTCGGCGCGCCCGGTGATCGCCCGGATCAGGGTGGTCTTGCCGGCCCCGGAGGGCCCGATCAGGGCCGACAGCCCGGCCGGCAGGAGTTCGAGCAGGCCGGCCACGCCGTCGCCGGCGGGGGCGATCGTGTACTGGATCGGCCAGCCCTCCTCGCGGTAGGGCCGCAGCCGGTCCTGGAGCGCTGCGGGATCGGTCGCCAGATCCCACTTGTTCACGCACACCAGCGCCGGAATGTCGGCCCAGCAGGCCCCGACCAGCATGCGGTCCAGCATCCGCAGGTGGCGCCGTTCGGCGGTGGCGGGGAGCACGAACACCGCCATCGCCAGGTTGGCGGCGATCGTGGCCGAGCGCGGGCTGCGCCCCTGCTCGGCGTGGGTGCGCTGGAATTCGGACGTGCGCTCCTGGATGCCCTGCAGCACCAGGGTCCCGGACCGCAGCGCCAGCGTGACGCGGTCCCCCACCCGCACCGGATTGCGGCCGCCGTTGTCCCGGATCATCGAGCCCGGCACGTGGAACTCGACCTCGTTTTCCCCGACCGCGGCCACGCAGCGCGAGCGCGCGACGTTGGTGACGACGCCCTGCCAGGTGGGGGTCGGCCGGCTCATCGCGCCTGCGCCCGGGCGGGGTCGAGCCCGAGTCGGACGATGTCTTCGCGCAGATAGATGTAGATCTCGGTCGATCCGATCGGGGCGGGCGGGTTGTGGCCGATTACAAACTCGGCCAGCGAGCGCCAGTGTTCGGGCTGGACCAGAAACGCCCCGAGCGAATCCCAGGTCCAGGCCTTGTAGACGTGTTCGGGGAACCAGACCCGCACCCGGATCGGCGCGGCCACATACCCTTCCAGGAGCCCATCGAATGCGCCGGCCTGCTCTTCCGAGAGGATCAGCACGGCCTGGTCCAGGTCACCCGGATCGGGCCGCCCGTAGTGGAAGTCGGCCGCGCCGTAGCCGCGCAGGTACCAGACGAACGGCCAGTGGGCGGCCTGCCCCACGTGTATCGGCAGCGCCCAGCCGTAACCGGACCGGCGCCCCGCTTCTTCAAACAGCTCGACCGCGGCCGGGATGTCGCGCGAGGTCTGCGAGTAGGCGATCGGGGTGCGTGGCACGTCGCCGTAGAGGAAGGTCGCGGCGATCGAGTGGCGGGCGGTCAGCCCAAGCAGCAGCGCCGCCAGCACCAGCGCCGCCAGGCGGACCCCGCCGCCCCGGCGCAGCAGCCGGTCCGACGACCAGGCCGCGAGCAGGTAGGTGGGCAGCAGCGGGTGCAGCGCGAGCCAGGCGGCTTTCTCGCCGGCCAGGGTGTAGATCGCAAACGAGGCCGCCAGCCACCAGAGAAGCAGGCCGGCGAACAGGTCCGGGCGCCGGACCCAGAGCGGGATGCCGACGGCGGCGAAGACCGCCGCCCAGGGTTCCAGCAGCAGGGCAAGGGCCGGATAGAAGAACCAGGGCTGGTCGATCCGGCCCGACTGGTGGACCTGGGCCCAGACCGCCACCGAATCGTAGAACGCCTGCGGTACCAGCGCCAGGTTGACCCCGAAGGAGCTGTATAAGGCGATCGGAATCGCGATCATCAGCGCCAGCGCCAGGCAAAGTCCGCGCCAGTCCCGGGCCAGCCGGGTCATCGCGGCGGCGACGGCGTCGATCTGCGGACCGGCCGCTATCAGGCCTCGCCGGCGCAGCAGCGCGGCAACTCCCAGTCCCGCCAGGGCCACGGTGAAGATAAAGCCCGAAATGTAGGCGTTCTCCTTGGTGACCAGGCTAATCCCGAACGCGGCCGCGGCCAGCAGGACCCAGCGCCGCCGGGGATCGTGCAGATACCGGTACAGGGCGGCCATCGCCAGGAGGGTTAGCAGGGCGATGAATATGTCGTTGCGCAGGAATCGCGAGTAGTAGAGAAAAGCGGTCGAGAGGGTGAGTCCGAGCATGGCCAGGGGCGTCCCGTAGCGCCCCAGGCAGTCGCGCAAAAGGTAGCCCACCGCGCCCACCAGGGCGATCCCGGAAACCGCCGGCAGGAGTCGGGCGGCGCCGTCCGAGATGTCGGTCAGGGCAAAGACCAGGGCGACCGCAAAGTACAGGAAAGGGCCGTGGTAGAGCGGATCGTAGACGTAGGGGAATTCGAACAGGCGCTGCAGCGCGGTCGCGGCGTGGATGGATTCGTCGTGGTGCAGCGCGCGCGATCCCAGCTCCGGCAGCCGGGTCAGGGCCGCCAATCCGATCACGGCCGCGAACCACATCCGGCGCCGCCCGCCCGCGGCCAGCAGTCCGCGGCGGAGCCCAATGCGCGCGCGCGTCATCCGTTGGGCCCGGACCGGGGCAGGGCGTAGATGGTCAGGGATCCGCGCGGGGATTCAAACACCGGCCGCAGCGTTCCGGCCGGGTCGGGATCGACCGCCCGGTGCAGGTCGCGCTCCAGTTGGCCCAGCACTACGTGGGTGACGCGGTTGGCCCGGAGCCGGCCGGCGACCTGCGGGTCGTCGAGTTCCCGGTAGATCTCCTCGATGCTGGCGGCGCGGGCGGCGAATTCGGCGTACTGGCTGCGGTAGCTAAGGAATCCGTGTCCGAGCCAGCCGATCACGCCGGGCACCCCGGTCCAGTTCGAGATGCGGTTCGCGTCCGAATAGGCGCGGCAGCAGGCCTCCATGATCACCGCGTCCGCGGGCAGGTTGGCGGCGGCCCAGTTGGCGGCGGCGACGTCCTCGGGCCTTAGCTCCTGCATGGTGCGCAGCGCGTTCAGCGACGGCTCGCCGCCGTCGCGGACCCGCGCCGCGGCCGCGTTGGCCGAGTATCCGAGCGCCACCGCCAGCAGTCCGGCCAGCATCGCCGCCGCCGACCAGCGCCAGGTGTTCAGGGCGATACCGCCGCCCGCGGCGGCGAGCTCGCGCCAGCCGGAAATCAGCATCGCCGGCAGGGCGGCGCCGAACAGGACCCAGGCCGCGAACCCCAGCTTGAACATCGTGTTCATGCGCACGTAGGGGGACGAATATCCGTCGGCGACAATGACCAGCTCCGGGACCGCGATCAGCGCCAGCCCCGCCGCCGCCAGCGCCAGGAAGGGAAGTTGCCCGGCCCGCCGGCCGCGCGCGCAGTCGTACATCGCCCAGAGTGCCAGCAGCGCCCCGCCGCCGGATAAGGCCAGCGCCCCGGCCGAGAGCCCGATCTCGGCCACTCCGGCCAAAAGGATCACCGAGCCGGCCGGGACCGCCCCCGCCGGGCCCCGGCGCGCGCAGTCGGTGGAGATGCGCCAGATGAAGAATCCGGCCAGCGGCAGGCCCCACATCAGAAGGTACGGGCCGAGCTGGGAGCGCAGCGGGGCCCCCGCCGGGCCCAGGTTCAGGGGCTCGTAGGAGAGGAGCTGCGGGGCCGCGAACAGCAGGGCGGCGCCCGCGGCCAGGACCAGGTGCAGGCAGTACGTTCGCCAGATCGGTCTCGCGCGGGCCAGGTTCGCGGCCAGGCCGGCGATCGGCCCGAGTCCCAGCACCAGCGGGAAGTCCCAGGAGTTTGTCGCCAGCGCCAGCCCGGCCGCGGCGCCGGAAAAGAGAGCCGCGGCCGGGCCCGGGGAGCCCTCGCCCGAATACCCGCGCCACCAGGCGATCGCCGCGATGCCGGCCAGCAGGACCAGCGGCACGGCCAGGGCGTGCGCGTGCAGGTCGCCGAGGAGGAACGTGAACACCGGGGTCTCGGTGATCGGGCAGTCGCGCACGGCCGAATCGTGGCACGGCGGCAGCCCGCCGCCCTCGACGTTGCGGATGATCCGGGTGGCGTTCCAGCTAAGGCCCCGGTAGAAGAACGGATCGTCGGCGAGCCGGCCGCTCCAGTAGGCCAGGGCGGCGAGATTGCCGGCAAAGAGGGCAAGCAGGACCGCGCCGGCCCCGCCGGCGGCCGACAGGCGGGCCGGAACCCCGGGCAGCAGCGCGCACAGTTCGCGGCCGAGGGCGAACGCGCCGAGCACCGACAGGCCGAACAGGTTGGCCAGCGCCAGGTCGAAGGCCAGCAGGCGCGGGATCCCGGCCGCGGTCGCGGCCAGGGCCGCGGAGGCGTGGCCGAAGTAGTAGTAGACCAGGTGCTGCCCGGCCAGCCAGGCGTCGGCCGGAGGGTAGGTGTCGGAGCGCATGGCGGTGTTCAGGATCGCGAAATTGGCCGGCGCTTCGGTCGCCACGACCCCGGGCACGTGCGCCCGCAGGAACAGGTAGCCCCAGAATGCGGCCAGGAAGAGCAGCTCGGCGGTCAGCAGGCCCCGCCAGCGCGACCGCCAGAATCGGCGCAGGTCCGGGCTGCGCCAGAGCCACGCCGCCGCCAGCAGGACCATCAGCCAGCCGAGCCCGGAATTGAACCCGCGCTGGTTCTCGACCAGTCCGGTGTGCAGGATCGCCCAGCCCGCGAACGCGTATGCGAACCAGCCGATCGGCTTGGCCAGCAGCTCGCCGCGCGAGGGCAGCGACCGCAGCGCGCACATCGCCAGCGGGGCGCCGATGAAGGTGCATGCGGCGCTCAGCAGCGGCCACGCGACCAGATAGAAGAAGGGGTTCGTCGGGTCCACGAGCCTACCCCGGTCCCGTCAGCGGGCCAAGGGCATGCGGGCGGCTAGTCGAACTGCACGATCATTTCGATTTCGACCGGGGTGTTCAGCGGGAGCTCGTTGGCGCCGACGGCCGATCGGGCGTGGCGGCCGCGTTCGCCGAATACCTGGGCCATCAGGTCCGAACAGCCGTTGATGACGCTGGGCTGATTGGAAAATCCCGGCGCCGAGTTGACGAACCCGACGACCTTGACGACCCGGACCACCCGGTCGAGACTGCCGAGCGCGGACCGGATCGTGGCCAGGAGGTTGATCCCGACCGCGCGCGCCACCACCGCGCCCTCGTCGGCGTCCAGGTCGGAACCGACCTTGCCGCTCCACGATCCCTCGGTCGCCGCCGGCAGGTGGCCGGCGAGATAGAGCATGTTCCCGCTCTGGACCGAGGTCACGTAACTCCCGGCCGGCACCGCCGGCTCGGGCAGCTTGATCCCCAGTTCGACCAATCGGGCTTCGGCGCTCACGGTGTGTCCTTCACCTATGAAAAATTCTTGCGGCCCGGCGCGCGGGCCCTGGAGGCTACGATTGGGGCTTATATACCTGAGTTGACAAGAGCCAACCAATATATATTCACGCCGCCTCGCCGGCGGCCCTGGGAAAAGCCCCTCCCAGGAGAGCCTTCTGCAGAATATTGCGGGCCGCGTTGTGATCGCGGTCAAGGTCGAGACCGCACCTCCCGCACACGTGCCTGCGCTCCGCCAGGCTCTTTTTGACGATAACCCCGCAGCCCGAACAGCGCTGCGAGGTGTTTCTGGGGTCGACGAATGCGAGCTCGCGTCCGGCCCATGCTGCCTTGTACTCGAGCTGACTGACGATCCGCGACCAATTCTGTTCCGCAATGCTGCGGTTCAATCCCCGCTTTCTGATTCCGCCCTTCCGGGTCATCATCCCAACGTTTAGTTTTTCAAGCGCGATGTAGCCGTTCTCGCGCACCAGGCGGGTGGTGATCTCATGGCACTGGTTGCGGTCCTTGACCCGCGCCCGATCGTGCGCGTTGGCCAGGATGCGCCGCCGCCGCCGGAAGCGACGGCTTCCTTTCTCGCACGCCGAGAGCCGCTGCTGCTTGCGCTTCAACGCCTCGCGGTCTATCTGCCTACGCTCGATCCTCTCCCCGTCGCTGGTGGTTATGCGCGAGAGCACTCCCAGGTCGAGTCCCACCCTGGCCGAACTCTGAGGCATCGGGCTAGCCTTCTCTTTGTAGATGAGGCTGACCCGCACCCGTCTTCCCCGAAACGTTATCCGGATGGCCTTCAGGTCTTCCGAAGGCGGCAATTCGATATCGGTCCGCAGCTTTACCGCCGGCAGACCCTTGATGCGGATCACGTAGCCGTGTCTATCGGGCCGCACCATCGCCGGGGTGGTCTGTTCCAGCTGGATCGTGCGGTAGCGGTGACCGGGCTTGAACCGCGGATAGCCGGGTTTCTCCTTGTTCTTGACCCGGCGGTAGAACGACTTCTTGGCCCGGTCGGCGCGGACGAGCACGCCGCGGCCTACGTCGACCGATACGCCTTGCCACAACTCATCGGAGTTGCGGGTGCGGGTGAACGCCTTCATCCGATCGAAGAGCGAATCGCTCCTGCCGGATTCCCTGTAGGAATCGCGCCAGTGTTCGAGCTCTTGGTTGTAGAGCTCGGCGCAGCAGGAGAGAAGCCGGTTCAGATGCTCGCAGCCACGGCGGGAGACGTAGCCGCGCTGGGTGTAGGTGCGGAATATTTCGGACATCGCCCCGGGGTATGGCTCTCTGCTGGTCGGACTTGGCGGGGCGTAGAGTATATATCAGCTTCGTTTGCATGATTGTTTACCGCTCGTTGCAGCCACCGGATCCGGGACCTGAGCAAGCGTGCGACGCGTTCGCCGGTCGGCGGCGGAGGATCGCCCGCATCCGGCCGGCATGGTTGGGCCGCCGCGCCCGGCTCGCCGGCGCAGGGAAGGCCACCGGCTGCGAGCGTACTTACCAGCCTTTAAAGGACGAGGAACTGGGCGGCGCGACGCGAACGCAGCCTCGCCCCTCCGTCGGGGCGGCGGCGAAACGTGGCAATGGCGGCGGCGCGTCCGCCGGCGCGGGCCAGGCATTGTCCGCAATCACGGTGCGCGACTTGATGATCTCCCAACGGCCCTCGCGCCGTCTTCGCCGCGTCAATTCAGCGGAGCAGGGAGATTGCGGGCTGGTTGGCGTTCCGTCAACTCAAGTATGTAATCGCCCTACGATTCGATCTCTTCGCGGATCCGGCGGCCGACCAGCTCGGCCTCGCCGTCGCGCAGACAGGAAACGTCGACGTTGAGGAAGGCCGCTCCCGGGTAGCCGCCGCGCAGCCGGATGTCTTCCTCGCCGGCGCGCAGCGCCGCGGTGACCGAATCCACGCTGGCCGATCCGTCCGGGTCAAGGTGCACGCGCAACCGGGGCACCGGCAGTCCGGTCTCGTCCGGGCAGACCCGCTCGGTCCGCGCCCCGGGCAGGTCGCTGAGCGCGCGCTCGATCTGGGCGCAGCGATCGGACCAGGCCGAAAGCATTCCGGATTCGTCCTTCTGCATGTAGATTTCGGCCGCAACCTGCAGTCCGACCAGCTGCTCGCGCGCGACCTTGGCGACCCGGCCCAGCATTCCCTCGGCCGGGGCGGCCATCATGCCGGCGCTGCGCACGTACGCCGTGGCGCCCACCAGCAGGCCGGTCGCGTTCGGTCCGCCCAGGGCCTTGCCGCCGGAAACCGAGACCAGCGTCGCCCCGTCCGCGCGCAGCTCGGCGATCCGCCCGATCGGCGGAATCTCGGCGGCCGCATCGACCAGCAGCGGCAGGCCGCGCTCGGCGGCCAGCTCGGCCAGCGATTTGATCGAGAGCAGCATCTGGCCCGGCATCTCCCAGGTCAGGATGGCGCCGATCGCGCACGTGTTCTCCCCGATCGCGCCGGCGACCGAATCGACGCTCGAGGCAAGCACGCGGCCGCCAAGGCCGCGGTCGAAGACCGGCTCGGCGGGAGCGATCACCACCTGGGCCCCCGACATCTGGAACGTCTTGGTCCAGGTGCCGGCCATCTGGGCCGGAAACACGATTTCGTTGGGATGTCCGCTGCTGTCGGGCAGCCGGGCCATGAGCCGGCGGTCCCCGCCGGCGATCGCCGCCGCCGCCGCCAGCATGTTGGCCGCGCCCGCGCCGGCGGTAATCTGGACCGCGGACCCGGAACCGGCGGTGAAGCCGAGCATGCCCCCGATTTCCTCGGCCACCAGGCGCTGCAGGTCGGGCAGGCTGACCCATTCGGCCGCCGCCCGGGCCATCGCCTCGACGACCTCCGGCGCGCTGATCGATCCGCCCAGCGCGGTGTAGTTTCCGGCGGCGTTAACGATCGGGCGCAGGTCGTAGCGCTCACGGTAGATGCTCACGGCTTCCTCCGGCCCGTCAACCGACTCGGCGCCGCGGGAGCCTCGTGGTCGGCCTGGTGATCACGTCGAGCACGGCCGGCTGCCCCTCGCGGTTGGCCTTTGCGGCGCGCTCGAGCGCGGGGCCGATTTCGCTCGGGCTGGTGACCCGGATTCCGACGCACCCCAGCGCCTTGGCCACCGCCGCGTAGTCGCCGTCGGCGGTGTCCGAACCGAAGCGGGCGGCCGACTCGGGAATGTAGTTGGCGGCGTAGCCGGAGAACTTCGAATCGTGCTTGACCACGGTGGTGATCGGGATCTGCTCGCGGGCGGCGGTTTCCCAGTCCATCGCCGTCATCCCCACCGCCGCGTCACCCATCGCGTTCACGACCCAGCGGTCGGGCGTGGCCAGCTTGGCGCCCATGGCCGCGCCGAGCGAGAAGCCGAGCTGGGTCGACTGGCCCCAGCCCAGATAGTCCTCGGGTTCGCGCGTGATGTAGAAGGGCGCCTGGATGTCGCGGCTGGTCCCGGATTCGTGCACCAGCGTCGACGGCCGGCTCTGCAGCTGCCGCCAGAGTTCGGAGAACAGCCGGTAGCCGTTGATGGGGGTACCGGCGTCATTGAACTCGGCCTCGTATTCGGCCAGCTGCGCCCGCCGCAGGGCGGCCAGGTTCTCGCGCGCCGTCCTGCCCCGGGCGGCGAATTGTTCGCGCCCGCGCCTGGCCAGCTCCTCGGTCAGGGCGGTGATGAACAGCCCGGCGTCGGCCTGCACCGCCACCGCGGCCGGGTAGTTCTTGTGCAGTTCGCCGGCCGAGACGTTGCACTGGATCAATTCCTTCCCGTCCGGGACGGTGGGCGTGAACGAGGACTGTGAAAGGCTGGACCCGATCGCCAGCAGGACATCGCAGGATTCCAGGTAGTGATCGGCCATGGCGGTCGCGGTCAGTGCGCTGACGCCGGCCGAGAGCGGATGGTCTTCGGGGAACCCGCCCTTGCCCATCAGGGTCGTCATCACCGGCGCGCCGCTTGCTTCGGCCAGTTCCACCAGCGCGGCGCTGGCGCGGGCCCACTTGACCCCGCTGCCGGACCAGATCAGCGGATTGCGCGCCCGTTCGATCAGGTCGGCGGCCGCCTCCACCGCGCCCTGGTCGGGCGCCATTCGGATCGGCTCGACCGGCCGGTATTCAAGCGGACCGGAAAACTCGGCCCGCACCGCCTCGGAGAGGATCTCGACCATGACCGGTCCCGGCCGCCCCGAGCGCAGGGCCACGAACGCGCGCCGCAGCATGTCCTGGATCTGGCGTTCCAGGTAGAGCCGGGTCCCGAATTTGATCGTGCTCGCGTAGTTTTCGAGGCTGTCGAAGGTGGGCGTCTTGCCGATCGAATCGACCCCGCCGTGTCCGGGCAGGAACAGCATGGCGGAGTTGTCGGTCCGGGCATGGGCGATCGGCGAGAAGGCGTTCTCGGTACCGGCCGACTGCTGGACCGAGAAGACTCCGATCTTGCGTCCCCAGGTGGCGCGCGACATGCCGTCGGCCATGTTGCCGGCGACCCGTTCCTGGCGGGCCATGACCACGCGCACGCCGGCCCGGGCCATCGCTTCCTGCAGGTTCGAAATCGGAAAGCAGAACGCCGTGTCCACGCCTTCGCGGCGCAGGATTTCGACGATCGCGTCGGCGCCGTTCAATTGAGCAGGTCCTTCAGCTTCTGCGAACCGGGGCTGAACCGCTCCAGCAGCCTTATCACCTCGCGGCCCAGCGGCGAGGGCGTCGAGGCCCCCGCGGTCACCGCCACCCGGCGGGCGCCCGCGAACCATTCGTCCCGCATTTCGGCCGCGGTCCCGACCAGGTAGGCCGGTTTGCCGGCCCGCTGCTTCACGACCTCGACCAGACGGTTGGAATTCGAACTGCGCTTGGACCCGACCACGATCACCAGGTCGACCTCGCGGGCCGCTTCCACGACCGCCTCCTGGCGGTCCTGGGTCGCCCCGCAGATGTCGTTGTGGACACGGATGTCGGGCCAGCGCTTGCGGGCGGCGCGGATGACCTCGGCGGTGTCCCAGATGCCCAGCGTCGTCTGGGTGGTCAGGGCGAGTTTCGGGTTTTCGATCTGAATGCCCCGCACGTCCTCGGCGGTCTCGACCAGGTGCACCCGGTCCGGGGCCTCGCCTATGCAGCCCGTGGCTTCGGGGTGTCCCCGGCGCCCGACGTACAGGACGTCGTACCCGTCGGCGACCAGTTCGTTGATCAGGTCGTGGGTGACCTGCACGTCGCGGCAGGTGGTGTCGATCGCCTTGAGTTCCTTCTGGGCGACCAGCTCCCGGACCTGCGGAGAGACTCCGTGGGCCGTGAACAGCACGGTGCCTTCCTCGATCTGGCCCAGGCCGGCGATCCGGTCTTCCGAGTCGATCAGTTTGATCCCGAGCTCCTCGAGCTCGGCGGTCATGTGTTCGTTGTGGACCAGGTGGCCGAGCATGTAGATCGGGCCGTCAGCCGACTTGGCGGCTTGACGCGCCATTGTGACGGCGGTAACGACCCCGTGACAGTACCCTCGCGGGTTGACCGCCACTACTTCCATAGCGGAACCTTAATTCCTGTGCTCGGCCCGGCAATACATCTTAAGAAGGGGTCCCGGCCGAACCGGGTCATCTCAGACCTTGCGATGCTCGGTGACCGCCTGGCTGGTCCCGTCCGACAGCGGCTCGAGCCGGTAGTCGCCGAACAGGTTGGGGGCCTCTTCCTGCATGATCGCCAGGACCTTGGTGGCGACCCCGCGAATCTCGGGCTCGGCGTGCTCGTTGCCGCGCAGTTCGATGAAATGGCGAAGCGCGCGCGCGTTGGCGGTGACGAAGATCTTGGTCTCGGTCGCGTTCGGCAGCACCGAACGGGCCGCCTGGCGGGCCATCTTGCGCCGCAGGGTGCGGCTTTCCACGTGCGAGAAGCGCCCTCGCAGGGCGCGCACGAGCCGGCGGTAGGAATCGAGCGAATTGCGGATCGATTCGACCCAGATTTGGTGAGCCTCGGGGTTGTTCGCGATCGCCTCGGGCTCGACGAACTGCGAATTGGCCGCGTTCACGTAACGCTGCGAGAGCTGGCTGTAGCCGAATCCGGCCCGGTGCCGGATCAGTTCATGCGTAAATGAGCGCGACACGCCGCTGAAAATGAAGTTCCAGACCGCGTGCTCGAGCACGCTGCCGTGGCCGGAGGCGATGATGTTCCCCAGGTACTCCCGGTTCGACTTGCGACCCTTCCCGAATGACATGTAGCAGAGCCGCCCCCCGGCTTCGGCCAGCAGTTCGGAGGCGTTGTCGGTGTCGGATGACCATTCCAGGCCGTGATCGGCCAGGAACTGGGCGGTTCCGGCGTCGACCATCGACTGACGGCCGACCAGCACGACCTGCGGTTCGGTGATCACCGCGAGGTCGCCCGGGGCCTGGGATTCCGGTCCCACCGCTGCGGTTTCGGTTGTTTTCAATGTGGCCACGACGCCCATTCTGCTGGCTTGGTTTGTACTTGAGGACCTCGGTTGATGGCGCCGTCCGCTGATGCGGCCGCCGAATCGGCCAACCTCCCGCAGGGCGACTGGTATATCGTCCCGCCGGTCGAGGGTGAATGGAAGGTCGAGGCCACGCCGGACGGGCGCGGTGGACAGCACCTTCGCATGCTATACCCCGAAGGGTTTGCGGCGACGGTTTACATGCGCGCCGACGGGCGGCTGCGGGTGCGGCTCTACCGCGACAATCGACCCCACCCGATGGAGATAGACCACGAGCGGCTGCACATCTGGTTCGTAGACGAATGAACTCACGTTCCGGCCTCAGGCTGGCCCGCGCGCTGGCCCCGGCCGCCCCGATCCTGCTTGGCGCGGGCTACACCGTCGGGCGCCTGACCGTTCGCGGCCTATCCGGCTGGCTTTCGCGTGAGAGCGTGCTGGACCTGGGCCTTGCCCGCACGGTCGCTTTTTCGGTCCAGCGGCCGGTGCCGGCGACGTTCGCCGACCGCGCGTTTGCGGCCGAGGCCGGACGCGACTGCGCCGACGCGATCGCCCGCGCGCTGGACCGGCCCTGGCGCGGGGACCGCCGGGTCCACGGGATCGGCCCCGACGAATGGGTGGAGCTGAACCTGCATCGGTTCGCCCAGATGCTCGAACCGGTGGGCGCCGAGCATGCGCCGGAGCTCCACAATCCGCTGGCCAGGACGGTGATCAGCGTGCAGCTGGGTCTGATGCTCGGCTACCTTTCCACGCGGGTCCTGGGGCAGTTCGACCTCCCGCTGTTTGAGAGCGGGAGCGGTCGGACCTACCTGGTCGAACCCAACGTTCACGCCCTGGCCGGGCGCCTGCGAATCGACCCCGAACAGCTCTGGCGCTGGGTCGCGGTGCACGAACTCACGCACGCGCTCGAATTCGAGCGCGCCCCCTGGCTGGCCGGTTACCTGCGCAGCCAGATCGTGGCTTTTTTCAGCGGCGCGGGCGAGCAGGCCGGCGCCGAACCCAAGGCCGCGAAACCGGATTCGAAATTCATGTGGTTCGCGCTCAGCGGGCGCCAGCGCGAGGTCGTGGAGGAGATCCAGGCCTGCATGAGCCTGTTGGAGGGTTATTCGAACCTGCTGATGCGCCAGGTCGGACGCGAGACCCTCTCGCAGTGGCGTCAGATCGATGCCAAGCTGCGGGCCCGCGACAAGTCGCGGTCGCTGATTACCGGAGTCGTGCTTCGTCTGCTGGGACTGGGGCTGAAACTGGAGCAGTACCAGCTCGGCGACCGGTTCTGCCAGGAGATAGACGGCGCCTACGGCCGCAAGTTCCTGGACATGGCCTGGGAATCGCCCGAAAAGCTCCCCAGCCTGGCCGAGATCGCCGAGCCGCGGCTCTGGGCCCGGCGCCTACAGTCCGGCGCGTGATAGCCCGGTCCTAGAGCGCCGGCGGTCGGAGGCCGGGCTCCCCGCGCCTGCCTACTCGCCGGCCCCGTAGTGAATCAGGGTGTGCACCGGGTAATCGCCCAGTTCGGCGCGGCCGCCCAGGAAATCCAGCTCGATCAGGAACGCCGCGCCGACGACCTGGCCGCCCAGCCGAACGATCAATTCCTCGCACGCCGCCAGCGTCCCGCCGGTGGCCAGCAGGTCGTCGACCAGCAGCACGCGCTGCCCGGCCGAGATCGAATCGGCGTGCAGTTCGATGGTGGACTCGCCGTATTCGAGCGAGTAGGTGTGGGCCACGGTTTCCCCGGGCAGCTTGCCCTCCTTGCGGGCCACGGCGACGCCGCAGCCGCCGAGCAGGGGCGACATGGCGGTGGCAAATATCCAGCCGCGCGCCTCGGGGGCCACGATCAGGTCGGGCGGATCGGCCCGGAACGGCTCGGCCAGCTGCGCGGCCGCCTCCGAGATCGCCGCGCCGCTGAGCAGCAGGGGCGTGATGTCCTTGAAAAGGATCCCCTCGATCGGGAAATCGGGAATCGTGCGGATGTATTTGGATAGGTCCAAGTTGTCTGCAGTCCGGGGAAAGATCGGCGCCGGGGCGGTTCGGCCCAGGAATTTTCGGCCAGCGCGGCGCGAATCAGGAATCTTGCGCGGATTGCCGGTCCGGGACCCGGACCGCGCGGTCCCTGCGGGCTCCCTCGAATCGGGCTGCGGTCAGCGCGGCTTTTGCGCGAGCGCGAAGTACATCGGAGTGAATATCCCCAGCCGGCCCGCCGCGACCAGCGCCTCCGCGCAGAGATCGAGCAGCGTCGCGACCCGGTACGTGCCCTTCGGGACCAGCCGAAGCACTTCCAGGAGGCGCAGGGTCCCGTGGGTCAGGCGCCGCCCGGCCCTCGAAGAGCGGATGCCGGTGAGCGAAAAGCGCGACCCCGCCAGCGGTTGGTACCACGGAATATGGGGTCCGGAGATTTCGGCCAGGTCGCGCGCCTCGAGCAGTTCGAACCCGGCTTCCCGCAGGGCGCCGTCTACCTGCCGCGGATGGACGATGTCCTGCAGCGAGCCGCCGACCTCCAGGTCGTTCTTGATCTGCGCGTGGCGCGGGTTCACGGGGTCGAACCGGTCGGTCATGCAGTACTCGTAAATGCCGAACCGGCCGCCCGGCTTGAGCGTTCGGAAAGCCTCGGCGTATGCCCCGACCTTGCTCGGTGCGTGCGGCATCGCCTCGATCGAGTAGATGGCGTCGAACGACTCGTCCGGCGCGTCGATGGCCATGAAGTCGCCCTCGACGAACTCGGCCAGATGGCCGAGGCCGGCCCGTTCGGTCAGCTCCCGGCCCCTTGCGATCTGGTAGGAGTTGGCGTTAACGCCGACGATCTTGGCGCCGGTGAACCGGGCGATCTCGCGCAGCGGGCCGCCGATGCCGCAGCCGAGGTCGGCGACCCGCATGCCGGCCTCAATTCCCAGCCGGTAGGCAAGATACAGCTCGTGCCGGGCGAGCGAGGTGGCGAAACTCTCGTCCGGGGCGCGCGGGGCGAAGTGGAACGACTGGCCCCAGCCGAACTCGAAAAAACCGGTCACCAGGTCGTAGTAGCGGTTGGTTAAGCCCGTGTACTCCGATTTGCGGCGATCGGGCGCGCCGACGGGGCCGTCGTCGAAGATCCGCGCGTATTCATGGGTGGTCCGGTCGACCGAATCGCGCCCGAGCGGACCCTTGGTGACACTTGAAATCTTGGGGGCCATGTCCGCGATTATTCAGTAGCCGGGCGAGGCTGGCCGCTCGGCCGGTCCCGGACCGCGGTCGTCGGCCCGGTGGAGCGGTTCGGATTCGGCGGCGGCGGCCGGGCCGACCTCCCTGGCCAGCCGGCGCAGCACCTGCCAGTCGCTTGCCTGCTGTTCGAAGCGGCGGTGACTTGCGGTCACGCGCGGCGAGGGGTGGTAGAGCGGGACCAGCCATCGGCCGCGCCAGCGATGCGGCCGGGCGCAGTCGGTCTTGAGCGCCAGCCCGTGCGCCTCGATTCGTCCGAGTGCCGCCAAAGCGACCGCTCCGATGGTGCCGACGACGGCCGGGTCGACGAGCGCGATGGTCGCCCGCAGCCAGCGCGCGCAGGACTCTAGTTCGGCCGCAGTGGGCGGCCGGTTGGACCCGCCCGGGTTCCGCGGATTGCAGATCACCGAGTTGGTGATGAACACGTCCCGCCGGCGCAACCCGGCCCCTTCCAGCAGGCGCTCGAAGTTGCGGCCGCTGGCGTCGCCGCTGAACGGCACCCCGGTCCGTTCGGCCCCGTGCGCGCCGGGCGCTTCGGCCACCAGCAGGATCCGGGCCGAAACGTTTCCGTTGCGCTCGCTGAGCACGCGCCGGCGGCCCTCCATGCCCGGACACGCCCGGCAGGCCGCCGCCGCCGCGAACAGCTCGCGGCAGGTCTTTGGGTCGGCGGCGTGGGCTACCAGGGTTCGCCGACCAGGCAGAGCTCCTCGACCGGCCCTTTCCCGGCGCGGTCCCGTTCGCGCGAGGCGCGCTCCGGGTCCGGGAGCGGACCGCCGATCCCGCGGTCGAGCAGGGCGAGCAGTTCGTACTTGCGTTCGGCGAAGTCGCCAAGCTCGAACCGGGCCCGCGGCGACCCGGATTCCGAGTCGCCGAACGTCCAGATCTCGAGCGAGCGTTCCAGCGGCGCGCCGGCGATCAGGCCGCCGCCGCCGCGGGCCAGCACCGCGGCCCGCCAGGCAAGCGCGTGGGCGGCCGAGCAATCGGGGTTGGGCGAACTAACGGGATGGGTCATCAGGTTCCGGGGGCGCAGGCGCCGCAGGACCTGGGCGAGCTGGGCGGCGGCGACCGGATCGTCGCGGACGGTCTGCTGGGAAAAATCCAGCGTTTCGATGCCGGCCCCGAACCCGGCCGCCGATTCGGCAATGGAGGCGAGCGCGCGCTCCGGTTCTGCATCGTTCGATCCTGGACCCGGCAGAAGCCGCGGAGCCAGGACTACGATCGTGGTCGCCAGCCCCGCCTCGGCCAGCCAAAGCAGCAGGCCGCCGGCTCCGACCTCGGCCGCAAAGGGATGGGCCGCCACGACCACGCTGGGTCGGGCGAGGCGATCTAGCGATAGAGTTACCGGCATGGCCCGATTCTGTCCGGCGCGTCAGCCGCCGACCATTCAGAAGGGATTTGCTTGAGCCAGTTCCTAGACACCGCCGAGATCCTGGTGACCGCCGGCCGCGGCGGGCGCGGGTCGGCCTGGCTGCGCCGCGAAAAGTACGTTCCGCGCGGCGGTCCGGCCGGCGGCGACGGCGGCCGCGGCGGACACGTGCTGCTGCGGGCCAGATCGGGCGAGAACACCCTGCTGCGGTTCCGGTTCGAGCGCCGCTTCCGGGCCGGCCACGGCGGTCCCGGCGGGCGCAACCGCGCGTCCGGCGCGCAGGGCGACGACCTCTACCTCGACGTCCCCTGCGGGACGGTGGCGCTGGACGCCGAAGGCGGCGGGCTGGTGGGGGACCTGACCGCCGACGGCCAGGTGGTGGTGGTCGCGCGCGGCGGCGAGGGGGGATTCGGGAACACGCACTTTAAGTCCTCCCGCAACCAGACCCCGCGCATGGCCCTCAAAGGCGAACCGGGCGAGTCGCGCCGGCTGCGGCTGGAATTAAAGCTCATGGCCGACGTCGGGCTGGCCGGGGCGCCCAACGCCGGCAAGTCTTCGCTGCTGGCGGCGATTTCGGCCGCCCGCCCGCTGGTGGCCGCGTTTCCCTTTTCGACCAAGCACCCGGTCCTGGGGGTGGTCCGCTTCGGTGACCGCCAGCTGGTGTTCGCCGACGCCCCCGGGCTGATCGCCGGCTCGCACCTGGGCCACGGGCTGGGGCACGAGTTCCTGCGCAATCTCGAACGCACCCGGTACCTGGTCCAGGTGGTCGATCTCTCGGGCGAGTCCGGCGACCCGGTCGAGACCTACCGGCAGGTGCGGGCCGAGCTGCGCGACGCCCCCCATCCGCTCAGCGACCGTCCGTTCATAGTCGCGGCCAACAAGATGGACACCACCACCGCTCAGGCGGCCTGGCCGGGTTTCAAGGACGCGCTGGCCGAACTGGGGGTGAACGCGGTCCCGATCTCGGCCGTTACCGGCGAGGGATTGACCGACCTGCTGGCGGCGGCCTTCGAGGGCGCCGGGACCGCCCCGGCCCCGGAGCTCCCTCAGGACCTGGTCCCGGTCCTGCGGCCCGCCGCTTCGGAACGGCCGCTAGTCGTCAACCGCCTCGGCGAAGCAAGGCTCCGGGTGTCCGGCGGCACGGTGGAGAGCCTGACCGAGCGGGTCGATTTCGCCCACGCCGACGCGCTGGCCTGGTACTGGCGCCAGCTCGAGCGCGACGGGGTGATGACCGCCCTGCGGCGGGCGGGCGTTAGGGCCGGCGACCAGGTCGAGATCGCCGGCAAGGCGTTCGAGTGGCTGGAGGAATAGGGGCGCCGGCGCCCCTGTCAAAGGCGGTCGTCTAGACCGCGATCCCGTAGTGTTTGGCGACCCGGCCGTCCAGCGCCGGCAGGTCCAGGCCGTTGTCGGCCAGCCAGGACTCGGCGTTGGACGTCAATTCCTCGCTGGTCCACTCCGATTCGGACCGCAGCGCCAGGTAGAAGCGGTCTTCGGCCTGGGCCCGCAGGTCGGCCAGGGTATCGGCTTCGATCGTCCGCTCGGCCTCGAATCCCTCGACGAAGAAGAGGATGTCGCTGGCGTCCTCGACGGTGTAGACGCGGGCCTGTCCGATCGGCTGCTCCCACACCTCGTCCACGTAGGTCGCCGGCACCCGCTCGCGCACGCTCCACCCGTAGTCGAAGGCGGTGTAGTCGGTGTTGGCCGCGTCCTCTTCGATCACCCGGTCGCGTTCCCCGGCCTCGAGCTGGTCGGCCAGCTCTTCCAGCAGATCGCGGTCGGTCGAACGCAGGATCAGGAGCTTGAGCTGGTCGGCGGCAACCGGCACCGCGGTGCGGGCCTGGGCCAGGGCGTAGGCCTCGAGCGCATGGCTGCGCAGGTGGGCTTCCAGGTCCCCGGGTTCGATGCCGATCCGCTCGGCCAGGTCGTCGATCGCCGCGTCCTCGCTCCCGCCGTACTCGGCCAGCATGGACGCGAACTCGGCCTGGGCCGGGTACTCGGTCCCGTCGTAGCGCTCGCCAAGCAGCGCCGCGTGAATCAGGTCGTCGAGCGCGCCCGATTCGGCCGCGACGAACTCGCGCGCAAGATCGTCGGAATCTGAGGTCGGGGCAAATTCGGCAAATTCCGGCACCTCGGCCGCGAGCGCGTTCAGTCCGCTCACTGATCGCCAGCGCTGCAGATCGCGCTCGACTGCGACCTGGCGCAGCGTTATGGTCGAATCCCCGACCTGGGCCTGGGCGCTGCCGGCGATTCCGATCCGGTTGTAGTAGAGCATCGTTCCCAGCACCGCCAGCAGAACCAGCGTGATCAGCCAGGCGAAGACCTGGACCAGCTTGGTGCCGGCCTGGGTGCGGTACACGTCCGACTGGCGGTTCCAGTTGCGCAGGACCTGGGGCAGCTCGCGCCAGGAGAGCCGGTGTTCGGCCTCCATCTGGGTCCGGCGCGAGACGCGCTCGCTTTCGCGACGCTGTCGCCGCCGTTGACCGCGGTTGTGTGGTCGGTTGCTGCGTGCCGCCATCTTGGCGCGAAATTAAAGCGGGATGGTCGGCTTAGCGGCGCTGCGTGTACGGCAGGAGCGCCAGGTACCGGGCGCGCTTGATCGCGCGCGAGAGCTTGCGCTGCTGCTTGGCGTCGAGACCGGTCTGGCGCCGGGCCAGGATCTTGCCCGAGGGCGCGATGAAGTTGCGGATCCGGTCGATGTCCTTGTAGTCGAGAACGACGTCCTCGCCGGCCTCGAACACGTTGCCGATCACACCGCGCCGGCGCCGGCGCATGTCGGTGCGGCGACGGGAGTCCGGGGGGCGGCTCGAGCGGCTGTCGGGAGAACCTGACTGGTTGGTCATTTGCGATCTTTCGAGTTGGTGGGTTGGCTAGTTCGTGGGTCCGGCGCGCCGCTAGAAGGGCAGGTCGTCGATGTCGATTTCCTGCTCACGGCCGCCGCCGCCCTGCGCGGGCCGGCTGCGCTCCTGGCCGGATCCGGCCTGCTCCCAGGATTCGACCGCCCCGGAAGTTGGTCGCGCCCGCCCCGGCGACGCTCCGCCGCCGTAACTTTCGCGATCACCCGAGAGCATGAGCATTTCGGAGGCCGAAACTTCCATCGCCGTCCTGGTCTGGCCGTCGTTGCCGCGCCAGTCGCGGGTCCGGAACCGGCCCGACACGTAGACCTTGGAGCCGCGCGCCAGGTACTGGTTGGCGACCTCGGCCAGTCTTCCCCAGGCGGTGACCCGGAACCAGTCGGTGTGCTCGGTCCACTGTCCGTCCGGACCGCGGACGTTGTCGTTCACGGCCACCGAGAAGGTCGAATACTCGCGCCCGTTCTGGGTGAACCGCTTCTCCGGGTCGGCGCCCAGGTTCCCCACCAGGGTGATGTTCTTTACCCCGCGCGCGCGGCGAGGGCGTCCGTCAGAGTTCATTGGTTTCCAACCCCGTCCGATTGTTCACTGTTGGCGGCTTCCTCGTCCTCCAGGACCGGCCCGATCCCGCCTTCGTCGACGGTGATCAGGAAGCGCATCAGGCCCGATTCCAGGCGCAACGCCTCCTGGACCGGCTTGATCGCCGCCGGCTCGATTTCGATCTTGAAAAGGGTGTAGAAAGCCTCGCGCATCTTGTCGATCTCATATGCCAGGCGCCGGCGTCCCCACTGGTGGGTGGCGGTGATCGAACCGCCGTTGGCGGTCACGTGGCGTTCGACCGTCTCCATCTGCTCCGGCGAGGTTTCGATCCCCTCCGGGGTGGCGTTAAAGAGCGCCACGATTTCGTACTGGCCCAATCCGGACCCCTTCCTGCGGGTTTGTCGACGTGCGATCGCGGGTTCTCGCGTGGCGATCCGACCGCCGACAGAAAGGCTCAAAGTCGACCGGGCGATTACGACCCGGGCCGGGCGATTGTAGGTCAAGGCGGCGCCGGCCTTCGGGTAAACCGACCCGGGCGGCGCGGATAATCGAGCGCACCCGAAACGAGCCCGCCCGGTTGAGAGTGACGGTCATTGGCTGATGGGACCGGTATTCAGACTGCGCCAGCAGCGCATGCGTACCCGCAGCGTCCTCGAACGCCTCGGTTTGACCCCGGTACCGATTGACCCGGATCAATTCCTGGGCTCGGCCGGCTGGGTCGATTGCGGCGACGCCCGCGCGGTCGTCGAATCGGTCGGGCAGGGACCCCCGATCCTGGCGCTGCCCGGTTTCGCCGGCACCAGCCGGGCCTGGCTGCCGCTGGCCGGCCGGCTCGCCCCGCGCTGGCGGATGCTCCTGGTCGATCCGCCCGGGTTCGCGCTGGCCGACAAGCCCGCCGGCGCCGATTACGGCGCCGAAGCCCAGGCGCGGCGGATGCTGAGGGTGATGGACCGGCTCGACATCGACGCCGGGGCGCTGATGGTCACCTCCGGCACCGGCCCGGTCGGGCTGGCGGCGGCGGCGATCGCGCCGGAGCGCGTGCGGGCGCTAGTCCTGGTCGCGCCGTTCCTGAGCCCCTCGGCGCTCGCCCGCTGGGCGATCCGTATAGCCGGCAACGGGCTGGTCGCGCCGGTGGCCGGCCGGATCGCCTCGCTGCGCACGGTGGTGGGGCTGGCCAACATCATGGGCATGGAGGACGCGCGCTCGGTGACCGAAGAGATCGTCGACGAGCAGTACCTTCCGTTCGGCGCGCCGGGATTCGTGCGCGCCAGCTTCGAAATCCTGGGACACCTGGCCCCGGAGGGCCTGGAGCGCCAGCTGCCGTCGATTTCGGTGCCCGCGCTGGCGGTGCACGGCGAGGCCGACCTGGCCTCCGACCAGGCCCGGACGCTGCGGCTGCTGAACCTCCTGCCCGATGTCGAGCAGGTGGAGCTGGAGCACTGCGGGCACGTGATCCAGCGCGAATTCCCGGACGAGCTGGCTTCCCTGATTGACGGTTTTCTGGAGCGCCGGCTCAGCGCCGCCATATCGAGCGCGGCCGCGGCGTAGGAATCCTCCCGGTGGCCGAAAACGCGATCGCCAGCATCCCGCTCAAGGGCGGAATCGACGAACTGCCCCCGATCGGTTTCGGCACCTGGCTCTACCGCGGCGGGGCGGGCGTGCTGGTGCGGGCGACCGAGCGGGGCTGCGGGTTCATCGACACGGCCGAGTCCTACGGCAACGAGGACCTGGTCGGGTCCGAGATCGCGCCGGTTCGCGGGAGCGTGTTCCTGGCCACCAAGGTCTCGCCCGAGAACCTGCGTCTGGCCGACGTGATCCGCCATTGCCTGCGGTCGATCGAGCGGCTCGGCGTTGAGGCGGTAGATCTTTACCAGGTGCATTGGCCGAACCCGCAGATCCCGATCAACGAGACCATGCGCGGCATGCGGCACCTGGTCGAGGAAGGCCTGGTGCGCTACGTCGGGGTGAGCAACTTCTCGGTTGCCCAGATGCGGGCGGCCCAGGCGGCCCTGGGCGACATCCCGCTGGTCTCGAACCAGATCCGCTACAACCTGGTCGAGCGCCACCTGGAGCGCGACACGGTCGCCTGGTGCCGCGAGAACGGCGTGGCGGTTATCGCCTACCGGCCGCTGGCGCGCTTCGAGCTGGGGGCGGCCGAACCGGTGGTAGTACGGATCGCCAAAGAGGTCGGGCGAACGCCCGCCCAGGTCCTGCTGAACTGGGCCGTCGGCGGCGGCGGGGTGTCGGCGATCCCGAAGACCGATCGGATCGAGCGGGTGGACGACCTTGCCGCCGCGGCCCGGTGGCGGCTGACCGACCGGCAGCGCCGGCGGCTGGAAGCGGGTACCGGCTGAAGCGGTACCGGGGGCGGGATTTGAACCCGCACGGGCCAATGGCCCAGCGGATTTTAAGTCCGCTGCGTCTGCCGTTCCGCCACCCCGGCCGGCTTGCAAAAAGGATTTTCGCCTCTGCGATCACCCCGGGCGATACGGCCCGGACCGCCGGGGGCTGACCGGGCGTGCAGCTGGCGGTCGATCTTGGCAACAGCGCGGTCAGCCTGGGGTCGTTCGCCGGCGACCGCCTGCTCGAGCGCTGGCAGATCGACTTCGACTCCGATACCGGTCCCGAGTCCTGGCGCCCGCGGCTGCGCCCGGTCCGCGACTCGGGCCCCCGGTTCGAGCGCTGCCTGATCGCCTCGGTCGCGCCCAGCCACACCCGGGCGCTGGCGGCGGCGGCGGCGGCTTTCTGCGACTCGGTAACGCTGCTTGAGGGCACGTCGCTGCCCGGCGTGCGGGCGCGGGTGCGCGAGCCGCAGGGAGTCGGAATCGACCGGCTCCTGAACACCCTCGCCTGCGCCCGCCTGCACGCGGCCCCGGCGATCGTGGTCGATGTCGGGACGGCCACGACGCTCGATTACGTGACCGGCGAGGGCGATTACGGCGGCGGGGTCATCGCCCCGGGGCCGCGGGTGAGCGTGGCCGCGCTGGCCGCCGCCGCCCAGCTGCTGCCGCCGGTCCGCTTCGCCCGCCCCGAGCAGGTCCTGGGGCTGGACACCGAGGCCTGCATGCAGTCGGGCGCCTACTGGGGTTTCGTGGGGCTGGTCCGCGAACTGCTGGCCCGGCTGCGGGAGGAGGTCGGACCGGTCGAGACCGTGGTCGGCACCGGCGGCAACTGCGCCCTGATCGCCGGGCGGACGTCCCCGAGCTCGAACTGATCGATCCGGACCTGACCCTGCGCGGGATCGCGCTGGCCGGGGAATGCGGCCCATGACGGTCAGGGTGCTGTCCGGCCGCCGGATCCTGCTCGGGGTGACCGGATCGGTCGCGGCCTACAAGGCGGCCGCGACCGCCAGCCTGCTCACCC
>CAXXYJ010000001.1:0-26261 GCA_963664795.2 Chloroflexota bacterium | reverse complement strand
ACCCATCGGAGCGTTCGGCGACCAGGGCGCTGGCGGTTTCGATCAGGTCCTCGACGTTTATCGCCCCGACTTGGCCGCCGGCCCGCAGCCGCAGTGAGACCTTGCCGGCAGCAACGTCCCGGTCGCCGGCGATGAGCATGTAGGGAATCTTCTGGTTCTGAGCATGGCGGATCTTGCGGTTCATGCGCTCGGAGCGGGCATCGACCTCGGCCCGGAGACCGGCCTCGTTGAGCCGGTCGGCGACCTGCTGGCAGTAGGAAACGTGGCGGTCGGCGATCGGGATGACCTGCACCTGCACCGGCGCCAGCCAGAGCGGGAAGGCGCCGCCGTAATGCTCGATGAGGATGGCGGCGAAGCGCTCGATCGAGCCCCAGAGCGCCCGGTGCACCATCACCGGTCTTTGCCGCGATCCGTCCTCGGCTTCGTACTCGATGCCGAAGCGTTCCGGCAGGTTGAAGTCGACCTGGACGGTCGAGAGCTGCCAGAGGCGCCCGATCGCATCCCGTATGTGGACATCGATCTTGGGGCCGTAGAAGGCGGCCTCGCCGGGGACGCGCTCGTACTCCAGGCCCGAGCGCTTGAGCGCCTCGACCAGGCCCGATTCGGCCAGCTGCCAGAGTTCGTCATCGCCGACGTACTTGTCCTTGTCGTCCTCGTCGCGGACGCTCAAGGCCACCTGCAGTTCTGTGAACCCGAACACCGCGAGCATGTCGCGGGCGATCGTTAGCGCCGCCTCGATCTCGTCGGTGAACTGGTCGCGGCGACAGAAGATGTGGGCGTCGTCCTGGGTGAATCCCCTGACCCGCAGCGCCCCGTGCAGGACTCCGGACTGCTCGAAACGGTAGACGGTTCCCAGCTCGGCATACCGCAGCGGCAGATCGCGGTAGCTGCGCGTGCGCGAGCCGAAGATCTTCACGTGGAAGGGGCAGTTCATCGGCTTGTTGATGAACGACTGGTTCTCCAGCGCCATCTCCGGAAACAGCCCGTCGCTGTACCAGTGGGTATGACCGCTTGTGTCCCAGAGGTCCTTGCGCCCGATGTGCGGCGTGAAAACGATGTCGTAGCCGCGGTTGCGGTGCTCGGCGCGCCAGTAGTCCTCCATGAGCTCGCGCAGCGTTCCTCCGCGCGGATGCCACAGCACCAGACCGGCGCCGACTTCCTGATTGATCGAGAAAAGGTCCAGTTCCCGCGCCAGGCGGCGGTGATCGCGGCGCGCCGCTTCCTCCAGGCGCTTCAGGTAGTCCTTGAGCTCGCCCCGGGTCGGAAAGCTGGTCGCGTACAGGCGCTGCAGCTGCGGGTTCGCCTCCGAGCCCTTCCAGTAGGCCCCGGCCACCGAAAGCAGCCGGAAGTGACCCACCCCGGCGGTGCTGTCAACGTGCGGGCCGCGGCAAAGGGTCCACGAAGGGACCGCAGCGATAGAGCGAAATCTCCTCGCCGGCCTCGATCAGGTCCCGGATCGCCTCGACCTTGTAGTCCTGCCCCATCCCTTCGAACGCCGCGGCCGCCTCGCCGCCTTCGATGACCTCGTACTCGAACGGGTGGGCGGCCTTGGCCAGCTTGGCCATGCGCTGTTCGATCTCGGCAAAGTCCTCCGAACTCAGTGAGCGCGGCAGCTCGAAGTCGTAGTAAAAGCCATCCTCGATCGGCGGGCCGAAGCCGAACTTGGCCTCGGGGAACATCTCCTGCACCGCCGCCGCCATCACGTGGGCGCAGGAATGGCGCATGCGCTGCAGGTCGTTCATGGGCGAGTCGGGCCGAGCGAGGGGCAAATTTGGCTCCCGATTATGGAGTCTGCGAGTTGAATCGGCGGTCGCCTGAAGTCGAAATCACCTCTCGAAAGCAATTTGGTTGGCCCGCTGCGATTCGGCGACTGCGAACAGTGGTTGACGAGGGTACGTGCGGACAATCCGGAGAGCAGTCGCTAGATGAGCATTCAATGGACTGGTATTTTGCATTCGCCCAGTGAACTCGAGCTGGTCACAACTTCCAACCTTCGGTGCCGATTCAATTACTGGGCGCGCCGGAACGGTACGCCGTTGCAATCAACCGTTCGTAGTTTTTGACCATTTCAAGGGTGAATGCAATTTCAGAATTGTCGAATTCGTGGACCGCTACAGCCTCTCCGGCGGAGCCTTCGTCAGTTGTTAGGGACGCAATCTGTAAGGGGTAAGCCACCCCGGGAGCGCCTAACTCAATCGCGTTCTGGATTGCCCACGCTACAAATAGCACGCCTTCATCAAACCCCAACTGCCTATTCGGAAAAAACAAACGCCGCAAGAACGCCAGAAACGGGGTCGCAAATGCGGCGCCGCTGCCGACCGCCAAATATGGGGGACCGCGTCTGTCCACAGATACGGTGCCGCTGGGCGTAATCCGGATAAGTTCGGATATTCCGGACACTGGGAGAGCAACCAACGCCCCGAAGTTCACGTGTTCGGAGATTCCGGGGTGATGCTCCTTAAACGCCAAGGCTTGATTCGCCACCGTCGAGGAATCTTCAAAAATTGCGTTCCTAATCTGCCTTTGGTGCTCAACCAGATTTGCGTTCGAAGCCCACTCCTCGCGGGAGCCCCAGAGCCTGGTAACGCGGTCGGCGAACAGTTGGCTGAGACCGTAATGCCCGGATACACCCACGATCAGTTCCTTGTCGATTACGCGCAACTTTCGTGCAGGCTCTAAAACGCCGCCTGGCACCGTGACTCCGCCATCTGCGCCGACGATCACACAATCAACGCACTTGATGCCGACCATCAGGGTCATGTCGGCCGGTGGATGGTGCTGTTCTTCGCGAACTCAGGGTAGTTCGCGTAGATGTGTTGCGCTAGCTCCTGGAACGACATGGACATCACGGTTTGTGCGATCTCCCGAATTGCGTCGATTGTGGAGGGAGGCAAACTCTCCCTGAGCTCTCCGGCTTTTTGCGACCCCTTCGGGGTGACTACTGTATCTACCCAAGGTCCGTTGCGGGAGGGGGCACGAAAAACCAAGCCTTGTTCGTGAAGCTCCTCGGCGTCTATGTAAATCTCTTTTGCGAACGGGCCGTAATGGTAGGGCCGAAACCCGTACCTCGGCTTGTGCAAGCCTTCCAACTCTTGCTTGCTTACAAGAAAAACGGCCTTCTGCAGCTGGATGGGCGTAATGACTTCGCCGATTTCCTGCGCGATAACGAGCACTAGGTCCCGGTCATGTTCGATCATGGCAACCTCCAAGCCGAAGTCCTGACCGGTACAAGCTCGATAAAAACACCGTATCTGTTTAAGTACATGCAGCCATCATGTCGGACTATTGTACGCGAGCTTAAGCGGTGCCGCTGATGGAATCAGTGGTTAACTTAGAAGCCGAATCCAACCCCGTGCGCGGCGACCAACGATGGCGAAAGGGCCGATGAGCCCGGCCAAAGTAGACGGCGTCGTTCAACTCACTCCCGATTTAACTCGGCTGGGGCCGCTTGCATTACCTCTTCGTGCACCTGGCCGGCATGGTCGCGTTCGTCAATATCGCCCGCTATGCGCGCAACGATCCGCGCGGGTTTTTCGTCACCGGGGCGGTCGGCTACTGCTCGGCCGCGGTCATCGCCGCGATCTGGTCGCTGGCGACCCGCGGCGGCATATCGCTTGAGCTCTCGGCCGTCCTCTTCGGGGCCTACCAGGGATTCGCGTTCCAGTTCATGTACCTGGTGGTCTTCGTCATGGTCGGCCTTGGCGGCATGGCGGTCACGTCCACGATCAACCGCATGACGATCCTGGTTCCGACCGTGGGGGCGATCCTGATCTGGGCCGAACAGCCGACCCCGGAACGCTACCTGGGCATCGCGGCAATCTTCCTGGCCCTGCCGCTGCTCGGGCTCCAGGCCCAGCGCCGCGCGGTCCAGGCCAAGATGGGCAGTTGGCTGATGCCGCTGCTGGTCCTTGCATCCTTCTTCCTGCTGGGCGGCGCCGAGCTCGGGGCCAAATGGTTCGTCGAGACACGGGTGACGGCTTCCCCGTCCGACTACACCTTCTGGCTCTTCCTGGCCGCCGGCGCAAGCTCGCTTTTTACCTGGCCGCTGGCCAACCGCATGGCCCGCCGCGAATGGGACCGCACCGCCCGATCACGCGTCGTCCCGACCCCCTTTCAGCTGCAGGTGAGCCCGCGTTCGATCGGGTTCGGCCTCGGACTGGGAGCGGCCAACTGGGGCCAGGCGACCGCGCTGGTTACGGCCCTTACGGTCTTTGACGCCTCGTTCGTGTTCCCGCTGGCCTCGGCGAGCTTCGTGATCCTGGTCTCGTCGATCGACTACGTCTTCTGGCACCAGCGGTTCGCACCGCTAACCGTCCTGGGCCTGGCCACCGCCGGCGCCGGGGTGGTGCTCATCAACCTGGACCTGGGACTGGCCGGAATGTTCGGATAGGGGCCCGTCCGGGCGGCGGCGGCGAAAATTGCGCTTCCCGACTACGCTTCGGCCGATCAACACCCTGCCTGGCGGGCGCTCCTTGCTCTATCTACTTCTGCACCTGGTCGGGGTGCTGACATTTGTCAACATCGCCCGCTACGCGCGCAACGACCCGCGCGGGTTTTTCGTAACCGGAGCCACCAACTACTCGTTCGCGATGGTGGTGGCCGCCGCCTGGGCGCTGGCGACCCGCGGCGGGATTTCGTTCGAGCCGGCGGCGATCATCTTCGGCGCCTTCCAGGGCTTCACCTACCAGGTCATGTACCTGGTCCTGTTCGTCCTGATGGGCCTGGGCGGGCTGGCGATCAGCACCACCATCAACCGCATGGCGATCCTGGTGCCCACCATTTACGCGATCCTGGTCTGGGGCGAGCAGCCGACCCCGGAACGCTACCTGGGAATCGCCGCCATCGTCCTGGCCACCCCGCTGCTGGGGCTCGACGCCCAGCGCTACGCGGTCCGCACCAAGCAGGGCGGCTGGCTCCTGCCGGCCATGATCCTGATTTCGTTCGCCCTGCTGGGGGGATCCGAGATCGGCGCCAAGTGGTTCGTGGAGGCCCGTGGCGCCTCCGATCCGGCCGACTACGCCTTCTGGCTTTTCGCCGCCGCCACGATCTGTTCGCTGTTTACCTGGCCGCTGGCCAACGGCATGGCGCGGCGGGAGTGGGAGCGCAACCAGCGCCCGGGCCAGGCCCCGACCCCGTTCAAGATCCAGGTCAATCCGCGCTCGATCGGATTCGGGATGGCCCTGGGCACCGCCAACTGGGGCCAGGTGGTGGCCCTGATCTCCGCGCTCACGGTCTTTGACGCCTCGTTCGTTTTCCCGTTCGCCACCGCCAGCATGCTGGTCCTGATCTCGGTAATCGACTACGTCTTCTGGGGCCAGCGGTTCTCGAAGGCCACCGTCACCGGACTGGTCGTGGCCGGATTCGGGGTCGTCCTCATCAACCTCAACCTGGGATTGGCCGAGGTCTTTACGTGAACGCGATGACCCGGCGCGGGGCCCTGCGGTTGCTGGCCGGCTCCCTGGCGCTGGCGGCCTGCGACCGGGCCGCGCCAGCGCGGGCCGAGCGCGCCGAGCGACTAGAGGTCGGCAGGCTCCTGCCCTCGGCCGCGCTGGAGGACCTGGACGGGACCGCGATCGAGCTCGCCGGGCTGGCGGGGAACCCGATCGTCATCAATTTCTGGGCCAGCTGGTGCGGCCCGTGCCGTCTGGAGATGCCCGAGTTCGACCGGGTCTGGCGCTCCGGCCAGTACCCCGAACTGGGGCTGCTGGCGATCAACGTGGCCGAGGGGCCTTACGTGGCCAGGCAGTTCGCCGACGAGCTGGGACTCGAGTTCCCGCTGGCGCTGGCCGACCGGACCGTGGCCGGGCGTCTGCTGGGGACCGCCAGCCTGCCGGTGACGGTCTTTGCCGACTCGGAACAGGTGATCCGCCACATACGCTTCGGGGTCCTGAACGAGGCGATCCTGCGCGAACGGATCGAGGCCACGCTAGCCTAAGGCTCGAATGCGGCCGGTGCCCCCGCGCCAGGGCCGTTTCGCATCAGCTGCGCCGCGGAGGGCTTAAAGGACGACCGTGAAGAACGCGCCGCTCGATCGCTTCGGCGGCTGGACCGGCAGGAAATTCTCGCCCAGCGGGTACTTCCGGACCGAGAAGGACGATCGCTGGTGGCTGGTGAGCCCGGAGGGCAACGGTTTTCTCAGCTTCGGCATCAACCACCTGCAGGCCGAGTTCTGGAACCAGGCCTACAACCGCGCCGCCTGGCAGGTCCGGCTGGGCCTTGACGATCTGGACGGGCCCGATTTCGCCGAAGCCCTGCGAAGGTGGTTCCTGGACACCTGCCGCCAGTACGGCTTCAACACCGTCGGGGTCCATACCGACCTTGCGGTCGCCAACCGCCCCCGACCGGCCATGCCCTACGTGCTACCGATCCCTTTCGTCGACATTCCGCACTGGCAGGACCACGTGCCCGACGAGCGCTTCCTCGACGTGTTCGCCCCGGAATTCGAGCGCCGCTGCGACCGGCTGGCGGCCGAATTCGCCGGTCCGGTCCGCGAGGATCCCTTCCTGCTCGGCTACGCGATGACCGATTGCCCGCTGCTTACCGAGGAGGACTGCCGCGAGCGCCCCGACACCATCGGCGGCGCCGCGCGCGCGTCCCGGGTCGGCTGGCCGCGGCGGTTGCGCAACCTCTCCGGGGGCGCGGCCGGCAAGTCCGCCTACGTCGAGACCGTCCGCGAACTCTACCGCGACGAAATCGCCGGATTCAACCGGGCCTACGGCACCCGGTTCGATTCCTTCGCGGCCCTGGCCCGGACCGCCGATTGGCGCCCGGACAGCGACCTGGCAAACCCTGCCGAGACGCGCGACAACGCGGTTTTCCTGCAGCGGGTCGTCGACCGCTACTACGGAACAGCGCGGGCCGCGATCACCCGCCACGACCCCAACCACCTCTTCTTCGGCGACAAGCTCAACGCCAACACCGACTCGGTCGACGCCGTCCTGCCGGTGACCACCCGCCACACCGACGTGCTCTTCTACCAGATGTATGGGCGCTACGCGGCCCAACGGCCGGGCCTGGACCGCTGGGCGGAGCGGGTGGACATGCCGGTGATCAACGGCGACTCGGCGTTCACGATGGTCACCCCCGAAATGCCGCGCCCCTACGGACCGGTCGCCGACGACCTCGCCCAGCGCCGCGACTGGACGGTGGAGTTCTTCCGCTCGGCCTTCGCCCGGCCCGAATTCGTCGGCTGGCACTACTGCGGCCTGATCGATGCTTCCAACCGGATCCCCCGCAAGCGCGGCCGCCAGCATTCGGGGGTCATCGACGGTTTCGGCGAGCCCTATCCGCTGCTGCGGGAAGCGCTGTCCGGCTGCGCCGCCGACCTTTACCGGCTGGCCCGGACCGCCTCGTAGGAATTCCGGCCGGGCAGGCGCCGGCGATTAAAGCGAGAGCGCCCGCCGCAGCTCCTCGGGGTCGGCGCTGTGGATCCGGAGCGGCGGCTCGGAGCGCCCCAGGGCCACCTCCGGGTCCTTCAGGCCCGATCCGGTCAACACGCACACCACTCGAGAGCCGGCCGCGAGCAGCCCGCGCGCGGCGCGGTCTTTTAGTCCGGCCACCGAGACAGCCGAGGCCGGTTCGCAGAACAGCCCCCAGCCGGCCAGCCGGGAGTAGGCCTCGAGAATCTCTGCATCCTCGATCGCTTCGATCGATCCGTTGGCCTCGTCGCGGGCCCGGACCGCCTTGTCCCAGTTCTCGGGATTGCCGATCTCGAGCGCGCTGGCCACGGTGGACGGGTTTGCAACCGGCCGGCCGCTGACGATCGGGGCGGCGCCGGCGGCCTGGAAACCGCGCAGCACCGGGCGGGAGTCAGTCAGGCCAGCGTCGGCGAACTTGGTAAAGCCGCGCCAGTAGGCGTGGATGTTGCCGGCATTGCCGACCGGTATGTAGAGCTCGTCCGGGGCCGAACCCAGCTCGCTGCAGATTTCGAACGCGGCCGACTGCTGGCCCTGCAGCCGGTACGGATTGACCGAATTAACGTGCACCACGCCGGGCACGCGGGCGCAAATCTGCTTGGCGACCTCCAGGCGGACGTCGAAGTTGGCATCCATGACGACCACGTCGGAGCCGTAGATCTGGGCCTGGGCCAGCTTGCCGCGGGCGATGGCGTCCGAGACCAGCACCACGCAGCGCAGCCCGGCCCGGCCGGCGTAGGCCGCGGCCGCGGCCGAGGTGTTCCCGGTCGAGGCGCAGATGACCGTGTGGGCGCCGCCTTCCAGCGCCTTGCTCATCGCCAGCGCCATCCCGCGGTCCTTGAACGACCCGGTCGGGTTGCAGCCGTCGTACTTGGCCCAGACCTGGCCGGCGCCGGTCTCGCGCTCCAGGCCGGGCAGCCGCACCAGCGGCGTGTCGCCCTCGCCCAGCGAGACCCTGGGGGTGGAGTCGCCGACCGGCCAGAAACGCTGCCAGCGCTCGACGACCCCGGGTCGCAGCGGCTCCGGCTTCAGGGGATGTCCTCGATCCGAATCAGGTTCGCGATCCGGTCGGTTATATCCAGCGCGCCGGCCTCGGTAACCGCCGCCTGCATGTCCTGCTCGACCGCCTGATGGGTGACTATGACCAGTTCGGCCAGCGAGGCGTCGTCGTCGGTCTCCTTCTGGGTGACGGCCGCGATCGAGACCTGGTGGGCGCCGAACACGCTGCCGATCTGGGCCAGCACGCCCGGCTGGTCCTTGACCCACAACCGCAGATAGTAGCGCGAGCGGACCTGCTCGATCGGCCGGAACGAGCAGCTCGCACCAACCCGCAGCGGCACCCGCGCATGGGCCCCGAGGGCCAGATTGTGGGAGAGGTCGATCAGGTCGGCCACGATCGCGCTGGCGGTCGGTTCGGGCCCGGCCCCGCGGCCCACGAAGGTCGCGTTCCCGATCAGGTCGCCCTGGATCCGGACCGCGTTCTCGACCCCGCCGACCTGGCACAGGAGGCACCCGCGCGGGATCATCGTCGGATGGACGCGGGCCTCGACCGCGCCGTCGCGCAGGCGCGCGATCGCCAGCAGCTTGATCCCGTAGCCCAGATCGGCCGCGGCTTTAAAGTCGGCCGCGGCAAGGCCGGCGATCCCCTCGCGGTAGATGCTTTCCGGACGAACCTCGACCCCGAACGCCAGGGTCGCCAGGACCGCCAGCTTGTAGGCGGCGTCGTGCCCCTCGATGTCGTTGGCCGGGTCGGGCTCGGCGTAACCGAGGCGCTGCGCGTCCGCGAGCACCGCGGCGTAGTCGGAGCCCTCCGCCGCCATCCGGGTGAGGATGTAGTTGGTGGTGCCGTTGATGATCGCCTCGACCGCCGAGAAATGGTTCGCGGTCAGGTTCTGGCGAAACGGGCCGATGAGCGGGATTCCGGCCCCGACGCTGGCCTCGAAGTAAAGGTCGACGCCGCGTTCGGCGGCCTGGGCGAGGAGCTCGGCGCCGTGGTGGGCCATCACTTCCTTGTTGGCGGTTACCACATGCTTGCCGTTGGCGATTGCGGCCTCGATCAGCTCGCGCGCCGGGGAAAGCCCGCCGAGGAGCTCGATCACCACGTCGATGTCGCCGGCGGCCACGACCTGCTGCGGATCGGTGGTCAGGACTCCCGGCGGCGGCGCGATCGGACGCGACCGGGCGGGGTCGCGCACCAGGGCCCGCCGCAGCTGGATGCCGCGGCCGACCGAGTCGGCCAGCTGCTCGCTCTTGGCAAACAGCACCGCGGCCACGCCCGCGCCGACGTTGCCCAGGCCGAGCATGCCGACCCGGATGGGGCCAGGATCAGACAACCGATTCCCCGTTGGGGCTCTCGTCGGCGTCGTCATCGTCTTCGGGCAGGACGTCGTCGGGCAGGTCGATCATGCCTTCCTGGTAGAGCCATTCGATCGTCTCGTCGAGGCCGTCCTCGACGTCGGTGAACTCGATCTCCAGCTCCTGGCGCGCCTTGCGGGCGTCGAAGCTGTGACCGAAAAGGGCAAAGTCGATCCCCTCCTTGGTCACCACCGGGGCGTCTTTGGGCTTGAAGATCCGGCGGATCGAGTCCATGTACTGGAGCATCCGCAGCTGCCAGGCCGAGACCCGCTGCAGGTTGCCCTTCACGCCCGCCACGTCCAGCGCGGCGACCAGGAATTCCTCGCGCGTCATGTTGCCGCCGCTGAGGATGTAGCGCTCGCCCGCTCGCCCGCGCTCGTCGGCGGCGATGATTCCCTCCACCACGTCGTCGATGAACACGTAGGCCGAGTCGGTCGAGAGCGTGGCCACCGGCCGCCCGCTGAGCAGCGACACCAGGCGCCGCCCGTTGTGGCGCAGGTCGCCCGGTCCGTAGACCATCGCCGGGCAGACGATCGTGACCGGCAGGCCGCCCTCGGCCTCTTCCATTACGAACTGTTCGGCCTCCCACTTGGAGCGCTCGTAAGTGGTCAGGAAACTGCCGCGGTGCACGGTGTCCTCGTCGCCGATCTCAAATTGGGGCTGCCCGATCGCCGAGGCCGAGGAGACGTGCACCATCTTCTCGATCCCGGCCGCCGAGGCGGCGTTGAGGACGTTTACCGTCCCGCCGGTGTTCACGTCGAAGAACTCGCGCTCGTCGGCCAGCCATTCGCTGAACGCGCCCGCCAGGTGGAAAACGCGTTCACAGCCCGACATCGCCTCGGCCACGTCCTCGGGGTCGGTGATGTCGCCCTCGACCAGGTCCAGCTCCAGGTCGCCGAGCACGTCCTCGTCGCTGCCCGGCCGCACCAGGGCGACCAGTTCGTCGCCGCGCGCGGCCAGCCGCGCGGCCAGGCGGCGGCCGATGGTCCCGGTGGCCCCGGTGATCAGGGTGGCCATGCCGCTCAGCTCCCGGCCAGCATCTGGGCGGCGCGGCCGATGACGGCGATCGCCGCCTCCACGTCCTCATCGCCCACCTGGTGGTGCAGGACCAGGCGCGAGACGTTGCCGGAGCGCTCGACCGGCCCGATCAGGACCCCTTCGGAGCGGGTCCGCTCCACCAGCGCGTCCGGATCGATGCGGGCCTGGTCGATCTCCACGTACACCATGTTGCTGGCCGGCTCGGGGTTCCTGACCGCCAGTCCGGGCACGTCGCCGAGCGCCTGCGCCAGCCGGCGCGCGCGGGCATGGTCGTCGGCCAGCCCGGCCGGCATGTCCATCAGGGCGATCAGCCCGGCGGCGGCGATCACCCCGGCCTGGCGCATGGCCCCGCCGAGGAGCTTGCGCTTGCGGCGGGCGCGGGCGATGAAGGCCGAGTTTCCGACCAGCATCGACCCGACCGGCGCGCCCAGGCCCTTGGAGAGGCAGAACTGCACCGAATCGGCCGCCGCGGTCAGCTCGCGCACGTGGCATCCGAGGGCGGTGGCGGCGTTGAATATCCGCGCCCCGTCGATGTGCAGGGCCAGCCCGCGGCGGCGGGCGAGCAGGCCCAGCTCGTCGATTACGGGCTTCGGGGTGGGCAGTCCACCGGCGCCGTTGTGGGTGTTCTCGACCCAGATCAGGCGCGGCTCGGCCAGATGCGGGTCCTCGGGCAGGATCCGTTCCTCGACCAACTCGGCGGTGAGCACGCCCTCGGGGGTCGGGATCTTCTCAAGCGCGATGCCGGCCAGCGCGGCGTACCCGCCGCCCTCGTGGATCCCGACGTGCGCGCCGACTTCGCAGTAGGCCAGCTGGCCTGGATTGGTGTGCACCAGGGTGGCCACCGCGTTGGCCTGGGTACCAGAGGCCAGCAGCAGGCCGGCCTCCTTGCCGAAGGTCTCGGCGGCGGCCGACTCGAGTTCATTCACGGTCGGGTCCTCGCCGTACACGTCGTCGCCGACCTCGGCCTCGGCCATCGCCGCGCGCATCGCCGCGGTGGGGCGGGTCACGGTGTCTGACCGAAGGTCGATCGGCTGGGGCATGGAAGGGGCGGGCGGGCTGCGGGTCGGCTGGAAGTAAAGCGAATCAATCAAACGCTAGTATCGCGCACCCCGCGCCTGCGCCAGCGGCGCGAAACCATATGCCCGGTGCCGGCCAACCCGATCGCCGCCAGCGCCACTCCCAGCAGCGGGGCCGCCAGCGAGAGCGCTCCGCCGACCGCGGCCGCAAAATCCGCCCCCGCCAGGGCGCCGAAGCGGCCCAGCGCCGGCACGCGCACTCCGGCCATGTCGGCCAGTTCCAGCCGCAGCCAGTTGATCGCCAGCGCCAGCAGCGCGCCGACGAGCGGGGCCAGCGCGCCCCCGTCCAGCAGGGCCCAGCCGCAGGCCGCGCCAACCAGGGCCCGCGCCACCCAGCCGACCGGCGTCCAGAAGGACCGCAGCGCCGGCAGCTTGTCCAGCACCAGATCGATCGCCAGCAGGGCCAGGATCGCCAGCAGCCCGGCCAGGCTGGAGAGCGCGTCGCGGGCCGGGAAACCCTCGGTCCCGAACCCGATCCCCAGCGCCATCCCCAGCAGCGCCAGGGCGATGAACGGCGACATCCCGGCGGCGGCGGCAAGTCCGACCGCAAGGCTCAGGTCTTCAAACCCCATTCAGACTCCCCCAGGACGCGCCGGCGGAGCTGCGGCAGGCGTAGACGCGCGCCTCCCGGCCGCTGCGGCGCCGGTAACCTTCGGCCAGCGCGGCGGCGAATTCGGCGGCCCGGTCCGGCGCCACCAGCGAGACCGTGCAGCCGCCGAACCCGGCCCCGGTCAGGCGCGACCCGATCAGGCCGGGCGCGTCGCCGGCCGATTCGACCATCGCGTCGAGCTCGGCCGACGAGACCTCGAAGTCATCGCGCAGCGAGCGGTGCGAGGCGGCCATCGCCTCGCCCATCACGCGCCGGTCGCCGCCCGCCAGCGCCGCCGCCATTACCTCCACGCGGCGGTTCTCGCCGACCACGTGGCGCAGTCGCCGGTAAATCAGCGGGGGCAACTCGCCGCGGCGGCTCTCCAGCATGTCCGGTTCAAGCTGGCGCAGGCTTGCAAGGTCGGGAGTTTTTTGGGCCAGGGCGGCCAGTCCCTGCTCGCACTGCGAGCGCCGCTCGTTGTAGGCCGAGGCCGATAGCCGGCGCTCGGAACCGGTGTCGGCCACGACGATCGCCAGGTCGCCAAGCGGGATGTGCCGGCGGGACCCGTCGCCGCAGTCCAGCAGCATCGCATGGCCGGGCCGGCCGTGGATGCAGATCGATTGGTCCATGACCCCGCAGGCCAGGCCCACGAACTCGTTCTCGGCCCAGTGGCAGGCCTCTACCAGCTCCTCGGGGGAGGGATCGATCCGGTTGACCGCGAGCGCGGCCATGGCCGTCGCCCCCTCCAGCGCGGCCGAAGAGGAGAGCCCCGCCGCCACCGGCAGGGTCGACTCCAGGGTCAGGTCGAAGCCCAGCCATTCCCGGCCGCGGTCCTGCGACCGCGCCAGCGCGGCCAGGACGCCGCGCACGTAGCGCCCGAATTCCGGCCCGGCGTCGGCATCCTCGGACCCGATTTCGAATTCGTCGGCGTCGGCGAGCGAGAGCGAGCGCACCCGGACCCTGGCGTCGCCGCGCACCCGGACCGCGCCCCGGATCTCCAGGTCGAGGGCCGAGGGCAGGACCAGGCCGCCGGTGTAGTCGGTGTGTTCGCCGATCAGGTTCACCCGGCCCGGCGCGCGCACCCAGAAATCCGCCCCGCCGGCCCGCTCGGCCAGGCCGGGCGCCCAGGCCGGGACCTTACCGGGACCGGGCAAAGTGATCGTTCACCGCTTCGTATTCGGCCCGGTCGCCGATGTCCCACCAGCGCCCGCCGAAGGTGCAGCCGTACACCGGCGTCTGGCGGTGCGCCCACTGCAGGAATCCGCCGATCAGGTCCAGGTTGTGGCCCTCGTCCGAGAAGCGCTTGAACAGCGCCAGGTCGGCCGCCCGGTACATGTAGAGGGCCACCACGACCGCGCTCGAGGACGGCCGCGGGGGTTTTTCCACGAACGCGGTGATCCGGCCGTGATCGTCCAGGGTCGCGTTCGAGTAGCGCTTGGCGGCCTCGAGCGATCCGACGTCGTAGAGCGCCGCGCAGGACCCGCGTTCGGCCAGCAGATCGGCCATCGGCTGCAGGTCGAAATCGAAGATGTTGTCGCCGGCCATGATCAGCAGGTCGTCGTCGATGGCCTCGTGCTCGATCCCGAACAGGACGTCGCCGACCGCTCCGAGGCGGTTCTCGTTGCTGGTGGTGCCGTCGTTTAGGACCGTGACCCGGCCCTCGCCCCGGTAGTCGGCCTGCCAGGCCCGGAAATCGGCGAAGAAGCGGTCGTTGGTCACGATCACCGCGCGTTCGACCCGGGGCAGCGCGAACGCCCGCTCCAGCACCCACTCGATCATCGGGCGCCCGGCCACCGGCAGGAGCACCTTGGAGCAGTTGCGGGTCAGCTCGCCCAGCCGGGTCCCGTACCCTCCGGCCAGAATCAGCGCCTGCATCGGGCCTCCTCGCGCCTGAGCCGTCACCGGATCAATGTTCCCACGACGCCAACTAGAATCGCTCCCGATCCCGAGATCGCAACCGCCAATTGCACGAGAGGGGCGGCCCGGAAACCCGGGCGTGAATGGACTCGACCCGCCGCGAACGCGCTCTGGGCACCGCCGGGGTTCTGATCCTCCTGCTGGTTGTCTGGCTGGTGGTGACCCGCACCGGCGCCCAGCAGGAGCCCCCGACCGCCGTGCTGGGCCCGATGGTCGATCAGCCCCAGGTGCCGGTGCCGACCCTGCCGCCGGCCCCCACCGCCGCGCCCACGCCCGAGCCCACCGCGATCCCCCTCACCCACCGGGTCGTGGCCGGCGAGACCATGGCGTCGATAGCCGAGCAGTACCGGCTTACCCCGGAAGCGATCGCGATCGCCAACGGGATCGAGGACATCAACCAGATCCGGATCGGCCAGGTCCTATCCCTGCCCGAATCCGACTTCCCGCTCGAGCTGGCCACCGGCGAGCTGGCCGGATGCCGCTTCCGGGTGGACTCCGGCGACACGCTCTGGGGGATCGCCACCGACTACTCGGTCTCGATCGAATCGCTGCGGGAGGTAAACGAGCTCACCGAGGAGCAGAACCTCCTGATCGGCCAGGTCCTGCAGATTCCGACCGAGTCGCCGGCCTGCTAGGAACCGCCTAGAAGAAGCAGTTGTGGGCCAGCTCGCAGGACACCGTCGAGTGGGCGCCGTGGCCGTGGTAGAGCTTGGTTTCGCCGGGAAGCGAGAGGATCTTGGTTCGGACCGCGTCGAGGTGACCGCGGTAGTAGGAGGCCCCCATCCGGGTCCCGCCGACCGAGCCGGCGAATATGGTGTCGCCGCTAAAGACCGCCCCCGGCACGTGCAGGCCGCAGCAGCCGGAGGTGTGCCCGGGCGCGTGCAGGACCGAGAACCGGTACCGCTCAAGCTCGATCAGGTCGCCGTCGTCGAACGCGATCACCTGCGGCGCCGTAACCCGGTCGACCTCGGACCGGTGCACGTAGACCGGCACCTCCCCGCGCGCCAGCAGCCCGTCGAGCGAATAGATGTGGTCGGCGTCGGCGTGGGTCAGCACGATGCCCAGGAGCCGGCGGTCGCCGATCGCGGCCAGCATCTCCTCCAGCGGCGCGCCGCAGTCGATCGCCACGCAGGATTCGGCGTCCCCCAACAGGTAGGCCCAGACCCGGTCGGGGGCGAAGTAGAGGCTCTCGACGCAGGTCCCGTCCCCGAGGTCGGGGTCGGGCCGCTCCGGCAGCCAGCCCTCCTGGGCCAGCTCCCAGAGCTGGGGAGCCCGCAGGCCCAGCGCCCCGGCCAGGGCGCCGGATTCGGACTCGGAAGGATCGCGCCGGTAGCCCTCGAACGCCTCCACCGCGGCGGCTTCGATGCCGCTGGCTTCGGCCAGCTGTTCGATGCTCAGGCCGTTGCCGCGGCGTGCCTTGCCGATCACGTCGCCAAACTCGTCTTCGAGCATCCACTCGGCCATGGGTGCGTCCTCTCGGCTGCGGACGGCGCCTTCAGGCATCTGCATAGTCCCAGCGTTCGGCCGCAAATTTGGAATCTTGGGCCGCCAGGTAACCGGCGCTCGTCAACTCGGGTTTGTATTCGTCTACGATTTTGGCCCCGGTCGCCGCGTCGTCCCAGAGCAAATCGATGACCATGTGCGACATCAGGATTCCGGGGTCGATGTAGGCCCCGTCCAGGTCGGCCACCGCCCAGTCCTCGGCGTGGTTCGATCCCACCATCCCGGCCATCTGCGGCTGCAGCACCGGCATGATGCGCGAGAGGTCCCCCATGTCGGTGCTGCCCGGCCGGTGGCCCTCGTACACGACGCTGTCCGCGCCGAAAAGCGCGTGCGAGTTCCGGGTGCAAACGTCGGCCAGGGCCCGGCAGTTGCTAAGGGGCATGTAGCCGGGCAGGTTCGCGATCTCGACGCCGGCCCCGAGCGCCATCGCCCCGGCCCGCAGGGCCCGGTCCACCTTGGCCTCGGCGCGGGCTATGGCCTCCAGCGTCGCCCCGCGCACGAAGGTCTCCATCGTCACCTCGTGCGGGATCACGTTCACGATGTCGCCGCCGCGCGTGATGATGGGGTGCACGCGGGTGCAGTCCTCCTCCGGGAAGGTCTCGCGCAGCGCGTTGATCGCCGAGAGGGCGACCTGGGCCGCATAGAGGGCGTTGGTGCCCAGATGCGGGGCGGCGCCGGCGTGGGCGGCGTGGCCGAAGAACGTTATCTGCTTCACCGCGCAGCCGTTCTCCGATCGGCACAGCATGACCTTGTCGGGCCGGGCGGAGGAGTGCACCAGCACCGCCATGTCGACGTCGTCGAAGGCCCCGTCGGCGATCATCTCCGGCTTCCCGCCCAGGAACCGCATCCGCCCTTCGTCGACCTGCTGCTTGCGCCAGCCGATCTCTACGTACTCCTCGGCCGGCACGGCCATGAATACGATTCGTCCGCTGAGGCTTGAGAGCAGCTCCGAGCTGGTCAGGGCCCGCGCGGCGGCGGTCATCGTCGCCAGCTGCGCGTTGTGCCCGCAGGCGTGGGCGGCCCCGGTCTCGGGATTGGCGCGCGGGTGGCCGGGAACCCCGATCGCGTCCAGCTCGCCCATCACCGCCACCGTCGGTCCCGGCCGGCCGGTATCGACCACGGCCTTCAGCCCGGTAACGCCCAGGCCGGTGCGGACGTCGAGCCCGATCCCGGAGAGCTGTTCGTAGGTCCGCTCCGAGGTGTTGAACTCCTTGAATCCCAGCTCGGGGTCGTCCATGACCGCCTCGCCGAAGGCGATGATCGAATCCCGCTCGCGCGTGATCCGCTGAGTCGCCGCGTCCTTGGCCGCCTGTTTGCTCGTGCCCATTCCCAGCACCCGCCTGCTGCTTTTGCCGTTCTGACCGGCGCCCCGACCGGCGCCGCCTTAATCTTGCAGTGATGATTATTTCTACTCGCTGGGTCCGCGCCCTGCCCACCGTCGCCGGTGCGGTGGCGCTGGTGCTGGGCGTCCTGGCCGGGTGCGGCGAGGAGCCCGCGCCGGAACCGGTGGGCACGCCCTCGCTGGACACGGACCTGTCCGGGCCGATCCGGGTCGAGATCGAGACCAACAAGGGTTCGCTGGCCGGCGAGCTCTACCCCGACGTCGCCCCCCTGGCGGTGGCGAGCTTCGTGCACCTGGCCGAGCAGGAATATTTCGACGGGGTGATCTTTCACCGCATCCTGCCCGGGTTCGTGGTCCAGACCGGCGACCCGACCGGCACCGGCGCCGGCGGCCCCGGGTACCAGTTCCCGGACGAGCCGATCCCTGCAAACCTGAGCTACCAGCGCGGCACCCTGGCGATGGCCAACAGCGGACCCAACACCAACGGCAGCCAGTTCTTCATCTGCCTGGCCGACCTGAGCCAGCGCCTGCCCCGCAACTACACCATCTTTGGCCAGATCGACGAAGGCCTGGAGACGCTCGACGCGCTGGCCGGGGTCGGCCTGACCCGCAACCCGGCCACCAACGAACTCTCCAAGCCGACCGAGTCGGTAATTGTCGAGTCGATCCGCGTCCAGCGGCCCTAGATCCGGCCGGGCGCTCCGGCTGAGTTTTTCCAAGCTGGCACTGTATCAGCACTGCCCGCACGCCTACTTCCTCGGTTACGTTGAGCGCAAGCGGCCGGCGTTCAGCGAGGCGCCCTACTTCGGTTCGCTGATTCACAAGGTCCTCGAGGACCTTTACGGGCACGCGCGCCGCCGCGCGGCCACCTGGTCATGGCTGCGCCGCCGGTTCGAGCAGCGTCTTTTTTCCAGCTACGGGTTTCTGATCAGGTCGGACAGGGTCGACTACCGCGGCCGCGGCCTGCGCATCCTCAGGGAATTCTGGGAAGGGCACCGGCCCGCCGTCGGCCACCAGGACCTGCTCGAGAAGCGGTTCCGGGCCCCGATCGGCGGGTTCGACTTCAGCGGGATCATCGACCGCATCGAGCGCCGCTCCGGCCGGGTCCGGATCGTCGACTACAAGTCGGGCCGCCCTTCGGCCGGCGGGCCCGATTTCCGCCAGCTCGATTTCTACGCCCTGGCCGCGTCCCGGTCGCTGGGCCGGGAGCCGGACCTGGTGGCGTTCCACTACCTCGGCGACAACAGCGTCCACGAGCGGGCGCCGGAGGCGGCGGACCTGGCCGCCACCGAGGACTGGGCCCGCGATCTGGGCGCCGCGATCGCGCGGGCCGACTACGCGCCGCGCCCGGGCCCGGAATGCTCCAACTGTGATTACCTGCGGCACTGCCGCCACGGAAGAGGCTGGGTCCGTGAACACGGCGCCGGGAACTGATCGGCCCGCTCGCTCGGTTAAGGGCCCGCCGGCGCGCGGCACCGGAACCCTCCGGCGAGGCAGGGCGCAGCCTGCGGGTTGACGCCGGCGCCACGTCCGGTCCGCTGATCGCGACCCTGAACGACCTGGCCGCGCGCTCGAACCACTTCGGGGCCGCGACCCTGCTGCCGGGCCCGGCCGGGGCGGTCTAGCCGGCCAGCGGCGCTCCGGCGCCGACCAGGGCCTCGAATTCGCTGCGGTACTTGCGCAGCGCGCCGACCACCGGTCGGTAGGCGAACTGGCCCAACCCGCAGAACGAGGAGGCCATCGATTCGCCGATCTCCTCGAGCAGCTCCAGGTCGGCTGGCTGGCCCTCGCCTTCCAGCATCTTCTCCAGGATCTGGACCAGGTTGGGGGTTCCCTCCCGGCAGGGGATGCAGAAGCCGCAGCTCTCTTCCTCGAAGAAGAGCGCGTCGCGCAGCGCCGCATCGACCATCGAGACCGTCTCGTCCATGACGATGCAGCCCCCGGTCCCCAGGATGGTGTCGTACTGGCCGATGCTGGCGTCCATCCGCGCGTCCAACTCGTCGGCGGTCAGCACCGCGGCCGATGCGCCGCCCGGCTTGAAGCCCTTGAGCTCGCGCCCTTCCGGCGGTCCGCCGCGCGAAATCGTAGATGAGCTCGCGCGCGGTCACCCCCAGCGGGAGTTCGAACAACCCGGTGCGCTGGATCGTTCCGGACAGGCAGTAGACCTTGGTGCCGGCGTTCTCGTCGCCGATCCCCAGATCCTTGAACCACTGCGCGCCGTTCTCCAGGATCGGGGCGATGTTGCAGAAGGTCTCGATGTTGTTGATCGCGGTCGGCTTCGACCAGACACCAGAGTTGGTCGGGAAGGGGGGCTTGAAGCGTGGGTTGCCGCGCTTGCCCTCAAGCGAATTAAAGAGCGCGGTTTCCTCGCCGCAGATGTAGGCGCCGGCCGCCGCGCCGCAGGATCAACTTCACGGGGTAGCCGGAACCGAGCGCGTCATCGCCCAGGACCCCGGCCGCAAAGCACTCGTCCAGGGCCGCCTGGGTCCGTTCGATCGCCAGCCCGTATTCGCCGCGGATGTAGATGTAGCCGGTGTGGGCTCCAACCGCGTAGGCGGCGATGATCATCCCTTCGATGAAGTTGTGCGGGTCCTCTTCCAGGATGGCGCGGTTGCAGTAGGTGCCCGGCTCGCTCTCGTCGCCGTTGGCCACCACGTAGCGCGGCAGGTTCGGGTCCGAGCGCACGAATTTCCATTTCATGCCGGTCGGGAAGAACGCCCCGCCACGGCCCTTGAGTTCGGACTCCTCCATCAGCGCGATGATCGCGTCGGGTTCCATCTCATTGAGCGCCCGGCGCGCCTGCACGTAGCCGCCGCTGGCCTGGAACGAGGCCAGGGTGTGCGAGTCGGGCTTGCCCAGGTTCCGGTTTACGACCCGGATTTCCTCCATCGCCATCGGCCTATTCGCCGGCCAGGATCTGGTCCACGAGCCGGACCGCGCCGGCCTCGTCGATCGGGCCGTGCACGTCCAGCCCGACCAGCAGCGCCGGCTGCCGGTCGCACTGCCCCAGGCAGGAAACAAGTTCCAGTTTCAGCTTGCCGTCGGCGGTGCTCTGCCCGTTGCGGATCCCGGCCCGCTCCTCGATCGCGGCCGCGATCGCCGGCGCTCCGGCGATGTGGCAGGACAGGTCCCGGCACACCCGCACGATGCTGCCGGCCTGGGGCTCGGTATAGAACATCGTGTAGAAGGTGACGACCCCGAAGACGTGGGCCTCGGGGTAACCGAGCTCCTCGGATATGACCTCGATGCACTCAGGGCTCACGTACCCGAACAGTTCCTGGGCCACGTACAGGGCCTCCATCACCGAACCCGGGTCTTCTTTGAGCGGCGTCAGGCGCGTCCGCAGGGTCTGCAGACGGTCGCTGGCGGGCGCGGGCGAATCGATCATGGGAAGGGAAGGGGTGGCGAGGGCGGCAAATTCTATAGTTGATCTGGGTTCGGCCCCTTCGTAAGGTCAATCGGCGGTGTCTTCCAGGCAGCTCTCGCGCGCCCAGAAAAATCAGCTCCTCAGCCTCCTTCGGCAGTGGCGGTCGGCATCGCAGGATGTGGACCGGCTGCTGGGCGGCGGCGGCTGGACCGGATCCAGTTTCGACATCGCCCAGCTGCGGGCGGCCTGCGATAGGCGCACCGACATCGAGGAAAGCCTCAAGTCGTTTTGGACCGTCGCCGAAAACTGATCCCGGCCGTCCGCCTGGCGGCGGCCGTCTTCCTGCTGGCGACCGTCATTTCCGGCGCCCCCGTCGCCGGCGCCGCCACGCCCCAGGTAGAAGAATCGCTTTACCTGCGCGATGGGATCGGCAACAACCCGCTGCTGAGCCACAACGTGCCCAACCTCCTGGTCACCATCGATGGGGTCGAGCACCGGGCCGCCTTCCGCGATCACTTCCTGGCCACCGGCGCCGAGGCGCGCTGGGGGCTGGCCACTTCCGAGGTCCTGGTCGAGGAGGAAGGGTCGCTGACCCAGTACTACCAGCGCGGGGTAGTCGACTACCACCGGCGCCCCCGACCTGGGCGACGTCTGGGTGCTGGAGCGGCGCCTGGCCTGGGACTACGTCGGCGGGGGCCGCGCCGATTCGGTCGATCAGGGAACCGAGCCCGGCATCCGTAACCCGCACCCCGGACTCGAACTCGGGCCCTGGGGCCACCGCGTGTCCGATCTGGACCTGAACGGCAACCGGGTCGGATTTCGGCAGTTCTTCGACGATCTCGGCGGCGTGGCCAGTTTCGGGTTTCCCAAGACCGACGCGCGCATCGACACCGGTTCGCCCGGGACCCTGCTGGCGCCGGGATCAACTCCCGGGTTCGTGCGCCAGTATTTCCAGGCCGCGGTGTTCGAACATCACCCTTCCGACCCGCGCGCGCCGGTGAAGCTGACCCTGCTCGGCGACGTCCTGCGCAACATCTCCTACCCCGACCAGTACTGGTATTCGCTGGTGCCGTTCCGGGGCGCCCCGCCGCTGGCGGCCGGCGACCCCTACGAACTGCTCGAGGTCGTCCCTCCGTCGTCGACGCCCGCGCCGGCCAACACCCTGCCGCCGGGCGAACTTTACGCCTTCGGTTCGCGCACCGCCGGTTTATTGGTGTTCGACGGCGAGGACTGGCGCTCGATCGAAGTCGCCAATTCCGGCCTGCTGTCCGACACCGTCCGATCGGTCACCGTCGACCGGCGGCGCGGCCTTTGGCTGGGCACCGACGGCGGGGCCTACTACTTCCCCTACTTCAACCCGGGCGGCAACGTCGTCCTCGACGCGGCCCGCGCCGGACTGGCCGCCAACACCGTCCTCGACGTGAGCACCGATTCGGGCCAGATCGTCCTGCTGGCGCTCCAGGATGCGGGTCTGGCCCAGTACATCCAGCCCGTGTTCGGGTCCACGCGCGGCTCGCTGTCGGCGGTCGCGGTCGGACCAGACGGTCTGCCCAGCCGGGACGTTCGCTCCGCTGTCCTGGCCAGCGACCGGCCGCCGCGGATATGGGCGGCCACCGACGCCGGCCTGTCCCACTTCGACGGTCGCGTCTGGGTCACGATCGACCACCGCGACGGTCTGCCCAGCCGGGACGTCACCGCGGTCGCGGTCGCCGGTTCCGAGCTCTGGGTGGGCACCGCCGGCCACGGACTGGCCGCATCGCTCACCGGCCCGACCGGACCGTTCACCGCCTACGGGCTGGCCGACGGACTGCCGAGCCTTGCCGTCCGCCAGATCCTGGCCGCCAGCGACGGTTCGATCTGGGTGGGGACCGATTCCGGCCTGGCGGTCATCTCGCCCGGGCAGTTCGACTTCCGGTCCTTTGCCGCCGCCGACAGCGACCTTCCCGGCGACGACATCCGCGGTCTGGCCGAGGATTCGGCCGGGGCGATACTCATCGCCACCGACGCCGGAGCAGCCCGCTACGACCCGGCCGCCGATTCGTGGGACGTCTGGAGCTCCGCCAACGGGCTGATCGACGAAGACCTTCTGGCGGTCGCGGTTATCCCGGCCCTGCTCTAGTCGGGCCAGGGCGTACGCTGTTCAACGATCTTCTCGGTCGGCCACCATAGCTCGCGCACCCTTCCGACCAGGTACAGCGAACCGGTCACGCAGACCGCCCCATCGGGTCCGGCCAGCCTGACCGCCTCCTCCACCGCTTGAATCGGATTCGCGATCGCGCGGGCGCCTCCCGCCCCGGCCAACTCCATAAGCGCGGGCGCCGGATAGGCGCGTTTGACGTACACGTCAGCCTGCGTGAAGACGACCTCATCGGCCGCGGCGAGAATCGGTTCCACGACCTCCCTGGCCTTCTTGTACCCCATCACCCCCAGTACCGCCACCAGCCTGCGCGGTCCGACAACCTCCGGCAGGCTCCCCGCCAGGGCCCTGGACTTCTGCGGGTTGTGGGCCCCATCGAGGACCACCAGCGGATCGTTCGACGCCAGCTCCAGGCGCCCCTGCAACCGGGTCCGCGTCAGCGCGCGCGCCATCCTGTCCGGATCGGCATCCGGGATCCCGTCGAGGAGTTCCTCGACCGCTCCGCACGCCAGCGCCGCGTTCTCGACCTGCCATCGACCGGGCCCCAGCTCGACCGGTCCCACCCGCAGGATCTTTCCGCGATAGGTGAAGCGTGTCCGCGCGCCGGCGCGGGTAGTTGTCCAGTCCACACCCTCGCGCAGCCGTTTGAGCCGCGCGCCGGCGCGGGCGGCCTCCTCATCGATCACCGCGTCTATCCGCGCGCCTTGCTCGATCGTCACCAGCGGTCTGCCGGCGCGCGCGATGCCCGCCTTGTGCCAGGCGATCTCGTCCACGTTCGCGCCCAACGTGGCCTGGTGGTCGAGCCCGACCCTGGTGATGACGCTGACCTCCGGCTCGGTGACGTTGGTCAGGTCAAAGCGCGCGCCGGCGCCGCACTCGAGCACTAGGTAATCGGGAACCATCCGCGCAAAGTGCCCGAACGTCAGGGCCACCCAGGCGGACCCGTAGCGCAATTCGAAGCCCGGGTCGTGCCGGCGCATGCCCTCGGCGACATCGAAAAGCCAGTCGGTCGAGGCGGCAAATTCCTCGGCCGAGGCCAGATTCCCGCCGAGCACCAGTTTCTCGGTCGGGGACTGCAGGTACGGAGTCTGGTGGAGGCCGATCTTGAGACCGCAGGACCGCAGCAGGGATCCGATCAACTGCGCCGTGGAGCCCTTGCCGGAGGTTCCCGCCACCTGGATCACCGGGTACGCCAGTTGCGGATCGCCGGCGCTGCGAAGCAGCGCGCGCATCCTTCCCAGACGCGCCTGGCCGCGGTTCCGCGCCACCGACCGCGAGTAGGCGGGGGTCTCGGTTTCTCCGTAACCGGACCTGATCAGGCTTAGCAGCCGAGCCTCGGTGGCGAGAACCAGCGCCAGCTGGTCGGCCGCGGGCAGCTGGGTTATCCGACCAGGAAGTACGCCGGGATCAGAAGCGCGGATACGATCAGGGCGGTGATCGCAATGCGCAGGATGTCGGCCCGCACGTGGTCGAGCGGTGGGAGATCATGCTTCGGCGCGCGCCGCGGAGTTCCCTTGGCCAAATCAAATCTCCCTGTGGGTTCGGCTTGCAGGATTTGACGTAAAGATTATCCCGGCCGATCGGCCGTGTTTGGTTACCACCGACCAATAAGACGATCCAAAGTAATTGATTCCTTAACCCGTAACAGTGCGTAGTAGGCGCTGTGCAATGTCGAAAACCGCATCCCCGTACGGGAGCGGGCGGCTCTCCCGAAGGTGTCCAATTCGCTGTCGGTTCTCTTCGCGTTACGGCGGTCCCGGCGCCAGGGATGGCGCCGGGTCACGGCCGCGAGGGCGTTCTGAACAGGTCTTGAACGCGGCGCTGCCCGCGATGAATCACGGGCGCCGGGTCAGCCTGGAAACGGAATTGGGACGATCATTCGCCGGCGGATGTCGGCCCGGGCGAGCGGCGCTAGCGCTCCAGGCGGTCGGGACCCCAGGGCTCTGCGGTCGGCTCGGGCAGCGGCCCGTTCTCGGCCTCGACCTGGGCGCGCGTCCGCTCGAAAGGATCCTTGACGTTCGTGACGCTGTCCGCGACGTTGGTAATGATCGCCGGGAACCGCATGTCGGTTGCCTCGAGGCCGTCGTCGAGCACTTCCCACGTCGGGAGCACGAGGTTCTCGAATTGCTCGTGGGTGCCGAACGCGAGCATCGCGACGCGCCACCGATCCCAGTCGAACGTGTGCGTGAGAAGAACGCCCTGGTCGGGGATTTGCCGGGCGATCCCTGCTCCGCTGGTCCGGTCGTTTCTCAATCGGGCGCGAACTGGTTTTCGAGCTGATGGAACAGGGCGCGGGTTTTCTGGTCCTGGTTGATGCGCGCTTCGGCGCGGCGAATGGCGTTCAGGACCGTCGAATGGGTGCGGCCGCCGAGGCACTGGCCGATCGCAGTCAACGGCTGGTCGGTGAACTGACGGAGCGCGAACGCGCACAGGTTTCGGGCATCGATGACCGAACGGGCGCGGCTGGTGCCGGCCAGCAGCTTGGTTTCGACCTGGCAGATGCGGGATACCGCGGCTATCACCGCGTCCGGGTCAACCCGGCGCGTGGGCGGCGTGGTCGTAATGGGCCAGCAGCCTGCGGGCGTGATCTCCGGTTATCGACTCGGAACGCAGGTGAGATTCGGCGACGAGGCGGTTGAAGATTCCGGTCAGCTTGCGGAAGTCGGCGATGTTGGACGAGGCCAGGGCGGTGCGGACGGAGGCGGGAACGTCGACGCCGGCGCGCTTTCCGAGATGTTCTACAAAAGCCATCCGCATCTCGAATCCGGGCGGCTGGATGTCGACGACAATCCCGGCCGCGAACCGGGATCGCAGCCGGTTGGGCAGGTCGTCCATTTCGGCCGGGCTCCGGTCGCTGGCCAGCACTATCGCCCCGCCGTTGGCGGCGACGGTGTCGAAGGTGTGGAACAACTCCTCCTGGGTGGCGCGCTTGCCAGCGACGAAGTAGACATCGTCGAACAGGACGATGTCGGCCGAGCGATAGCGCCGCCGCAGCGATTCGGGCGAATTGTTGCGCAGCGCGCTCACCAACTGGTTGGTGAACTGCTCGAGGGTGCAGTAGATGGTCCGGCGGTCTCGGCCGGCGGCCGCGGCGATGGCGCGCAGCAGGTGGGTCTTGCCGACGCCGCAGGGACCGTGCAGGAACAGAGGACTGAATGAGTTGTTGCCGGCGGCGATGGACTGGGCGGCGGCATGCGCCAGCTGGTTCTCGGGGCCGACGACGAACCCGTCCATGCTGTAGGGGCCTGCAGGATCGGCGGCGCCGGCTGCGGTCCGGCGGGGGCCGGGGGGGAGGCGTGACCGTTGGTGCCGTTAGCGGCGGCCAGGGTCTGGTAGTTGATCTGCAGCTGGCGGCCGGCGGCGGCCGCGACGACGCGTTCAACCTCGGCCCCGTGCTTGCGCTGGGCGGCGGCGAGAACGAACGCGTTGGGCAGACCGATGGTGACGGAATCGGAGTCGCTCGATAGCAACGCGGACCCGGAAAACCAGGTTGAATACTCGTGCTGGCCGATGGCGGCGGCG